>NZ_VOSS01000015.1 GCF_007997035.1 Ralstonia sp. TCR112 | reverse complement strand
TTCTTGGCCGGAGCCTTCTTGGCAGCCGGCTTGGCCGGGGCCTGGGCGGTTGCATATTGCGATGCAGCCAGCGAAAGAACGCCAGCACAGGCGCCCACGATGAATTTGTTCATAGGGTTTCCTTCGGTAAGACAGAGTGGGGGAGGCGGCTGCCAGGCCACGGAATGCCACGGCATTTCGCACACCGGCCGGTATTTTGACCGATTTGGACGCCGTGCCCAACGTTCTGTTACATGCTCGCCCGACCGCTACGCCAAACGGGGGTGTCGCGCCAGCATCGGCACCGTTTTCCGGGTTGTTTCCGGGGCAAGTTATCCCGCAGTCTTGTCTTCCGTTCTCCTTGTTTGCGTTGGGATGGATGGGGGAGTGGCTCAACCGCGGTTCTGTGCGAACAGCGCGTCCAGCTTGGCTTCGTAGTCGTGGTAACCGATGCTGTCGTAGAGTTCCATGCGCGTCTGCATGGTATCGACGACGTTCCGTTGCGTGCCATCGCGGCGAATGGCTGCGTACACGTTCTCCGCAGCCTTGTTCATCGCGCGGAATGCCGACAGCGGATACAGGATCATCGACACCCCGGCGGAGGCCAGTTCGTCGCGCGTGAACAGCGGCGTCTGGCCAAATTCGGTGATGTTGGCCAGCACCGGCACCTTCACCGCGTCGACGAACTTGCGGTACATCGACAGTTCCGTCATCGCCTCGGGAAAGATCGCGTCCGCGCCGGCTTCCACGCAGGCCACGGCGCGTTCCAAGGCGCGGTCGAACCCTTCGACGGCAAGCGCATCGGTGCGGGCCATGACGACAAAGTCGGCGTCGGTGCGGGCATCGACGGCGGCCTTGATGCGATCGACCATCTCGTCCCTCGAGACGATTTCTTTGTTGGGCCGATGGCCGCAGCGCTTGGCGCCGACCTGGTCTTCGATGTGCATGGCCGCGGCGCCAAACTTGATGAGCGACTTGGTCGTGCGCGCCACATTGAAGGCGGAAGCGCCGAAGCCCGTGTCGACGTCCACCAGCAGCGGCACGTCACACACATCGGTGATGCGGCGGACGTCGGTCAGCACGTCGTCCAGGCCAGATATGCCGAGGTCAGGCAGGCCCAGCGAGCCTGCTGCCACGCCGCCGCCTGACAGGTAGATGGCGCGATAGCCGGCGCGCTTGGCCAGCAGCGCGTGGTTGGCGTTGATGGTGCCGACGATCTGCAGCGGCGATTCTTCGACCAGCGCCTGGCGGAAGCGGGCGCTTGCGCTGGTTTGGGTGTTTGCCGTCATGGCGAATCTCCTTTCTACGGTTGTCACGCGAAGAACCGCGCGACGGCGTCGGCCGGCATCTCCACGCCGGTGGTATGCGCACGTTGCAGCACGGCCCACCAATAGCGATAGCTCGCGCGGTCATGCAGCCGGCCTTCGTGCTGGATCGGGCCCCACGAGGCATCCTGCGCAGCCGCAAGAATGGCGCCCGCGTGTGTCACTTCTTCGTGCGATGGGCGGAATGCGGAAACGATCGGCGCGATCTGGTCGGGATGGATGCTCCACTTGCGCAGATAGCCGAACTCGTTGCGGGCACGCGCGGCATCGGCGCCGGCGCGGTCCGGGTGCTTGATATCGGTGCTGACGTTGTGCGACGGCACCTTGCCGTGCGCGTGGCACGCGGCAGAAATCTCGGCAAGCGCGCGGCGGATCAGCGGATGTTCGAACTGCTCGGGCGAGCCCATCGCCGCGCCCGGAATCGCACCGTTGTGGGCGGAAACGAAATCCATCAGGCCGAAACTCAGGCATTCGACCTGCACCAGCGAGGCGATATCGAACACCTGTGCCAGCGCGCCATGCGTTTCGATCAGCACGTGAATCGGCAGGTGCCTCGCAATGCCGGCAGCCTTGGCCGCCTGGTTGACGCGATCGGTCACGCGCGCCACTTCCACGACGTCACGTACCTTCGGCACGGTCACGTAGGCGAGGCGGCGGCCGGCAAGGCCGACCAGGATGTCGACGTCTTGCGTCCACGCATCGTGGTTCGGATCGTGGATGCGCACGCCAACGCGGTTGAAGCGGTTGTCGTCGCTGTTGATGAGTGCGGCGGCCAGTTCGGCATGCGCGCGTTCCTGGCCGACGGCGGCGCCGTCTTCGCAGTCAAACGTGATGTCGAAAACCGGGCCAAGGGTTTGTTGCAGGGCGAGCGACTTGCGCATCAGTTTTTCTGCGCCCGCGTAGTGGTCGCAGACCGGCAGCTGGGCCGGCAGGGCATCGTCCTGGAACAAAACCTCGGTGGGGTGCACGGGGTGGTATCGGTTGGGCGGCGCGGTAACGCCTGCGTTTTGTTCGAAATGCAGGTGTAAAAAAACCGGAGGGTTCGCTGCCGATCCGCTCCGGTTTCTTCTTTTAGATCATGCGGATCACAGCAGATGCTGCACGCCCGCACGCTCGCCTTCCAGCTCGTCGAGCGTGATCTTGATCTTGCCTTGGCTGTACTCGTCGATTTCCAGGCCTTCGACGATCTTGTACTTGCCGTTTTCCGTGGTGACCGGGAAGCCGAACATCACGTCCTTCGGAATGCCGTATTCGCCGTTCGACGGGATGCCCATCGTGACGATCTTGCCGTTGCTGCCGAGCACCCAGTCACGCACGTGGTCGATGGCGGCGTTGGCAGCCGAAGCAGCCGACGACAGGCCGCGCGCTTCGATGATGGCGGCGCCGCGCTTGCCAACGGTCGGCAGGAACACGTCGTTGTTCCACACCGGGTCGTTGATCATGTCCTTGACGCTCTTGCCGTCGATCGTGGCGTAGCGGTAGTCGGCGTACATCGTCGGGCTGTGGTTGCCCCACACGAACAGCTTTTCGATGCTCGACACCGGCTTGCCGGTCTTGGCGGCGATCTGCGACAGGGCGCGGTTGTGGTCCAGGCGCAGCATGGCGGTGAAGTTCTCGCGCGGCAGGTCCGGCGCGACTTCATGGCGATGTAGGCGTTGGTGTTGGCCGGGTTGCCGACCACCAGCACCTTGACGTTGCGCGAGGCAACGGCGTTCAGTGCCTTGCCTTGCGCCGTGAAGATCTGGGCGTTGGCCGACAGCAGGTCTGCACGTTCCATGCCCGGACCGCGGGGGCGGGCGCCCACCAGCAGGGCCACGTCGACGTCCTTGAACGCGGTCATCGGGTCGGAGTGGGCTTCCATGCCGGCCAGCAGCGGGAAGGCGCAGTCTTCGATCTCCATCATCACGCCCTTGAGCGCCTTCTGGGCCTTCTCATCGGGGATTTCCAGCAGTTGCAGGATGACGGGTTGATCCTTGCCCAGCATTTCGCCGGCAGCGATGCGGAACAGCAGGGCGTAACCGATCTGTCCAGCAGCGCCGGTCACTGCGACGCGCATGGGTGCTTTTGCCATGAGAACTCTCCAAACGGTAGTGAAAGCGGATCGCACTGCGTGCGGCGCGCATCCCGGCGGGATGTCGGTGCAGCCTCGCAGGCATTGCCGGCAACGGTCGGCGCCTCGTGGGCGGTCGGCTCAGAATCGGCAAGAGCCTCGCAGTTTACTGCGTCCGCATGACGATGTGGAAACACACGTGCGATTGACCTTGGCGTCGTCGTGGCGTGTGTGTGGGCCGTCGCCCGGAACAGGCGCGAGTGTAGGTCGGGCCTCGCCGGAAAGTCAATGAATCTTCTGTCTTATATAAGACATAAGACATTCTATAAACGGGCTGGACGCCTTTGTCGCTTTTGTGGTGAAATCGGCGGTTATGTCGAGCACACCAAGCCCTCTATCCGCTGCGATGCCGCCTTCAAGCGGCGAAGGCGGCGCATCGCCCGCTTCTGCGGGCGGCGCGGGCGGCTCTCCCACGTTCAGTCCGCTGTATCAGCAGATCAAGACGCTGATCCTGCAAAGCTTGCAGGCGGGCGAGTGGAAGCCCGGCGAGATGATTCCCAGCGAAATGGAATTGGCCGCCCGCTACAAGGTCAGCCAGGGGACCGTGCGCAAGGCGATCGACGAATTGGCAGCCGAAAACCTCGTCGCGCGGCGCCAGGGCAAGGGCACCTTCGTGACCACGCATTACGAAGAAGGCGTGCAATTCCGCTTCTTACGTCTGATGCCGGAGCAGGGCGAGCAGCATTACCCGAGCAGCCGCGTACTGGAGTGCAAGCGCATGCGGGCGCCGGCCGAGATCGCCAGGCTGCTCGAACTGAAGGCCGGCGACAGCGTCGTGCAGATCCGCCGCATCCTGTTCTTTTCGGGCGAGCCGACGGTGCTGGAGGAGATCTGGCTGCCGGGGGCGAGCTTCAAGGGCCTCACGGCCGAAAAGCTGACGGAGTGGAAGGGGCCGATGTACGCGTTCTTCGAGGCGGAGTTCGGCGTGCGCATGTTGCGTGCCACGGAGCGCATCCGCGCTGTGGCAGCGGACGCCGCCACGGCCGAGTTGCTGTCAGTGGCGGTTGCCTCGCCGCTGCTCTCGGTGGAGCGCGTCTCGCACACGTTCGGCGACAAGCCGGTGGAAATACGCCGTGGCCTGTACGTCACGACGCGGCATTACTACCAGAACGAGCTGAGTTGACGGTGCGTCCTCAGGCGCGATTCGTGCGGCTGAGCCAACTCAATGGCGTTTCACCTTGTGCGTCGCGCAACACCGCATTGCGCGTCATGAGGCAAGGTAAAGAGGACAATCTGCCCCCGTATCACGCCGCTGGCAGGCGAGGGCACGAAGCACAAAAGTGGAGCGCGTCGCATGGAATTATTGGTGCGCTGCGCAACAAAAGCGCGCTAGAATCTCGCGGATTTGTGCAAAGCTGTTTTGTTTGTTGATTAGCCAATTGGGGTCTGACCATGGCAGAAGCCATCAAGAAAGCCAGGCCGGTCTACAGGAACATCGGTTTGGGCGATATCGCCCGCTACCGCTTGCCCTGGGCCGGTAAGGTGTCCATCCTGCACCGTGCCAGCGGTGCGCTGATGTTCCTTCTTCTTCCGTTCGTGCTGTACTTGTTCGAGCAAAGTCTCACGTCGGAAATCAGTTTCGCCAAATTCTCGGCGCTTCTGTCCAACGGCTTCGCCAAGGTTGTCGTCCTCGCGCTCATCTGGGCTTATCTGCACCATTTCTGCGCAGGCATCCGTTACCTGATCCTCGATCTGCATATCGGCATCGACAAGACCTCGGCTTCCAAGTCGGCTGTGAGCGTCCTCATCGTCAGCCTGCTGCTGACGGTCGTGTTCGGCGCCAAGCTGTTCGGCCTGTTCTGAGGAGTCCCTGATGGCAAATAACAATATCGGTCCCAAGCGCCTCGTTGTCGGCGCGCACTACGGCCTGAAGGACTTCCTCGCGCAGCGCGTCACCGCCGTGATCATGGCGGTCTACACGATCGTGTTGCTGGCTGCATTCCTGCTCTCGAAAGACACGTCGTACCAAAGCTGGGCCGGCCTGTTCTCGAACCAGTGGATGAAGATGCTGACGTTCCTGGCGTTCGTGTCGCTCACGTATCACGCCTGGATCGGTGTCCGCGATATCTGGATGGACTACGTGAAGCCCGTGGCAGTGCGTTTGACGCTGCAAGTGTTGACGATTCTGTGGCTCGTCGGTTGTGCGGGCTACGCAGCTCAGATTCTCTGGAGGGTTTAAGACATGGTCGCAGTCAAGACTGGGCTGCCGCGCCGCAAATTCGACGTCGTGATCGTCGGTGCGGGCGGTTCGGGCATGCGCGCATCGCTGCAGCTGGCAGAAGCCGGCCTCTCCGTGGCCGTGCTATCCAAGGTTTTTCCCACCCGCTCGCACACCGTCGCGGCGCAGGGGGGTATCGGTGCTTCGCTGGGCAACATGAGCGAAGACAACTGGCACTATCACTTCTACGACACCGTCAAGGGTTCCGACTGGCTCGGCGACCAGGACGCGATCGAATTCATGTGCCGCCAGGCGCCGAACGTGGTCTATGAACTGGAACACTTCGGCATGCCGTTCGACCGCAACGCCGACGGCACCATCTACCAGCGTCCGTTTGGCGGTCACACGTCGAACTATGGCGAGAAGCCGGTGCAGCGTGCCTGCGCCGCGGCCGACCGTACCGGCCACGCACTGCTGCACACGCTGTATCAGCGTAACGTGCGGGCCAAGACCCACTTCTTCGTCGAATGGATGGCGCTGGATCTGATCCGCGATCAGGACGGCGACGTTCTGGGCGTGACGGCGCTCGAAATGGAAACCGGCGAGGTCTACATCCTCGAAGCCAAGACGACGCTGTTCGCCACGGGCGGTGCAGGCCGGATTTACGCAGCTTCCACCAACGCCTTCATCAACACCGGTGACGGCCTGGGCATGGCAGCGCGCGCAGGCGTCCCGCTGGAAGACATGGAGTTCTGGCAGTTCCACCCGACCGGCGTGGCCGGCGCGGGGGTGCTGATCACGGAAGGCGTGCGCGGCGAAGGCGGCATCCTGCGTAACAAGGATGGCGAGCGCTTCATGGAGCGCTATGCCCCGACGCTGAAGGATCTGGCGCCGCGTGACTTCGTGTCGCGCTCGATGGA
Organism: Ralstonia sp. TCR112; assembly: GCF_007997035.1. GTDB lineage: Bacteria > Pseudomonadota > Gammaproteobacteria > Burkholderiales > Burkholderiaceae > Ralstonia > Ralstonia edaphi. The sequence continues at coordinate 10,027 of NZ_VOSS01000015.1, read as the reverse complement.
CCAGGAAATCAAGGAAGGCCGCGGCTGCGGCCCGAACGGCGACTACGTGCTGCTCGACCTGACCCACGTCGGCGCCGAGACCATCATGAAGCGTCTGCCGTCGATTCGCGAGATTGGCCTGAAGTTCGCCAACGTCGACGCCATCAAGGAACCGATTCCGGTGGTGCCGACCATCCACTACCAGATGGGTGGCATCCCGACGAACTATCACGGCCAGGTCGTGGTGCCGAAAAACGGCAACCCGAACGAGGTCATCAACGGCTTCTACGCGATCGGCGAATGCTCGTGCGTGTCGGTGCACGGCGCCAACCGCCTGGGCACGAACTCGCTGCTCGACCTGGTGGTGTTCGGCCGTTCGGCGGGCAACCACATCATTGCGCAGAACCTGAAGAACCGCGAGCACAAGCCGCTGCCGGCCGATGCTGCAGACCGCGCGCTGTCGCGCCTCGCCAAGCTCGATTCGTCCAGCTCGGGTGAATACGCGCAGGACGTCGCCAACGACATCCGCCGCAACATGCAGTCGCACGCTGGCGTGTTCCGTACGCAGAAGCTGATGGATGAAGGCGTCGAGCGCATCATGGAAGTGGCCGAGCGCGCTGGCAACATCCACCTGAAGGACAAGTCCAAGGTGTTCAACACCGCGCGCGTCGAAGCGCTGGAAGTGGCCAACCTGGTGGAAGTGGCAAAGGCGACGATGGTGTCGGCCGCCGCCCGCAAGGAATCGCGTGGTGCCCATGCCCACAGCGACTTCCCGAACCGCGACGACGAAAACTGGATGAAGCACTCGCTGTGGTACAGCGAAGGCAACCGCCTCGACTACAAGCCCGTGCAGTTGAAGCCGCTGTCGGTGGAATCGGTGCCGCCCAAGGCGCGTACGTTCTAACGGATAAGAAGGGCCCACAAAAATGAAGCGTATTTTTGAAGTCTATCGCTACGATCCGGACAAGGACGCAGCACCCCGCATGCAGACCTACGAGGTCGAACTCGACGGTCACGAGCGCATGCTGCTCGACGCGCTGGTCAAGCTGAAGAAGCTGGACGAGTCGATCGCGTTCCGTCGTTCGTGCCGTGAAGGCGTGTGCGGCTCCGACGCCATGAACATCAACGGCAAGAATGGTCTGGCCTGCCTGACCAACATGCGTGAGCTGCCCGAGAAGATCGTGCTGCGTCCGCTGCCGGGGCTGCCCGTGGTGCGCGACCTCATCGTCGACATGACGCAGTTCTTCAACCAGTACCACTCGATCAAGCCGTACCTGATCAACGACGAGCCGCCGCCGGAGAAGGAGCGTCTGCAGTCGCCGGAAGAGCGTGAAGAGCTTGACGGCCTGTACGAGTGCATTCTGTGCGCAAGCTGTTCGACGTCGTGCCCGTCGTTCTGGTGGAACCCGGACAAGTTCGTCGGCCCGGCCGGTCTGCTGCAGGCGTATCGTTTCATCGCTGACAGCCGCGACCAGGCCACCAGCGAGCGTCTGGACAATCTGGAAGATCCGTACCGCCTGTTCCGCTGCCACACCATCATGAATTGCGTCGATGTGTGCCCGAAGGGTCTGAACCCGACCAAGGCCATCGGCAAGATCAAGGAATTGATGGTGCGTCGCGCGGTGTAAGGCGCGAGTCAGGGCACTTTGGCATTGTGTGTCGCCGGAGCGGTTTCTCCGGCGACGCATTTTTAGGAAGTATGGTTGCTGTGAACACTCCGACGTTCTCCCATCAGTCCGATCCGCACAAGCGTGCCCGTTTGCGCTGGCGTGCCCGACGCGGCCTGCTTGAGAACGACATCATCGTCGAGCGCTTCTTCAACCGCTACGAGACGGAACTGTCGGACGACGACGTTGCCGCACTCTCGCAGTTGTTCGAGTTGCCCGACAACGACCTGATGGATCTCCTGCTTGCACGCAAGGAGCCGGAGGGCGAACTCGACGTGCCCCACATTCAGCACGTCCTGACCTTGCTGCGCTCGGTCTAAGCCGGCGCGCGAGAGGTTGCCGCAAGACGAATCGGTCCAGCCGCCCCCGGCCGGCGCCCCTTGATCCGTCTGGCGGGAGTCTCCCGACTTCATTTTTATAAACAGCAGAGAAGGAAACCGACATGACGCCGTCCGAAGTGAAAGCCACCCTATCGTTTTCCGATGGCTCGCCCAGCGTCGAGCTGCCGATCTACAAGGGCACGGTTGGCCCGGACGTGATCGACATTCGCAAGCTGTACGGTCAGACGGGCAAGTTCACGTACGACCCCGGCTTCATGTCGACCGCGTCGTGCAATTCCAAGATCACCTACATCGATGGTGACAAGGGTGAGCTGCTGTACCGCGGCTACGCCATCGACGATCTGGCCAGCAAGTGCGATTTCATGGAAATCTGCTACCTGCTGCTGAAGGGCGAGCTGCCCAACGCCAAGCAGAAGGAAGAGTTCAACCATGTGGTGACGAATCACACCATGGTCCACGAGCAGATGCAGTTCTTCCTGCGCGGTTTCCGTCGTGACGCCCATCCGATGGCCGTGCTGACGGGCCTGGTCGGTGCCATGAGCGCGTTCTATCCGGACGCTGCCAACATCAATGACCCGCGCGAGCGTGAAATCTCGCAGATTCGCCTGATCGCCAAGCTGCCGACGCTGGTGGCCATGGCATACAAGTACAACATCGGCCAGCCTCTCATTTATCCGCAGAACAACCTGTCGTACACGGGTAACTTCATGCGCATGATGTTTGCCACGCCGTGTGAAGACTACAAGGTGAACCCGGTGCTGGAGAAGGCACTGGACCGCATCTTCATCCTGCACGCAGACCACGAGCAGAACGCCTCCACGTCGACGGTGCGTCTGGCGGGCTCGTCGGGCACCAACCCGATCGCTGCCATCGCTGCCGGTATCGCCTGCCTCTGGGGCCCGGCGCACGGCGGCGCGAACGAAGCTGCGCTGAACATGCTGGAAGAAATCGGTACCGTAGACAAGGTGCCCGAGTTCATCAAGCAGGTGAAGGACAAGAACAGCGGCGTGCGCCTGATGGGCTTCGGCCACCGCGTGTACAAGAACTATGACCCGCGCGCCAAGCTGATGCGCGAAACCTGCCACGAAGTGCTGAACGAGCTGGGCCTGCATAACGACCCGCTGTTCAAGCTGGCGATGGAGCTGGAAAAGATCGCCCTGGAAGACGAATACTTCGTCAGCCGCAAGCTGTACCCGAACGTCGACTTCTACTCGGGCATCGTGCAACGCGCGCTGGGCATCCCGACCTCGATGTTCACCTGTATCTTCGCGCTGGCCCGCTCGGTGGGCTGGATTTCGCAATGGGAAGAGATGATCACCGATCCGGAATACAAGATCGGCCGTCCGCGCCAGCTGTTCAACGGCGCCGCTACCCGCGAAGTGCCGTCGATCGACAAGCGTTAAGCCAAGGCTGTTCGCCTTGCAGAAACCCCGCCCGGGAAACCGGCGGGGTTTTTTGTTGGGCGCCGCTTGAGGGCCGGGAAAGGGCCTTCGCGAAATGGCGAAACCCCCTTTCGCCAGTCACGTCCGGTGCCCAATGCACCGGGTGGCATAATCGATCACTCCCCACGAAACAGCTCGCGCAGCGGCCCTGAATTTCCAAGATGGGCACGTTGTGTACGGATCGCATCATGGCCAAGACGCTCTACGACAAACTTTGGGACGATCACGTCGTTCATACCGAAGAAGACGGCACGACCGTCCTCTACATTGATCGTCAACTGCTGCACGAAGTGACGAGCCCGCAGGCGTTCGAGGGCCTGAAGATGGCCGAGCGTCCTGTGTGGCGCATCAGCGCCAACCTGGCCGTGTCGGATCACAACGTGCCGACCACCGACCGCTCGCACGGCATTGCCGACCCGGTTTCCAAGCTGCAGGTCGACACGCTCGATGCCAACTGCGACAGCTACGGCATCACGCAATTCAAGATGAACGACAAGCGTCAGGGCATCGTGCACGTGATCGGGCCGGAGCAGGGCGCGACGCTGCCGGGCATGACCGTGGTCTGCGGCGATTCGCACACCAGCACGCACGGCGCATTTGGCGCGCTCGCGCACGGCATCGGCACGTCGGAAGTGGAGCATGTGTTGGCCACGCAAACGCTGCTCGCCAAGAAGAGCAAGAACATGCTCGTGAAGGTGGAGGGCACGCTGCCGCGTGGCTGCACGGCCAAGGACATCGTGCTCGCCATCATCGGCAAGATCGGTACGGCCGGCGGCACGGGCTACGCCATGGAGTTCGGCGGCTCTGCCATTCGCGCGCTGTCGATGGAAGGCCGCATGACGGTGTGCAACATGGCGATCGAGGCAGGCGCCCGCGCCGGCATGGTCGCCGTGGACGATGTCACGCTGGAGTACGTCAAGGGCCGCCCGTTCGCGCCGCAAGGCGTGGAATGGGAGCAGGCCGTCGCCTACTGGCGCACGCTGCACTCCGACGAGGGGGCGCACTTCGATCAGGTGGTCGAGCTGCGCGCGGAAGAGATTCGCCCGCAGGTGAGCTGGGGCACGTCGCCGGAAATGGTGGTCAGCATTGAAGACCGCGTGCCGGATCCCGACAAAGAGAAAGACCCGAACAAGCGCAATGCCATGGAGCGCGCGCTCGAATACATGGGCCTGCAGCCGAACGTTGCCATCAGCGATATCAACATCGACAAGGTCTTCATCGGCTCGTGCACCAACAGCCGGATCGAAGACATGCGCGCCGCAGCGTGGGTCGTGCAGAAGCTGGGCAAACGCATTGCGTCGAACGTGAAGCTGGCGATGGTCGTGCCGGGCTCGGGCCTCGTGAAGGAGCAGGCCGAGCGCGAAGGGCTCGACAAGATTTTCAAGGCGGCAGGTTTCGAGTGGCGCGAGCCGGGCTGCTCGATGTGTCTCGCCATGAACGCGGACCGCCTCGAGCCGGGCGAGCGCTGCGCGTCCACGTCCAACCGCAACTTCGAAGGCCGTCAGGGCGCGGGTGGCCGCACCCATCTGGTCAGCCCGGCGATGGCTGCCGCAGCCGCGCTGGAAGGCCACTTCGTCGACGTGCGCAAGCTCGCTTGAGCGGCAGGATAGAGAGAGCAATCATGGAACAATTCACCATCCACACCGGCCTCGTGGCCCCGCTCGACCGCGAGAACGTCGACACCGACGCGATCATTCCGAAGCAGTTCCTCAAGTCGATCAAGCGCACCGGCTTCGGCCCGAACCTGTTCGACGAGTGGCGCTACAAGGACGTGGGCGAGCCTGGCCAGGACAACAGCAAGCGACCGCTGAATCCGGACTTCGTGCTGAACCAGCCGCGTTACAAGGGCGCCTCGGTGTTGCTGGCGCGCAAGAACTTCGGCTGCGGCAGCTCGCGTGAGCACGCACCGTGGGCGCTGCAGCAGTACGGCTTCCGCGCCATCATCGCGCCGAGCTTTGCCGACATCTTCTTCAACAACTGCTTCAAGAACGGCCTGCTGCCGATCGTGCTGACGGAGTCGCAAGTCGACCATCTGTTCAACGAGACGCAAGCCTTTACGGGCTACCAGCTGACCGTCGACCTGGACAAGCAGGTCGTCGTCACGCCGGGCGGTACGGCCTATCCGTTCGACATCACGGCGTTCCGCAAATACTGCCTGCTCAACGGCTTCGACGACATCGGCCTGACCTTGCGCTACGCCGACCAGATCAAGGCTTACGAAGCGCAGCGCCTGGCCAAGATGCCGTGGCTCGCCCACAAGCTCGTCGGCTGAGCGGATACAGAACAACAAGGACAACCACATGACCAAGATTGCAGTGTTGCCGGGTGACGGCATTGGCAAGGAAATCGTCGCCGAGGCCGTGAAGGTGCTCAAGGTGCTGGGCGAGCCGTTCGAGATGGAATTCGCCCCGGTGGGCGGCGCGGGCTACGAGGCCAAGGGTCATCCCCTGCCGGAAGACACGCTCAAGCTCGCCAAGGAAGCCGACGCGATCCTGTTCGGCGCCGTGGGCGACTGGAAGTACGACACGCTGGCGCGCGAACTGCGCCCGGAGCAGGCCATTCTGGGCCTGCGCAAGCACCTGCAGCTGTTCGCCAATTTCCGCCCGGCTATCTGCTACCCCGAGTTGACCGGCGCGTCGAGCCTCAAACCGGAAATCGTCGCCGGTCTGGACATCCTGATCGTGCGTGAGCTGAACGGCGACATTTACTTCGGTCAACCGCGCGGTGTGCGTGCGGCACCCGATGGCCTGTTCGCTGGCGCTCGCGAAGGTTTCGACACCATGCGCTACGCCGAGCCGGAAATCCGCCGCATTGCGCACGTCGCCTTCCAGGCTGCCGCCAAGCGCGGCAAGAAGCTGTGCAGCGTCGACAAGGCCAACGTGCTCGAGACGTTCCAGTTCTGGAAGGACATCGTCACCGACGTGCACAAGGAGTATCCGGAAGTCGAGCTGTCGCACATGTACGTCGACAACGCGGCCATGCAGCTCGTGAAGGCGCCGAAGAACTTCGACGTGATCGTCACCGGCAACATGTTCGGCGACATTCTGTCGGACGAGGCGGCCATGTTGACCGGCTCGATCGGCATGCTGCCGTCGGCGTCGCTCGACGCGAACAACAAAGGCTTGTATGAGCCGTCGCACGGCTCCGCGCCCGACATCGCGGGCAAGGGCATTGCCAACCCGCTCGCGACGATCCTGTCCGCCGCGATGATGCTGCGCTACTCGCTGAACAAGGCCGAGCAGGCCGATCGCATCGAAAATGCCGTCAAGAAGGTGCTCGCCCAGGGCTATCGCACGGGTGACATCCTGACGCCGGGTTGCAAGCAGGTCGGTACGGTGGAGATGGGCGACGCGGTGGTCGCTGCCCTGTAAACGAAACGTGCGTTGCGGTGCCGTCACATCCGGCGCCGCAATCGTCGTTTTTTCGGTGGACACATGTTGCAGGGCATTGTGTGGCCGCCAAATCGTGTATATTTTTGCAGATGATCTCGATCGCGCTCCCCGTCCTCGTACTGGGCATTCTGGGCACCCTGGCTATCGCCGCCAAGGGCACCGCCGCGCGCGCTCGCATGACGCCTGTCGAGATTCGCACGACCACCAAAATCATTACCAAAAAAACGATCTCGTAGATCGTCCGTCGTGCCCGTTCGCCTTCCCCGCGCGGTCACGCCGGGCGACCGAGGCGGGGAAAATCACTAGAGGTTCACAATCATGAAGGTAGGTCTCGTCGGTTGGCGCGGCATGGTCGGCAGCGTGCTGATGCAGCGCATGCAGGAAGAAAAGGATTTCGACCTGATCGACACCGTGTTTTTCAGCACCAGCAACGCTGGCGGCAAGGCACCCGCATTCGCCAAGACGGATGCGCCTCTGGCCGACGCCAACGACATCGAAGCACTGAAGGCCTGCGACACGATCATCACGTGCCAGGGCGGTGACTACACGACCGAAGTCTTCCCGAAGCTGCGCGCTGCAGGCTGGAACGGCTACTGGATCGACGCCGCCTCGACGCTGCGCATGGAAGACGACGCCGTGATCGTGCTGGACCCCGTCAACCTGTCGCTCATCAAGAATGCGGTGGCGGCTGGCACAAAGAACTTCATCGGCGGCAACTGCACCAACTCCATCTTGCTGATGGGCGTGGGCGGCCTGTTCCGCGAAGATCTGGTCGAATGGGTCAGCTCGATGACCTACCAGGCGGCTTCGGGCGGTGGTGCGAACCACATGCGCGAACTGCTCAAGGGCATGGGCGTGATCCACGGCGCCGTGGCCGATGAGCTGGCCAATCCGGCTTCCGCCATCCTGGACATCGACCGCAAGGTTGCCAAGACGATCCGCGAAGACGTGCCGACGGAGTTTTTCCCGGCGCCGCTGGCCGGTGGCCTGATCCCGTGGATCGACAAGCAGCTCGACAACGGCCAGTCGAAGGAAGAGTGGAAGGGCCAAGCCGAGGTCAACAAGATCCTGGGCACGGCGCAGACGATTCCGGTCGATGGCCTGTGCGTGCGGATCGGCGCAATGCGCTGCCACAGCCTGGGGCTGACGCTCAAGCTCAAGCGCGACCTGCCGCTCGAAGAGATCGAACAGATCATCCGCTCGGGCAATCCTTGGGTGAAGTGGGTTCCGAACGATCGCAGCATCACCGAGAAGGAGCTGACGCCGGCTTCCATTACCGGTGGCCTGCAAATCGGCGTCGGCCGCGTGCGCAAGCTGAACATGGGGCCGGAGTATGTCAGCGCCTTCGTGATCGGTGATCAGCTCCTGTGGGGCGCTGCCGAGCCGCTGCGCCGTACGCTCCGTATCCTGCTGGGCAAGTGATTCAGGCTTTGCTTTCGTTATCGGGCCGTGCATCTGAGGCCGTCGTTGCGGCCTGACAACAGAAAGTGTGCTTTTTCAACCAACGCCGCGCGGCCTGCGCGGCGTTGTGCCATCTGGATGCCCACGGCTTGTAACGTTGGTACACAATAGCGGCCGGAACGCCGTCCGCCCATTCGTGGGGTGGACGGAGCACGGGGAAGGGTTAGCGCCACATGAAGCACGCGCATTCCGGGGGGTACGTCGGGTGCTTCAGAATCTCGCCAATTGTGTCGTTTTCATAAAAAATTGACGGCGGTTCTTATCCAGCATTTCACGTTTTGGGTGAACTTGCTGCGCTAACTCGTTGATGTTAAGTTCGTTTGCACATTAAAAGATAACGGAGTCGAAGGTGAGGGTGAGCCAATACCGCCGGAGAGAATCGTCCCATCGCAGTCCTCGCTGGTCGGCCGTCGCGTTTGCTGCGGCGAGCCTGCTGCTGATTCAGCCCGCTGCGCAAGCGGCCGGTTTCGGCGCGCTGCATGTGCGTTCCAGCCTCGGCCAGCCGCTGCAGGCCGAAATCGATCTGACCGGCGTGACGCCCGAAGAGGCGCAAAACCTGGTCGCCAAGCTGGCTGCACCGGATGCCTATTCGCGTGCCGGGCTGACCTATAACCCGATCGTCTCCTCGCTGCGTGCCTCGTTGGAACGCCAGTCGAACGGCAATTACGTGGTGCGCCTGCGCTCGACGCAGCCCGTCGCAGAGCCGTTCGTCGATGTTCTGGTTGACCTGAACTGGGCGAGCGGCCACGTTTCGCGCGCCTATACGTTCCTGCTGGACCCGGTCGGCTCCAGCAATACCGCACAGAATTTCGCGCCGACGCCGGTTGTGCAGGCCACGACGCCTGGCGCGGCAGAACCGGCACCGTCTGCTTCGACTGCTCAACCGCAAGCGGCGGCCCCGGCTGCCGCCTCCCCGGCACCGACGCGGCAGCCCCGTGCTGCTCGTCAGGCGCACGTCCGCAGCAAGCGGCACCTGCTGCCGCCGCGCCGGATGCTACGCCGGGTGGTTCGTATACGGTGCAGCGCGGCGATAGCCTGTACGACGTGGCATCGACGGCCGCGCAAGGCCAGGACGCCGTTTCGCTCGACCAGATGCTGTTGGCGCTGTATCGCAACAATCCCAACGCTTTCATTGGCGGCAACATCAACCGTCTGCGTACCGGCTCGGTACTGAAGGTGCCGTCGCAGGCCGAAGCGCAGAAAACGCCGGCGCGTGAAGCGCGCCGCGAAGTCATTGCGCAGACGTCCGGCTTTGGCGGGTATCGCAATCGCCTCGCCACAGCGGCTGAAGCCAACGCCGCCACGGATACCGACTCCGCCCGCCAGCAGAGCGGCAGCGTGTCGGCCCGCGTGCAGGATCAAGCCACGCCGGCTGCCAGCGGCCGCGACGAACTGCGTCTCTCCAAGGCAGACCGTACCGGCAAGGCGGGTGCGGCAGCTGCCCGCGATGAGGAACTCGTCGCCAAGGAGCGTGCGCTCAAGGAAATGGAATCGCGCGTTGCGCAGTTGGAGAAGAATCTCTCCGACATGCAGCGCCTGGTCGAATTGAAGAACGCCGAGCTGGCCAAGGCGGCCAGCGCCGCCAAGCCTGCCGCTGGTGCTGCCCCGTCGACGGCCGCGCCTGCAGTGGCCGCAGCCAATGCCCCGGCACCCGCACCGGCCGCTGCTGCTTCGTCAGCGCCGGCTCCTGCTGCCGCTGCACCTGCAGAAACGGCCGCTGCTGCATCGGCTTCCTCCGCGACGGC
>NZ_VOSS01000149.1 GCF_007997035.1 Ralstonia sp. TCR112 | reverse complement strand
CGCGCGGCGATTCGGCCCGGCAAGCATGCCGCCGCCGTGGAAGGCGATCGTGAGGCCGGGCACCGTGCGCGCGGCTTCCACCAGCGGCGCGGCGCCGTAGCACCAGCCGCACAGCGGGTCGTAGATGTAATGCAACGTCGTCATGTTGTTTCCTCGGTGGCAGGCCAGCTTACTGCGGCCACTTCATTTCGCCCTTGATGACCTTGGCGCTCAGCTCCAGCGATGCCTCGCCGGCCAGCGTCGGATAAGCCGCCTTCATCGCCTTGATCAGCTCCGCCGAGTTGTTCGCCTTGGCGGCCTGTACCTCAAAGGTCTTCAGGTAATCCGCGGTAAAGCGTACCGCGTCCAGCCCCGCTGGCATTGCACCCGTGAAGTGACCGGGCACCACGGTCGTCGGCTTGAGCGCTGTGATGTTGTCCAGCGTCTGCAACCAGCCCAGGCGCGATTCGCGTGTCTGCGTGTCGGCTACCCAAACGTGGTCGCCGCTGTTGACGACCACGCCGCCGGCCACGGTCTTGATCGACGGGATCCACAGATACGTGCGTGCCGCGTCGGGGCCGTTCAGTCCCTTGATGTCGATGGTGCGGCCTTCCAGCGTGAGGTGGTCGGCGTTCAGCACGTCGGGCAGTACGAGCGTCTTGGGCGCGTTGTCCTTCAGGATCGGGCCCCAGTAGGCGAGCTTGCCGTTCATTGATGCCTTGATGGCGGCCACGGTTTGCGGTGTGGCCACGATCTTCGCGTTCGGGAAGGCAGCGCGGATGACGTCGAGGCCGAAGTAATAATCCGGATCGCTCTGGCTGATGTAGACCGTGGTGAGCGTCTTGGCAGCAGCACGTCCGCCGAACATGCGCCACGCGATGCCGCCCAGTGCCAACGTCCATCAACGCGCCAGCGGATCATGGCCGCAGCGTGGTCCGCGCCGCACGCATCGCGCAGCACGTCATCACGCCAACGGCGTCACCGGCGCATGCCGCCACATA
>NZ_VOSS01000148.1 GCF_007997035.1 Ralstonia sp. TCR112 | reverse complement strand
GCGCGCGCCTCCGGCGCAGGGCGCGGCCCGCTCCGCTGCCTTGGCGCCGGCGCGGCCTGTCTCGCTCAACATCAATGGCAAGCCGTATGCGCTGTCGCTGGAGCCGCGTGTCACGTTGCTCGACGCGCTGCGCGAGGTGCTGGGGCTGACCGGCACCAAGAAAGGCTGTGACCGCGGCCAGTGCGGCGCATGCACTGTCCTCGTGAACGGCCGGCGCATCAACAGTTGCCTGACGCTGGCGATCATGCACGAAGGCGAGGCCATCACCACCATCGAAGGCCTGGCGCACGCGCACGACGGCGTGGTCGACCGTGCGGCGCTGCATCCGGTGCAGGCCGCGTTTCTTGAACACGACGCGTTTCAGTGCGGCTATTGCACGCCGGGGCAAATCTGCTCGGCGGTGGCGGTATTGGAAGAGGCGCGGCGCGGCATGCCGAGCACCGTCACGTCGCCCGAGGCACTCGGCGCAGACGGCCCGGTTGTGCTGACCGAAGACGAAATACGCGAACGCATGAGCGGCAACCTCTGCCGCTGCGGCGCGTACCCCAACATCGTGGCGGCGATTCGCGTGGTGGCTGCCAAGTCCGGCAGCACGGTTTGAGGAGCCGCCATGCAATCGATTGCCTATGACCGTGCGTCGACCATCGAAGCCGCCGTGCGCCTGGGCCGCGAGCCGGGCGCGCGCTATATCGGCGGCGGCACGAACCTGCTGGACCTGATGAAGGGCGGCGTCGAGCAGCCGCAGCGGCTGGTCGATGTCAGCCGTCTGCCGCTGGCGCAGATCCGCGCGTTGCCCGACGGCGGCCTGCGCCTGGGCGCGATGGCACGCAATGCCGATACGGCGGCGCATCCGCTGGTGCGCTCGCGCTATCCGCTCCTGAGTGAGGCGATTGTGTCGGGCGCGTCGGGCCAGTTGCGCAACATGGCCACCAACGGCGGCAACCTGATGCAGCGCACGCGCTGCCATTACTTCTACGACACGGCGTACCCGGCGTGCAACAAGCGGCAGCCCGGCTCCGGCTGCGCCGCGCGCGAGGGCTTCAACCGCATGCACGCCATCCTGGGTGCGAGCGAGGCCTGCGTGGCGACGCATCCATCCGACATGGCCGTCGCGCTGGCCGCGTTGGACGCCACGGTGGTTGTGCACGGCACGCATGGCGAGCGGCGTATCCCGATCGAAGCCTTCCATCGGCTGCCGGAAGCGCATCCCGAAATCGACACGACGCTCGAGCCCGGCGAGCTGATCGTCGCCATCGACCTGCCGGCGCCCGTGTTCGGCTCGCACGTGCATTACCTGAAGGTGCGCGACCGCGCGAGCTACGCGTTTGCGCTGGTGTCGGTGGCTGCGGCGCTGGCCTTGCAGACCGATGGGCGGACGATTCGGGAGGCGCGCATTGCGCTCGGCGGCGTCGCGCACAAGCCGTGGCGTGCGCATGCGGCCGAGCAGATGCTGGCGGGCCAGGCCGTGGATGCGCAGTTGTTTGCCCAGGCGGGCGCGCTGGCTGTGCAGGGCGCCCAGCCGCTGCGCGACAACGGCTTCAAGGTGCCCCTCGCACAGCGGGCCGTGGCCCGGGCGCTCACCATCGCGGGCAATCCCGCCAATCCCGCCAATCCGACAGGAGGTGTGGCATGAGCAACGTCGGCCAACCGCTGGACCGCACCGACGGTCTGCTCAAAGTCACGGGCGAGGCGCGCTACTCAGCAGAGTTCCAGGTGCCGCGTCTGGTGCATGCGGTGCTGGTGCTGAGCACCGTGCCGGCCGGTCGAATCACGCGGGTCGATACCCATGTCGCGCAGGCCATGCCCGGCGTGCTGCTGGTGATGACGCATGAGAACGCACCGCGCTTGCCCAACGGTGGCAAGCCCGCGCTGGAACCGCCGGCCGGGCGCGTGCTGTCGCTGCTGCAGGACGATCAGGTGCATTACAACGGCCAGCCCGTCGCGCTGGTGGTGGGCGACACGCTGGAACATGCGCAGGCCGCAGCGCGCATGGTGCGCGTGGAGGTTGCCCAGCAGCCGGCGCGGCTCGATTTCGAAACTGCCCGCGCCGATGCGCACTCGCCCGGCAAGGTGCAGGGGCAGTCGGCCGACACCACGCGCGGCGACGTGGTTGCCGGCATGGCGCAGGCAGCGCAGCGCATCGAGGCCGTTTACGGTACGCCCATGGAAACGCACAACCCGATGGAGCCGCACGCGACCATCGCCGTGTGGGAGGGCGATTCGCTTACGCTGTACGACAGCACGCAATACGTCTCTGGCGTGCGCCGCACCGTCGCCAAGACGCTTGGCCTGTCGCCTGACAAGCTCCGTGTGGTGTGCCCGTTCGTGGGCGGCGGGTTCGGCTGCAAGGGTTCGGTGTGGTCGCACGTGGTGCTGGCGGCGATGGCTGCGCGGCAGGTGGGGCGGCCCGTCAAGCTGGTCCTGGAGCGGCCGCAGATGTTCGGCCCCGTTGGCGGCCGCCCGCGTACCGAGCAGCGCATCGCCCTGGGCGCCGCCAGCGATGGCCGCTTCACCGCCATCTCGCATGACTCGCTGACCACCACGTCGATGATCGAGGACTGGACCGAGCCCTGCGCCATCGTCACCCGCATGCTTTACGACACGCCCCATCAGCGGACGACGCATCGGCTGGCGCGTCTGAACGTCGGTACGCCCACGTTCCAGCGCGCACCCGGCGAAGCCACCGGCACGTTCGCGCTGGAAGTCGCACTGGATGAGATGGCCTACGCGCTGGGCATCGACCCCGTGGAGCTGCGCCTGCGCAACGATGCCGCCCAAGACCCGGAAAAACGCATCCCGTGGTCGAGCAAGTCCCTGGCTGCGTGCTACCGCGCTGGCGCCGAGCGCTTCGGCTGGGCGCGCCGCAATCCGCAGCCGGGCAGCATGCGTGACGGCAACACGCGTATCGGTTGGGGCATGGCCACCGCCACGTATCCGGCCAACCGCAGCGCGGCCGGCGCCACCGCGCGCTACCTGCCGGACGGTACGGCGCAGGTCGAATCCGGCTCGCAGGATCTGGGCACCGGCACCTACACGGTGATGACGCAGGTAGCGGCCGATGCCATGGGCATGCCCGTCGACCGCGTGCACTTCAGCCTGGGCGATACGCGCATGCCGGAAGCGCCGGTGTCGGGCGGCTCGCAGAGCGTGGCCAGCGTATCGCCCGCCGTGCAGGCCGCCGGCCAGCAGGCGCGCGATGCATTGATTGCCGCGGCCATTGCCGACGCCAGTTCGCCGCTGCATGGGCTGGCCGCGGAGGACATCACGGTGGCCGACGGTGTGCTCGCCGCACGCAGCGGTGCGCGGGAACCGGTGGCTGCCGTGGTTGCCCGCCATGGTCGCCCCATCGAGGTGACGGCCAAGGTGCAGCCGGGGGAGGAAAAGCAGAAATTCTCAATGCACTCGTTCGGCGCGGTGTTTGTCGAGGTGCATGTCGATGCGGATCTGGGCGTGGTCCGCGTCCCGCGCATCGTCGGCAGCTACGGCGTGGGGCGGTTGCTCAATGCCAAGACGGGGCGTAGCCAGCTCATGGGCGGCATCGTCTGGGGGATGGGCATGGCGCTGTTCGAAGAGAGCCTGCTCGACACGCGCTACGGCCGCATCGTCAACAACAACCTCGCGGAGTACCACGTGCCCGTCAACGCCGATGTGCCCGACATCGACATCCTCGTACTCGACGAGGCGGACGCATACGTCAACCCGCTGGGCGCCAAGGGCATCGGCGAGATCGGCATTACCGGCGTGCCGGCGGCCATCGCCAACGCCGTCTACCACGCCACCGGCCGGCGCGTGCGCGAACTGCCGATCACGCTCGACAAGCTCATCTGAGCGCGCATGAAAAAGCCCCGCTGGCGCATCACCAGCGGGGCCCGAGTGGGCCAAGAGGCGGAAAACGGAGGATGCCTGGAGACCGGCCCGTAACTGATCCAATGCGTAACGGCTGCGTGACCGCCGCGTGACGAACGCGGTGAATGCCGTTCAGCGCATCAATTCGGAACCGGATACCCGTAGACCGTACCGCCGCCCTCGCGGGCGCGGCCGGCCGGGTCGCTGCGCATGCCGTCCGAATACGGATCGAAGCGGCCGCTGCGCGCCCCTTCTGTATATGTGTCGAAGCGTCCGGTGCGGGCACCGTCGCTATAGACGTCAAACCGTTCGGCCCGTGCATTCTGGCCGAACACTTCCACGCGGCTGGCCTGCGCCCAAACGCTGCCCGCCGCGAGGGCCCCGGTCGCCAGCATGGCGGCCAACCCCATTTGCTTGAGTCGCATGGCGAACTCCTTCTTCAACTGATTTTCGGTGCTGTTTTAGGCGTGGTCATTTGATGTCTTGCCACGGTCTACAGCCTAGGTCAGGGGGCATGCCGCATCCACGGTGGTGCGACGAACGGTTTGTTGTTGGCGCCGAAATGATGCAAGTCAGCGTGAATGGCGCTGAAATTCGCGCCAGTGGCGTAATGCCCTCGGCAAATTCCTAACCTTTTTGTCTAATCAAGAGAGCAGTTCAAATGCCGCGGCCGACCTTGATGCACCACAGCAGGGCGCGACGCGCCTGCAAGCCTTGTTGCAGGCCGATTTGGTGCGGTGCATTAAGAGCGATGCGCGCTTACCACACTTGGTAGAACGATTCCGTGAATTGCTTTGCCGCGCATATGGGCTTTTGTTAAATTTGCGCGGCACTTCCGACACGGAAGTTAAGGAAACGGAGGAGCCCAACCTCATGCACACGGGGTCGGGCGGTTTGAGACAACTCTTTTATTACGAGCCCACATGAAAAAGTCTGCCATTCTGGTTGCAGTTGGCGCCCTGTTCGCAGGTTCTGCCTACGCCCAATCGAGCGTGACGCTGTACGGTATTGTCGATACCAGCATTCACTACATCAACAACGCCAACCAAGCTGGCAACAGCGTGACCCAGATGGAAAGCGGTGCTGTGTCGAACAGCCGCTGGGGCCTGAAGGGCTCGGAAGACCTGGGTGGCGGCAACAAGGCACTGTTCGTGCTGGAAAGCGGCTTCAACTCGGACTCGGGCCGCATGAGCAGCTCCGGTACGCTGTTCAACCGTCAATCGTTCGTGGGTCTGTCGAACAAGGACCTGGGCACCATCACCCTGGGCCGTCAATACAACTTCGGCTTCACGACGGGCGGCAACTTCGACCCGCTGGGCGTGGGTAACTACGACGGCAACTCGTGGATGTACTACGGCCTGACCGGTCTGCGTGAATCGAACATGCTGAAGTACGAAGGCAAGTGGAACGGCCTGTCGGTCGGCCTGGCCTACGGCTTTGGCGAAGTGGCTGGCGCTGCTAGCCAGAACTCGTACGTTGGCGGCACGGTGGCCTATGAATTCGGTCCGGCCTACATCGGCGCCTTCGCACAGCAGCACAAGGACGTTGCTGGCAACAAGCAAACCGTTTGGGGTATCGGTGGTAACTACACCATCGCCGCAGCCAAGCTGTTCGCAGGCTACATCGACAGCAGCGACGCCACGGGTTGCGTGAACAGCTCGGCAAACTGCGTCGGCGGCAGCGCCTTCGGCCTGAACATCTACGGCAACGCCACCTCGGGCGCTGGCCTGACCCCGGGCGCCACGAAGCGTCGTGACCACGTCGGCATCCTGGGCGTGACGTACAACATCACCCCGGCGCTGGCTCTGACGGGCGCGTTCTACTACGACAGCATCAAGAACGCTGCTCTGACCGCCGGCAACGACGGCAAGCGCTACACCGGCGTTCTGCTGGCCGAGTACGCCCTGTCCAAGCGCACGCAAGTGTATGGCACGGTCGACTACAACAAGGTCAAGGACGCAGCTCTGCCGGAACTGTCGGGTGGCGGCAACGCAGCCGGCACTGGCAAGTCGAACCAGACCAGCGTTGGCGTGGGTATCCGCCACATCTTCTAATCGACGCTGTCACTCGATTGGGAACGGAAAAGGCGCCTTCGGGCGCCTTTTCTTTTGCCTGCTGTTTTTCTACGTGGCCGGGGCGAGCTTGCCTGGGCATCGGCCTACAATGTTCCTTTCCGTTTCTTGCCCCCGACATTGCGCCATGACTTCCGCACGTACTGCCCGCCGTCGTCTGATTGCTTCTGCCGCGCTGCTGTGCGCCGGCCTGCCGCTGCTGGCCTCCGTGCCTGCCCAGGCGCAGGACTATCCGGCCAAGCCGATCCGCATCATCGTCGCGTATCCGACCGGTGGCATTTCCGACAACGTGGCGCGTGCGCTGGGCGAAAAACTGTCGGCGCAACTCGGGCAGCCGGTGGTGGTGGAAAACCGCGCCGGTGCCGGCGGCAGCATCGGCATGGACGCCGTAGCCAAGTCGGCGCCCGATGGCTACACGCTGGGCTTCTCGTCGGTCAGCCCGCTCACGCTCAATCCGCATTTCGGCAAACTGCCGTATGACCCGCAGAAAGACATCGCGCCCGTGGCCAACGTCATGTACGCACCGATGATCCTGCTGGGCACGCCGTCGTTCACGGGCAAGAGCTTTGCAGACATGCTGAGCCAGTCCCGCGCCAAGCCGGGTTCGATCCGCTGGTCGACATCGGGCCTGGGTACGGTGGGGCATCTCGCGCTGGAGCAGATCAAGTCGCAGGCGCGCGTGGATATCACGCTCATCCCGTACAAGGGTGGCGGCCAGCAATTGACGGATGCGCTGGGCGGCCAGGTGGAAGTCATGTCGACCAACGTCGGCCCGACCTTGATGCAACACATCACGAGCGGCAAGCTGCGCCCGCTCGCGGTGGGTGCGCCGCACAGGCTCGATGCGCTGCCGAATGTGCCGACCTTCACCGAACTCGGTTACGCCAAGGCGAACATGGCCTCGACCTTCGGTGTGTTCGCGCCGGCCAAGACGCCTGCGCCCGTGATTGCCCGACTGAACGCGGAGATCAACAAGGCGCTGGCTGCGCCCGATCTGCGTGAGCGCCTCACGCAGGCCGCCGTGGTGCCGGCCGGCGGCACGGCCGAGCAGTTTGCCGCGGCCATCCGCGCCGAGTACGACAGCAACGGCCGCATCGTGCGCGCCGCAGGCATCAAGGAGCAGTAAACCGGCTTACGCCGTAAAGCGGTACCCGACGCCGACTTCGGTCAGCAGGTGCTCGGGCCGCGCGGGGTCGCGCTCCAGCTTGTGGCGCAGATGGCCCATGTAGATCCGCAGATAGTGGCTGCTGTCGGCATGCGCGGGTCCCCAGACTTCGCGCAGCAGCTCACGGTGCGTCATCACGGTGCCGCGGCGGCCGAGCAGCACCGCCAGCAGCCGGTATTCGATCGGGGTGAGATGCACCGCCTCGCCGTTGCGGCTCACCAGGCGGCGTGCCAGGTCGACTTCGACCTCACCGAAGCGGATGACGCTGCTGCCGTCTTCGCCGCGCTTGGCATGTCGCCGCAGCAGCACGCGCAGGCGTGCAACCAGCTCGCCCACGCCGAAGGGTTTGGTCAGGTAGTCATCGGCCCCGGCATCGAGCGCGTCAATCTTGTCGCGCTCGTCCACGCGGGCCGAAAGCACGAGCACCGGCACTTCCGTCCAGGTGCGCAACTCGCGTATCAACTGCATGCCGTCGCCGTCGGGCAGGCCCAGATCGAGGATCACCGCATCTGGCTGGCGCGTGCCCGCTTCGATCAGGCCGCGCTCGACGCGATCGGCTTCGTGGACATCGCAGCCTTCCGCCTCCAGTGCGGCTCGGACGAAGCGTCGGATGTGCGGTTCGTCGTCGATGACGAGGACCGTGGGCGTGAATGTGAACGGCATGGCCCGCATTGTAGAGCGCGCGACCATAAAAAAACGGACCCCGCAGGGTCCGTTTTGCTTGGCGGCGATATCGCTTCGCTCAGGCCTTCTTCGCCCAGGCGCTGCACCAGCCCTTGTTGGCGACGTCCTTGCCGGCAAACAGCGGGCAGCCGCCTTGCGCAGCCGTACCGCCTTGGTACAGGGCGCAGTTGCCGCAGTGCTGATCCGGCGTGTGCTTGGGGAACTTGGCCTTGTCGGCCTTGGTGGTGTCAGCCACGTAGCCCAGCGCCTTGGCTTGCGGGTCGCTTTCCGCCACCATCGGTGCAGCCAGTGCCAGGTCCGACATCGACATGACGGCGCCCGCAGCGGCCACGATGGGGATGCTCTTCAGGAATTGACGACGATTGGACATGCTGATTCCTTTTGTGGGAGTGTGTTGTGTGGCGTCCCGTGCCGCCCGCGCAGTGCTCAGGCTCGCCCTAGGGGACAGCGGACGGCGTCGGCGCGCCGTTTACCCGCTCGTGCATTCTGGCACAGCAATCGGCCTGCGGCATCTGCGTACGGTCAATGTTCCGCATACCTCAGTGCAGCAATCGGTTGCCTCCGTGGCCTTCGATCCACACTGCGCCATGCCGCGGATGCACCGTGTGGTCGAGGCATGCGGCCATCTGCGCCGGGCGGTGCCCTCCAAATGGCGGGCGGACCCCGGTGGCAATTTGCCGCAGACGCCCGCGTACTTACTTCAGCAGACCTTGCAGCGCCTTTAAGAATGCGTCGCATTCATCGTCGGTGCCAACGGTAATGCGCAGATGCTGATCGATGCGCGGAAGCTTGAAGTGGCGCACGAAGATCGCCTGCTCTTTCAGGCGCGCCGCCAGCGTGGCGGCATCGTGACGCGGGTGCCGCGCGAAGACGAAGTTCGCCATCGACGGCACGACCTCGAACCCCAACGACTGCAGCGATTGCGTCAGCCGCGTGCGACTCGCCATCACGCGTGCGCACGTGGCGCGGAAGTACGCATCGTCTTCGTAAGCCGCTTGGGCGGCAGCTTGCGCCAGGCGATCCAGTGGATACGAATTGAAGCTGTCCTTCACGCGGTTGAGCGCTTCGATGAGCGCCGCGTGCCCGAACGCGAAGCCCACGCGCATGCCGGCCAGCGAGCGCGACTTCGACGTCGTGTGCACCACGAGCAGATTCGGATAGCGGTCGATGAGCGCAATGGCGGACTCGGCGCCGAAATCGACATAAGCCTCATCCACCACGACGACCGACGACGGGTTCGCGGCGACGATCCGTTCGATTTCCGCCAGCGGCAGCGCGTGGCCGGTCGGCGCGTTCGGGTTCGGGAACAGCACGCCGCCCGCGTCGCCAAGATAATCATCGGCGCGGATGGAGAAGTCGTCCGCCAGCGGTACCACTTCGCACTGCACGCCGTACAGCCGCGCGTAGGTCGGGTAGAAGCTGTAGGAAATGTCGGGAAAGCGCAGCGGCTTGTCGTGCTTGAGCAGCGCCTGGAAGACGTGCGCCAAGACCTCGTCCGACCCGTTGCCTGCAAAGACTTGCTCGGGCTTGAGGCCGACCTGCGCGGCGACCGTCTCGCGCAGGCGTCGCGAGAGCGGATCGGGGTAGCGGCGCAGGCTGTCGCCGGTCTCCCCCAGCTCTGCCGAGATTGCTGCCACCACACGCGGCGACGGCGGGTACGGGTTCTCGTTCGTATTCAGCTTGATGGGCCGCGCGATAGCCGGCTGCTCGCCCGGGACGTAGGGCACAAGTTGCTGAACGATATCGCTCCAGTAACGGCTCACAGCTCGACTCCTGATGGGGTGACTATCTTTTCAAGCATGCCCGCAGCCCGATCAGCGGATCGAAAAACGCAGGGGAGCTGAGTAAGGTTCGGGGATAGGCAGGCCTGCACGTTGCGGCGGAAGCGCGGTTCTGGCGTGGGAAAACCGTACAAGTCGCGGCAATCTTTGATTTTTGGCGCGCCCGGCTGGGATCGAACCAGCAACCCCTGCCTTCGGAGGGCAGTACTCTATCCATTGAGCTACGGGCGCATATCGGCACAGAACGTACCGAAAGAGAAGCCCCGCAGGATAGCGCATTTGGGCGCAAGCGTCCATCGCAGGCCCATGAAGGGGGCGGTACGAGGCGTGCCGCAGCAACGTTTCGTTGGGTTTTTGACGCAGGTCGAAAAGCGGCGCCTAGGGCTGTCCCGCGTGTCAAAGGCCCAGGCATTACGGATATAATCGCGCGTTATTTGCCAGAAGAAAGACGGGGACAGGTCTGTCTGGGCCGACGCGGCGACTCAATCGTCATGGTCTTCCTGCCCTCATTGCGATCCAATGCGGCCCCACGCACTGCCGGCGATGCTCGTGACCTTGCCGGTGGCGCTTCGAGGGCTCCAAGAGCGGTTCCACCATCCTGAGAGTTGAGCATGAGCGACGCGCAACACGACGAACACGAGCCTCTGATCAAGACCCCCAAGCAGCTGATCATCGCGGTGATCGCCGCCTTTGCCGTTCCCATCCTCATCATCATCCTGCTGGCCAATTACGTTGGCCTGGGCGCCAAGGAAGGCGCGGGCGGTTCCGGCATGTCGGAAGAGGCGGTCAACGATCGCATCAAGCCGGTTGCGCAGCTCGAACTGAAAGACCCGAACGCACCGCGCGTTTTCAAGACGGGCGAGCAGCTCTATAAGGAAGTCTGCGCGACCTGCCACGCGGCAGGCGTAGCTGGCGCGCCCAAGTTTGGCGATGCGGCAAGCTGGGGTCCGCGCCTGTCGCAGGGCCTCGATGGCCTGACGAAGGTGGCGCTGGCCGGCAAGGGCGGCATGCCTGCACGCGGCGGCACGTCGCCGGATGACGTGAGCGACTACGAAATCCAGCGCGCCATCGTCTACATGGCCAACTCCGCTGGCGGCAAACTGCAGGAGCCGGCCGCACCGGCGGGCGCTGCACCGGCTGCTGCCGCATCGGCACCGGAAGCATCGGCGCCTGCGGCTGCATCGGCTCCGGCCGCTGCTGCACC
>NZ_VOSS01000147.1 GCF_007997035.1 Ralstonia sp. TCR112 | reverse complement strand
GAGAGCCGCTTGCCGAGGGTGGACCCGCCGCGCTTGGTGTCCTGTGCGCCCAGCGCGTCGACCAGCAGCGGCGTCAGCCCGCGTGCGCGCAGCAGCGTGCGCGCCTGACGCGCGCTGTCGGCTTCGATGACACCCTTGTCGGTCTTGCCGGTGGCGTCGGCGGCTTCGTAGCGGAAGGCTGGCATGCGCTATTCGTTCATTCGCGTCTTAGTCGCGCGTGACACGCAGCACTTCTTCCAGCGACGTGGCACCGGTGTCGATCCAGCGCTGTGCGTCCATGCGCATCGTCTGCATGCCCTGGCCGATGGCGAACGCCTTGATCTCGGATTCAGCGGCCTGGCGGTGGATCATCGTCTGGATTTCCGGCGTGACGGTCAGCAGCTCGTACACGCCGGTGCGGCCCTGGTACCCGGAGTGGTTGCAACGGTCGCAGCCGACGTGATGCCACACCGATTTGCGTGCCGGGGCGGCCGGTGCCACGCCATCGGCAACCGGCGTGCCGGCCACGGCTTCCACTTCTGCGGGCGTGAGTTCGAGCACTTCTTCGCGGCGGCAATGCACGCACAGGCGACGTACCAGGCGCTGCGCCAGCACACCCAGCAGCGACGACGACAGCAGGAACGGTTCGATCCCCATGTCGATCAAGCGCGTCACGGCAGATGCGGAATCGTTCGTGTGCAGCGTCGCCAGCACCAGGTGGCCCGTCAGCGAGGCCTGCACGGCAATCTGCGCGGTTTCCAGGTCGCGGATTTCCCCGATCATCACCACGTCCGGGTCCTGGCGCAGGATGGCGCGCAGGGCCTTGGCGAAGGTCATGTCGATCTTCGGGTTGACCTGCGTCTGTCCAATGCCGTCGAGGTCGTATTCGATCGGGTCTTCCACCGTCATGATGTTGGTGGACGACGCGTCGAGCCGCGACAGCGCCGCGTACAGCGTGGTCGTCTTGCCCGAACCCGTCGGGCCGGTGACGAGCACGATGCCGTGCGGCTGGTTGATCAGGTGGTCGAAGCGCGCCAGCGTGCCGGCGCCCATGCCGAGCTTGCCGAGGTCGAGCCGGCCGGCTTCCTTGTCGAGCAGACGCAGCACCGCGCGCTCGCCGTGGCCGGTGGGGAGCGTGCTCACGCGCACGTCCACCGGGCGCCCGCCCACGCGCAGCGTGATGCGGCCATCCTGCGGCAGGCGTTTCTCGGCAATGTCGAGCTGCGCCATGATCTTGATGCGCGAAATGAGCGCGCCGTGCAGCGCCTTCTTCGGGCGCACCACATCGCGCAGCGTGCCGTCGACGCGAAAGCGCACGACGGATGCATTCTCGAACGGCTCGATGTGAATGTCCGATGCGCCTTCGCGCGCGGCCTGCGTAAGCAGCGCGTTGATCATGCGGATGATCGGCGCGTCGTCTTCGGATTCGAGCAGGTCTTCCACGGCCGGAATGTCCTGCATCAGGCGGGAGAGATCGACTTCGCCTTCCACTTCGCCCACCACCTGGGCCGCGCTGCCGTCCTGCGCGTTGTAGGCCGTCTGCGTGGCGGTGGACAGTGCTGCCGTGTCGAGCGTCACCAGCTGCAGCGCGCCGAACACGCGGCCGAGTTCAGCCAGCGCCGTGCGCGAGGTTTCGGGGCAGACCCACACTTCCAGCGTGTCGACGTCCTGGCGCGCGACGAGCAGCTTGGCGTCGCGCGCAAACGCATACGGCACCAGCCGCACGGCGGACTGCGAGGGCGGCTCCAGCGTGCTGACGTCGGTGGTGGAAGCTTGCGTGGCCATGGTTCGTTGTCCGTTGTCAGCCGCCATTGCGCGGCGCGTTGCCGTCGTAGCCGCCCGAGGTCGGCGCCGCGAAATTCTGCAGGCGCGGCTGGCTGCGCGTGGTGCCCTGCGGCATCGGCATCGGCATCGGGGCGCCCGGGGGCACCTGCGTGCCGGCCGGGCCCTTCGGCACGATCGACACATCGCCGTAGTTGTCGGCCGGGCGCATCGCGCTGGGCGAGGGCAGCACCGGCGTGTCCTTGTCTGACGTGGTCGGCAGCATGTTCGGCGAGACAAAGCCCTGCTGCGTATCGCGCATGTAGTTGTAGCGGTTGTCCGACAGCGCGCCGGTCGCATCGGCCGTACGCAGGATGATCGGGCGCAGGAACACCAGCAGGTTGGTCTTCACACGTGTCTTGTTTTCCGAGCGGAACAACGCGCCCAGGATGGGAATGTCGCCCAGGCCCGGCACCTTCTGCTCGCCGTCCTGGTAGTTGTCTTCCAGCAGACCGCCCAGCACGACGACCTGGCCATCGTTGGCCAGCACATTGGTCTCGATCGAGCGCACGTTGGTGGTGGGGCCCTGCGTCGCATTCTGCGTGCCCGGCACCACGGCCGACGACTCCTGGAAGATCTGCATCTTCACCAGCCCGCCATCGGTGATCTGCGGCTTGACGCGCAGCGTGATGCCGACGTCCTTGCGGTCGAACGTCTGGAACGGCGTGACCGAAGCCGACGTGCCTGTCTGGGCATACGAGCCGGTGGTGATCGGCACGTTCTGGCCGATCAGGATCTTGGCCTCTTCGTTGTCGAGCGTGATCAGGTTCGGGGTCGACAGCACGTTGACCGAGCCGTCCGAGCCCAGCGCCGACAGTATCGCGCCCAGGCCGCTGGCCTTGTTGAACACGCCGAAGTTGCCGCCGTTGAGCTGCCCGACGTTCACGTTGGACAGCGCCGTCTGCGCCGCCGTGCTGCCGATGCCGCCCGTCGTGATGGTGGCAATCGTGCCGGCCAGCGTCAGCAGATTGCCTGAGCCGGTGCCGAAGTTGGTGCCGCCGCCGCCGTAGGTGTTCGGGCCGCCCGCGCCCACCATCCACTGGATGCCGAGCTGCGACGCCTTGGTGGCCGTCACTTCCACGATCATCGATTCGATGTAGACCTGCGCGCGCCGCGCGTCCAGGTCGTCGATCACGGCGCGCAGGTTGCGGTAGACCGGCTCGCTGGCGGTGATGATGAGCGCGTTGGTGGCCGGATCGGCCTGGATGATGCCGCCGGTGGGGGGCGTGTTGTTCTGCCCGAACGAGGCGCGGAACGAAGAGCTCCCGCTGCCCGAGCCGCTGCCCGAACCCGAGCCGCTGCCGTAGTTGGTGTTCTGCGTGTTCTGATTCTGCGAGGTGTTCACGCCGCCGGCGGGCTGCGAGGTCGCGCCTTGCGCGGCGCTTTGGCCGCCCGGGCCGGTGGATGCCGAGGCCGACAGCGTGGCGTCGGCCGCGACGATCGCACGCAGCGTAGTGGCCAGCTGCACCGCGTTGGCATTCTTGAGCGGCACCACCCAGATATTGCCGGGGCGCGCGTTCGGCACGTCCAGCTTGGCGATCAGTTGTTTGGCCTGGGCGAGACGGGCCGCACTCGACGCACGCACCATCACGCTATTCGAACGCGGCTCTGCCACGACCGACGTACGCAGGCTCGGGTCCGACAGCGCCGCGCCGGCGCCCGCCCCGCCTGCGCCACCGGCAGACGGATCGAGCAGCTTCTGCAGCGTGGCCGCCACGTCGATGGCCACGGCGTTCCTCAGCGGAATCAGCTCGGTTTCGCCGGCCACGGGCGTGTCGATCGACGCGATGATGCGGCCGATGCGGCGCAGGTTATCGGCGTAATCGGTAATGACCAGCGTGTTGTTGGCCGGGTAAGCGGTGATCGTGTTGTTGGGCGCGATCATCGGGCGCAGCACCGGCACCAGGTTGTTGGCCGATTCATGCTGCAGGCGGAAGACCTGCGTAACGACCTGCTCGCCGCCGCGCGAGCCCGCCGCGCCTACGCTGGTGGGGGAGCCCTGCAGCTTGGCGTCGGCTTCCGGCACGACCTTGGTGAAGCCGTTGCCCTCGACAATCGCGTAGCCCTGCATGCGCAGGATCGAGCCCAGCGATTCCAGCGCCTGCGAACGCGTCACCGGCTTTTCGGTGACGAGGTTGACGGTGCCCTTCACGCGCGGGTCGACGATGAAGTTCTTGCCGGTGGCCTGGCCCACGGCCTTGACCACCGAGTCCAGATCCGCGTTGACGAAATTCAGCGAGACCTCATCCCCTGGATTGCCGGCAGCGCCGTTCTGGGAGGATGCCGCGCTGGGCGGGGCGGCGAAGACTGGCATCGAGCCGGCCACCATTGTTGCGCAGCATGCCAGGACGATGGCGCGAACGGTGAGTCGGGAAGAGGCGTTGTACATGGTCTCGTTCATGGTTGTCGGCACGCTGGCTCGCGCGCCGGCTTGAGGATCAAAAGCGGAGTCGATGGTGCGACCCGTCGCGCGGGCCCAGCAGACTCAACAGGCCAATCAATTGCGGTTCCGACTCCGGTGTGGCACTGGCCACCCCGTCAAAATGCGCGCCCTGGCCAAGGGTGCCCTGGCCCTGCAAGGTGAGCGGCCCGGCCAGCGTCGACAGCGACAACTGCATCGGCGCACCGCTCACGCCGCCAAACGACAGCACCGCCTGGTAACTGCCCAGCGGCCGCACCCGGCTGAGGCTGGATGATACCTGCTCGAGCGTGACAGTCAGCGCGCCCTGGGCGGTGTTTGGCTGGCCTTTCCCGCGGCCGAATTGGCCCAAGAGCGGCGTCCACTGCGCCCGCAACCGGCCATCCAGCTTGAGCGTGTTGAATGGCGCGCCAATGCCTTCCAGCAACGATGCCGGCAGCGCGACCGCGCCGGCCTCTGCCTCCCAATGCCCCGGCGTGACCGTTAGCGTGACCGGCTTCTCCAGCGCGCGATCGTGCGCCAGGTGCGCGCGCAGCGTGCCGGTCAGCAGCGGCAGCATGTCGATCGACCAGGACAGCCGGCCGGGCAGCACGGTCGCATCGGCGCCGCCGTTGCCGGCGGTCAGCGCGAGCGTTGCGCTGCCGTGCCAGATACTGCCCTGGCTGTCGGCCAGCAAAACACGGTGCCCCGTGGCTGCGGCAATGCGTTCCGCCGCCCACGCGGCCGGATACTGCGCCACCACGGTCGCGCCCACGGCCAGCAGCGCCACGCCACACCACAGCACACGCCAGCCGAGGCCGGTGCGCTCGTCCGGCCCGGCCCGGCGGCGCAAGCGCAGCGGCGGCAGCGATTCAATCCCCATCGGCACGATCGGACCCGTCAGCGGCCAGCGGCGGCGGGGCCTTGCAGCGTCGCCGTCACGTTGACCAGGGCCGTCGCGCCCACGTATTTGATGTTCGTGTCGATCACCTTCATGCGCTGCGCCTGGCGCACCTCCTGCAGCCATTCGGCGACGGCGCCGAAGGGCACCTTGTCCAGTTGCACCTGCACGCTCTCGCCCGACATCGCCATCCGCGTGGCCTTCAGGCCGTGGTTGGTCAGGCTCGTGGTGAGCGCCTGCTGCAGTTCCGCACCGCGCGGCACGGGCGCGGCGGCAATGGCCGACAGGCCGCGCGCTTCCTGGCCCAGCGTTTCCATCTCGGCGAGTTGCGTACGCATCTGCGGCAGGGCTTTCTCGATGCGGCGCTGGCCTTCGAAGGCCGGCTCCCACAGCACGAGGTAGACGATCACAAGCAGCAGCACCACGCCGCCACCGGCCAGGATGCGGCGTTCGCGCGGCTCGCGCTGCATCCAGAACGTCGTCGCCGCATCGCGCAGCGAGTCCGGCACGCCGATGCGCGGCAGGCGGCGGGATGACGATCGGGAAGAGGAAGGGGAGGAAGTCGCCATGGAGGAAG
The DNA here is from genome assembly GCF_007997035.1 of Ralstonia sp. TCR112. Taxonomy (GTDB): domain Bacteria; phylum Pseudomonadota; class Gammaproteobacteria; order Burkholderiales; family Burkholderiaceae; genus Ralstonia; species Ralstonia edaphi. Next base: position 5,380 of record NZ_VOSS01000147.1, on the reverse strand, counting down.
CGTTATTGGGCGATGGAAACCGTCCAGCGCGAGCCAGGTACGGTCGCCTCGGCACCGCGCGGGGCCTCGGCGGTGTCCATGTTCAGGCCGACATTGCGGGCGGCGGTACGCAGGCTGGCGGTGTCGGTGCCGTCCTTGAGCGTGACCGTGAGCGCGCGGCCGTGGTAATCGAGCGCGAGCAGCGCATCGGGCGCGAGGCCGGTGGCTGCCTGGGCAAAGCGATCGGCCAGCGGCAGGAAGTCTTCCGGCGCCGATTTGCCGGCGGCCAGCCGCAGCTGCTCGACCTGACGGCGCATCTGCGCGGGCGGGTCGAGAATCACGGGCGTATTCGGGAATGCCGTCTGCAACTGCGCGCGCATGGCGGTATCGAGCCGCTTCTGCTCGGCGCGCAGCGTGAGCCAGCGCGCGTTCATGCCGATGAGCTGCACGACCACGATGAGCACGGCCAGCGCGATGGGCAGGCGCCAGAGGCTCCAGTCCATGCCGGCCACGCCGCCGCGTGCAAAGTCGAACTGGCAGAGATCGGCTTCGCCTGACGCCAGGGCGTCGCGGGCGCCGGCGCCCAGGTCGCCCAATCGAGCGTGGCGGTGGCGGGGTCGGTCGACAGGCCGGGCGCCAACTCGCGCAACGCGGGCGACACCATCAACGTGGCCGGCGTGGGCGCAATCCCCAGCCAGTTGCCGACGTTGGCCGGCAGCACGCGCAGGCCGTAGCCCTCGGCGCGGCCGGTGCGTACGGTGATGTCGACGGCCACGGGCGCGTCCGGGTCGGACGATGGCGCCGCGTCGAGCGCGATGGTGGCCGGTGTCACCGCAGCCACGGTTTCAGCCACGGGCGCGTCGACTGCGGGCTCGGCGGCAGCAGAAGCATCGAGCGACGGCTCCGCGCGTTCGACGGCGTTTGCCGATTCTGCAACCGGCGCTGCCGCTGCGGCAGGCGTTTCAAACGGCACGCAAAGCTGCGCAGGCAGCAGATGACAGGTGCGGTGCTTGTGGCCGGCAAAGGTATCGAGAATGAAGCGCACCCACGCGCGGTCGGCAATCATCAATGCGCGCGATTGCGGCTCGCGGGGTGCCCGCCAGCCACGCGCGGGAGCGTCGCCCAAGCGCGGGCCGAGAGCGATATGGCATTGCTGCGCGTCCTGCACGAGGCGGTCTTCCACCAGATTGGGCAGCGCCAGACGCAGTTTGGGCAGCGCCAGCGGCGGCACGTTGGCCGGCACCAGCAGCACGTCCGCGGCGGGCAGCAGAAGGATCAGGCGGTCGGCCGCGGGCAGCTCGTCGGTGCGCGACGTGCCTTCGCGCTGAACGCGTTGCGGGCCCTGCGCGCCCTCTTCACGCACCAGCGCGAAGGGCACGGAGGCAAGCGCGCCCGCCGACCAGCGTTCGGGCGATTGAATGGGCCGGTGCGGCAGGCGCACGTACAGGGAGGTCGTCAAACCGCTCCTCTATTGATATTGATCTTGAGAGTGTGAATGCGAACTGCCAACGGAAGCGCCGGATTGCGCAAGACCCGCGATGCTGAACGATGCGGATGACAATACGGCGAAGGCCAGGGTCTGTCTACAAGCGGCGCGTACGCACGTGGAGGGGTGTTGCGCCGCCGTCATGACGGAATCTCGTCGATGCGGCGGACCCAGACGATGCGGGTCGCGTTATTGTTGATCGGATCGCCACGTGAAACAAGCGCCACTTCTCCGATCCGGGCGCGCTCGTGGCGGGCCATGCCGTAGACGAGGAAATAGTGCGTCTGCACGTCCAGCAGGTTCGCCGCGGCGGTGGTGTCGACCCCGGGCGCGATGCCGCGCAACTGGTTGGTGACGTCGCCGATGTTGCGGAAGTACGCGCGGTCGCGCGCCTGCACCAGCGAACGGGCGCGGTCCAGACTCAGGTTCGGGATGACGGCGGCCAGCACTTCGGCGCTGGCCGTGTTGGCGTTGATCTGCGTGCGGGTCGGCAGCACGATCACGTAGGGGCGCAGCTTGGCGATCATGTCGGCTGTGTAGCCGGGAATCGTCAGCAGGCTCGCCACGTCGTCGAGCGGTCTGGGGCCGTTGCTGTTGCTGCCGCCGCTCCCGCCGCCGCTGTCTTCACCGCCTTGCTGGCCGCCCTGCATGCCTTCGATCGACTGGAAGCCGCCCAGCATCTGCGCCAGGTACGTCGCCGTGACATTGGCCAGGCTCGGGTCGATGCTCAGCGACTGCAGCAGCAGGCCGTAGGCCTTGATGGCGTCCTTGTCGCGGCCGGTGATGAGCGTGCGGGCGCCCAGCGTCTGCGCCGTCAGCAGGTTCATCAGGTTGAAGCGCGCCTGGGCATCGAAGATGCGGCCCGAGAGGTACGACTCCTCGCCGGCGGTGTCCGTGCGCAGCGAGCTGCCGAGAAAGTCCGACAGCTTGGTTTCCTGGATCGGCACGGCCCAGATTTCGCCCAGGTGGTCGACGGCGCCGGTGCGGCGCTGGTCGTCGCGCAGGATGAGGCGCGCCCAGTCGATGCCCGCCCGCGCAATCCACGTGGCCTGCGCTTTCAGGCGCTGGTTTTCCACCGCGCGAATTTCTACCTGCTGGCGCCACAGCATGCCCGACACGATCACCACGGCCAGCGTCACCACCAGCAGCGCCGTGATGATGGCCGCCCCGCGCTGGCGCCGGCCGCGCAAGTTACGTTGAATGAGTCGGCGGGAGCATCGCGCCATGTCAAAGCCCCGTCATGCAGATACGCGTGAAGCGCTGCGGCGCGCCCTGCGGCGTCATGCGCACGAGCAATGCCAGTTCCACCGCACGCACCGAAGCGGCCGGCACCACCACGCCCGGGCTGTTGGCCGACGGCGCCGACGCGCTGGGCGTGGAAGCCGACGGCAAGCCGGTGAGGGTGGTGGTGTTGCTGCCCGCCGGGAACAGCGCCGCCGACAGCGCGCCCGTGTTGTCCATCCAGCCGCCGGGTTCGATCCAGGCGCGCGCGCTGATGCTGTCAACGTTGGCGGCGAGCAGGTAGCGCGCGGCGCCCACGCCGCCCTGGCGCAGGTTGTCCATCGCATTGCGCAAGTCGCCGCGGTTGGTGATCGGTTGGGTCTGGAGGCGCTCGAGCCGACCGTCGACGATGCGGTAAAGCACCACTTGCCACGCGGGCGGCTGGCCATCGTCGCGGCGGTCGCGCACCATCAGCACGCGGTTGGCGTCCACCTCCACCGGCGAGCGCGACAGCGTGTTCGGATCGGCCAGTTGAGTGCAGTCGGCATCGAACTGCGCGTAGGCCGTCTTGAGCGCCTCGACGCGTTCGTCGCGCTGGGCCAGCGCCTCGTGCGTGCGGGTCATGCTGTCCAACCCGCGCCAGGCGATCACGGCCAGGATGGCCAGCAGCGTGATTGCTACCAGCAGCTCGAGCAGGGTGAAGCCGCGCGCCGAACGATCAGAAGACATTGCGCGCATCGTTCGGTAATAGCGTCACGAGCCAAGCCAGTCGCACGGATTTGGAGGCATCCGGATAGACGGACACTTCCACGCGGCGGAACACCGGATTGGGCGTGCTGGCGATGGTTTCTTCGCACCACAGCTGCGTATCGCCTTGCGGGCAGGCAAAGCCGCGCGCGCCCGGATCGGGGAAGACGCGCGCGAGGCGCAAATTGGCGAGGTGGTTTTCGGCGCTCCACGTGGCGATCATGCGCGTCTGCAGCGAATCGCTGGCGGTGGTCATGCTGCCCATGGCGCGCATGGTGGCGGTCAGCGCCACGGCCACGATGGTCAACGCCACCAGCACTTCGAGCAGGGTGAAGCCGTGCGTGCGCACACCGCATGCAGGGCGGAGGAGGCGGCGCGTCATTGCGTTTGCGCCTCCGTCAGCACGCGCGGGCCGCCGTCGGATACCACGTCCACGCGCGAGCCCTGCGCGGTCAGTGCTACGCGCCACGGCAGGCCGATGGCCTCACGACCGAACACGAGGCGCTGCGGGGCGCCGGGCACCGCAGCGGCACCTGCGACGATCTGTACGTTGTCCATGCCTTGGCGCCAGTGGCCGGGCGCGAGCACGTCGCGATTGAGCACGCGCCAGCCGTTGGGCGTCGATTCGTAGAAGCGCCAGCCTTGCGCATCGCCTTCCCACGCCACGGGGCGCGAAGTGAGCTGCGCTTCTTCCTGAGCCAGCTCGATCAGGCGCGCGAGCTTCTGCGCGTCATCGGCCAGTTGCGAGCGCGGGTTGGGCGTGGCGTTCACGGCCACCACGGCCAGCACGATGCCGATGATGACGACCACCACCAGCAACTCCAGCAGCGTAAAGCCGCGAGGGTGCCGGCGGCGTGGTTGACCGAACATGGCGCGCGGTGGGTTGAGGCGACTGCGGCGGCTTAGTTGTCCCAGTTGCCGATATCGGCGTCGTTGCCGGTGCCGCCGGCCTGGCCGTCGGCGCCGAAGCTGAAGACGTCCACTTCACCGCGCACGCCCGGGTTCAGATATTGGTACGGGTGGCCCCACGGGTCTTTGGGCAGGCGTTCCAGATAGCCGCCCCCTTTCCAGTTGTTTGGGATCGGCTCGGTGGTCGGCTTGGTGACCAGCGCGCTGATGCCCTGCTCTGTGGTCGGGTAGCGGCCGTTGTCCAGCCGATAAAGCTTGAGCGCCTGCGAAATGGAAGCGATGTCCTGTTTGGCGGCGATGATGCGCGCCTCGTCGGGGCGGCTCATGATCTTCGGCACCACCAGCGCGGCGAGGATGCCCAGGATCACCACCACCACCATGATTTCGATCAGGGTGAAGCCGCGTGCCGCCCGTTGGGGCAGCCGGGCGAGGGCGCGCTGGCGGAAGGAAGAGCGAAGTTGGCCTTGCATCATGGCGACAGAGTTGGCAATAAGGGGAAGAGACAGAGTATATCCGTGAGATATGACCATATATTGCACGCAGGGGTCATGCTGCGTTGGCTCTAGAGCCGCACCTCCAAGCTGTTCACCGAACCGGCATGAAGGGCGGATAGAATCGGCGTATTCCTACGGTGCCCCGCCCATTTCATGAACCCTCGACAGTCGTCCCGCCTGCTCAGCCTTGTACTGTTTGCTGCCCTGTGTGCGCTCCTGACGCACTGGGTGCTGACGCTGTCGTCGCTGCGCTCGCTGGGCGCGCCGCGTGAGGCCCGCGTGGCGCAGACCGATGCGCTGGAGACCGGCGCGGCCGTCACGCTCTTCGGCGGCGGCCCGCAGAACGGCCCGCGCGATGTGCAGGTGATGGGCGTAGTGGCCGATCTGGCCGATGGCTCCGGCGCGGCCATCGTGTCGGTGGACGGTGGCGCGCCACAGGCGGTGCGCGCCGGCAAGTCGCTGTCGTCCAACCTCAAGCTGGTGGAGATCAAGGCGCGCTCGGTGGTGATCGAGCGCAACGGCGCGCGCCAGGAGATCCCGCTGC
>NZ_VOSS01000146.1 GCF_007997035.1 Ralstonia sp. TCR112 | reverse complement strand
CGGCCGCCGCAGGTTCATCACAAAGCCCTGCATGCCCGCGCCATTCCGATGCGGGAATTCGCTCTTGATCAACTCGCCGCTGCGGAACTTCACGCCGACATAGCTCTTGGCCCAGTTCTTGGCACGGTATTCCACCATGGCGTCGTACTCGCCGGCCTTGAACGCTTCCAGGCGGGCGGTTTCGTCCTTGTAGAGCTTGTACTGGATGCGCTCGAAATTGAACGAGCCACGGCGCACGTTCAGATCGCGTCCCCAGTAGTCGGGATTGCGACGGAAGGTAATGCCGCGCGACGGATCGAAGTCACTTCCAGGTCAAGGAAGCCCGAGCCGAGGCCATATTGGCGCTGCAGCTTGAGCAGCGTCGGCAGCACGGTGCCGCGTTTGAACTGCAAGGGCGACACGTTCACCGCGAGCGTCAGGTCATCAGCCAGGCCGCGCTTGTGCCACTCGGCGCGCTGCTGCGCGGCTTCGGTCAAGACCCAGTTGCCGATCTCGACGATCAGCCC
>NZ_VOSS01000145.1 GCF_007997035.1 Ralstonia sp. TCR112 | reverse complement strand
TGAAACAAGGGATGCACCAACAACCCGGAACCCAGAAAAAAACACCCATCAACGCCCAGCCCCGTTGTGCCGCCGTGACGACCCGCGTGCAGCCGGCAACGCTTTGGACCAGGCATCGACCGACGTTGACACACATCAACGCGGCGCGCACATCGCAGTTTTAGGATGAGCCATCGCCCCCACAAGAACCGCCTCATGTTTCCGTTCGCCAAGCCGGCCGACCCTCCGTCCGCCGCAAACGACACCGCGTTCCGCTGGTCTGCGCCGCAGGTACGCGCGCTGGCCCAGCGCTTCGATACGCACGGCCCGCGCTACACGTCTTACCCGACGGCCGACCGCTTTCACAACCAATTCGGTAACGCCGATTACCTCGACGCCTTGCACCGCCGCGCCGCGATCGCGCCCGCGCTGCATGCACCTCTGTCGCTGTACATGCACCTGCCGTTCTGCGCGAACCTCTGCTACTACTGCGGCTGCAACAAGGTCATCACAAAGGATCGCTCGCGCAGCGCACGCTACGTTGAAACGCTTGCGCGCGAGATGGCGATGGTCGCCGACCAGATCGGCCCGCTGCGCCGCGTGACGCAATTGCATTGGGGCGGCGGCACGCCCACGTTTCTTGCGCACGACGAAATGCGCGCCGTGATGGCTGCCACACGGCAGCATTTCGACCTGGCCAACGATGGCGAGATCTCCGTCGAACTCGACCCGCGTCACGCCGACGACGCCACGCTCGAAGTCCTGGCCGAGATCGGCTTCAACCGTGCGAGCCTTGGCATCCAAGACTTCGACCCCGACGTTCAGCGCGCCGTCCATCGCATCCAGAGCGTGGAAGAGACGCGCCGCGTGGTCGACACCGCGCGCCGGCTGGGCTTCGAGTCGATCAGCTTCGACCTGATCTACGGCCTGCCGTATCAGCGCACCGAAACGTTCAACGCCACGCTGGACCGCGTGCTGGAGATGGCGCCTGATCGGCTGTCCGTCTACAGCTATGCGCACCTGCCGCACTTGTTCAAGGCGCAGCGCCGCATCGACATGCTCACGCTGCCGACTGCAGACCAAAAACTCGACCTCCTTGCGATGACGGTGGAACGCCTTGTCGCCGAGGGTTATGTCTACATCGGCATGGACCACTTCGCGCGGCCCGACGATGCACTTGCCATTGCGCAACGCGAAGGGCGGCTGCAGCGCAATTTCCAGGGCTATTCGACGCACGCCGATTGCGACATGCTGGCGTTTGGCGTGTCCGCCATCAGCCGGGTGGGCGATGTATATGCGCAGAACGAAAAGGATCTCGACGCGTACTACGCTCGCATCGATGCCGGCGAACTTGCCGTGCTGCGCGGCATGTCACTCACGCCGGACGACCACGTGCGCCGCGCGCTGATCGGCGAATTGATGTGCGGATTTGAACTGAACATGCGCGCATTCGGTGCGCGCCACGGGCTGGACTTCAAGCGCAGCTTTGCGGACGAGCTGCGGGCACTGGGGCTGCTGGAAGAAGCCGGCCTGGTGAGGGTGGGGGACGAGCGTATCGTCATCACGCCGCAAGGGCGGCTGCTCGTGCGCCGCATCGCGATGGTCTTCGATTCGCACCTGCGCCAGGCGGGCACGGAGCGCGCGGTGGAAGCCGAGGGCAAGCCCGTCACCTTCGTCCCGCGCTACTCCAAGGTGGTCTGATCCGCTGGCCGACTCGAAGCCGCGTCAGACCGTTGCCGGTTCCGGCTGCAGCGCGGTGGTTTGCGCCTGAGCGCCGACCAACGTCTGCGGCCAGATTTCCGCCAGGCGCAGCAGGTTGGTCGAACCGGCCTGGCCGAACGGCATGCCCGCCGTGATGGCGATCTGGTCGCCCGACACGGCAAAGCCTTCACGCGCGGCGGCGCGGCACGCCGCGTCCACCATCTCGTCGACATTGCTCACGTCCGGGCTGACGGTGCTGTGCACGCCCCACGCAATCGCCAGCCGGCGCGCGGTATCCAGTCGCGGCGTGATGCTGACGATGGGCGCCAGCGGCCGCTCGCGTGCGGCGCGCAGGCTCGTCTTGCCGCTGGACGTGTACGTGACGGTGGCCACTGCGCCGAGGATGTGCGTCACGTCGCGCAGGGCCGCGCAGATGGCGTCCTGGCGCGTTGGCAGCGGCGGTTGATGTTGCGCGTCGATCAGGTTGCGGTAGAGCGGGTCGCGCTCGGTCTCGGCAATGATGCGGTTCATGATGCTGACCGCCGCCACCGGGTGCTTGCCGCTGGCTGACTCGGCCGACAGCATCACGGCATCGGTGCCGTCGTACACGGCGCTGGCCACGTCCGACGCCTCGGCGCGCGTCGGCACCGGCGCTTCGATCATCGATTCCAGCATCTGCGTGGCCACGACCACCGGCTTGCCGTGCTGCCGCGCCATGCGCAGGATGCGCTTCTGTACGCCGGGCACGCGCTCGGGCGGCAGCTCCACGCCCAGGTCGCCGCGCGCCACCATCAGCGCGTCGGAGGCCTGCACGATGTCTTCCAGATGCAGCAGCGCGGCGGGCTTCTCGATCTTGGAGAGCAGCCCAGCCCGGTCGCCGATGATCTCGCGTGCGGCGATCACATCTTCGGCGCGCTGCACGAATGACAGCGCAATCCAGTCCACGCCCAACGACAGCGCAAAGTCCAGATCGCGCAGGTCTTTCTCGGTGAGCGCGGGGATGGGGATCACAGCGTCCGGCACGTTCACGCCCTTGCGGTCGGACAGCGGGCCGCCATCGACCACACGCGTGACGATGGCCGTTGGGTCGGCGGCTTCCACGGCCAGGCGGATCTTGCCGTCGTCCAGCAACAGCGACTGGCCCGGCGCGGTAGCGGCGTACAGCTCCGGATGCGGCAGATGCACGCGCGTGGCATCCCCCGGCGTCGGGTCGCGGTCGAGCACAAAGCGATCCCCGTTCTTGAGCACGACGCGGCCGTCGGCAAACGTGCCAATGCGCAACTTCGGGCCTTGCATGTCAGCGAGGATGCCGATGGGGCGGCCGGTCTCGGCCTCCACCGCGCGCACGGTGTCGTAGCGCTTGCGGTGGTCTTCGTGCGAGCCGTGGCTGAAGTTCAGGCGGAAGACGTCCGCGCCGGCGTCGAAGAGGGCGCGGATGGTGTCTTTGTCGCTGCTGGCGGGGCCTAGGGTGGCTAGGATTTTGGTGTTGCGGAAGCGGCGCACTTTGTTGCTCCGGGTGGGTTGTTTATTTGCTTGGTTGGGCCTTGGTGGTCCACTCCCTTTCACCCCCTGCCGGGGGC
>NZ_VOSS01000144.1 GCF_007997035.1 Ralstonia sp. TCR112 | reverse complement strand
CGGCGGTTTGCGCGTGCGCATCCAGAAAGCGCCATGCAGCGTCGGCGGCACGGGAAAGGAATGCTGGGCCGGGCGCGAAGGCAAGCGTCTGCATGCGTGGAATATGGCGATATACCGGAAAGCGAAGACCTGCAGCTATCGATGCGATAGCCACAATCAACGGTCAAATCGGTTGAAAATGGGGGCCTCGGTACTATATCAGCAGCACCCGCGCCGACAGTGGTCCCAATACACGCTGGTTCGTGTAATCGTGTAATGTATGGGTTCGGCGCACGTCGCCAGCTTTTACGAAATAACAGAGGTTCCCGCCATGAGCGAACAGATCAAGTATGTGAGCGACGCGTCCTTCGAGGCAGACGTGCTCAAGTCCGACAAACCCGTGCTGGTCGATTTCTGGGCCGAATGGTGCGGTCCCTGCAAAATGATCGCCCCGATCCTGGACGAAGTTTCCAAGGACTACGGCGAGAAAGTGCAGATCGCCAAGATCAACGTCGATGAGAACCAGGGCGTGCCGGCCAAGTTCGGCATTCGCGGCATCCCGACGCTGATTCTGTTCAAGAATGGCGCTGTGGCCGCTCAGAAGGTCGGCGCGCTGTCCAAGTCGCAACTGACCGCATTCCTGGACAGCCACCTGTAAGCCGCTTTCGGCTGCGGGCGACCCTTCGCGTTGCCCCCCACACACGCTGGCGCACTTCCGCCTGGAAGCTCGCCAGCGTTGTGCTAAGATGGCAGCCAATCTGTTTCCCCGAGCGTTCGCTCGACCTTTCCCCCCTCCCCCGTTTCTCGTTTCGCCG
>NZ_VOSS01000143.1 GCF_007997035.1 Ralstonia sp. TCR112 | reverse complement strand
TGTGGGGAACGGACGCCAGCGTTGCAGAGCGTTCATCGAACAGCATGTCTACAAGCTGCGCAAGAAGCTGTGCTTCGGAAAGGCCACGGGGGTCGAGCTTAACGACGGGTCTACGCGCGCGGCTATCAGCTGGTGGTACATCAGGAAGAGAGGCAGGCGACGAATATTGCGTCTGCAATGCAACTGGCAGCCTGAAGGGGAGTGCCTGCCTGATGCCGCCACGCGCGCTACAGCAGCGTCGTTGGCGGCTACCGCCACGAGGAATGCAGCTTCCTCGATGAACGCGTTTTATTCAGAGGCGGTTGCGCTCAGTTCGCGCCGCCGGTTGTCGCACCAGCGGGTGCGGATGCAGGTGCCGGACTGGGCGTGGGTGCCGGCGGTGTCGTGGCTGCAGGCGCCGCATGCCGGCTTGCAGCCTCAGCAGGCGCCTTCGGTGCCGGCGCAGCAGCCGGAGCCGCAGGAGCCGAAGCCGGCGCCGCCACCGGCACAGGCGGCGCGGCAGGCGTAGGCACCACCGGCGTCGTCATCTTCATCGGCTCGCCTTGCGGCGTGGGCGCGGGCTCGGGCAGCGGGGCCACGTGTTCCTTCTCTGCCGCCTTGGCTACCTTGTGGTCCTTGCGCGCCGGGTCGACCTTCAGGAAGTGGTCGACCAGGTTGAAGTAACGCTCGTAGAACACGCCAGCCGGAATCGTCTCGCTTGCCACCTTCACCATCGAATCGTCACCCGAACCGATGGGCAGCGACACCGAGCCCAGGATGCTCAACCCCACGCTTGCCGATGTGCTCGTCTTCTTGAGCGTGTAGCGGTCTTGCACCGCGTTCACATAGGCCGTGCTGGAGGTGCCGTCTGCATTGGCCTCTGCGCACACCACGTGGAACGAGATCACCACGTGCGAATCGTTGCTCGGCTGGAAATTCTTGCTGCCGTCGATGGTGTCTGGGCGCGGCGAACTCGCCACATAGCCCTGGCTCAGCAGCGCGCGGCGCGCCGCCTCGCACGTCGCGTCAGATTTGGCGTGGAAGGTGCGCGCATACGGGCTTGCCGCCGCATCGAACTGCTCCTGCTGATAGAGCGGCGTGGGCGCAGAGCTGCACGCAGCCAGAGCGGCAGCGATGCTGGCAGCAGCACACAAAACGGACAACGGACGGAAGCGGTAGGGCATGGCGTTGGGTAAAAGGGCTCGGCCGGATGGTGTAGCGGCCCGGTGGCGCCACTGCAGGTGCGGCGCAAGTTTCATGCGCGGCAGGCGGTGGCGTGGGCGGGTGGCCGGGCGTCATTATAAGTTTGTCCGGTGACACGTCACCCTGCGCGTGCGCCCTTTCTGCGGGCGCCAACACGGCGCTTCCGGCCCCGCAAAGCCAAGACCAACAGACGGTTCGAGCCCAACGTTCAAGAAACCTCAGCAGTTAACACATTGCATTGACGCGTTTCGGCGGGCCGTGTCTTATCGCACTCAGTGCGCGATACCCCACTTTAGTAGGGGTGCTTCAACGACGACACCCACCAGTTTGGCGACTCCGGCGTGATGGCCGGCGACTGGAATACGTACGGCCGCATCTACGTCAACGGCGCGGCGCGTGGGCTCATCTACAGCAATTGATGTGGGGACGGCTGATCGATCAACGATCCGTCGATCAGTCATGCGTCACCCGAAAGCTGGCCCCCCGGCTTTCGGGTTTTTTTATTGGCAGCCGAAGCGCGTACTCCAGAAGATTCTCGGCAGGCAGCGAGCGCTGCTCCGGCGCGATCCAACATCACAAGTCTTCAATCGCCTTCCGGATCTTTCGCATGCGCGACGCCTCGATCGACATGCTGTAGGACCGTTCCCCCCGGGTCACGCGGAAGTTTTGAACGCGCTCCTGAAGCGTCTCGCGGGGGCCAGAACGGCTGGTGCTTACATTGTTATTCTGAAGATGGGGTTGGTGCTTAACAAAGTCATCTATGGTTCCGCGCGACTGCGCATGCTTATAGAAGATTGGCGGGAGTATTTTCGTTCCCTCAATGTATTCCATGCCACCGATGATCTCGGATTCGTGACCTTCAAAACACCTACCGGTTTCATTCAATCTTTCATGAAGGGCATTAAATAAGTCGTCTTTTTGGTACGCGTTAAGCAGAAAGTTTAATGAAAACAGTGTGCATCCGATCTTGGATTTTTGCGCCTCAACATCGATGACGGCCATTTTGCAGTTGCTGAAATGCGTTTCAATATTTTTCTGCAACGACTGAAGGCCAAGAATAAAGTTATATTCTTTCTTATCTTTATCCCAGGTGTGGGAGAGTGCTGACTCCAGGAGTAGTACGGTCTTTCCCCCATCAGGGTGCGTTCTGATATCCGCTGCGATCCTATGCCGGTTCTGGGTGGTCAGTCGGAACAATGCACGCCATGCCGGTTCCCTCGACGTGTAGAGCCTCTCAAGGAAGACTTGCGCCCAAGCAAAGCATTGAAGATTCAGATCGGGGTGTCTTGCGTTGTAAGTCGCCGCTAGCGTTTCGATGTTCTCGCCGTCGAGCGTTGATATTTCTGGATTGACGCCATCTGTACCTGCAGCTCTCAACACTGCGTCGGCATATGCGGCCAATTGAGGATGGGTATGCTGGACAGCTGAATTTTTGACAGCGTCTTCCAGTGCTCGCGCTTTGCGCCGGGCGCGCCTGGGCAAGTTTTCGAGATGATATGAGGACGGACTGCGGGCAGGGGATGAGTCTGTGCTTTGGGCCGTGGAAGTTCCTGCGGCCGGCTGCCGCCCGCCTCCATACTGATAATCGCCCCCGCCTGTTCGAGGTTTTGAAACGCACAATCCCATGGGAACTCCTTTCACCGAAATAACCCATGATATGAACGCAACCCTCTCTGGGGGCAGTGCAAAGACGAAACCGTTGTTCCAGAAAAGAAAGCAAAAACGGGCGCGCTTGCCGGCCAGTCGCTTGTTAGGCGCCGCAACAACGTGACAACGCTTCAGACGGCGCTACCAATGCGTTAATTCGTATCTGGATTTGCAGCTTCGCATCTGGCGGGGCGACAGGCTGTCGCGCGGCGAAAATGCGCTGTTTGACGTACGCCACATCAAACCAATGAAAATTCAGTCCACGGCCAACGGCATTTCAATGCCGTCGCTGGATTCGCCGCAGCGCCAGGCGCCATCGAACATGCCGTCAGAGCCGTCAGCTCGAACCGCACACGCCCCGAACGTGCAGCGCGGGGCGCTACCCAAGGCACCATTTCGCGACAGCAGGACTGTTCACCACGTGAGCAGCCCAGGACTTCGCTTGCGGGCGAAGCTTCCGGTAGGCGGTGCTTGCGCTTCTGCCCCATCGGACAGGAGCCAGCGCGCAAGGCATGCCCCGTTTGAACAAGCGTCTGCGCTTGCTCAAGTCGGGGACGTGAGAGCCGCTTGCGTTGTATTTTCGGCCGCTTGGCTTCATTCGATTGCGAATGAGTCGCTGACAAGCCACGGAAGAATGGAGCATTTCAGTCAGGTTCAAACGCTTGAGGGTATTAGCGCTCAACAACAAGGCTACCGTCAGCATGAATTGGCGATTCGCGGCCAAGGCCGGCCGTACAGCGAATGGTTTGCGCCTGCGTTCCAGCACTACGGCGTGCGGCTTGGAGCTGATGTCGTCGTCGATGTAATCAGCCACGAAGAACAGGCAATGCAGACGTTGGCAAACATGTTCGCCCAAGCCAACGCATCGCACGTGTTCGTCATCATGCGAACCAACGGCGATAACCATGCGATCGCCACACATCAATCGGGCAACCATGTTCACGTTTTCGATCCAAACCATGGTGAGTACCGTCTTCGCCACTCCGAACTGAAGGATGGCTTGCGCAGCATCATCCAGGCGTACTCCAGCAGATTCCCGGTTCCAGAGTTACGGGTTTTGCAGGCATACCCCTGAATTCGAAGCGCGGTTGACACGGTGCTATGGAAGCGCGTGGGGGCGGCTGATCGATCAACGATCCGTCGATCAGTCATGCGTCACCCGAAAGCTGGCCCCCCCGGCTTTCGGGTTTTTTTATGCGTCTGTGCGAGGGCAATGCTGTGGCTGCGAACTCAAACGCGTCTGAGCAGCGTGATGTCGCCAGATCTGTTCACCGCCGTAAAACCCATCGGCCCACTTGAAAACAACGGCGTGGGCCCCGCCAACCACCGGCACAACGGGAAGTCTGTGAAGTTGCCTTGCAACACGTCTTGCAGCTGCAAGTCCACGCTTAGTTCAAGCTCCCAGCCCCCAGCAATGACAAACGTGTCTGCCACACGGCAGATGGCTTGTGCAGCGTCCAGAACGTAGGGCTCCAGTTTGGAGAGCGCCAAACTCAGCGGCACAGGCAAAGACACCACGAATGTCGCCCGCATGCCGTTGCTTTCCGTATGGATGCTGCTGCGCGAGCCATCGAGCAGCGCCACCCGGTTGCCATAGACGAAGAGCAGTTCATGCTCGCCGGGCTGCTCTTCAAGCAGGCGCGGAGCTGCGCACCACGCTTCGCATTCCGACGCGCCGGTCACGTAGTTGATGCGGCAGACCTCCTTGGGCTCGCCATAGAACCGAGCAAACGCCGTTGCCAGTGCGGAAATGGTCGTTAGCCGATCTGCGGGCGATGTCGCGCGCTCCAGCATGATGGCGACGTTCATGTGCTCGGGCATGGCGTTGGAGGTTGGAAGTGGCGTGTGGAACAAGCCCGGGGTGGCTTATTTCTTCTCGTATTTCTCGTATGGCGCTACATACGTCGCACACTCGTGCGTCATCTTGGGCATCGCTGGCAACTGCTTCATTAGCGCTTTCAGCATGGCTAGCCCCGTGGGTCCATCCTGCCCGTGCGCAACGCAACCGCCCAATCCGGCCGGCCCCGCTGCTCCGCAATCGCCGCCGCATCGTCCCACGCGTATTCAACCGCACGAAACTCAGCAGCCCATTCACCCTCCCGTTCAGTCACGATGGCATAGCGCGCATGCGGGCTGCCGGTTTCGATCGTGTGGGCGAAGGGATACGCATCGCTGTAGGCCTGCAGGCCGACACTGCCCGGGTTGACGATAAAGCGGCCGTCTACCAGCTTCATCGCGCGTGGCATATGGGTGTGGCCGCACAGCACGAGCTTTGCGTCGGCATCTTCTGCGCGGGAGAGCACTTCATCGTGCGTCGCCGCGCGGCATCCGTTCTCAGAAAGCGATTCCAGAAAGTAAGTCAGGTCGTGCTGGGCAGACCCGTGCACGAGCAGGACGTCGTCTTGGATGTACCGAAGCACGGGCAGGCTCGCAAACCAAGCGAGCTGGTCTGGCCGCAACTGCTCAAACGCGTACTGATCCGACGCGCCCATGCGTGACGGGTCGCCCGCAAGAACCTGCCTTTCGTGATTGCCGCGAATGGTCGGTAGGTTCAGTGCCATCAACCGATCCACCGTTTCGCGCGGTTGCAGCGGGCCAGACGCAATATCGCCCAAGTTCACGATCAGATCGACGCCCCGGGCCTGAATGTCTTCCAGCACTGCGTCCAGCGCAGCGAGGTTGCCGTGAATATCGGAGAGGGCGGCGATTCTCATGGGATGCCCTACTCGAACTTCACATCATGAATGACGATTTCGTTCTTGCCATATTGGTTCTGAACGGAAAGGACGGATTCCAGCTGATAGTCCGTCAACCAGACGGTATGGAGTTCTGTGACCCCACCTTTAGCCGAGGTCATCTTGCAATGCAGGTCAATGGCCGCGCCAGTCAGCTTTGCAAAAACGGTCGAGGCTTGTCTCTCTCCCCCGACGGTGCAGACACGCTCTTTTTCGCCCCGGAAGTCCGGCTGAGGAAATGGGACGCGCAGCGTCATGCCTTCCTTGAGCGGCGTGTTTGCCGCCACGACCGCGGCTTGCTCCAGCTGGTTAGCCTGAGATGCGTTGATTCTCGACTCCACGAAGTGCGACCGCAGTGTTGCCAGGCCATAACCGAGCCCAAGCTCGGTCCAGTCGACGTCACCTGACGCCACAGTGGGAGCCGTAAATGCAGCCAAGACGCCATTGTTTCGCCGGTTGATGACCGTGCTGGTCAATCCTTGCGAGGTTGTTGTCTCTCCCTTGCTGATGACTTCCAAATCAAACACCGCACGTTTGAACGGAAGCGGCCGGCTGCCATCCGCTGGCAGACTGCTGCGAATTGACTCGGGCAGAACGCGCTCGTCAAAGGCTTCGTTCAAATACGTCTCGGGTTGCCGGAGCACCATTCGCGGGGCAGAGGGGTGTAGGTCCAATACGCGAAGCAAGGCAAGCGATGCCCGGTCTTGCTTCGGCTTCGGCGTTGCCAGCACGTGGTCGATCATCAACGGAATTTGCTCGCATTGCGTCGGTGGAGGCGTGCGCACCCCGTTTTCGTCGACCTTGAACGCCGTGCGCAAATACTTATGGGTTTCCAGCTTTTCTTCGATCGTGCCCCCGGTGTCCGTGTCGTCATCGGACGGCTCGTGCAGCGCCCGGATCTCGATCGTGTCGAGCATGGCCTGCAACGCTTGGGGCGACATCTTGTGCATGAAGTCCGTAGAGCCCTCTTCTTTGATGGCGTCCAAATACACCTTGCAGTCGGTGGGTGTGGCCGTGAGCATGGTCCTCATCAACGCCAAGGTGCGCAGCCGCTCGGCGGCTGACAGCTTTTCCTCCGCCATGGACGGCTCATTGAAGCTCTGTATCCGCTCGCTCAGCTTGGAGTTGCTTGACGTTGCCTTCTTCACAAACCGCAGCATGATCTGACCTTGCTCGGATGCCGGGTCGAACCCCAACGACGAGACCGCCTTCTCCTGAATGGCGGTGCAATCGCATTTGCTCCGCTTTTTTACCGGGCTTGGCGATGGTGCGTTCGGGGCGGAAGGCGCGCTGTCTGCGGCATAAGCCGAAACAGAGACGGCGCAAACCAGCGCCAGGAGAGATTTCTTGTAGAGGTTCATCAACGTTTGAGCCGTCTTCTTATTGGGTGGGTTGATGTGCCGGATTACCTGCTCGCGTCCGGTCGTTGTGGACAAATGCGGTGCCGCATCGTACCCGAGAGTTTTTGCGCGAGTAAGTACAAAACGCCACGCTGCCAAAGCCCAATCTGAAAGGAGACACTTCCTCCGAATACCCCTCAACGCCCCGCATCCCCGGCCACGCAACCCCGCCCACCACCGCACTCCAGATATGCTCAACTCTTAATTCAGATTTTCATCAAACATAAATCAGCATCCCGCATTCGATCTTTATCAACCCCACCCCAAAAAACCACCCAAAACCCCACCAACGGGGGCAGCGCAATCCCGATGCATCGCCTATGCTGTTTCCCAATTAAAAACCGGCGCCCTGATTTGAATCGGATTATCAGAGAAAGCGCCTAGTCCTAAATATCTAAAAAGCATTAGGCCGGGGGCGGTAAATGGGGCGGAGGAGAAAACAAGCATCCACCAGCGACCTGCTGTTGGCGCTGCCGTGGTGGATGCTGGCCATTGGCTCGGCGGCCAGTTACCTGATTTTTCACAACATCCTCCCGACGGCGTTTGGCGCCAACCCGCTGTTGAGCGGTGTCGGCATGCTGGCGCGCGGGCTGGCTTGGATGCCCGCGCTGCTGCTCGGCTTCTTTGCCGTGCTGTCGTACCTGCGGGAGCGCAGCCGGCAGCCCGATGCCCGGCTCGGGGCCCCGCGCACTGAACCGACCGGGCGAGTCCGCCCGCCAAAGGCCCCGCCCCAGCCCGCCCGCAACGCTGCGGGCAGCAACACACCCAACCCGCCTAACCCCACGCGCAACACCACCACGCCCACGCCAGCCCCCACGCCGGCAGAACCCGCCACGCCCCAGAGCTGGACGCTGGAGGCCATCCAGTCGCTTGAGTGGAAGCGGTTCGAACTGCTGTGCGTGCAGTACTACGAGCAGATGGGGTTTGCCGTGAAGACCGTGCCGCACGGCCCGGACGGCGGCATTGACGCCACGCTGTACATGGCTGGCCAGAGCGCGCCCGTGGCGGTGGTCCAGTGCAAGGCGTGGTCCAAGCCCGTGAAGGTGGAGCAGGTGCGGGCGCTGGGCGGCTCCATGCTGGCGCACAAGGTCAAGCGGGGCGTGTTCTGGTCTTTGTCCGGTTATGTCGGCAACCCGGTGCAGGAGTATTCCGAGCTTGCCGGTATCCAGCTATTGGACGGGCCGGCGGTGCTGGAGCGCATCCGCGCGCTGGCCGAAGACAAGCAGGCCGCGCTGCTGGCGAAGGTGTTTGAGGGGGATTACCGGACGCCATCGTGCCCGGCTTGTGGGGTGAAGCTGGTGGCGCGGAATGGAAGGAGTGGGGCGTTTTGGGGATGCAGCAATTATCGGACGGGTTGCCGGTATACGTTGCAGATGGGGCGGTGAGCTAACTGTCATCTGTCGCGAACCGAATTATTTTGTTGTCTTAACCTGTATTGGAATAATTAAATGAGTTATGACGAAGATTTGGTTTTTGAAAATGAAGTCCGTCGAATAGCTCGGGCGCGCTGGCCATCGGCTCAATTCGATGGAGCAGCAATGAAAGATGGTAGAGAGCGCGATGGGATATTTGAAACGGACGATGTAATTCATTATGTAGAAGCAACAACCTCTCGACGAGCCGAAAAGGCGAAGGACGATACAAGGAAGATGTTTGGGGCGATGACGGAACAGCAGCGCAGTGGCTCAATGAAGGGAGCCATCGGCTGGTTTGTCACAAAGGAGGAACCGACGGCTGATCAGAGAGAAGCTGTCAAGCTCAGCGGAAAACAGCAAGTAAAGGCTGTCTCATTCTCCCAGTTTCAGCAGGCGCTAGTGGATGTTCCGTCCTATTTCGAGTTGCGCGAAAATCATATGTTCGGAAGTGTGCTGGATCCTGTGACAAAAGCGATTCGGCCATCGGTGAACTATATTCCACTTGATCTTCTTGATCTTGGGAACGGCGAGCAGTTAAGTGTAGATTCGATATCGGTGGGTCTGGCGGCTGGCGGTAGCTATACCATTTTGGGTGACTACGGTGCGGGGAAGAGTATGACTCTTCGGCAGATATATTTCGCACTTCGAGATAGGTACAGATCGGGCGGCACGCCGCAATTTCCGCTATATATAAATTTGCGCGAACATTCCGGCCAGGACGATCCCTCTGAACTGCTAGAGCGCCATGCGCGGAGAATTGGCTATGAAAAGCCTCATAGTCTCGTTGCAGCGTGGAGAGCTGGCTTTGCAATACTAATCATAGATGGTTTTGATGAAATCACCACGCTCGGGATATCCTCAGCAAAATCCAAACTGAAAGAAGCTCGGCGGCGATCTCTGGAGGCTATTAGAAAATTAATAGAACAAACGCCACACAGTACGGGATTTGTGATTGCGGGTAGGGACCACTATTTTAATAGCCCTGAGGAGCGAAGGAGTGCCCTCGGAACCCGCGTTTCCACGCGTTCGATTGCCGTTGGGGAGTTCACGCGGAAACAAATTCAGCAATATTTAGAAAAGGTTTCGGGGAAGAATATTCCTTTCCCCGCATGGCTGCCCACGCGGCCACTTCTCGTCGCATATATTGCTACGAGAGGTTTGCTGGATGACGCCGGTATTCTCACTGATTCGATAGATTCGACGGACGGCTGGCACTATTTGCTAGATCAAATATTTGAGCGCGAGGCGAAAATCAGTCCGAATCTGGATGGAAGAACCTTGCGAAAGATACTGGAAAGACTTTCGTCAATTGCAAGGGCTAGTACGGATGGTCTTGGGCCGCTCACGCAGCAGCAAATTAGAAACACGTATATTCAAATATGCGAATCCGAGCCTGACGAACAGGCTAATCTCCTTCTTCAAAGGCTTCCTGGTCTGGGAGTTTATCGGGATGAGGATGATTCCAGAACTTTCGTCGATCTCGAGCTTGCCGAGGTTTGTAGAGCACGGGACGTGACCGATTTCATAGTAAATCCCTACGGCTGTCTACAAGACGAGGGCTGGAAGTCAGCTATAAATCTCGCTTCTTCCTTTGTTGGAAAGACTGCTATTACCCGTATCAGCCGGGATTTGAAAAGAATCAGTGGATTTTCGCTTTCCTCAGTAGATAGCGCGTTCATTGCAATGGATGGCGCTTCAGATATCGGATGCCTGAAGGGTGATGTTGCTGCTGTATGCTTGGAATATCCATATCCGCCGAAGACGCAAGTAATTATCGAGGGCGAGATATTTGAGAATTACGTTATGGATAACTGGGGTGAGGGGGTTGATTTTTCAAGCTTCGTGTTTAGAAATTGCCTTTTTGAGTGTGTGGAGTTGCTTGACGCTGATCATGATGATTGCCTCCCTAAGTTTGAAAATTGTGTTTTCATGATGATACGGGGAAGGCTGAGTAAAGAAGACTTGCCAGCGGATAAATTTGACGGAAGTTGTACCTTTGAGGGTTTTTCGGATTCGTCAAAGACGCAAGCGGCAATTTTGAATTCGTCGCTAACTAGAGGCGAAAAATTGGTTCTGACAATATTGAGAAAACTGTTTGTTCAAAGTCTTAGTGGACGAGCTGAATCGGCTCTTTATAGAGGTCTCGATTTAAATGATAGGCAGTTGATCCCGGACGCCATAAGGTTGCTGCAGCAACAAGGTCTTGTCATGCTGTATAACCGTGGGGATGGAAATGTTTGGATTCCTGTTAGAAAGGAAATAAATCGGGTGCGCCGTGTTTTGGCAACTCCAAATGCATGCGACGATATCGTAATGGCTGGGGCCAAAAATCTGGTTAAATAAGATTTATTTTACTTGGCTTGTTTTGTTTTATGACGAGAATGACGATAAATTTTTATTCGGAATCCGTCACCGACTTGCTTAACGCTGTATCCACCCGCTAAACTCCCCCCCGCTGCGGCAACAACCGCAGCCGGGACTGCAATCCCGAATTCAACTATTCCCGTGAGTGCCGTTATAGCCCTCGCGTGCCGTCGTTCGTCCCTATGGGCGGGCCCGGCAGGGAGGGCTTCGGCCCTGCCGGTTTTGGAATAGTTGATCGGTATTGCAGACCTTGTCGTGTGCCCGCCCACCCTCCCAGGTGGGTGGCTCCTCACTCAACCAGAGGCAAGACAATGGATCAACCGACCCAAGCTGTACCCATCCCACGCGGGCATTGCCCCGCAAACTGTCAGTTCACCTGCATCGCGCAACGTCCTCCGTCCGGAGTGCCCGATGAACGTCGATGACAACCTCCTGTATGCGCAGGGCGCCTTGGCCGCGAAGGAATATCTGCACAAAACGCGGATGAACATGAAGGTGCACCGGCTGTTCGAGCCCCATACGTTGCGCTTTCATTACGAGTTCCACGTCAAGAACAAGGCCCTCGAATACCAGGCCGGGTTTATGGACGCGATTGGGGCGTTCATGCTGACCGCGTTGGATGGCGTGGGAGTCGACCTGTTCCGGTGGGAAGTGCTGCAGGTGCTGGACCGCGCAAACCGCAACAACAATAAATAAAACAGCAGTACAAGCGAACCCGCGACGGGCG
>NZ_VOSS01000142.1 GCF_007997035.1 Ralstonia sp. TCR112 | reverse complement strand
CGCGGGCAGGCGTCGCAGCCGTTCGTCGCCAACTTGGTGACGCAGGTCGACGTGGTGGAGGCTGGCGGTCTGCCGCTGCCCGTGACCATCAACGGCAGTGAGGATCGCGCCGACCATGCCGAAAACGCCTGGGTCTGCTCGCCCATCACCACGTACGGCCGCTATGCGGCGGAAGAATCCGAGCGATTGATGCCGCGCATGCTGCGGCCGGTGCTGCGCGGCGCCATTGGCCTGGCCGATGCGTGGATGCGGCATGCGCAGCTCGACCGTGCGGTGGCCGTCAACAACTGGCTGGTCAGTACGAACCTGTATCCATCGGCGGCGGCCTTCGATCTGGAAGCGCTCGCGCGAACATGCCGCGAGCGCTGGCCGGACCGCGCGATCTGGCTGCGTTCGCTCAACACGATCCAGCACGCCGACTGGCTGCGCGCCGCCACGGCTGCCGGCTTCGATTTGATCCCCACGCGGCAGGTCTATCTGTTCCTGCAGTTGCAGCGTGCGTCGCGCGTGTCGGAACTGCGTCGCGATCTGCGGCGGGACCTCAAGCTGCTCGACGCGACGCCGCTGACCTTCGTGCCGCACGACGCCTTGACCGACACCGACTTCGCGCAGGCCGAGCGGCTCTATGCGCAGCTCTATCTCGACAAGTATTCCGCGCTGAACCCGCGTTACACCGCAGCGTTTCTTCGCGCGTGGCACGCGGCAGGGCTGCTCGAATGCGCGGGTTTTCGGGATGCGCAGGGCGTGCTGCGCGCGGTGGTCGGCGTGTTTGGGCAAGGGCCGTTGCTGACCGCGCCCATCGTCGGCTACGACACGACGTGGCCCCAGCAAGCAGGGCTGTATCGCCTGCTGATGGCGCACGTGCTGCGCCTGACCATCACGCGCGATGCCGAGTTGAACCTGAGCGCTGGCGCCGCGCACTTCAAGCGCCTGCGCGGAGGCGTGCCGGCCATCGAGATGAGCGCCGTCTACTGCAGGCATCTGCCACCCGCCACGCGCCGCGCCGTCGCCGTGCTGCGCACCCTCACCACCCGGATCGGCGTGCCGATCATGCAACGCTTTCAGTTATGACTGCCTGGAACGCCACGCTGCTGCGCGGCTGGTATCCCGTCGCCGAGGCGAACCGCCTGCGCGACAAACCGATGCACGTGACCGTGTTTGGCCGCGCGGTGGTGCTCGCGCGCTTGCCCTCCAGCGGCTTGCTTGCGCTGGACGATCGCTGCCCGCATCGGCATGTGCCGTTGTCCGACGGCCAGCTCGTTGGCGAGACACTGCAGTGCAAATACCACGGTTGGACGTTCGGCGCCGACGGCCGCTGCACCACCATGCCGGGCCTGTGCCCAGGCGCCGCCGTGCCCGCCGTGCAAGTGAATGCGTGGCAGGTGTTCGAGCACGACGGGCTGATCTGGATGAGTGCACGGCCGCCGGGCGAAGCTGCGCCTGCGGCCTTGCCGGCGTTCCTGCAGCGCTTGCCGCCCGGCAGCCGCCGCTTTCTGTGGAGCACGCTGTGGCAGGCACGCCCCGCCGACGCGCTGGAGAATTTTCTTGACCCGCTGCACACGCATCTCGTGCATCCGGGTCTCGTGCGCAGCCATGGCGCGCGCCAGCCGATGACGGTGACCGTCGCCCAGTCGGCAGATGGCCTGCAGGTCGACTACGCCGGCCAGCCGCAGCAAAGCGGTCTGCTGTACCGCCTGTTCGAATCGCCGCGCACGATGGAGCGTGCGCATTTCGGTATCGCCGCGCCTTCCACCGCCCAGCTCGAATACCGCTACGCCAACGGCAGTGCGCTGTATTTCACGCTGCACTTCACGCCCGAAGACGAGATGCGCACGCGCCTGTTCGCCACGCTGCATGTGGAAAACCGCTGGGCGCCGGCCTGGGCCGTGCGCTGGCTCGTCTGGCCGTTCCTGTATCGCGTGGCGGAGCAGGACCGCCGCATCGTGGAAGCGCAGGCCGCCAACAGCGCACGCTTTGGCCGGCAGGACGGCATGTCGACCGAACTCGATCTCGTGCGGCCGATGCTGGATGCGGTGTGGATGCCGAACGGCAAGCCGGTGGAGGCCGGCGAGCGCGTGATGCAGATGTGGCTGTAGCGCCGCGCTGCTACATCGACCGCCCGTCGAAGTGGGTGACCGGCACACTGGCCAAATCGATGTCTTCCAGACAGCGCACGTTGACGGCAATCATGGGCGTGCCGTCGGGCATGACGCCCTCGGCATACGGATGGATGCCGCAGGTGGGGCAGAAGCGGTGCTTGATGACGTGCTTGCGGAAGAGGTAGGTGCTTGCGTTGTCTTCCGGCGTCAGCAGCCGCACCTTGTCGCGCGCCACGAACCACAGCAGCGAGCCCTTGCGCTGACAGATGGAGCAGTTGCACGCCATCGCGCTTTCCGGATGGCCTTCGACTTCGAATGCGACCTTGCCGCAGTGGCAGCTTCCCTTGTGTGTCATGCCGGTCTCCTGTGATGTCGTTTTGTGGCGGGCTTGGCGCGGTCCACTATAGGCGAGCCGGTTTGGGAGCGGCGCCCCGGTTTCTCGGGAATCGCCCTAGGTCTACGCGGCCGCATGCCGATGCGACAATCGCCGCGAGTCGGTCAAGCGACCGCGCCACACGGACTGCCGCGCCTTGACGGCGGCCGCGTCATGAGGAGCCATCATGCATCGCCATCGTCCTGTTGCTGTGATTCGAGCGATTTCCGCTGCCGCTATCTTTGCCGCCGGTGTCGGCGCGTTTGCGCAAGTGCCAGAACCGGCGGCGGCATCGGCTCCGGCCTCGGCACCGCCGCTTGCGGCGCAGATCGTCAACATGGGCGGCATGACGCCGGACGAAATCGGCCCCGTCATCGCCGAGATGGGTACGCTGCGCACCAAGACGCTGGTCACGGCGGCCAACGGCACGGTGGGCGTCCAGGTCGGTACCGTCGCCAAGCACACGCATACGTACGCCGACGAAATCCAGTACGTGATGTCGGGCACGGCCACCGTCTGGCTCGACAGCGCGCCGCGGGAAGTCCGGGCGGGCGATCTGGTCGTGATTCCGCGCGGCGTGGTGCACGGAACACTGACCACCAGCCCGGATTTCAAGTCGATGGCGATCAAGCTGCCGCCGCAGCGTGCGGGCGATACGCACAAGGTGCCGTGATATCTGCGTCGTGATTGGCGACGGGTTGGCCTGGGTCAGGGAAGGATAAAAACACCATCCCTTACAATGGCGCCCTCCTCAAGAGTCCATCGCCATGTCCGCCCCGCTCGCCAACGACACCTTCCTGCGCGCCCTGCGCCGCCAGCCGACCGACTACACCCCGCTGTGGCTGATGCGCCAGGCGGGCCGCTATCTGCCTGAGTACAACGCCACGCGTGCGCGGGCCGGCAGCTTCCTCGGCTTGGCCAAGTCGCCTGCGTACGCGACGGAAGTGACGCTGCAGCCGCTGGACCGCTACCCCTTGGACGCGGCAATCCTGTTCTCCGACATCCTGACCGTGCCCGACGCCATGGGCCTGGGGCTGTCGTTCGCGCAAGGCGAGGGGCCGCGCTTTGCCAAGCCGGTGCGCACGGAAGCCGATGTGGCGGCGCTGTCCGTGCCGGACATGTCGTCGCTGCAATACGTGTTTGACGCCGTGGCGGAAATCCGCCGTGCGCTCGTCCAGGACGGCCGCCAGCGGGTGCCGCTCATCGGCTTCTCGGGCAGCCCGTGGACGCTCGCCTGCTACATGGTCGAAGGCGGCGGTTCGGACGACTTCCGCACCGTCAAGTCGATGCTCTACGCGCGCCCGGACCTGATGCACCGCATCCTGGAGATCAACGCGCAGGCCGTGATCGACTATCTGAATGCACAGATCGATGCAGGCGCACAGGCTGTGCAGGTGTTCGATACCTGGGGCGGAGCGCTGGCCGATGGCATCTACCAGGAGTTTTCGCTGGCCTACATGGCCCGCGTGGTGAAGGGTATTCGCCCCGGGGCCGACGGCCAGCGCGTGCCGGTCATCCTGTTCACCAAGGGCGGCGGCCTGTGGCTCGAAGGCATGGCCGAGACCGGTGCTGACGCGCTGGGCGTGGACTGGACCGTCAACCTGCAGCGCGCTCGCCAGCGAACGGCGGGCCGCGTCGCCTTGCAAGGCAACCTGGACCCCACCGTGCTGTTTGCCGAGCCGGAGGCGATTCGCGCGCAAGCGCGCCGCGTGCTGGAAGACTACGCAGCCGGCGGTGGCAGCGATGGCCACATCTTCAACCTCGGCCACGGCATCTCGCAGTTCACCCCGCCCGAAGCCGTATCGGTGCTGGTGGAGGAGGTGCACAGCTTCAGCCGCGCGCTGCGGTCGAAAGCGAAGTAACACGATCAAGATCAATGCTGCAGTGCGATAGCGTTTGAATCGTGCCGCAATAGTGCGTGAAGTCGGGGGCACGGGTGGAATCTTCGCCGCTTTGGTGCAGTAGGGGTGAGTGACTACTCGCGTGCCGGTGGCCCCATCTGGCCCCAACGGGGTGTCAAGCGATTTATTTCGCGCTTTCTGGTGCGTAAGCCGGCTGTCAAGACTTGACTTATGCACAAAGCTGTCGCGGCTGGTTCTTTCCGCGGCGCAACAGGGGCGGCTCTGTGCACGCACCGCATAAGTGTTTGATTTTTCTGAAAGAAAGCCGCGTGCGCGTAAATCGTGCAAGCTAGAAAAACAGCGCGTCTACCGGCCTTCGCGGGCGCAGCGGCCGACTTTTCAACAAAGTTATCCACAGGCCGTGTGGATAGGCCGGAAAACGGTCGCCGATCAGGGCGCCAAGGCATAAACCTCAAGTAGTACTTGAACATTGAACCGACCATGGCAATGGCTGTGAAGGCAAGGTGAGATGGGCAAGACGCATTTCCCAGGTGCAGGATGCGCCGCTGCATCGCAACAAACTCTTTGCAATTCAACCGTTTGCGCCAAGCATGACCACCGCCCACGTCGACGCCGCGTTTTCTGATGCCCAGGTGTCGGCTGCCATTGCGCGTGTGGTGATCGATACACCGCTCGATGCCGTGTTCGATTACCGGTGCGGGCAACCTGTGCTGGTTGGGCAGCTCGTGGTGGTGCCGTTCGGCAACAGGCGGGTGGTGGCGTTGGTGGTCGAAACTGCCGCAACCACCGATGTTCCGCAAGAAAAGCTGCGCGATGTGGAGCGGGTGCTGGCCTGGGTGCCGCCGCTCGACGCCGAATGGCGGGCGCTCGCCGAATTTGCTGCCGGTTACTACCACCGTGCGCTCGGCGAGGTGACGTTGCCCGCGTTGCCGCCGTTGTGGCGCACGCCGGGCAGCTGGGACAACCTCGCCCGGCAGGCCAACGAAACCGTCTACGTGATGTTTGAACCGGCGCGGGCCGCGTTGCTCGACAGCGTTCCGAAACGTGCGTCCGGCGCCATGCGCCTGGCCGAAGCACTGACCGGCGATGGCGAGCTGTCCACCAGCGCCGCCGTTGAATTGCACGGGCAAGCCGTCGCCAAGCTGCGGGACTGGACGACCGTCGGCTGGCTGCGCGCAGAACTGCGGCCGAAGGCGCTGCTGCCGCAACCGCTCGAGCTGCCGGCGCCTTCCGTCGCGCCCGCCCTGAACGACGAACAGGCCGCCGCCGTGGCGGCCATCGCCCAGGCCGGGGCGGCGGGTACCTTCAGCCCCTTCCTATTGTTTGGCGTGACCGGAAGCGGCAAGACCGAGGTCTACCTGCACGCCATCGCCGACGCCTTGGCGCGCGACCCCGCCGCGCAGGTCCTGATGCTGGTGCCCGAGATCAACCTGACGCCGCAGCTGGAGGCGCGCATTGCGGCGCGTTTTCCCGGCGTGCCCATGGCCGCGCTGCACAGCGGTCTGGCCGAACAGCCGCGCGCGCTGAACTGGCTGGCCGCGCATCGCGGTGAAGCGCGCATCGTGCTCGGCACGCGGCTGGCGATGCTGGCGTCGCTGCCCAACCTCGCGCTCATCCTTGTCGATGAGGAGCACGACACGTCGTACAAGCAGCAGGAGGGTCTGCGTTATTCCGCACGCGACCTGGCGCTATGGCGTGCCAAGCAGCGCAACATCCCCGTGGTACTGGGCTCTGCCACGCCGTCGCTGGAAACCTGGTGGCGCGCCGAGCAGACGGCTACGACGCGCCTGACGCTCTCGCAACGCGCGCAGGCAGAAGCGGTGCTGCCGCGCGTGTCGCTCATCGACCTGAACCTGGAGCGCCGCGCCGGGCGTGCGATTCGTGATGGGCTGTCCAAACCGCTCGTCGATGCGATTGCCGATCGCCTGGCGCGCGGCGAACAAAGCCTGCTGTTCCTCAACCGCCGCGGCTACGCGCCTGTGCTGTCCTGCGACGCCTGCGGCTGGCTGTCGGGCTGTCCGCGCTGCTCGGCGTACCTGGTGCTGCACAAGCCGGAGCGGCGCCTGCGCTGTCACCACTGCGGGTACGAATCGCGCATTCCGCATCACTGCCCCGACTGCGGCAACGTCGACATCGCCCCGCTCGGGCGCGGCACCCAGCGCATTGAAGAAACGCTCGGCGAGCTGTTTCCGCAGGCCCGCGTCGCCCGCATCGACGCCGATTCCACCCGCCGCAAGGGCAGCGCCGAAGCGCTGTTCGACACCGTGCACGAAGGCGGCGTCGACATCCTGATCGGCACGCAGATGGTCGCCAAGGGGCACGACTTCCAGCGCGTGACGCTGGTGGGCGTGGTCGCGCCCGATTCCTCGCTGTTCTCGCACGACTTCCGCGCGGGAGAGCATCTCTTTGCCTCGCTGATGCAGGTGGCGGGCCGCGCGGGCCGGGCCGGCTTGGCCGGCGAGGTGCTGATTCAGACGCGGTATCCCGACGCACCGGCGCTGCAGGCGCTGGTTCGGCACGACTACGACGGTTTTGCGCGCCAGCTGCTGCGGGAGCGCAAACAGGCCGGGCTGCCGCCGTTTGCCTATCAGGCGTTGTTGACCGCAGAGCACAAGGAAGTCGCACGCGCGCTGGAGTTTTTGGGCGCCGCGCGTTCGGCTGGTGAAGCCTTGGCCGCTGAATTGGGCGCGCCGGTGTTTTTGCATGATCCGGTGCCGATGACGATGGTGCGCCTGGCCAACCGCGAGCGGGCGCAGTTGCTGGTGGAATCGGGTTCTCGCGCGGCTTTGCAGAAGCTGTTGACTGCCTGGACTGAGGGGTTTGCGGGGATTGGCAAGACTGTGAAGGGGGTGCGGTGGCAGTTGGAGATTGATCCTTTGAGGATTTGAGCGTTGGTGGTCCACCTCCCTTTCGTTCCCTGCCGGGACCGACTCACTTTTCTTTGTCTTGCCAAAGAAAAGTAAGCAAACAGAAGGCGCGCCCGAGATGGCGAAAAGATTCCTTGAATTTGCGTAACCGGGCGGAGGTGGGGAAAACTCGCTGCGCTCAGACAGTTCCCCACCTTTTTTCCGCCCGCTTACGAAAATTCAAGGCGCCATCAAGGGCTCAACGTCAAAAGAAAAAGGCCAACCCGTCGCGAGGTTGGCCTTGTCTTTTGGGCTTGTGTCCAGATGGTGTGGCTTTTGTCCTTTGACTTTCCTGCCCTAGATGGCGCCTTGAATTTCTGTTGCAGGGAGGAAAAAGAGGGGGAAACTGTCTGAGCGAAGCGAGTTTTTCCCGTCTCCGCCCGGTTACGGAAATTCAAGGAATCTTTCGCCATCTCGGGCGCGCCTTTCTTTTGCCTACCTTTCTTTGGCCAAGACCAAAAGAAAGTAAGTCAGCCCCGGCAGGGGATGAAACAAGAGATCCACCACAAGAAACAACCCAAAACCAACAACCCCAAAACCCAAAACCCTTACGCCACCGCCTTAGCCGCAGCCCGCCCCCGCAGCCACTCAAACGTCAACAGCAGACACGTCGAGAACACAATCAAGATCGTCGCCAGCGCCGCAATCGTCGGCGAGATGTTTTCGCGAATACCCGTGAACATCTGACGCGGCAGCGTGACCTGATCCGCCCCCGCCAGGAAGAGCGTCACCACCACCTCATCAAACGACGTAGCAAAGGCAAACAGCGCCCCTGAAATCACGCCCGGCGCGATGACGGGCAGGGTGATGCGGAAGAACGTCATGACCGGGTTGGCCCCCAGCGACAGGCTCGCCCGCACGAGGTTGTGATTGAAGCCCTGCAGCGTCGCCAGCACGGTCGTCACCACAAACGGCACGCCCAGCGCCGCATGCGCGAGGATCAGCCCGATATACGTATTGGCCAGCCCCAGCGGCGCGAAGAACAAGTACATGCCGACGCCTACGACCACCACGGGCACGATCATCGGCGACACCAGCACGGCCATCAGCAGACCCTTGCCGCGGAAGTCCGCCTTGTTCAGCCCGATGGCGGCCAGCGTGCCGAGCACCGTTGCGACGATCGTGGCGGCGGGGGCGACGATGAAGCTGTTCTTGGCCGCCATGCGCCATTCGTCCGACGTGACGAGGTTCTGATACCAGCGCAGCGAATAGCTGGGAATCGGGTACGAAAGGAACGTGCTCGACGAGAACGACAGCGGCACGATCACCAGCACCGGCAGCACGAGGTACAGCAGCGTCAGCACGGCCAGGCCGCGCAGCGCGAAGTACCACAGGCGCTCGACGAGCGAGGTGTGCGGGGCAAACATCGGTTTGGCGAGTTTCATGTTCGATGGGCTCCGTTCAACCAACGCGAACCTTGGGCCGCGTGAAGCGCCCATACACGGCGTACAGCACCAGCGTGGCCAGCAACAGCAGCGCACCCAGCGCGCATGCCATGCCCCAGTTGATCGTGACGTTGGTGAAGTAGGCCACGTAGTAGCTGACCATCTGGTCGTTCGGCCCGCCCAGCAGCGCGGGGGTGATGTAGTAACCGAGTGCCAGGATGAACACCAGCAGCG
>NZ_VOSS01000141.1 GCF_007997035.1 Ralstonia sp. TCR112 | reverse complement strand
CAGGATGAACACCAGCAGCGCGCCGGCGCCGATGCCCGGGTACGTCTGCGGCACATACACGCGCCAGAACGCGGCAAACGGATGGCTGCCCAGCGACACGGCCGCGCGCTGGTACGTGGGCGGGATCGACTTCATCACGCTGTACAGCGGCAGGATCATGAACGGCAGCAGGATGTGCGTCATCGAGATGTACACGCCCACGCGATTGAACAGCAGCGCCAGCGGCTCCTTGATGATGCCGAGGTCCATCAGGCCGTGGTTGATCAGGCCTTCGGTCTGGAGCAGCACGATCCACGCCGCCACGCGCACGAGGATGGACGTCCAGAACGGGATCAGCACCATCACCATGACGAGGTTGGCGCGGCGCTCGGGCAGCGAGGCGATCCAGTACGACAGCGGATAGCCCAGCAGCAGTGCGAACAGCGTCACCATCGCGCTGATGACGAAGGTGCGGATAAACACCGTCACGTAGATCTGCTCGTCTGGGTCGGTCGCTTCGATGTGGCCGAAGGCATCTTGCCGGTGGTCCAGCGCGGCCAGCAGGTAGAACGGCGACGTGCGGCTGCTGTTCTTGGCAATGGCCTGCCAGTACGTGACATCGCCCCAGCGCTCGTCGAGTTCGAGGAGCTTGGCGCGGGTCTGGCCGGGCGTGAGCGTCAGTGCCTTGCCCTGGTCATCGGCCAGTGGCATGGCGCGCGCGGTCTTGGCAACGAGCGAGCGGAAGCCCGGGATTTCGGTGTTGAGGCGGCGAGCCAGTGCGCCCATCGCTTCGCC
The DNA here is from genome assembly GCF_007997035.1 of Ralstonia sp. TCR112. Classification (GTDB taxonomy): domain Bacteria; phylum Pseudomonadota; class Gammaproteobacteria; order Burkholderiales; family Burkholderiaceae; genus Ralstonia; species Ralstonia edaphi. The sequence goes on along the minus strand of NZ_VOSS01000141.1, from coordinate 1,777 downwards.
TTCGCTCACCGTCGTGAGGTCGGCGGCGAGCGCGGCGTAGGCGGCGTCGGCCGGCGGGCTCTTGCGGTCCCAGTCCTTCAGGGCGATGACCGTCTTGGGCAGCGCGTCGGCTACCTCCGGGTTCTGCACGGCGCGTGTGAGCAGGGCGCCGATCGGCACGACAAAGATGAGCAGCAGGAAGATGGCGAGCGGCGCCACCAGCGCCAGGGCCATGGCACGCCTGCGCGCCTCAGCGCTCTTCAATTCGCGTTTGAGTTTGGCCGTCGAATCAGGAACCGATTCAGCCGCGATCGTCATGGTGTTCAATGCTGCCTCGCCATCGCTACGGGAATTCATCCGGCGGATGCCTTGCCGAAGGGGCAGGGCATCCGCGCGGTCACTGCGTTACACCGCGATGCGGTTACTTCGACGCCCACGAGGCGAAGCGCTGCTCCAGCTCGTCGCCATGGTCAGTCCAGAACTGCAGGTTCTGCAGCACGGCGTTCTTGGCGTTCTCCGGGGAGTTCGGCATGTTGGCCTGCGTCTTGGCGTCGAGCGCCTTGATGGCCGCCACGTTGGCCGGGCCATACGCGATGTGCTTGGCGTATTCCTGCTGTGGCTTCTGCGACAGCGTGTAAGCGATGTACTGCTCGGCCAGCGCCTTGTTGGGCGTGCCCTTGGGGATAGCCCAGTAGTCCAGGTCGTAGATGCTGCCGTTCCAGACCACCTTCAGGTTCTTGCCTTCGCGCTGTGCAGCGTCGATACGGCCGTTGAACGCGGTGGACATCACCACGTCACCCGCCACCAGGAACTGCGGCGGCTGCGCGCCGGCTTCCCACCACTGGATGTTCGGCTTGAGCTGATCGAGCTTCTTGAACGCGCGGTTCTGGCCGTCCTTGGTGGCGAGCACCTTGTAGACGTCCTTGACGGGCACGCCGTCGGCCATCAGCGCGAATTCCAGGTTGCCGCGCGCACCCTTGCGCATGCCGCGCTTGCCCGGGAATTTCTTCACGTCCCAGAAATCGGCCCAGCCGGTCGGGGCGGTCTTGAGCTTGTCGGCGTTGTACGCCATCGCGGTCGACCACACGAAGAAGCCCACGCCGCAGGTGCTCGGCGACTCGGGGATCAGATCGCTCTTCTTGGCGATCTTGCTCCAGTCGAGCTTCTCGAACAGGCCTTCATCGCAGCCGCGGCCGATGTCGCCCGATTCCACTTCGACCACGTCCCAGTTGACGTGCTTGGCTTCGACCATGGCCTTGATCTTGGCCTGCTCGCCGTTGTACTCGACCACGGTGACCTTGTTGCCGGTCTGCGCCTCGAACGGCTTGTTGAACGCGGCCTTCTGCGCGTCGCCATTGGCGCCGCCGAAGTTCACGACGGTGATTTCCGCTGCATGCGCGCCGAATGCAATGGCGAACGCGCCGGCAAGCACGGACAGACGCGTCTTTGTGGTGTGTTTCATTCCTGGCTCCTCTTATTGGCGTGTGGGTACAACGTGTGGTCGTGGCATGCGGGCAGGGCTGCCCGCATGCGTCATGCAAAAACGCGCAGGTGTTCCGGTGCGAACTCCAGCTGGATCGGCGCGCCGGGCGCGAAGCCTTCGAGCGCGCGCGTGCCCAGCGGCACCTTCACGAAACATTCGGGCTGGTCGGGCAGGGCGCAGCGCATGCGCACGTGGTCGCCAAAGTAGACGAGCCCACGCGTCTGTCCGGTGATCGCGTTGCCGGCGGCGGAGGCGCCCTCGGCCAGGCGCATGCGCTCGGGGCGGATGCAGCCCGTGGCCGTGGCACCGACGTTG
>NZ_VOSS01000140.1 GCF_007997035.1 Ralstonia sp. TCR112 | reverse complement strand
CGCTTCGATGACGAGCGCCCGCGCCGCTATGGCGACGATCAACGCGCGCCGCGCCGGCATGGCGACCAGCGTCCTCCACGACGCTTTGACGATCAACGCCCGCCTCGTCGATTCGACGATGAGCAACGGCCACCGCGTCGTTTCGACGACGAACGTCCTCGCCGACGGTTCGAGGATCGCCCGCCTCGCCGGTTCGACGACGAGCGTCCTCCGCGTCGATTCGACAACGAACGCCCGCCGCGCAAGTTCGGCGACGACCAACGGCCGCCACGTCGCTTCGATGACGAGCGCCCGCGCCGCTATGGCGACGATCAACGCGCGCCGCGCCGCGATGGCGACCAGCGTTCTCCGAGGCGCTTCGATGACGAGCGCCCGCGCCGCTATGGCGACGATCAACGCGCGCCCCGTCGATTCGACGACGAGCAGCGGCCGCCGCGCCGCTATGGCGATGACCGCGCACCGCGTCGTTTCGATGACGAACGCCCTCCGCGCCGTTTTGACAACGACCGTCCGCCGCGACGCTTCGAAGACCGTCCGGCCCGTCCGCAACGGCCCGAGCGCGAGCGTGAAGAGCGCGCCCCGCGTCATACCGAGGAGCAGGCACCGCGCCAGGCCGCGCAAACCGAATCGAGCGGACTGGTCCGTCTGTCCAAACGCATGTCCGAACTGGGCCTGTGCTCACGCCGCGAGGCTGATGAATGGATTCCGCGCGGCTGGGTGTTGGTGGACGGCGAGCCCGTCACCGAGCTGGGTTCGCGTGTCAAGCCGGATTCGATCATCGAAATCCACCAGGCAGCGCGTTCGGAGCAAGGCGAGCGCGTGACCGTGCTGATGCACAAGCCGGTCGGCTACGTGTCTGGCCAGGCAGAAGACGGCTATCAGCCGGCGATTTCGCTGTTCGTGCCGGAAAACCAATGGGAAGGTGACCCCACACGCAAGCGCTTCGCGCCGTGGCAGCGTCGGGCGTTGGCGCCGGCCGGTCGACTGGATATCGATTCCACCGGGCTGCTGGTGTTGACGCAAGACGGCCGCGTGGCACGCCACCTCATCGGCGAGGATTCAACGGTCGAGAAGGAATACCTGGTGCGCGTGGTGTGGCATTCGCCGAACGGCGTGGTCGAGCGCGACATCTCCAAGGTGTTCCCGGAAGAGCTGATGGAAAAGCTGCGCTTTGGCCTGTCGCTCGACGGCGAAGCACTCAAGCCCGCGAAGGTGAGCTGGCAGAACGAAGAGCAGCTGCGCTTCGTGCTGCGTGAAGGCAAGAAGCGCCAGATCCGCCGCATGTGCGAACAGGTGGGACTGGAAGTGGTGGGCCTGAAGCGCATCCGCATGGGCAGCATCGTGCTGGGCGACCTGCCGGTCGGCCAGTGGCGATTCCTGGGGCCGTTCGAGAAGTTCTGAGGCAGCCTCTGCCGCAAAGAAAAAACCGGTCAGCGCGCAATACGCTGACCGGTTTTTTTATGCCTGCCACCTAAGTCAGAGACGCGGAGCCTGACAGGCTGCCCCGGTGGTGTTGGCCGATGCGGGCATGCCAAACACGGCTTGCGCGCCGCAACGCGAGCCGAACATCTTCGCCTGGTCGTGGCCTACGCCCACCACTTCGTGCGCCTGGTGGTTGACGCGCTTGCGCCCCGCCATGTGGTGTTCGTAGCGCCAGTAGTTGCGCGCGCGGTCCAGGCGCGTCGGACCTTCGGCCTCGGCACCGCACAGCTTGTCGAGCACGCGGTGGTTCGGGTCGTTGTCGTTCGTGCCGGCCAGGTAGGTCACGTGGCGCTGCGCATATCGGTTGAACAACTGACGGCCGGTCTTGCCGGCGGCATACGGCACCATGTCGACCATGCCGTATTTGTAGTGGTCGTAGTCCGGGCAGACGCTGGTGCTGTAGCGCGCAAAACCTTTGCCGCGCGGTCGCTCCGGCGTGAAATACAGATACGACGACGGATTGGCGACGACGTAGCGCAGGTCGATGCCGCGCTTGCGGATGGCCTCGTCCACGTTGTTGAGCACGGCGTAGCGCTGCACGATCTGGCCGCCACCCGAATGGCCTGCCACCGTCACGCGCTTGACGTTGGGCGCACGCGCCGGGTCGGTCACGTAGCCGATCAGGTCATCGAGCACCTTGAGCGAACTCAGGTCCGTGTACGGCGCGTTGGTGGCGTTGAAGCCGCCGATCCAGCCATCCACCGACCACACCGGCATGCCGTCGAAGCCTTTGCCTTCATCGGGCGTGCCGGGAAAGTTCGGGGCGATCAGCAGGACTTCGTCGGGATTGCGGCCGCTGGCCTGGAGCAGATCGGCGCCGGCGGTGTAGTAGTCGTTGCCGTTGCGCTGCAGGCCGTGCTGCACGAACACGACTTCGCGAATACCGCTCAGGTCGCCATCAAGCGGATGGTTGGCGTAGACAGGGAAATCGTAGGCCATAGCATCCGCGCCAAGATGCACGCGTTGCCAGACCGGCCCCTGAGGCTTCTGGGCAACCGGTGCGGCCGCCGTCGTTTCGGGCGCCTGCGGCCCCGCGCACGCAGCCAACCCCAGCATCGCCGTCATGGCGACCCCAAGCGCCAGCCCGCGCCAGCCCCTCAAACCATCGCGCTTCATATCGTCTCCGTGGTGGATGAAACACGCGCCTACCCGCCCCCGCAGGTGCGACGCTCCCGCAGTCGCGATCAGTCGTCGTGATTGGCGGGCAATTCCGGGAACAGCACTTCGGTAAAGCCGAAACGGGTGAAATCCTTCACGCGCATGGGGTACAGCACGCCCTGCAGGTGGTCGCATTCGTGCTGCACGACGCGGGCGTGGAAGCCTTCGGCAATGCGGTCGATGGCGTGGCCGTGCTGATCGAAGCCGGTATAGCGCAGGCGTGTATGGCGCGGCACGACGCCACGCAGGCCGGGCACCGAGAGGCAACCCTCCCAGCCGTCTTCCATCTCGTCCGACAGCGGCTCGATAGTGGGGTTGATCAACACGGTCTTCGGCACGGCCGGTGCATCCGGATACCGATCGTTGCGATCGAACCCGAAGATGACGACCTGGAGGTCCACACCGATCTGCGGCGCGGCCAAGCCTGCACCGCGCGCCGCATCCATGGTGTCGAACATGTCTTCGATCAGGGCAGTCAATTCGGGCGTGTGAAAGCGCTCGACCCGCTTGGCCACCCGCAGCAGCCGGCTGTCGCCCATCTTGAGGATGTTTCGGATCATGACTGGTCTCCCGCCGGATTTTTTAACAGCGCGAGCATACCCGCTTCGTTCAGAACCTTCACGTTCAATTCTTCGGCTTTGGCGAGCTTGCTGCCGGCGTCTTCTCCGGCGACAACGTAGTCCGTTTTCTTCGACACCGAACCCGACACCTTGGCGCCGGCCGCTTCCAGCATGGCCTTCGCTTCGTCACGCGTGAGGTTCTGCAACGTGCCGGTCAACACGACGGTCTTGCCGGCCAGCACGCCTTCTTCGGCGGCTTCGGCGGGCATGGTGGCGAGCAACTCGTCGCGCAACGCGTCGAGCTTCGTCAATTGCGCGCGATGGTCGTGCGAGGCGAGCCATTCGAGCAGCGACGCAGCCACATCCGCCGGCAGGCCAGCCAACTGCTCGGGTCCCACGCTCGCCAGCTGGGCAAGCGTTGGCGCTGCCACAGCCAGTTGCTTCGCACGCGTGGCCGTCAGCTTGGGCACGCCGAGCGTGGCGTACAGCTCTGCCGGCTCCAGCTTCTCGCGCAGCTTCGCGTTGGGCGCGTGCTCGCCTTGCGGCACAACACCGGCTTCGAGCAGCGCATCCAGCGCCTGCTGATTCTTCGGCTCGGCAAAGAAGTCGGCGATGGCCTCAGCCACCGTGGCGCCCACGTCGGGCAGCGCGAGCAGCAGCGGCGCGGGTGCGCGCCGGATGATGGCCAGGCTGCCGAGCCAGTCCGCGAGCGTCTTGGCGGTCGACTCGCCCACGTGGCGAATGCCCAGCGCAAAAAGGAAGCGCGCCAGCGGCGGCGTCTTGCTGGCCTGGATGCCCTCCAGCAGGTTCTCCGCCCACTTGGTGGCGATCTTGCCGGCGGAAACCGTCTCGGGCGTCACGCCATCACGCTCATCCGCGCGGCGCTTCATCTCCAGGAAGTCTTCGAGCTTGAGCTTGTACAGATCGGCGATGCCGTGCACGTAATCCAGCTCGACCAGGTTGTCGATGTAACGCTCGCCCAGGCCTTCGATGTCCATCATGCGGCGGCCGGCAAAGTGGCGGATCGCCTCTTTGCGCTGCGCCGAGCAGAACAGACCGCCCGAGCAACGGGCCACCGCCTCGCCCTCTTCGCGCACGACATGCGAGCCGCACACCGGGCACGTCTTCGGCAGTTCGAACGGCGGGTACTTCGGCTGCTGCTTCGGATCGAACAAGTCACTGCCCGGCACGTCGTCCATCGGGCGGCGATCAAGCACCACGCTCACCACCTCGGGGATCACGTCACCGGCGCGCCGGACGATCACGGTGTCGCCAACGCGAACGTCCTTGCGGCGCACTTCGTCTTCGTTGTGCAGCGTGGCGTTGGTGACCGTCACCCCGCCAACAAACACCGGCACCAGCCGCGCTACCGGCGTGATGGCGCCCGTGCGGCCAACCTGCACGCCGATCGACTCCACCGTGGTCAGCGCTTCCTGCGCCGGATATTTGTGCGCGACCGCCCAGCGCGGCTCACGCGTGCGAAAGCCGAGTTCGCGTTGCAGCGCGAGTGAGTTGACCTTGTAGACCACGCCATCGATGTCGAACGGCAAGCTGTCGCGCTTGGCACCGATGGCGTCATGAAACTCGACCAGCCCGTCTCCGCCCTTCACTGCAGCGCGTTCCGTGCTGACCGGAAAACCGAACGCCTGCAGCGCGTCGAGCATGCCGGAATGTGTCTCGGGCATGCCCTTCCAGCCGACCACTTCGCCCAGCCCATAGGCGAAGAACGACAGCGGGCGCTCGGCAGCCATCTTCGGATCGAGCTGGCGCACAGCGCCGGCCGCGGTGTTGCGCGGGTTGACGAAGGTCTTGTCGCCGCGCTCGCGCTGGCGTGCGTTGAGCTTTTCGAAGTCGTCACGGCGCATGTAGACCTCGCCGCGCACTTCCAGCACGTCCGGCACATGACCATCAACGGGTGACAGGCCCAGCGGAACCTGGCGGATCGTGCGGATGTTCTGCGTGACGTCTTCGCCCGTGGTGCCGTCGCCGCGCGTGGCCGCCTGCACGAGATAACCGCGCTCGTAGCGCAGGCTGATCGCCAGGCCGTCGAACTTCAGCTCGGCGGCATATTCGACGGGCGGGTCGGTGTCGTCGAGACCCAGTTCGCGGCGTACGCTCGCATCAAATGCACGCGCGCCGTTGGCGGTGGTGTCGGTCTCGGTGCGGATCGACAGCATGGGAATGACATGCCTGACCGCCGCAAACTCGGGCAGGACGGCCCCGCCGACCCGCAGCGTGGGCGAGTCGGGCGTCTTCAGCTCGGGATGTTCCGCTTCCAGCGCTTCCAGCTCACGATAGAGCCGGTCGTATTCAGCGTCGGGCACGCTGGGCTGGTCGAGCACGTAGTACTCGTGGGCGTAGCGGTTCAGCTCGGCGCGCAGCCAAGCTGCCCGCGCCTCGGGTGTGGCACCGGACGCGGGTTCTGCAATCTTGCGCATCGTGCGTCCGTCAGTGGCTGAACAAGCGCACCGCGGTGCTGGAACCGGCCGGGATGCCGCGCGATTCGAGCTTGTCGTACAGCACCCGCAGATGCTTCTGGATGGCGACGAACGATTGCTCCGTCAGCGGACGCAGGTTGTCATCCACCACCTGTGCGCCCATGCGCTGCGACAGCGTGTACGCGTATTCGCACACCAGCTTGAACGGCTTGCTCACCTCTTCCGCCACCGGCACATCGAGCAACAGGGTGATCTGACGACCCGCCTTGACGGTCAGGTCATCGCGCAGGAAATTGGTGTCGCCAAACTGCAGGGTGAACAGCGCGCGCTGCACGCCATCGGCACCGGCGTGGAAGCGCGTGAAGCGCGTGCCGTCGCGCGAGAGGACCAGCCCGTCTTGCGTGGCCACCGTCTGCACATACGCTGCCGACCACGGCGCCCCGTCGGAGATCACGCTCACGCCCAGTTGCACGTCGCACTCGGCGGCAAACGCATCGAGTTCGCGCGCGTTGGAAATCGTCTCGTTCATGTCCGGCAGTTCCGGCACGGCATCGGCCGCTTCCGACAGCGGATCGATGGCGTTGATGAATTCCGAGAACTCCAGCGCATTCAGCGGGCCCGTGCGGTTGGCCAACTGCACGGCCACTTGCACGTCAAGGTAGCGCTGACCGGCGCGGATGGCTTCCCACGCATTGGCGGCGGGGTTCAACCCTTCCACGTGAATCTGCTTGGTGCCTGCGCGGCGCAGCTTGGTCAGCGCCGGCAGCAGGCGATCGCCCGACACTTCGCGTTCCGGATGCAGCGGCACGATGCAATCGATCAGCGGATCGATCACGCCATTGGCGGGCTCCAGCGAACCCGGCGCAGGCTCGGCAACCTCTTCCGTTTCGGCCGTTTCGAGCGCGGCATCGTCGGCCGAAGGCGCGATTTCAGCGCCGATCACACCCGCTTCTGTTTCAGCGCTGCCCGTGGCCGGCGTGTACGTCTTCGCCGAGAAACCGGGCTCCAGACGAGGTTCGACGCGATTGATGTCGTCGCGCTCGCCGCCAAGGGCAGGTTCCGCGCGCTCGGCCCAACCTTCGCCGCGCGGCGTCTCATCGACGGCAGGGTTGTACGCCTCGGGGCGGCGCGCCTTGCGGATCTGCCACTGGTTGTACACAACGATCACCAGCACAAACACCACGCCGGCGCCCAGCAGGGCCATCACAAGGTTGTTGTCCTGCATTTATGCCGCCTCCGCCATGGTCAGCGCGGCATCCATGTCCACCGCCACGATTCGGGAGACACCTTGCTCCTGCATGGTCACACCGATGAGCTGTTGCGCCATTTCCATCGCAATCTTGTTGTGAGAAATAAAAACGAATTGGGTCTTGTCGGACATGCGCTTGACCATGTTGGCGTAGCGCTCGGTGTTGGCGTCGTCCAGCGGCGCGTCCACCTCATCCAGCAAGCAGAACGGGGCCGGATTCAGCTGGAACATCGCAAACACCAGCGCAATGGCGGTCAGCGCTTTCTCGCCGCCCGACAGCAGGTGAATGGTCGAGTTCTTCTTGCCCGGCGGCTGCGCCATCACCTGCACGCCCGCATCGAGAATCTCTTCGCCCGTCATCATCAGCTTGGCCTGGCCGCCGCCGAACAGCGTCGGGAACAGCTCGCCAAAGTGATAGTTGACCTGGTCGAACGTGCCTTGCAGCAGCGCGCGTGTTTCCTGATCGATCTTGCGGATGGCGTCTTCCAACGTGGTGATGGCGTCGGTCAAATCGGCCGATTGCGCATCGAGGAAGCCCTTGCGCTCGCGCGCCGCCGCCAGTTCGTCGAGCGCGGCCATGTTGACCGGGCCGAGCGCGTTGATGGCGTTGTTGATGCGCGTGACTTCGCCTTGCAGGTACGACGGCTTCAGGTCGCCCGTCAGGCGTTCGGCCAATGCGGTTTCGTCCACGTTGGCAGCGGTGAGCTGCTCAGTGAACTGCTCCTGGTTCAAGCGCGCGGCCTGCTCCTTCAGTTGCAGTTCGGTGATGCGATCGCGCAGCGGTTGCTGGGCGCGCTCGGCGGTCAAGCGTTGCTCGTCGTGCGTGCGCAGTTGCGCGGTCAGCGCATCCAGTTCCATGCGCGCCAGCCCGAGCTTTTCTTCCTTCTCGGCACGGCGCTCCAGCGCTTCCTGCAGTCCGGTATGCGCAGTCTGCTCGTTGATGGTTTCCAGCTCGGCACGCGCGTTTTCCAGCGTCAGCACGATCTGCTGCGCCTGGTCGCTCGCCACCTGGATGTTGCGCTTCAGTTCGGCAATGCGGTTCTGCAGATTGCGCTCGGCAAAGTGCGCCTCTTGTGCGCCGCGCTCCTGATCGCGCAAGGCGTTGCGTGCGTCGCTCAGGCGAACTTCCAGCGCTTCGAACGCCTGCTGGCTGTCTTCGAAACGGGCCTGCATGTCGGCGAGCGCCGCGTCGTGCTGTTCGAACGTCGCTTCGGATTCGGCACGGATGGCACGTTGCTCTTCGATCTGCGCGCGAATCTCTTCCAGCTCGCTGTCGATCTGGCCGCTGCGCGCGTTGTAGCGCTCCATCGCCTGCGACAGCTTGAGCACGTCCATCTGCAACACGTGCACGCGGCGCGTGGCCTGCTCGGCGCGAGCCCGCACCTGCGTGAGGTTTTGGCTGGCCTGGCTGTACGCCGCTTCAGCGCGCACGGCGGCGCTCTTGGCTTCGTCCGCCAACAGCATCTGCGCACGCACCTGCTTGTTCAGGTTTTCGATTTCCTGCGCACGCGCCAGCATGCCGGCCTGCTCGGAATCAGGCGCGTACAACTGCACGGACGACCGGCCAATCAGGTGCCCAGCCTGAACGACAAACGTGCCGCCTTCCGGCAGCGTCTGGCGCGCGGCGAGCGCAGCTTGCATGTCGTCGGCGATATAGACGTCGGCCAGCCAGTCTTGCAGCACGGCGCGCATGCCCGGCTCCGTCACTTGCACCAGCGACATCAACGGACGCAACCCCGCCGGCGCTTCCACCGGACGCGCTGCAGGCGGCGGCGCATAGAAGGCGAGCTTGGCGGGCGGCGCGTCGGCCGCAAACGCCTTGATCCAATCAAGGTTGGAGACTTCCAGCGCGCCAAGCTTTTCGCGCAGCACCGCTTCAAGTGCGGGCTCCCAGCCCTGCTCGATCTGCAGCTTCTTCCAGAAGCGCGGCAGTTCGCTCAGTTCGTGCTTGGCCAGCCACGGCTGGACCTTGCCGTCGGTCTGCACGTTTTCCTGCAGCTGTTTGAGCGCGGCAAGGCGGGCTTCCAGGCTGGCAATCGCGGCGGCCTCCGATTGCACGCGGTCCTGCGCGGCGCGGCGTGCCTCGTCGAGCTGCGGCACCTGCGTCTCGGCGTCTTCCAGCGCGGCTTGCGCTTCGGCGAGAACCTCTTCCTGCTCGGCCAGTTCAGCACGCAGCGTTTCGAGCTGCACGTCGTCCGGCTTGTCGAGTCCTGAGGATTCCTGCGTCAGACGTTCGCGGCGCTGCTCAAGCTGCAGCAGCGCCTGATCGGCATTGCGCTGGTGCGCGGCTTCGAGCTTGAGCGCCTGTTCCGATTGCAGGATCGCGGCGCGCTGATCGTTCAGCGCGGTCTGCGCATCGCGCCACTGCGCTTCCATGGCGGGGAGTTCGTCGGCTTTGCGCGCGACGTCCTCGGCGGCCTGCGCGGCACGCTCCTGGGCCATGGCCAGCTCTTCCTCGGCCGCGGCGAGGTCTTCCTGCGCCTGCTCGCCCTGCGTGTGCCACTGCTCCTGCTGCGCGGTCAGCGTGGCGATCTGCTGCTGAATGCGGTTGCGCGATTCCACCACGTAGCGGATCTCGGCCTCCAGGCGGCTGACTTCGGAGTTGGCTTCGTAGAGCGCGCCCTGCGCGGCGTGCATCGCATCGGACGACGCGTAATGCGCCACGCGCATTGTTTCCAGTTCGGCTTCGATGTGGCGCAACTGCGCGGTCTGCGCTTCCAGGTCGATCTGTGCCTGTTCGATGGCGCGCTGATGGCGTTCCTGCTCGGCCTGCGCTTCACGCTTGCGGAGCAGCCACAGCAGGTGCTGTTTCTCTTCGCCGTCGGCCTGCAGCGCCTGGAAGCGCTGCGCCACTTCGGCCTGGCCCTCGAGCTTTTCGAGGTTGGAGCCGAGTTCGCGCAGGATGTCTTCCACGCGAGTGAGGTTTTCACGCGTGTCGGAGAGGCGGTTTTCGGTTTCGCGGCGGCGCTCTTTGTACTTCGACACGCCCGCGGCTTCTTCCAGGAAGATGCGCATGTCATCGGGCTTGGCCTCGATGATGCGGGAGATCATCCCCTGCCCGATGATGGCGTAGGCGCGCGGCCCGAGGCCCGTGCCGAGGAAGATGTCCTGGATGTCGCGGCGGCGCACCGCCTGGTTGTTGATGAAGTACGACGAGGTGCCATCGCGGCTCAGCACACGCTTGACCGCCACTTCGGCGTATTGGCTCCACTGGCCGGCGGCGCGGCCTTCCGCGTTGTCGAAGACCAGTTCGACGCTGGCGCGGCCAGCCGGCTTGCGCTGGGTCGAGCCGTTGAAGATGACGTCCTGCATCGATTCGCCACGGAGTTCTGCGGCGCGTGATTCGCCCAGCACCCAGCGCACGGCGTCGATGATGTTGGATTTACCGCACCCGTTCGGACCGACGATGCCGACAAGCTGGCCCGGAACATGGAAATTGGTCGGATCGACGAAAGACTTGAAGCCTGCGAGCTTGATCGAAGAGAGGCGCACGTTGTGTTCGTCTCGAAGGGATCAGAAAAGGGATAAAGCGGGCGCCCCAGGAGCGCGCCTTTACCGTCACACCAGCGCCGTGCGGCGCAGACTGACAAGGCGCACCCCAGGGGCGCGGATGGCGCCATCATACCATTCGCACCCCAGCCTCCCGCCAACCAAATCGCTACAAAAATGCACGAAATTTGCGGCGCGGAAGGTCAAATTGCTGCGGATTTGTCAGCAGTTTCACCTTCATGACAAATGGCCTCAGTCGGGCCGGCGGGTGCGCGAAGGCTCCGGCGTGGCAAGCCAGGCGAGCAGCGCATGGTGCAGCGCATCAGGATCCTGGATTTGTGGCGCATGGCCCGCATCCGGGAATTCCACCAGCGTCGCGCGCGGGATGGCCTTGGCCGCGGCACGGCCCAGTTCGGGGTAATGGCCCAACTGCGCCCGTGCTTCGGGCGGCGCCGCGTCCTTGCCGATGGCGGTGGTGTCTTTCTGGCCGATGAGCAGCAACGTCGGCGGGCGCACCTGGCCGAACTCATAGACGACGGGCTGCGTGTAGATCATGTCGTACAGCAGTGCGGAATTCCACGCCACCAGATCGCGCCCCGGGCCGCGGTACATGCCGGCCAGCATCTGCACCCAGGGTTCGTATTGCGTGCGCCATTGCCCGGCGTAGTACGTGGATTGCTCGTATGCGCGGATGCGCTCGGCGGTGGTCTGCTTCTCACGCGCAAACCACTGGTCGACCGTCATGGACGGCACGCCCTTGGTCTTCCAGTCTTCCAGGCCGATCGGGTTGATCATCACCAGCCGCGACACCGCGTTCGGATACATCAGCGCGTAGCGCGTCGCCAGCATGCCGCCCGTCGAATGGCCGATCAGGATGGCCTGCTCGATCCCGAGCGACGCCAGCAGCGCATGCGTGTTGCTCGCCAGTTGCTGGAACGTGAACTGATAGGCGCGCGGCTTGCTCGATTTGCAGAAGCCGATCTGATCGGGGGCGATCACGCGGTAGCCGGCGCCAGTGAGCGCGGCGATGGTGCCTTCCCAGGTGGCCGCGCAGAAGTTCTTGCCGTGCAGTAGCACCGCTACCTGGCCGTTCGGCCGTTTCGGCGCAACGTCCAGATACGCCATCTCCAGCGCGGTGCCCTGCGACTCGAACTTGAAGAGCTTGACGGGCGCCGGGTAATCGAAGCCTTCCAGGCGCGGGCCATACGCGGGGCCGGCCTCCGCCGGAGCGGCGTGCGCGCCCGCAGCGGCCGTCGACAGTGCAAACGTCAGCGCGATGGAAATCGAACGAAGCAACATCGGCAACTCCTTGGTTGGTTTGCGAAACGCCGGCGGCCTACTTGCGCCGCGACAGCCCCGAAAGCGCCCCGGCCAGGACGATGCAGGCGCCGCCCACCATCTCCTGGGGGGACAGACGCTCCGCCGTCAGCAGCGCCGACGACACGGCCGCGACCACGATCTCGAACAGCATCAGCAACGCCGCACGATTGGCCGGCAAGCGTTGCAGGCCGCGCTGAACCATCGCATTGCCGCCGACCAGCACGCAGGCCATGCCCGCCAGCAGCAGCCACGTATTGCCCTGTGAGAAAGCCGCCGGCACCGTGCGCACGCCATCGAGCATCAGCGCAGCCGGAAAGCCCACTAGCGCGCAGCCTGTGAAGACGACCACGGTCCGCATCTCCGGGCGCATGGTCGGATGACGCTGCCCCGCCAGGCGGGACAGCACGTTGTTGCACGCAAAAGCCAGCCCCGCAATCAACCCCGCCCATTCCGCCGGTGAGCCCGGCCATGGCGTGCCGGCCTCGCCCGACCACAGCATCATCACCGCGCCCGACAGCGCCAGCGCGAGCAGCACACCGCCACGCCAGCCCAGCCTCTCGTGCAGCCACAGGCGCGCCAGCAGCGCAGTCCAGACCGGCGTCAGATAGAACAGGAGCAGCACCCGCATGACCGTGCCGTGCACCGTGCCCCAGACAAAGCCCGCGTTGGTGACGCCCGCCGCAATCCCGAGCGCTGGGATCAGCCACGACCATTGAAACGTCGAAAAGTGACGACGCAGCACCACGGCAGCCAGCACAGCCGCAGCCGCGCCCGTCATCGACGAAGCCAGCATGCTGCCGAGCCCCCAGCCGGCCAGCAGGCGGTACGGATACCAGGAAATGCCCCAGACCGAGGCGCCCAGCAGGATGAAGAGTGCCGCCGCCCATTGCGGCTCATGGTGAGCGGAAGCGTCCGCCGAGGAGGCTATCGATGTCATCTGAGCAATAAAAAAACGGCGGAAATCCGCCGCATGCAGCATTGTCTTGGGGCGGCCAGCACACGTTGGCCGTATAATTTCGGGCTTCCCGCCGAGCGCCCCTGCTTGGCTGCTACCAGCCCAACAACGCCGCCCAACACCGTGAATCCGCGCCTGTCAGCCCTGCAGCCGTATCCGTTCGAGAAACTGAAAGCGCTTGTGAAGGACGTCACGCCCAGCGCCGTCCATACGCCGATCAGCTTCGGCATCGGCGAACCCAAGCACCCGACGCCGGCCCTGGTGAAAGACGCGCTGACGGCGGCGCTTGGCGGGCTGGCGAATTATCCCACGACGCTCGGTTCCGATGCACTGCGACAGTGCATCGCCGCATGGCTGGAGCGCCGCTACGGCTTGCCGAAGGTCGACCCGGCCACCGAAGTGATTCCCGTCAACGGCTCCCGCGAGGCGCTGTTCTCGTTCGCGCAGACCGTGATCGACGGCAGCAAGCCTGGTGCCCGCGTGCTGTGCCCGAACCCGTTCTACCAGATCTACGAAGGCTCGGCGCTGCTGGCTGGCGCCACGCCGCTGTTCGCCAACAGCGACCCGGCGCGCAACTACGCACCCGATTTCGCCGCGATCACGCCCGAAGAATGGCGCAACGTACAGCTCGTCTTCGTATGCAGCCCCGGCAACCCGACCGGCGCCGTGCTCACGCTCGAAGACTGGAAGCAGCTCTTCGCGCTGTCGGACGAATACGGCTTCATCATCGCGTCGGACGAGTGCTACTCCGAAATCTATTTCGACGAGGCCAACCCGCCGCTGGGCGCACTGCAGGCCGCGCACCAGCTGGGCCGCAGCTTTGACCGTCTGGTGATGTTCTCGAGCCTGTCCAAGCGCTCCAACGTGCCGGGCATGCGCTCCGGTTTCGTGGCTGGCGACGCCAAGCTGCTCAAGGCGTACCTGCTGTATCGCACGTATCACGGCAGCGCGATGAGCCCGTCGGTGCAATCCGCTAGCATCGCGGCGTGGAACGACGAGGCCCATGTGCGCGACAACCGCGCGCAGTACGTCAAGAAGTTCCAGCAGGTCACGCCGATGCTGGCCGAGGTGCTGGACGTGGCCCTGCCCGATGCAGCCTTCTATCTGTGGGCCAACGTCAAGCGCACGGGCCTGTCGGACACCGAATTCGCTCGCCAGCTGCTGGCCGCCAAGAACGTCGCCGTCCTGCCGGGCAGCTACCTCGCCCGTGAGGCGCACGGCACGAATCCGGGCCAGGACTACGTCCGCATCGCGCTGGTGGCCGGCGTGGACGAATGCCTGGAAGGCGCACGCCGCATCGTCGAGTTCTGCCAGCAACGCTGAACCTGATTTTTCTCTTCTGTTTCCTCTCCGAGAGCCAACAAGACCATGACGCAACAACTGCAATCCCTGATCGACCAAGCGTGGGAAGACCGCGCCAACCTGTCGCCCAAGTCCGCTCCGGCCGATGTGCGCGAAGCCGTCGCCAACGTGATCGGCCAGCTCGATCGCGGCGCGCTGCGTGTGGCCGAGAAGAAGGACGGCGAGTGGGTCGTCAATCAGTGGATCAAGAAGGCCGTGCTGCTGTCGTTCCGGCTGGAAGACAACGCGCCGATGGCTGCCGGCGGCTTCACGCAGTTCTACGACAAGGTGCCGAGCAAGTTCGCCAACTACACGGCAGAAGACTTCGCGGCGGGTGGCTTCCGCGTGGTGCCGCCGGCCGTGGCGCGCCGTGGCTCGTTCATCGCCAAGAACGCCGTGCTGATGCCGTCGTACGTGAACATCGGCGCTTACGTTGACGAAGGCACGATGGTCGACACGTGGGCCACCGTCGGTTCGTGCGCACAGATCGGCAAGAACGTGCACCTGTCGGGCGGCGTGGGCATCGGCGGCGTGCTGGAGCCGCTGCAGGCCAACCCGGTCATCATCGAAGACAACTGCTTCATCGGCGCGCGCTCGGAAGTCGTGGAAGGCGTGATCGTTGAAGAGAACTCGGTGATTTCGATGGGCGTGTACCTGGGCCAGTCGACCAAGATCTACGACCGCGAAACCGGTGAAGTCAGCTACGGCCGCATCCCGGCGGGCTCGGTGGTCGTGGCGGGCAACCTGCCGTCGAAGGACGGCTCGCACAGCCTGTACTGCGCCGTGATCGTCAAGAAGGTCGACGCCAAGACGCGCGCCAAGGTTGGCCTGAACGAGCTGCTGCGCGGCGATTAAGCGCCTGCGCAAGGCATGCCTGCTAGTCTTGCGGGCATGCCAACCACTTCAAGTGCGGCCATGTCCGAACGCAATGCCACCGGCTCCCGTTTCGGCAAGCTACGCCAACGCATCATGGGTCTTGATCCAAACACCATCGGTACTGTCCTGTCGCTGCTGCCCACCATCCTGGAGCAGGCGAACAAGACCATCGACAAGTTCAAGAACCGCAAGAAAACCGGCACCGAAGCTGCCCGCGCAGAAAGCGCCGCGCCCGATCCGAATACACGCATCGCCGAGCTGGAAGTGGCGATCCTGCAGCAGGCCGAATCCGTCAAGCTGCTGGCTGAGCAGCACGCCATCACCATCGACGCGCTGCGCGACGAAGCCGCGCGGCTGGAGCGCCGCCTGAAGCGCATGACATGGCTGGCGTCCATCGGTTTTGCCTTGGCCGTTGCCGCCCTCTCCTTTGCCCTGCAAGCTTCTCGACACTGATTGCGAATCCCACCATGACGACCCTGCACGGCATCCCCAATTGCGACACCGTGAAGAAAGCCCGCACGTGGCTCGAATCGAACGGCGTTGCCTACACGTTTCACGATTTCAAGAAGCAAGGCGTGAGCGCCGACATGCTGGCCGGCTGGCTCAAGCATGTGCCGCTCACCACGCTGCTCAACCGCAAGGGCACCACGTGGCGCGCCCTGTCTGACGCCGACAAGGCCCGCGCGGAAGACGAAGCCGGCGCCATCGCGCTGATGCAGGCCAACCCGTCGCTCATCAAGCGTCCGGTGCTCGTGCACGGCAAAAGCGTCAACGTCGGCTTCTCGGCGGATCAGTACGCCGCCCTGTTCTAACCACAACAACATCACCGTGACTGTCGTCATGTCGAACATGCAGCCCACGCTTGCCCTCACTGAAGACCTGATCCGCCGCCGCTCCGTCACGCCCGAAGACAAGGGCTGCCAGGACGTGCTGATCGAACGCCTGACCGCCGCCGGCTTCGAATGCGAAACCGTGATCAGCGGCCCGGACCACTTTCGGGTGACCAACCTGTGGGCCGTCAAGCGCGGCCGCGCCGGCACCGACGGCAAGCTGCTCGTTTTCGCAGGCCACACCGATGTGGTGCCGACCGGCCCCGTGGAGCAATGGAGTTCCGATCCGTTCGAGCCCACGCACCGTGACGGCAAGCTCTACGCCCGCGGCGCAGCCGACATGAAGACGTCGATTGCCGGCTTCGTGGTGGCCTCGGAGGAATTCGTTGCCAAGCATCCGGACCACGCCGGCTCGATCGGCTTCCTGATCACCAGCGACGAAGAAGGCCCGGCGCACGACGGCACCGTCAAGGTGTGCGACCTGCTGCGCGCACGCGGCGAGCGCCTCGACTACTGCGTGGTCGGCGAGCCGACTTCGGTCTCCACCCTCGGCGACATGGTCAAGAACGGGCGACGCGGTTCGCTGTCGGGCAAGCTCACGGTGAATGGCGTGCAGGGCCACATCGCCTACCCGCATCTGGCCAGGAACCCGATCCACCTCGCTGCCCCGGCGCTGGCCGAGCTGGCCGCCGCCAAGTGGGACGACGGCAATGCCTACTTCCCGCCGACGACCTGGCAGATGTCGAACATCCACGGCGGCACGGGCGCGACGAACATCATTCCCGGCCACGTCACGATCGACTTCAACTTCCGCTTCTCGACCGCGAGCACGCCGGACGGCCTGAAGGCGCGCGTGCACAGCATTCTTGATGCACACGGCCTCGACTACACGCTCGACTGGACGCTGGGCGGTGAGCCCTTCCTGACCGAGCGCGGCGACCTGTCCGAAGCCCTCGCCTCCGCCATCCAGGCCGAGTGCGGCGTGACGACCGAACTGTCGACCACGGGCGGCACGTCGGACGGCCGCTTCATCGCCAAGATCTGCCCGCAGGTGATCGAGTTCGGCCCGCCGAATGCGAGCATCCACAAGATCGACGAACACGTGGAGGTGGCGTTTATCGAGCCGCTGAAAAACGTGTATCGCCGCGTCTTGGAAACGTTGATCGCCTGAGGTCGCCCGATGGCGCGCAACGTCGAGATCAAGGCGCGTGTGCGCGATGTGGCTGCGCTGATTGAACGCGCGGCTGCCATCGCGGATTCCGGCCCCGAGCGCATCGAGCAGGACGACACGTTCTTCGCCTGCGCGAACGGGCGCCTGAAGCTGCGGCAGTTCTCGCCCGAGCGCGGGGAGCTGATCCACTACTTCCGTGCCAACAGCGCCGGCCCGCGCGTGTCGGACTACCACATCGTTCCGACCAGCGCGCCCGATGCCCTGCGCGACACGCTGGCCGCCGCCATCGGCACGGCCGGCCGGGTCATCAAGGTGCGCCAGCTGTATCTCGCCGGCCAGACGCGCATTCATGTCGATGCGGTGAAAGACCTCGGCGATTTCGTCGAACTCGAAGTCGTGCTGCGCGATACGCAGTCCGAAGACGACGGCGTAAAGATTGCCCACCAACTGATGCACGCCCTCGGCATTGCCGAATCCGACCTGCTCGACGTGGCCTACGTCGACCTGCTCGCTGCCACCCAACGCTGAGCCAACTCACGTCACCCATGACCACGCCTACCCTCCCCGCCTCCCACCCGTTCACCACCGTGCGCGACCTGCTGCGCTACGCCGTGTCGCGCTTCACCGCAGCGGGGCTTGTCTTCGGCCATGGCAGTGAGAACGCCTACGACGAAGCCGCCTACCTGATCCTGCACACGCTGCACCTGCCGATCGACACGCTGGAGCCGTTCATGGACGCGCGCCTGCTGCCCGAAGAAGTGGCGGCCGTACTGAAGGTGATCGAGCGCCGCGCCGTCGACCGCGTGCCCGCTGCCTACATCACGCACGAGGCGTTCATGCACGGCATGCGCTTCTACGTGGACGAGCGCGTGATCGTGCCGCGCAGCTTCATCGGCGAATTGCTCGAAGACGGGCTGGAACCGTGGATCGACCAGGAAGACGGCCCGACCGACGTGCTGGAGCTGTGCACGGGCTCAGGCTGCCTGTCGATCCTGGCGGCGCTGCAATGGCCCAATGCGACGATCGACGCGGTGGACCTGTCGCCGGATGCGCTGGTGGTGGCCAATCGCAATGTCGACGAATACCGCCTGCAAGACCGCATCCGCCTGCACGAGGGCGACCTGTATGCGCCGCTGCCGCCGGGCGTGCATTACGACGTGATCCTGACGAACCCGCCGTACGTGAACGAGGCGTCGATGCAGGCGCTGCCGCCCGAGTACCGTGCCGAGCCGCACATGGCGCTGGCCGGCGGCAACGACGGCATGGACATCGTGCGCCGCATCCTGGCCGACGCACCGCGCCACCTCAAGCCGCACGGCGTGCTGGTGGTGGAAATCGGCAACGAGCGCGAAAACGTTGAGGCGGCGTTCCCGGATCTCGACCTGGTCTGGCTGCCGACCAGCGCTGGCGAAGACCAGGTGTTCCTGGTGACGCGCGAGGCGCTTTAAGCGAATGGGGCTCCGAACCGCACGCGTGGGGTTCGGAACTCAGCAGGTTGGCGTTCGGAACGCCGTGGTCCGGGTTACGAACGCCGCGTTTGCAGTTCCAAACGCCGCAATTGAAGTTCAGAACGCCATGTGTGGGGTTCAGAACGCTGAGTGTCCGGGTTCCGAACCCCACATCTCTGGTTCTGGACTCGATGATTGCCGTTCAGAACCCCATGCGCCGAGCTTTGAACCGCGCATTTGACGTTCGGAACCCGACGCGCCGAGTGCAACACTCTGGCGAGGCCGCCACAGCGTCAAGACTTCACCTCATCACAGGCGTCTTTCACGACGCAGATGGAAAAGCGCTTATCGAACACCTGGCCGCTCGGGCAGTGGTCGAAGACGGCTTGCGACTGGGCGTCGCAGGTGGCGTAGGCGGTGGTGCAGTTGGTGCGCACGGGCTGCTTGGGGCCGCGGTTGGTACCGTCGTCGATCATGAAGCGGCCCGAGGGCGCGGGGCATTTGAATTCTGCGGCAGCCTTGGCGAGCGCGGCGGCGGCCTTTTCGGCTTTTGATGTTTGGGGCGCGGGCGGATTGGGGGATGGGCGGCGGTCGCAGGCGGTTACCGTGACGACTGCTAGCGCACACAGCAACGTGGTGAGTGTGAGTGCGCGGGTCATGGGGGGCTCCTTCGGGGGTTGGATGTCCTGAAGTTTACGCTGTGATGTGCGGTTTTTGGTCCATCCTCTGTTTCGTCCCCTGTCGGGGCCGACCTACTTTCTTTGTCTTGCCAAAGAAAGGTAGGCAAAGAAAGGCGCGCCCGA
>NZ_VOSS01000014.1 GCF_007997035.1 Ralstonia sp. TCR112 | reverse complement strand
CCCCCCGCGCACCATCGCGAGGTTCACGCAGGCGTGGCCGCCCTTGATGGCAACGGCCAGGATGTCGATGTCGCTGGCGTGGCCGACCTCTTCCACCGACTGCTGCTTGAGCACCGTCGACAATGCGCCGATCTGGTCGCGCACGATGGCGGCCTGCTCGAACGCCAGCGATTCGGAATAGCGCTGCATCTTGTCCTGCAGCGTCTGCATGACCTCGTCCTGTCGACCCTGCAGGAAACCGGCGGCGTTGGCGACGTCGCGCGCGTAATCCTCCGGGCTGATCGCCTGGACGCATGGGCCGCTGCAGCGATGGATCTGATGCAGCAGACACGGTCGTGTGCGGTTGTTGAAGACGGTGTCTTCGCACGTGCGGAGCTGGAACACCTTCTGCAGGATCTGCATGCTTTCACGCACCGCATGCGCGCTCGGAAACGGGCCGAAGTATTGGTGCTTGCGATCGGTCGCGCCGCGGTAATACGCCATGCGCGGATAGGCGTGATGCGTGAGCTTGAGATACGGATACGACTTGTCGTCGCGAAACAGGATGTTGTAGCGCGGCGCCAGCGCCTTGATGAGGTTGTTCTCAAGCAGCAGCGCTTCGGCCTCGCTGCGCACGACGGTGGTGTCGATGCGCGCGATCTTCGCCACCATCATCGCGATGCGCGGCGAAAGCAGCGTTTTGTTGAAATAGCTCGACACGCGCTTCTTGAGGTCGCGCGCCTTGCCCACGTAGAGCACGTTGCCCTGCGCATCGAAGTAGCGATACACGCCCGGCAGGTTCGGCAGGCGCGCGATGTGCGCTTTCGCGTCGAATTCGGGCACGTTCACGGGCGCGCTGGGCTCGACGCTCTCGGGCGTCTCGGGGGGCTGGGGTTGCGTGGGGTCGGACGACATGGCGTTCGCTGGATCAGAGGCCGTCAGTGTAGAACAAGCTGCCGACTACAATGTCGGCCCGCCCTTCTTCGCTGCCCGACTCGCCTTCCTGCATGCGCACCATCACATCCTGGGATCTCTTCTGCCGCGTCGTCGACAATTACGGCGACATCGGCGTCTGCTGGCGCCTGGCCCGCCAGCTTGTACAGGAGCACGGCCACACCGTCCGTCTGTGGGTCGACGATCTCCGTTCGTTTGAAAAGATCTGCCCCGCAGTCGACGCTAAAGCCGTCGCGCAACGCGTCTCGGGCGTCGATATCCGCCATTGGGCCGACGATGCGCAGGTGGCGGCCCTTCTGGCCGCTGATGCACACCCAACCTTGCATGACGTGGTGATTGGCGCATTCGCATGCGCGTTCCGGAGCCCGTGCTGGCGCTCATGGCCGAGCGGGCATCCCAAGGATCGGCGCCCGTCTGGATCAACCTGGAATACCTGAGCGCCGAGAACTGGGTGGCCGAGCATCACGCGATGCAGTCGCCACATCTGCGACTGCCGCTCGTCAAACACTTCTTCTTTCCGGGCTTTGCACGCAACACCGGCGGCGTCCTGCGGGAATCGCATCTTGGCGCGCAACGCCAGACGTTCGAGGCGAGCCCCGCCGCGCACCAGGCGTTGTGGCACCGCCTCGGGGTCGACGACCTGATGCGCAACACCCCCGACGCCCTGCGCGTAAGCCTGTTCGCTTATGCCAATCCGGCATTGCCAACGCTGGTCGCTCAATGGGAAGCAGCGCCACAGCCCGTGATCTGCCTGGTGCCCGAAGGGCTGGCCGCCCAGCAGATCGCCGAGCTAATGGGCGATGCCGGCTCTGCCAAGACGGGCGCGCGCTGGACGCGTGGCAACCTCACGGTGGCAGTCGTGCCGTTCGTCCCACAGGAGCACTATGACCCGCTGCTGTGGGCATGCGACATCAACTTCGTACGTGGGGAGGACTCCTTCGTGCGCGCCCAATGGGCGCTGAAGCCGTTTGTCTGGCACATCTATCCCCAAAGCGACGACGTACATCTCATCAAGCTCGACGCATTTCTGGCGCGCTATACGACAGCCCTGACAGAGGCCGATGCCAAAGCGCTGATCTCGTTCTGGCACGCGTGGAATGGTGCGCCGGCATCACTCAATTGGACGGACTTTGCAGCCGTTGCGCCTCGCCTGCGCGTACGGGCCGTCACCTGGGAGCAAAGCTTGATGCAACTGGGCGATCTCGCCGCGAATTTGGTGGCATTTTGCGAAAAACAGGTAAAATAGCGGGCTGATCTGTATGCGACCCCCGGCTCTGACCTGGTTCGCGCGGCCCGGAGGGTATCGCGCGGTGCTTCGTTGCTTGGCGCGCATCGAACCCTCTTACTCTCAGGAACTGTGAAATGGCTTTGAAAATCGCGCAAGAACTCCGCGCTGGCAACGTGTTCATGATCGGCAACGACGCAATGGTCGTGCTCAAGACCGAGTACAGCCGTTCGGGCCGTTCGGGCGCCGTCGTCAAGATGAAGTACAAGAACCTGCTGACGGGCGCAGGCGGCGAGTCGGTGTTCAACGCCGACGACAAGATGGACCAGGTCATCCTGGAGAAGAAGGAAGCCGAGTACTCCTACTTCGACGGCTCGATGTACGTGTTCATGGATCCGGTCACGTACGAACAGTACAACGTTGAGCCCGCCGCCATGGGCAGCGCGCTGAACTACCTGCAAGACGGCATGAAGGTCGAAGTGACGTTCTACAACGAGAACGCCATCTCGGTGGAACTGCCGACCACGGTTGTCCGCGAAATCGTCTACACCGAGCCGGCAGTCAAGGGCGACACGTCGTCGGGTAAGGTGCTGAAGGCGGCGCGCATCAACGACAACGAAGAATTCGTGATCATGGTGCCGCTGTTCTGCAACATCGGCGAGAAGATCGAAATCGATACGCGTACCGACGAGTACCGCAGCCGCGCCAAGTAAGCTGGCGCCGCAGCAAGAAGAAAAGGCTCCCTCGGGAGCCTTTTCTTTTACCACCACGTTTTGTGCGTTTCTGGGGCTACGCGATGAGCTTCGCCTCACGCAACGTGCGCAGCGCCTGCCTGTAGGCCGATTGCTGCTGCAGCTTCGCCCAGTCCTTCACGGCCCGGCCGCCAAACAACCGGCGCACGCGTCGCTGCGATGCCTTGCCCATGGGCACGTCCAGCTCGCCGAGCAGTTGATCGGCCTTCTCCGGCGCGTTGCAGATCAGCACCATGTCGCAGCCGGCCGTGAGCGCCGCACGCGCCCCGTCGACCACCGTGCCGGCAACGCTCGCGCCTTCCATGCTCAGGTCATCGCTGAAGATCACGCCGTCGAAGTTGAAATGCGCGCGCAGCATGTCCTGCAGCCAGAAGCGAGAGAAGCCCGCCGGGTTCGGATCGACAGCCGAGTAAATCACGTGCGCCGGCATGACGGATTGCAGGCCGATTCCCATCCAGCCGTAGGGCTGCGCATCGTCTGCAAGAATGGCCTCAAGCGGGCGCTCGTCCACAGGCACAGCAATGTGCGAATCCGCTTGGACGTAGCCGTGACCGGGGAAATGCTTGCCGCAATTGGACATGCCGGCCAAGCGCAGGCCCAGCGTCAGATGGTTGGCGAGCATCGTGACCACGCGCGGGTCGCGATGAAACGCCCGATCGCCGATCACGCTGCTGCTGCCGTAGTCGAGATCGAGCACGGGCGTGAAGCTGAGGTCGATATCGCAGGCACGCAGTTCGGCGGCCAGAACGTACCCGCAAGCGGTGGCGGCGCGCGTGGCCGCCAGCACATCGGTGTCCCACAGCTTGCCCAGCGCGCCCATGGCGGGCAGGTGCGTGAAGCCGTCGGTCTTGGCACGCTGCACGCGACCGCCTTCGTGGTCGATGCAAATGAGCACGTCGCTCCGAATCGCGCGAATGGCCTGCGTGAGCGCCGTCAACTGCGCGCGCGATTCAAAGTTCCGCGCAAACAGGATCACGCCCCCCGTCAACGGATGGGCAATGCGGCGAACATCGTCGGGGCCGAGTTTCAGGCCGGCCACATCCAGAACGATCGGGCCGGGGTGCTTCTGTTTTTTGGTTTGGGTCATGCGGAGGATTTCGTTTGCAACTCGGCGACTGCGAAGGCGACTGCGTAGTCGCGCTCGTCCGTCACGCTGATCTGGATATGAAGGCCGTGCTGCGCGATCCAGTCGGCCAGTTCGCCGCTGTAGCGCACCACCGGTTGGCCGGAGGGCAAGTTGAGCGTCTGGACCGCACGCCACGTCATGGGCCAGCGCATTCCCAGGCCGATGGCCTTGGACACAGCTTCCTTGGCGGCAAAGCGCGTGGCAAGAAACGCGAGGCCACGGCGCTCTGAACGCGCCTTGCGGGCATGGTAGACGCGCAGCTCCTCGGGGCCGAGCACCTTTTCGGCGAAGCGGCCATTGGTCCGCTGCATCACGCCTTCGACACGCTCGATCTGGATGATGTCCGTGCCGATGCCATAAATGGCGCCGGACACCGAGGCGGCTGCGGCCCGTTCGTTCATACAGGCACGCCCGGGTGTGCAGCCGCTGGCGTCGTGGACGACAACCGCGCCGCAACCATGATCGCCTTCATCTCACGCACCGCGTTCTGCCAGCCGGCAAACACCGCATGCGCAACGACGGCGTGGCCGATGTTGAGCTCATGAATGCCGGCGATGGCGGCAATCGGCTGCACGTTCGTGTAGTGAAGGCCGTGGCCTGCGTTCACCCGCACGCCCCAGCGGATGCCCTCTTCCACGGCGGTTTCGATGCGGACGAGTTCTGCCCGCAGCTCGGCATCGTCGGTCGCTTCAGCATAGCGGCCCGTGTGCAGTTCGATGACGGGCGCGCCGGCAGCGGCAGCGGCCTCGATCTGTGCCGCATCCGGATCAATGAACAGCGACACGCGGATGCCCGCATCGGCCAGTTGCTTGCAAGCGGCCTGCACCTTGGCAAAACCACCAACCACGTCCAGCCCGCCTTCGGTCGTCACTTCCTGACGGCGCTCGGGCACGAGGCAAACGTCCTGCGGGCCGATGTCGCATGCGATGTCGAGCATCTCCTGCGTGACGGCGCACTCGAGGTTCATGCGCGTGCGCAGTTGCGGCCGCAGGGCGCGCACATCGGCATCCTTGATGTGGCGGCGATCTTCGCGCAGGTGGAGGGTGATGAGGTCGGCGCCGGCTTCTTCTGCCAGCAGCGCCGCGGCGATCGGGTCCGGGTACGTGGTGCCGCGCGCGTTGCGCAGCGTAGCGACGTGGTCGATGTTGATACCCAGGTCGATGATTCCCGGCGAGGCGTGAAAGATCATAGTTTCTGCAAGTCGATCAGGATCTGGCGCGTCGAAAGCGGCGTGCCATGCAAATGATAATGCAGCAGGAAACGCATCAGACTGCGGCTTTGCTGTGCGGTCGTGGGGCGTGAGGCGTAATCATCGCGCTCCATGTCGATCAGCGTCTGGCCGCGCAAGACTGGCCACGACGATGGATCGCTCGGCAGGGTACGCCGGATGCCGCGCTCGGGGTGATAGACGTATTCGGCATCCGCCTGCACGGGTTCGCCGTCGATGCAGCGGTCGAGCTGCGCGGCAAAGCCGGTCTCACGCAGCAGCACACGTTCGAACGCCCGCAGCGTGAAGGCCGCGGGTTCGCCATGGGCAAGCTTGTTGAGCGTTTCGACGTAATGCGCGAACAGGACCGGGTGGCCGTCTTCGCGGGCGACGAACTTGACGAGCAGTTCGTTCAGATAGAAGCCGGACAGCAGTCCCTCTCCGCCCAGCGGCAGCATGCCGCCAACCCACTCTGCGCGCGTGAGCGTGCGCACATCACCGCGCCCGCTCCAGGACAGCGACAGCGGCTGGAACGTCTGCAACACCGCGCGCAGCGCTGAATGCGGCCGCTTCGCCCCCTTGGCAACCAACGCCATGCGCCCGTAGTCCGGCGTAAAGACGTCGATGATGAGGCTGGTTTCCCGATACGGATAACTGTGCAGCACGAAGGCCGGCTGCGCAGCAACACGCGTTTCGGAACGCCCGGCAGGAAAGCTCTTGCGCGGCGCGGCGCCGGCAACGCCTTCCTCGGCAAGCCATTCCGCGGCTTCGTCCGGAATCGGATCGGATCGTCCCGCCATCGAGCGTGTGTAGAAGTGGCCCGGCTAAATGGTTATTCGTAGCCGTAGGCGCGCAGGCCGGCTTCGTTGTCGGCCCAACCGCTCTTGACCTTGATCCAGACCTCCAGATACACCTTGCCGTCGAACAGTTTTTCCATGTCCATGCGGGCTTCGGTGGAGATCTGCTTGAGCTTGGCGCCCTTCGCGCCGATGATCATCGCCTTGTGCGCGTCGCGGTCGACGAGGATGGTGACGAACACGCGGCGCAGGCGACCTTCGGTCTCGAACTTGTCGACGATGACGGTGCTGGAATACGGCAACTCGTCGCCCGTCCAGCGGAAAACCTTCTCGCGAACGATTTCGGCAGCCAGGAAGCGCTCGCTGCGATCGGTCAGCGCCTCCGGGTCGTACATCGGCTCACCTTCCGGCAGATACGGGCGCACGATGCCGAGCAGCCGATCGATGTCGTCGCGGTTCTTGGCCGACATCGGCACGATTTCGGCAAACGGAAACACCTGCGCCATGTCCTGCAGGAACACGGCAACCATCTCGGCGCGCGTGTACGCATCGAGCCGATCCACCTTGTTGACGATCAGGATCACGGGCGTCTCGCGCGGCAGCAGCGAGAGCACCTTTTCGTCGTCCGGGCCGTAGCGACCGGCTTCGACCACGAACAACACCGCATCCACCGACGTAAGCGTGGACGTGACCGCGCGGTTCAGCGAACGGTTCAGCGCGGTGGCGTGACGTGTCTGAAAGCCTGGCGTATCGACGAAAACGAACTGTGCGTCATCCGTCGTCTGAATGCCGGTGATGCGGTGACGCGTCGTCTGCGCCTTGCGCGATGTGATGCTGACTTTCTGGCCCACGAGGGCGTTCATCAGCGTGGATTTGCCGACGTTCGGCCGCCCGACAATGGCGACCATGCCGCAGCGGAACCCCTCCGGCACGCCAGATTCTGGCTGCGGAGGCTGCAATGGGGTGTCGCTCATTTACCTGATTATTCCTTCAACCGGAGAGACAACTGCGGATCGGGCGGCGTGGCCTGCTTGCGCGTCTTGCCAGTGCGCTCGGCGCGGCTGCGCTTGACGAGCTGCGGCACCAGGCGATGCGCTTCTTCCAAGGCCAGCTTGGCCGCCGATTGTTCGGCCGCGCGCCGCGATGCCCCGCTGCCGGAGACGCGAATCTCCAGCTTCGGGATCGAGCACTCGACCTCGAATTGCTGATTATGCGCCGCGCCGTGGGTAGCCACCACCGTGTACAGCGGCAACGCAATCTTGTGACCTTGGAGGTACTCCTGCAACAGCGTCTTGGCGTCCTTGCCAAGCGTGCGCGGATCGACCTGTTCAAGGATCGGGATATAGAGCTTGCGGATCAGCGTGCGGGCGGCATCGAAGCCGCCGTCGAGGAACACTGCCCCGAAAATCGCTTCCAGCGCATCGGCCAGGATAGATGGACGGCGGAAACCGCCGCTCTTCAACTCACCTTCGCCCAAACGCAGGGCATCGGGCAATTGCAACATTTGCGCGATCTCGTACAACGCCTGTTGCTTGACCAGATTGGCCCGCACCCGCGAAAGATCGCCCTCATCCAGCTTGCCGAACATGCCGTAGAGCATGTCCGCGACGGCGCAGTTCAGGATCGAATCGCCAAGAAATTCCAGGCGCTCGTTGTGCATCGCGCTGTGACTGCGATGGGTGAGCGCCTGCTGCAGCAACTCCGGTTTGCTGAAGCGGTAGCCAAGACGTTGCTGTAGCGCATCCAGACTCATGTCAACGCTGGGTCCCCGAATAGGTGATCACCAGACCGATGGGGCCATACAGCGGAACTTCGCGCTTGTACGAGAAACGCACCGCCTGAATGGAGCCCCCGCCGTCCAGCACTTCCAGATCTTCGCCCTTGATCGACGTGATGTCGTCGATCGCGGCCTGCTTGTCAAAGGCGGAGGCCACCTCTTCGCGCGTGCTTGCACGCTCGCGCGCCTGTTTCACAGCGCGTGTAATGGCCTGGTATTCCATCAGGCTCGGCACGGACCGAATAGCCGGCAGCACAAACGTAATCAGCACGATGATGCCGATCAGGATGCCAAACATCGTAATCCCGCGCGACGGGCGTTTGAGACCGGTCTGACGAATCCGCATTGCATTTCCCCCGTTTTGCAATTGCCGAGTTTTATTAAGATATCTTTGCGTCACTTATGGATCAGTGAAAAGCACCGATCCGCTTCAGGTCACCCAGATTCATCCAGATGAAGAAGGCCTTCCCGACGATGTTCTTGTCCGGCACGAAGCCCCAGTAACGAGAATCCGCGCTGTTGTCGCGATTATCGCCCATCATGAAATAGTGACCTGCGGGTACCTTGCAAGTGAAGCCGGTCTGATTGTATGTGCAGTTCTCGCGGAACGGAAAATCGTCCGGGCCGGAGACATAGGCGGGGCGGTCTGCGTCGTTCAGGATGTTGTGGGTCACGTTGCCCAGCGTCTCCTGGTACTGCTTCGAGTAGGTCAGACGCTCGCCATCGAGGTAGTCGGACTGCGGCGCGTAGGTCGCCGGCTGGCCGTTCACCGTCAGACGCTTGTTGTCGTACTTCACCACGTCACCCGGCACACCGATCACGCGCTTGATGTAGTCCATCGACTCGTCTTTCGGGTAGCGGAAGACCATCACGTCGCCGCGTTGCGGCTGGTTCAGCTCCACGATCTTCTTGTTCACGATCGGCAAGCGAATGCCATAGGTGTACTTGTTGACGAGGATGAAATCGCCGATCTGCAGCGTCGGAATCATCGAGCCCGACGGAATCTTGAACGGCTCGATCACGAACGAGCGCAGCAGGAACACCGCGGCAATCACCGGGAAGAAGCTGGCGGTGTATTCCAGCCACCAGGGCTGGCGCAGCTTGTCTTCGGCCAGTTGCAAACGCGCTGCACCGATGTCGCCACCGCCGCCGTACTGCGCCTGCACCTGCGCGCGCGCATCAAATTCAGCGAGTGCCGCGGCCGCGGCCGCTTGACGTTGACGCTGGAATACGAGCTTGTCGGCCACCCACGCGATACCGGTGAGCACGACGAGAACAAACAGAATCAGGGCGAAGTTCATGGAGGAGAGATCGTCCGAGCGATGTCTGGATTATTTTTCTTCGACGCGCAGGATGGCCAGGAAAGCCTCTTGCGGAATTTCAACGGTGCCAACCTGCTTCATGCGCTTCTTGCCCTCTTTCTGCTTCTCGAGGAGCTTCTTCTTGCGCGAGATATCGCCGCCGTAGCACTTGGCCAGCACGTTCTTGCGCAGCGCCTTGACGTTCTCACGCGCGATCACGTTCGCACCAATGGCCGCCTGGATCGCCACGTCGTACATCTGACGCGGAATGATCTCGCGCATCTTGGCGGCCACTTCGCGACCACGGTACGTGCTGTTCGAACGGTGGACGATGATGGACAGCGCATCGACCTTGTCGCCGTTGATCAGGATGTCGACCTTGACCACGTCCGACACGCGGTATTCCTTGAACTCGTAATCCATCGACGCATAACCGCGCGAGACGGATTTCAGCCGATCGAAGAAGTCCAGCACGATCTCGCCCATCGGGATTTCGTATGTCAGCTGGACCTGGCGGCCGTGGTAGCTCATGTTGATCTGCGAGCCACGCTTCTGCTCGCACAGCGTGATGACGGCGCCCACGTAATCCTGCGGCATGTACAGATTGACGGTGACGATCGGCTCGAGAATCGCCTCGATCTTGCTCGGGTCGGCCGGCATCTTGGCCGGGTTTTCCACCTGCACCATCGTGCCATCGCGCAACTGCACCTGATAGACCACCGTCGGCGCGGTGGTGATCAGATCCATGTCGAATTCGCGTTCCAGGCGCTCCTGCACGATCTCCATGTGCAGCAGGCCCAGGAAGCCGCAGCGGAAGCCGAAGCCGAGCGCCTGCGACACTTCCGGCTCGTACTGCAACGACGCGTCGTTGAGCTTGAGCTTTTCGAGCGATTCACGCAGCGCTTCGTATTGATTGGCTTCCACCGGATACAGACCGGCAAACACCTGCGGCTTGACTTCCTTGAAGCCCGGCAGCGGTGCTTCGGCCTTGCGCGGCGCCACATGGGTGATGGTGTCACCCACCTTGGCAGCCTTGAGTTCCTTGATGCCCGCGATGACGAAGCCCACCTGCCCCGCCGACAACGATTCGCGCGGCACCGACTTCGGCGAAAACACGCCCACCTGTTCCACCAAATGCTGCGCACCGGTTGCCATCAGCAGGACTTTGTCCTTGGCGCGCAGCGTGCCGTTCACCACGCGCACGAGCATCACCACGCCGACGTAGTTGTCGAACCACGAGTCGATGATCAGCGCTTGCAGCGGCGCGGCCGGGTCGCCCTTCGGCGCGGGCACTTTGGCGATCAGCGCTTCGAGCACGTCCGCCACGCCCACGCCGGTCTTGGCGGAGCAGCGCGTCGCGTCGGTGGCGTCGATGCCGATGACGTCTTCGATTTCCTGGATCGCGTTGTCCGGATCGGCCGCAGGCAAGTCGATTTTGTTGAGCACCGGCACGACTTCCACGCCCAGCTCGATGGCGGTGTAACAGTTGGCGACGGTCTGCGCTTCCACACCTTGGGAAGCATCGACCACCAGCAGAGCCCCTTCGCATGCGGACAATGAGCGGCTGACTTCGTAGCTGAAGTCGACGTGTCCGGGGGTGTCGATTAGATTGAGGTTATAGACCTTGCCGTCGCGCGCCTTGTAAGACAGCGCGGCTGTCTGCGCCTTGATGGTGATGCCGCGCTCCTTCTCGATGTCCATCGAGTCCAGCACCTGGGCTTCCATCTCGCGGTCGGAGAGCCCGCCACACAACTGGATGATGCGATCTGCCAGCGTCGATTTGCCGTGGTCGATGTGGGCGATGATCGAGAAATTGCGGATATTGTCCATCGAATGCGTCGAAAAGCGCCCATCCCGGGCGCGTCTGCCGGAGCGCGAGGCGGTCCCGGCATGGCCGGCGCGCATGTGCTGCGTCGGCGGGAGGTATTGGGTTCAAAGCCTAAATTGCGGCACAACAATCGTGCAGTGCAAAAATCGGCGCTAACAGGCGATTTTACCGGATTTCAGAGGGCTTCCCGCGCCTCTTTTTGCGGCAGCGGCGTTGCCTCAGTTGTGCGCGCTTTGTGCAGTGAGCCACGCCTGCACAGCTTGCACATCCAGAAAGTAGTGGCACAGCTCATGTGCATCTTCAGGTGGGGTTGCCGGCGCCCCCGTCATGAGCACGGGCACCAACTCATCAAACCGCGCCTCCAGCGCCGGATCGCTATCGACGTCCACTTCGTGGAGCACAAAAGAAAAACCGCGCTGGAGTGGCTCCAGCGCGTTCTTCATGTCATCGCACAAATGGCAGTACGTGCGGCCGTAGAGCGTGAGTTCGATCACTGGCCGCTACCCGACCGGGCTGCGCTTGGGCGCAACGTCACTACCTGGGTGGCATCACCTCGACGCACAAACACAGCCACCATGCGGTTCTTGTCGAGCTTGGCGACCACCTCGTTGAACTGCTTGGCGTTGGTGACATCGGTATCGCCCACACGCAGAATCAGGTCGCCCGGTCGAATGCCGACGCGCGCCGCGGGCCCTTCGGACACCTGCACTTCAACGCCGCTCTTGGTCTTGAACTCGCGACGAGCGCCGTCGGACAGGTCAGCCACCACCAGCCCCAGCGCGTTCGGCTTGCCCGGACCTTGCTGGCTGTTGTCAGGCTGTGCGCCCTTCGCGCGTTGCGCCACCTTCGTGTCAGCCTGCAACTCAGCGACCGTCACAGTCAGATCGCGCGTTGCACCCTTGCGCCAGACCTGCACGGTGGCGCGCGTACCCGGCTTGGTCTCGCCGACTTGGCGCTGCAGGTCGCCCGCCTTCTCGACATCGCGCCCGTTGTACTTAAGAACAATGTCACCGGCCTCGATGCCTGCCTTGTCGGCCGGACCGCCCGACTCGACGTTGCCGACATAGGCGCCGCGCGCGCGGCCCAGACCCAGCGACTCCGCTGCGTCCTTCGGCACGTTGTCGATCGCCACGCCGATGCGGCCGCGTGTCACGCGCCCCGTCGCCTTCAACTGCTCAGCCACACGCATCGCCTCGTCGATCGGAATCGAGAACGAGATGCCCATGTAGCCGCCGCTTTGGCTATAGATCTGGTTGTTGATGCCGATCACCTCGCCGCGCAGGTTGATCAGCGGGCCGCCGGAGTTGCCTGGGTTGACGGCCACGTCGGACTGGATGAATGGCAGGTAGTCGCCCGTATCGCGACCCTTGGCCGACACGATGCCTGCAGTCACCGTATTGTCCAGGCCAAACGGAGAGCCGATTGCGAGCACCCACTCGCCCACGCGCACCTTGTCGGAATCGCCAAGCTTCAGGCTCGGCAGGGCACTGGCCTCGACCTTGACTAGCGCCACGTCGGTACGCTTGTCCAGGCCGATCAGCTTGGCCTTGTATTCGCGCTTGTCGATCAGCGTGACATAGATGGTTTCTGCGCCTTCCACCACATGCGCGTTGGTCAGGATGTAACCATCGCCCGAGATGATGAAGCCGGAACCGACACCGCGGCTCTGCTCTTCTTCCTGCTGCGGCGGCGCGTTGCGGCGCTTCTGACCCTGCCCCGGCATGCCCGGCATCGGCACTCCGAAGAAGCGGCGGAAAAACTCCGCCATGTCGTCATCATTCGGACCACCCTGCTGCATACGGACCTTCTCGGTCGTGCGGATGTTCACGACGGCAGGGCTTACCTTCTCGACCAAGTCGGCAAAATCGGGCAGGCCATACGTGCCCGTAGCCACACTACCCGTGGCGTTCTGTGCGTGGGCCGGCGCCAATGCGCTCCCGACCGCCACGGCAGCGGCAACGCACAGCAGACGCAAGGCATGAACGGATCGAGCGGTACGCATGAAAGCTCCCCGGAACAAGGACAAATAGAGAAATGGTACTGAGCGCAACCACGCCGCGCACCCCAGGCAGGTGCCGGCTTTGTGGCTACTGCGGCGCGCTGGCCGGCTTATTGCTCACGTTGGCGGACACCGGCTTGTAGTCGACTGCGGCGCCAAACTGCTTGATGGTAGCAAACGGGACTTCGCCCACAACCGTCAGCCAGAAATCGGCAACGCGTCGCACCATCACATGCGTGGCGCCTTGCGAGATAAAGCCTTCGCGGCGCGTACGCTTTTCCGATACCGGCTCGATAAACAGCGACAGCCCTGCCAAGCCATCACTGAAGACGACCTGCTGGACCTCGAAACCGGAAGTGTTCTTGCCCGCCGGCGCAATATCGCCCAGCGGACGACGCACCTCGCGGATCTTCTGGAAACCCTTGACGGGATTGCCGATCGTCCAACCTTGTTCTGCCAGATTGGTCGGCTGCGTCACGATCTCGTACTGATTCCAGCCGTTCAGGTTCTTGAACGCAGCGACGATCTTCTGCTTTTCCGACGGCACACCCAGCTCGACTTGCGAAAAGGCGACCTGCTCCAGCACCTTGCCGTCTTCACCAATGGTCTGGGCGCGCATGAGCAAGCCACTGTTTCGCTCGGCCCAGATACGGTAGGCATAGCGGTAGCCGTCCTTCGGATCAAGCTGAAAGACCTCGCAGTCCATGCCCGCGACGCGCTCGGCCGGGAGGTGGCGCATGTCGTACTGATCGAGCACATCGCCATTGGTGGTGGCAAGCAGCGCGGGGAAGCTGTCCTTGTGCTCCTGCTTCTCCGTCACAACGAGTTTGACGTCGTAAATCAGGTTCCGCACGACATCATTCTGGCGCAGCATTTCGCGCTGCTTGCCGTCCAGCGCTTCGACGCGCTCGTACTCGTTGTTGAAGAGATCAGCGTAGTGCTGGATGCGGGTGGAGTGCATGCCGGTGCCACGCTGGTATGTGAGCGTGCCGACATAGTTCTGCTTGAGTGCCGCGCGATGGATCTTGGCCAACCAAGAGGCGGCCTCCTTGCGCGGCATGGGATCGGGCTGCGGCTGAGCAGCCGTCGCCAGCGCCGAAACACACAGAAGAAGAAAAACCGACCGACGAACGGCCTGCAACTTGCGGGCGCCTGCCCCGGCAACGGGGTGCCACACCTTCGACATGGATGCCCGCATTATTCCTGATTGGAGTCCTGGGTGTTCGCCACCCCGTTGGCCACTGCACGCAGATACGGAACCACCATACCGTTGGTCGCCGATTGACGATGGGCGCTCAGGTATTCGTCCAGACGGGCGTCGCGGATCATCGGCGTATTGTCAGTTGCCGCCACGGTCAGCGCCTGCGCACCAGCAGCAGCTTGCGTCGCCTTGGCGACCAGTGCGGGAGAACCGTCCGCGCCATCAGCAGGACCGCGCAGTTGCGGCACGACGACCCAGCTAACGGCCGCCACCGCCGCCGCCACGGCAGTCGTGGGCATGATCCGTCGGACCCAAGCGGGACTGACCAGGAATCGGTGCCTCTCTTGGGTTTTCGCACGCTGCGCTACAGCCGGCACCAGCAGATGGGGCTCAGCCTCGAGCTTCGCCGAGAACCGGCTGACGAAATCTTCGGAGGAACGCGTGTTCAGCAGATCCTCCGAGCGGAGCACGTCGCCGATCAGCTGATATTCGCGCCAATGCGCCGCGCCCTCGCCATCCTTGGCGAGCTCCACCGCAGACAGCACCTCGTGCGCTGCGATTTCACCGTCCATCAAGGCAGAGATGCGTTGTGCGAACTCCACTTCTGCCGTTTGCAATTGAGCCTGACCCATTTCCCGACCCCAAAAACTCCAACGTCCAATCAACGATCCGAGAGAAGACTTCCCGAGGTTTCACCGTTTGCAGCCGCATGCGGCCGCCGGCTTGTCATATCGGCTGGCTACCACCGTTTGCCCTCCACTGTTCCCAGCAGGGGGCGCAATTTCTCGGCAATCGCCTCGCGCGCCCGGAAAATGCGGGACCGGACCGTGCCGATCGGGCATTCCATCGCTTCAGCGATTTCCTCATAACTCAGACCCTCGATCTCCCGGAGTGTGATTGCGGTACGCAACTCTTCGGGCAGTGCTTCCATTGCACGGTTGACCGTTTCGGCCACCTGCTTGGTATGCAGCATGGAGTCCGGCGTATTGATATCCCTTAGTAGCTCACCGTCGGCAAAAGTTTCAGCCTCTTCGGTATCGATGTCGGTGGACGATTCCGGGCGCCGGCCCTGAGTCGCCAGGTAATTCTTGGCCGTGTTGACGGCGATGCGATACAGCCACGTATAGAACGCGGATTCTCCCCGGAACTGGGGCAACGCACGATAGGCCTTGATAAAGGCATCCTGTGCCACATCCTCGACTTCGGCTGGGTCACGGATCAGGCGCGAGACGAGCCGAATGATCTTCCGGTGGTACTTGACCACCAGCAGCTCAAACGCTCGCTTATCGCCTTGCTGGACGCGCTCGACGAGGATCTGGTCGGCTTCGCGTTCGCTCACGGATTCTTCACCTGCAGTGTATCGCCTTGAATTTTTGTGACTTGGAAACGTTGTATTTTACCTACGACACACCAGGCGCCTGGGACACCACCCGCGGCGGCCCCAAGCGCAACAGACTTCGCATGCGACGTAGCGTCCCGGCAGAAAACCACGGCGGCATCAGCACGAAAATCTGCGGACACCACCCATGACGCGCGACTCCAAGGACCAAGACGCGCTCACCGAGCGGCCATGACCATAACAAAGGCGCATTTTGGACCGCTTGTGGCGCCTTCAATCGGATCTGCCACACAGCGCGACCCGGCTCCCCGTCTTGTTTGAGACGAACGCGCCACATCAGTTCCATTGCGAGCGGCGAACGGTTCACCATCAAAGGAACGGTGGCAGCAAATGTCAGCGCGCTGATGACAGCCCAACTGATCGGCGGCAAGGCAGCGCCCCACGTTTCGATTGCCCAGAACACCACCGAGCAGACAAGCGCCGCCATCCCGAAACGACCGATCGCGCACAACCGCCGATACGACGCTGGAAAAACAATGTGCTGGAAAATCAAGGCAAAAAACGAAGCGGCACGCGCTGCGAGGCTGCGTACCGCTTTGCCTTATGGACGCTTGAACACCAGCGTGCCGTTGGTCCCACCGAAGCCAAAGTTGTTCTTCACGGCCACGTCGATCTTCATGTCCCGCGCGGTGTTGGCGCAGTAATCGAGATCGCACTCGGGATCCTGATTGAAGATGTTGATGGTCGGTGGCGACACCTGATTGTGCAGCGCCAGCACCGTGAACACCGACTCCAACCCGCCCGCGCCGCCCAGCAAGTGGCCGGTCATCGACTTGGTCGAGTTCACGACAACCTTGCTCGCATGGTCGCCAAAAGCGGCCTTGATGGCTTCCGATTCGTTCTTGTCGCCCAGCGGCGTAGACGTGCCGTGCGCATTCAGGTAATGGACCTGATCCGCATTCATGCCCGCATCGCGCAGTGCGTTCAGCATGCAACGGCGCGGGCCGTCCATGTTCGGCGCCGTCATGTGGAACGCATCGCCGCTCATGCCGAAGCCTGCGACTTCCGCATAGATCGTGGCGCCGCGCGCCTTGGCCGACTCGTATTCCTCCAACACCATCACGCCGGCACCCTCGCCCAGCACGAAGCCGTCGCGGTCCTTGTCCCAGGGGCGCGATGCGGTGGCTGGATCCTCGTTACGCGTGGACAGCGCGCGGGCGGCGGCGAACCCGCCGATGCCCAGCGGAGACACCGTCGATTCGGCGCCGCCGGCAACCATGGCGTCAGCATCACCGGCCTGGATCAGGCGGGCGGCCAGACCAATGCTGTGCAGACCCGTGGTGCAAGCCGTGACAGCTGCCAGATTCGGGCCCTTCAGGCCGAACATGATGCTCAGGTGACCGGAGATCATGTTGATGATCGAGCCCGGCACGAAGAACGGCGAAATCCGGCGTGGGCCGCGATCGACATAGGTCTGGTGCGTGTCTTCGATCATCGGCAGACCGCCGATACCGGAACCGACCAGCACGCCGATGCGCTCGGCATTGGCCTCGGTCACTTCCAGCCCGCTGTCTTTCAGCGCTTGCACGCCGGCAGCAATGCCGTAATGGATGAAGGTATCCATGTTGCGGGCTTCTTTCGCCGGGATGTAATCCTCGGCGTTGAAACCCTTGACCTCGCCCGCGAAATGCACGGCCAGGTTCGACGGATCGAATTTGGTGATGGTGGCGATCCCGGACTTGCCGGCGACCAGATTGGCCCACCCCTCGGCGACCGAGTTCCCTACCGGAGAGACCAGCCCCAGGCCGGTTACGACTACGCGACGACGGCTCACTATGCTTTCCTGCAACTCTGTATCAGCGACAAAGGCCACAGAAAACGCGCCACCCGGTCAAGCCGGACAACCGCCCTTTCTGTGGCCCGCGATGTCAAGAGATCGATTGACGCTTACGCCTTGACGTGGGCGGTCGCGTAATCGATGGCTTGTTGCACCGTGGTGATCTTCTCGGCTTCTTCGTCCGGAATTTCCATACCGAACTCGTCTTCCAGAGCCATCACCAGCTCAACCGTATCGAGCGAATCCGCGCCCAGATCGTTCACGAACGACGATTCGTTCTTGATGTCCGCTTCGGCCACGCCGAGTTGCTCAGCAACGATCTTCTTAACGCGTGCGTCGATGTTGTCCATTTAACCCTCCAGGGAAGTATTCGACAAAAAGTGCGCGCATTCTAGCAGGTTTGAGCGGCGAAAAACCGCGCCGGAATCCATGCAAAAAATGCGCTCAACATGATGCTAAAAGCCAGTTAAATCGGCGATCGCACTGGATTTTGCGCATGCGCAAAGCCCCGCACACCCGCCGCCGGGACGGCTTCCTTATCCCATGTACATGCCGCCGTTGACGTGCAGGGTCGAGCCCGTAATGTAGCCGGCCGCCGGTGACGCCAGGAAGGCAACCGCGCTGGCGATGTCCTCGGGCGCGCCCAGGCGCCCCAACGGAATCTGCGCCTTCAGCGCGGTATGTTGCTCTTCCGACAGGACCTTGGTCATGTCGGTATCGATAAAGCCCGGTGCGATGCAGTTGACCGTAATGTTACGGCTGCCGATCTCGCGGGCCAGCGCGCGGGCCATACCCTCCACACCAGCCTTGGCCGCAGCGTAATTCGCCTGACCCGGGTTGCCAGCGGAGCCCACGACCGACGTGATGTTGATGATGCGGCCGCCGCGCGCCTTCATCATCGGGCGCAGCACGGCACGCGACAGGCGGAACACGGCGGAAAGGTTGGTATCGATCACCGACACCCATTCGTCGTCCTTCATGCGCATCGCCAGGTTGTCCTGCGTGATGCCAGCATTGTTGACGAGGATGTTCAGGCCGCCATGCGTCTTGATGGTCTCGTCGATGACGGCTTCACAGCGCGCGGCGTCATTCACATTAAGCACCACGCCAGCGCCCTTCAGGCCGGCTTCAGCAAAGTAAGCTGTGATGGCTTGCGCGCCAGCTTCCGACGTGGCCGTACCGACCACCGTGGCTCCCTGACGCGCCAGTTCCAGCGCGATGGCGCGGCCAATACCTCGCGAGGCACCGGTAACGAGTGCAACCTGATTGTTCAATGCTTGGGTCATACGAATCCCGTTGATTATTTGAGTTGGCCCAGCACGGCTTCCAGCGACGCCGGATCAAAAATCGCATCGCCGACAATCTCGCCATCGATGCGCTTGACCAGACCGGCCAGCACCTTACCCGGCCCGCACTCGACCACGCGGGTCACGCCGTCGGCCTTCATCTTCTGGACCGTCTCGACCCAGCGCACCGGCGCGGCTGCCTGGCGCACCAGCGCATCCTTGATGGCAGCCGGGTCGCTCACGACAGCAACGTCCACGTTATTGATGACGGGAATCACCGGGGTGGTAACGGTCACGTTGGCGAGATACTCGCGCAGACGGTCCGACGCCGGCTTGAGCAGCGACGAG
The DNA here is from genome assembly GCF_007997035.1 of Ralstonia sp. TCR112. GTDB lineage: Bacteria > Pseudomonadota > Gammaproteobacteria > Burkholderiales > Burkholderiaceae > Ralstonia > Ralstonia edaphi. The sequence continues at coordinate 128,959 of NZ_VOSS01000014.1, read as the reverse complement.
TGAAAAGGTGCCGAAACCGGCAGGGGCAGCGCGCGCTTGGCACCCTTGGCCTTGGCGATTTCGCAAGCCTTCTCGACAGCCGCCTTGGCGCCGGCGATCACCACCTGGGCCGGCGCGTTGAAGTTGACGGCTTCGACCACGCCCGCCACCGAAGCTTCGGCGCATGCGGCCCGCACGTCGTCATCCGACAGGCCGAGGATCGCCGCCATGCCGCCCTCGCCCACCGGCACGGCTTCTTGCATCGCCTTGGCGCGGAAACGCACCAGCGGCACAGCGTCCTTGAATGCGATGGCGCCCGCGGCGACCAGCGCCGAATACTCGCCAAGGCTATGACCGGCCACGACGGTCGGCGTCGGGCCGCCGGCAGCTTGCCATGCGCGATAGACAGCAACAGCGGCCGTCAGCATGACGGGCTGCGTGTTGGTGGTCAGGTTCAGCTCTTCAGCCGGGCCTTCGGCAATCAGCTTGCCGATGTCCTGGCCCAGCGCGTCGGATGCCTCGGCCAGCGTGGCCACCACGGCCGGATGATCGGCAAACGCATTGAGCATGCCGACCGATTGCGAACCCTGGCCGGGGAAGACGAAAGCGAATGTCATGGCTCGTATTGTTCGTTCTGGAAATTCGTCGATCAGAAGCGCAGCAGCGCGGCGCCCCAAGTAAAGCCGCCGCCCACGCCTTCGAGCATCACGTGCTGGCCGCGCTGGATGCGGCCGTCGCGCACAGCAACGTCGAGTGCCAGGGGAATCGAAGCAGCCGACGTGTTGCCGTGCTCATCGACGGTCACGATCAGGCGCTCGTTCGAAAGGCCCAGCTTCTTGGTGGTGCCTTGCATGATGCGGATGTTCGCCTGATGCGGAATCAACCAGTCAACTTGCGAGGCGTCAAGCTCGGCGGCCGCCAATGCTTCACGGGCGACCTTGTCGAGCACCGTGACGGCCAGCTTGAAGACGGCCTGGCCATCCATGTACAGGAAGGCGCTGCCCTGGATCGCACCTGCGGCCACGTTGCCCGGCACGCACAGGATGTTGGCGTGGCTGCCGTCCGCATGCAGCGCAGTCGACAGGATGCCGGGCTCGTCAGAGGCTTGCAGCACCACAGCACCCGCGCCGTCGCCAAATAGCACGCACGTGGTGCGATCGTTGAAATCGATGATGCGCGAGAAGACTTCCGAGCCAATCACGAGCACGTTGCGGTACGCACCCGAGCGGATGAATTTGTCGGCGGTCGCAAGCGCGTAGACAAAGCCGGAACATACGGCCTGCACGTCGAATGCCGGGCAACCGTTGGTGATGCCGAGCTTTTGCTGCACCAGGCACGCCGTACTCGGAAACACGAAATCCGGCGTGGACGTTGCCACCAGGATCATGTCGAGTTCAGAGCGATCGATGCCGGCGGCTTCGATCGCACGCTCGGCCGCCTTTACTGCGAGGTCGCTGCACGTAACATCCGGCTCGGCGAAATGACGCGCCCGGATGCCGCTGCGCGAGACGATCCAATCGTCGCTCGTCTCGATACCCTTTTCGGCCAGCTGGGCCGCCAGTTCGTCATTGGTGACCCGCTTGGGCGGCAGGTGGCTGCCCGTACCGATGATCCTTGCGAAACGTGTCATGTGCGGTGGGGTGAAATCTGACTCGGGAGCGACGTGTCAAGCTGCGTCGGCGGCCGGAGTGGAAGTGGAGACCGGCGCAGCGCCCGCTGCGTCATGGTGCGATTCGAACGCCTGCGCAATGCGGGCGATCACGCCGTTGGCCGCGGCGTCGTAGGCACGCTTGATGGCCCATTCGAACGCGTAGGCATCCGCCGAGCCGTGGCTCTTGATGACGAGGCCACGCAGACCGAGCAGCGCGGCGCCATTGTAGCGCCGATGATCGACACGCCGTTTGAACCGCGTCAACACCGGCAGCGCCACGACGGCGAGCAGTTTGGTGAACCACGAGCGACTGAATTCCTGGCGCAGCATCTCGCCGATCATCTTGGCCAGGCCCTCGGTGCTCTTGAGCGCCACATTACCGACAAAGCCATCGCAGACAACGATGTCGGTCGTGCCCTTGAAGATGTCGTTGCCCTCAACGTTGCCGAAGAAATTGAGATCGGAGGCGCGCAGCAGCTCACCTGCGTGCTTGACGACCTCGTTGCCCTTGATGACCTCTTCGCCGATGTTGAGCAAGCCGACCGTCGGCCGAGGCTTCTGCTCAACCACCGACACCATCGCCGAGGCCATCTGCGCAAACTGCAGCAGATGCTCGGGCTCGCAGTCAGCGTTGGCACCCAGGTCCAGCACGGTGGTGCCGGCGCCCTTCTCGTTCGGGATGGCGGTGGCGATGGCCGGGCGATCAATGCCGTCCAGCGTCTTGAGCACGTAACGCGACACGGCCATCAAGGCGCCGGTGTTGCCGGCGGAAACGCACGCCTGAGCGGCGCCGTCCTTGAGCTGATTGATGGCCACGCGCATCGAAGAATCTCTCTTCTTGCGCAGCGCGACCTCGACCGGATCGTCCATCGACACCACCTCAGAGGCGGGGACGACGTGGACACGCGGGTTCGCGGTGGCGTGAAGTCGCTTGAGCTGCGCCGCGATGGCATCGGGCTGCCCGACGAGCAGCATTTCGACGTCTTCGTGTGCGGCGAGAAAATGGATCGCTGCGGGGATTGTCACGCCAACGCCGTGATCACCACCCATGCAGTCGATGGCAAGCTTGATGGTCATGCGAGTCTGAGTTGCGGTTTCACGTGCGGCTCCGGCCGTTGGCGCGCGTATGGTACACAAACCCGTACACGCATTGCCGAATTTCGCTCAACAAAAAAGCGGCAAATTGGCTTGCCGCTTTTTCGCTTGCATCATGAACCTGTGCGTTCAGACCAACCCAACACGCTTGCCAGAAAACTGGCAAATCGCATCAGTCGTTCTTGGTCTTCACAACCTTGCGGCCGCGATAGTAGCCATTCGGGCTCACGTGGTGACGCAGGTGCACTTCGCCGGTGGTCGGCTCGACAGCGATCGGGGCCGTCGTCAGGAAATCGTGCGAACGATGCATGCCGCGCTTGGACGGCGACTTCTTGTTTTGTTGAACAGCCATGACTGACTCCTAAGCAATTTGATCGATTTTATCACATCACACGGAGCCGGAGCGTAGCCATTCCGGTAGGCGTGTGAAACGTACTGCCATCAGCGCGCGCAATACTCGCGCACGCCTAATGTTTGGTCTTCAGGTTAGCCAGCACCGCGAACGGCGACGGCTTCTTTTCAGCTTCAGCCTCTTCCGGCAACACCTCATCCGGGCAGACTGCATGACGCGGCGACACCGGCAACGCCAGCAACAGCTCATCTTCGATCTGCGTGATCAGATCGAAGCTGCGCGAGCCAACGATGACATCGGCTTCATCGTCGTCCAGCGGCGCAGCGTCGGCCTCGGCTTCCGAGCGCATGACTTCCAGGCGCGTGCGCACCGGCAGCGGTTGCTCATACGCCTTGAGGCATCGCTGGCATTGCAGCCAGACCGCACCGTCCACTTCCAGATCGATGAAGAGACGCTGACGCGGCAACTGACCGGCGGTGGCCTCTTCACGCACCAGACCCTGCAGTTGCCAACGGAACTCCGGGTTGGCGTCAGCTGGTGCATCGGCGGCCTGCTCGGCCAGCAGGCGCGGCATATCGGTCAGCTGGACCGTGCCGCTTGCCGGCTCGCCCGCGCGAATGAACGCGAAAAGATCGAATGCACGAAAATCCACGAATCGAACCTGCTGAACGCGTTGCTGTGTTGGTGCGCGAACCGGATCGACCGCCCTGCAACGCCTGACACCTTGCGCCTGGGCGCCCGGTTTGCGACACTGCGCGGCCAAACCGCGAAACGCGGGATTATAGCGGGCAGAAACCTCTGAAGTCAAAAGGTTTTGCTCAAAATCCACTGCATCTTCAAGCACTTATGACTTCTGCATCGCGTCCGCCGCTAATTCTCGCCTCCAGCTCGCCATATCGGCGGGAATTGCTCGAACGCTTGCGCCTGCCGTTTGAGATCGTGGTACCGAACATCGACGAGACCCCCGCCCCGTATGAGTCGCCCGACCAGACCGCTCTGCGCTTGGCTCGGCAGAAGGCGGAGAAGGTTGCAGCAGACTATCCCGGCGCGCTCGTCATCGGCTCCGATCAGGTCGCCACACTCGACGGCAAGCAGGTCGGCAAGCCCGGCGACCACGCCCGCGCCCTGGCGCAACTGCACTGGATGCGTGGACGCACCGTCACATTTCATTCGGCGTTGTGCCTGTACGACGGCCGGACAGGGCAACACCAGAGCCAGGATATTCGCACCCTGGCGACGTTCCGCAATCTTTCCGATGAGGAATTGGACGCCTACTTGCACCTGGAACATCCGTACGACGTTGCGGGGAGCGCCAAATCGGAGGGGCTGGGCATCGCCCTGCTTGAGCGAGTGGAATCGTCGGATCCGACCGCGCTGGTGGGTCTGCCGCTGATCGCATTGACCAGCATGCTGCGCAACGTTCACTACCCGCTCTTCGCCTGAACCATGGCCGGTACGCTTTACCTCATTCCAAATACGCTGGGGTCGCGCGATGCGGCCGACCCGCTGCCCGATGTGATTCCGGCGGGCGTGCAGCAGATCACCGCACAACTCGACTATTTCGTCGCCGAACACGCCAAGACGGCGCGTGCGCTGCTCAAAAAGCTGGCCGAGACGACACCGCTGGCACGTCCGCTGCAGGAAATCACCATTCGCGAACTGAACGTCAAAACGCCGGAATCGGAACTGGAAGCGCTGCTGGCGCCCGTGGTTGCCGGGCAAGACGCGGGGCTGATGTCGGAAGCCGGCGTGCCGGCGGTGGCCGATCCGGGCGCGAATCTCGTCCGTCTCGCGCACCGACGTGGCGTGCGCGTAAAACCGCTGGTGGGACCGAGTTCGATTCTGCTGGCGGTGATGGCGTCCGGTCTGAACGGCCAGAGCTTTGCGTTCAACGGCTATCTGCCGGTCGACGCGACTGAGCGCAAGACGAAGCTGCGCGCATTGGAACAGCTTTCACGCTCCGCCGCCCAAACACAGGTCTTCATCGAAACGCCCTACCGCAATGGCGCGTTGCTCGAGGCCATCCAGGCTGGCTGCGCGCCGAGTACGCTGCTGTCGATCGCAGTGGACCTGACGCTGCCGAGCGAGCAGGTCGTCACGCTTCCGGTGAGCGACTGGCGGGCCGACCGCATGAACTTGCACAAGCGGCCGGCGATCTTCTCGCTGCTGGCGCGATAGCGCGCTTATTCCTTCATCAAGAGCTTGAGCTGGCCCGTCGCGGCCAGCGCCTTCACGGCGCCCGCGCCCATCGCCGTGCCGAGCTTGCGTGCCACGCGCGAAGCGAAGTTTTCCTTGACCGTGTAGTCGACCACGTCCGGCGCCTTGATGACACTGCGCGCGACAAAGTCCGAGCTGCCGATCGCGTCGGCCAAGCCAAGATCCACCGCCTTGGCACCCGTCCAGAACAGCCCGGTGAACAGCGTCGGATCGTCCTTCAGTCGGTTGCCACGCCCCTGCTTGACCACATCGATGAACTGCTGATGCACCTGGTCCAGCATCTCTTGGGCATATTGTTTCTGCTGCGGTGACACGGGCGAGAACGGATCAAGCATCCCCTTGTTAGAGCCGGCGGTGAGCAAGCGGCGCTCGACACCCACCTTATCCATCAGGCCAGTAAAGCCGAAACCGTCCATTAGCACACCGATGGAGCCGACGATGCTGGCTTTGTCGACGTAAATCTTGTCTGCAGCGGCGGCCACGTAGTAACCGCCTGACGCGCACATCTCCTCCACCACCACGTACAACGGAATCTTTTTGTACTTGGCGCGCAGACGGCGGATTTCATCATTGATCATGCCGGCCTGCACCGGCGAGCCGCCCGGCGAATTGATCTTCAGGATCACGCCGACCGTGTTGTCGTCTGCAAACGCGGCTTGCAACGACGCATTGATGTTTTCAGCGCTGGCATTCGTGTTGGCCGCAATTTCGCCGTCAAGCGTGACAACGGCCGTATGACGGCCCGTGCTGACGGTTTCGCCTTCCAGACTGGCGAATGCGTAGATAAGCACCCCGATCAGGCCCAGCGTCACGAAGCGGAAAAAGATGCGCCAGCGGCGCGCGGCGCGCTGCTCACGGACGGTCGCCAACAGTACTTTTTCGAGTACCTCACGCTCCCAGCCGCTGGCTTGCGCGGACGCTGTTGGCGCAGATCCCGACGTGGGTTTGCCTGCTGCCGGGTTGCGCAATTCGGCTTCGAGCGGATGATCCGCGTGCTGGGTGACCTCCAGCGCCTCTGGTTTGCCTGCACCCTCGTTGGGCGCGTCTTCGGGGCCTTTCGGCGGAATCGAGTCGGTCATAGACAAGAAAAACGATCGAGATGAAGAACTGCGCGACTAGGCAGACGGCGTTGGCGCTGGCGCGGGAGCCGGCGCCCGGAATAACGCATCCGGTTGCCACCAGACTGCCCCGTCTCGCTCGGCAATCTCCAGCTTGGATAAATGCGAACCTCGGCACGGCCCGCCGACGCACCGGCCAGTATCCGGCTCGTAAATGGCGCCATGCGTAGCGCACATCAAATACAGACCCGAGCTTTCAAAAAACTGGCCTTCTTGCCAGTCCATTTCCATCGGCACATGCGCGCACTGGTTCAGATAACCGTGGACGCCGCCCTCGTAACGGACAACAAACGCGCTGACGAGACGTCCGCGCACCTCCACCTGAAACCGGACACCCAAGCCGCCATCTTCCAGCGCAGCACTCTCGCACACACGAATCTGTTCAGGCATGTCAGGCATGCTGCGTCAGCCAATTGTGCAAATCAGGAACGGACTTCGCGGAATACAGCGGCGCCAGCGAGTCCAGCACATCGGCCGGATGCGCACCGTACGTAACAGCCACACCAGCGGCACCCGCATTGGCGGCCATCTGCAGATCGTGCGTCGTGTCGCCGATCATCAGCGTGCGCTCGACTTCCATGCCGAGATCGCGCGTCAGTTCGAGCAGCATCGCGGGGTGCGGCTTGGAGAACGTCTCATCGGCGCAGCGGGTGTTATCGAACACTCCCGTCAGATTGGTCGCCTCCATCGCACGTTGCAGGCCGACGCGGGACTTGCCCGTCGCCACAGCCAGCAGATAGTTCTGGCGGCGCAGTGCTTCCAGCATTTCGCGCACACCCGGAAACAGGACGAGGTGCGCGTCGCGGCTCAGGTAATGGAAGCGATACCGGTCAGCCAGCTTGCCGTAATCGGCCGGATCGAGCGTCGGAACGGCATATTCGAGGGCATCCCTCAGTCCCAGGCCGATCACATGGCTGGCCCGCGCATCGTCGGGCACCGGCAGGTCAAGATCCCGGCAGGCAAGCTGGATTGATCGGGTGATGGCCGACGTCGAATCCATCAACGTGCCATCCCAATCGAAGACGATCAGATCAAAGCGTTGCTGCGGCATCGGAATCGGGGCTCTGGAAAGCGTTGAGGAAATCGGCACACTCAGCAGACAACGGGGCGTTAAACGTGACCGTTTCACCGCTTTGCGGGTGCGTCAGCTGCAGACGATGGGCGTGCAGGAACATCCGCGCCAGTCGGGGCGAAGCATTCGCGCGGGACAGCGCCTTGTTCAGGGCGAAATCGCCGTACTTGTCGTCGCCCAGAATCGGAAAGCCGGCGTGCGCCAAGTGCACCCGAATCTGGTGCGTGCGCCCCGTTTTCAGTTCGGCCTCCAGCAATGTGTATGGGCCAAACACGCCGACCTTGTTGAAGATCGTGTGCGACGCCTGTCCGTCGGCCTGCACGCGCACGCGACGCTCACCTTCCGGCGTGGTGTATTTGTGTAGCGGCGACTTGATGTGTTGTCGCTTGTGCGGCCAGACGCCCTTCACAGCCGCAAAATACCGCTTGTCCAACTGGCCTTCGCGGATCTGTTCATGCAGCGCTACCAGCGCAGAGCGCTTTTTGGCAAGCAGCAGCACGCCCGACGTTTCGCGGTCGAGGCGATGCACCAGCTCCAGGAACTTGGCCTCCGGACGCGACTGGCGCAATTGCTCAATCACCCCAAACGCCACCCCCGAGCCGCCGTGCACGGCGACCCCGGCGGGCTTATCGATCACCAACAGATGTGTATCTTCGTGAAGGATCGTGAATTCCGCCGCCGGAACCACGCGCGCAGCTTCAGCCTGCTGCGCGATCCGAAGCGGCGGGATACGGACCAGATCGCCCAGTTTCAGGCGATATTCCGCGTCGATGCGGCCCTTGTTGACCCGCACTTCGCCCGAACGCAGGATGCGATAGATATGACTTTTGGGCACGCCCTTGGCCACGCGCATCAGGAAATTGTCGATGCGTTGCCCTTCGGCGTCTTCACCGATTTCAACATAGGCGACTGACTTGCCGTCGAGGGCATCGCCCAGGGTGCCACGTCCGGCCTGTTGAATGCGGCCATCAAATGGATGGCGTAACTCATTCATTTTCAATATAATTTTCCCGCTGGACAGTCGTTTAGGTGCCAGCAACAGCCGGTCGGAACGAAACAACAGGTATTGTACACAGCCACCGTTTCGGTCCGGAACGTGCCGATCTCTCGCCCACTTGTGTTACAAAGCTAATCACGTGGCCGACTAATCGGCACGAAAGCAGCACGCACCGCTGTCCCATCGCGCAGGACGTGAACCAAAGATCACGTCGGCAACGTCGGCCAGCGTAGAACGAGCAGCTGGTAGAACAGAATTCAAAGGCGGGCGCCACATGGTCATCCATACGGCGCCCGCTTGGTGAAAGAAGCCCTTGCCGCACCAGACTGGTGCCGGCCGGCTGAACATCCGGTTACCGCGTTGCCATGGCGGTCCGGCGGCAAAACTCCAAAAAGCAGCACGCCGCCCGATTTGCCCCGCCGCGGGTTTCGTCCGGACAGGCCGTCCGTCAATTCGCTCTTTGTGGTCGCTTCACGCGACTCGCCGCCGCCGGCCCGCCTGCAAATGGATCGGGTCCGTGGCACGAGTGACAGGACGCGCAACTGACGCCAACGGCGTCCGCAGACTCCGCCCTGCCATCCATGATGACGCGTGGAATGCCCTCATTTCTTTCGCCCGTGCCCCGTCGCGCCTTTTTTGCTGGCCGACACACCGGCAATTCGTTGACCACCCGCTCCGCCTTTGCGTGCTCCATGAAGCGCCGTGCTCGCACGGCATTGGAGTGAGGTTGCAATGAAACGCATGTTGTTCAATGCGACGCAGCAAGAGGAATTGCGCGTCGCCATCGTCGATGGTCAGAAACTGATCGACATCGACATCGAAACTGCCGGGCGCGAACAGCGCAAAGGCAATATCTACAAGGGTGTCATCACCCGCATCGAACCGTCGCTGGAAGCGTGCTTCGTCAATTACGGCGAAGAGCGGCACGGTTTCCTGCCCTTCAAGGAAGTCGCCCGCGCCTATTTCAAGGACGGGGTGGACGTGCGCGGCGCACGCATCCAGGACGCCCTGTCTGAGGGCCAGGAACTGATCGTCCAGGTTGAAAAGGAAGAACGCGGCAACAAGGGCGCAGCCCTGACCACGTTCATCTCGCTGGCCGGCCGCTACTTGGTGCTGATGCCCAACAACCCGCGTGGCGGCGGTGTGTCGCGCCGCATCGAGGGCGAAGACCGACAGGAACTGCGCGAGACGATGGCGCAACTGCAAGTGCCGGACGGCATGAGCATCATCGCCCGCACCGCCGGCATCGGCCGTTCCGCTGAAGAGCTGCAGTGGGACTTGAACTACCTGATGCAGTTGTGGAAGGCCGTTGACGGCGCTGCCGTCGACAACAAGGCCCCGCTGCTGATCTATCTCGAATCCAGCCTGGTGATCCGGGCGATTCGCGATTACTTCCAGCCGGATATCGGTGAAATCCTGATCGATACGGACGATATCTACGATCAGGCCCGCGCTTTCATGAGCGTGGTGATGCCCGACAACATGAATCGGGTGAAGAAGTACCGCGACGACGTTCCCCTGTTCTCGCGCTTCCAGATCGAACACCAGATCGAATCGGCGTATTCGCGTATGGTCATGCTGCCGTCGGGTGGCGCCATCGTGATCGACCACACCGAGGCACTCGTCGCCATTGACGTGAACTCGGCGCGCGCCACCAAGGGCGCAGATATCGAGGAAACCGCTGCGCGCACGAACCTCGAAGCCGCCGACGAAATCGCCCGCCAGCTGCGCCTGCGCGACTTGGGCGGCCTGATCGTGATCGACTTCATCGACATGGAGTCGAGCAAGGCGCAGAAAGACGTCGAAACCCGCCTCAAAGACGCACTGCGCCACGACCGCGCCCGCGTTCAGATGGGCAAGATCAGCCGTTTCGGCCTGATGGAACTGTCGCGCCAACGCCTGCGTCCGTCGCTGTCGGAAGGCTCGCACGTCACTTGCCCGCGCTGTAACGGCACGGGTCACATCCGCGATACCGAATCGTCCGCCCTGCAGGTGCTGCGCATCATCCAGGAAGAGGCGATGAAGGAAAACACCGCCGCGATCCACTGCCAGGTGCCGGTGGAAGTGGCCGCGTTCCTGCTCAACGAGAAGCGCCCGGACATCAACCTGATCGAGACGCGCTTCAAGGTCAACGTGCTCCTGATCCCGAACAAGCATCTGGAGACGCCGCACTACAAGCTCGAGCGCCTGCGCCACGACGATCCGCGTCTGGACGACGACAAGGCCAGCTACAAGATGGCCGAAGAGGCCGCCAAGGAACTGGAAGCCGACACCGCGTACAGCACCCGCAAGGAAGCCGCCAAGCCGCGCCAGGAAGCCGCCGTCAAGGGCATCACGCCGGACCAACCGGCGCCCGTGTCGGTGCCGCGCGCCGAGCGTCCGGCTCGTACGGAAGCCGCTCCCGCACCGCAGGCGCCGGCTCCGGTGCCTGCCCAGGGTGGTTTCGTTTCGTGGCTGAAATCGCTGTTTGGCGCAAAGCCGGCCGAGCCGGTGGTGGCCGCGCCCGTCGAAACGCCGAAGCAACGTGCTGAAGAAGGCAACCGCCAAGGCCGTGGCAATCGCCAGGACCGTGGTGGCCGTGGCCAGCGCGGCGAACGTGGCGAGCGCCAAGGTCAGGGCCAGAACGGCCGTGACGGCAACCGCCAGGGCCGTGAGCGCAACGAAGCTCGCGAAGGTCAGCAACAGGGCCAGCGCGAAGGTCAGCAACAGGGCCAGCGCGAAGGTCAACGTGACGGCCAGCGCGGCAACCGTGATCGCAACCGCCAGCCGGCCCAGGTCGAGGGCGCTGTTCGCGAGACGGCTGAAGCTCGTCAGCCGCAACAAGGTCAAGAGGTTCGCGCCGAGGGCCAGAATCAAGGCCAAGGCCGCCGCGAGCGCAATCAGGAACGTCGCGAGCGCCAACCGCGTGAGGGCCGTGAAGCCCGCGAGGGTCGCGAGCCGCGTGAGCCACGTGAAAACCGCGAACCACGCGAAAACCGTGGCGAACGCGATCAACAGGCCAAGGAAGCCGCAGCCGTGGCCGCCGAAGCCCTGATCGATCAGACCGCTGCGTCGCAAGTGCCGCAACCGCTGCTCGACACCGCTGCTCCGGCAGAAAGCATCGCCGGCGAAGGCGTGACGCCGGGCGCGGAAGGCAACGGTGAAGGTGAAGAGCGCCGTCGCCGTGGTCGTCGTGGCCGTAACCGTTATCGCCGTGACCGCGAGGGCGCGGAAGGCGTCCGCGCCGAAGGTGAAGGCGAGAACGAAAACGCCGAAACCGCCGACGAAGCCGTCGCCGAAATGCATGCCGAGCCGGTGCTGCCGGCAACCGTGACGGAACCTGTGCAGACGACGTCGTTTGCCCCGGTCGAGAATCCGGCTCCGGTGGTGCAAGAGCCGGTGCATGGGGCGGAAGCCGTGGCGCCTGTGTCGGCCCTGCCGCAAGTGCAGCCGACGGAGCCCGCAATGGCAACGGCTACCGCAGCGCCCGCGCCGGAAGCGGCAGTGGCAGCGCCTCAAGAAACCATCGTGACGGCCTTTGCAGAAGTGCCGGCTCCGGTCAGCACGATTGCGAAGGCTTCGCCGCTGCCGATCGAGACGCTGCAGAGCGTGCTCGACAACGCCGGCATGACGTGGGTCCATACCGACAGCCAGAAGCTGCGTGCATCGCAGGAAGAAGCTGCGCGCACTGTCGCAGCCCCGCGTGTGCCCCGCGAGCGCAAACCGCTGCCGCCGATCCAGCACGGCCCGATGATCCTGGTTGAAACCAACCGCCCGGCGGGTGGCGCAGACCAGCAATAAGCAACACACCGGCGGGCGACCGCCGGGGGCGAATGCGTGAGGGCGGCTTCGGCCGCCCTTTTTTCTGTGCGCGATATATCGAGTATGAAACCCCACCGCTCGCGCGGGACAGGGGCTGCGCTACACTCGAAGTTGTATCGAGTGCAACACTCCCGCTTCGTGGATTGACGCACCGCACCACACCATGACCGAAACCGTCATCCCCCTCTACGATTTGCGCGATGGTCAGCACCATCGCGCCACGGTACCCAGCGTGCCGAACGTGCTCGTCCCCGCAGAGGGCACGCTGACAGACACGCGCGGCCGCAGGCTGCACGATCTGCGCATCTCGGTGACGGACCGCTGCAATTTCCGCTGCGTGTACTGCATGCCGAAGGACGTCTTCGACAAGGATTACCGCTTTCTGCGGCATTCCGAGCTGCTGTCGTTCGAAGAGATCGAGCGCATGGCGCGGCTGTTTATCGAGCATGGTGTCGAAAAGATCCGCCTGACGGGTGGCGAGCCGTTGCTGCGCAAGAACATCGAACGATTGGTCGAAATGCTCGCGCGCCTCACCACCGCCGAAGGCAAGCCGCTGGACCTCACGCTCACGACCAACGGCGCCCTGCTCGCCCGCAAGGCGCAATCGCTCAAGGACGCGGGCCTGAGCCGCGTGACCGTCAGCCTGGACGGCATCGACGATGTCACTTTCCGCCGTATGAACGATGTCGACTTCGCTGTGAGCGAGGTGCTGCACGGTATCGAAGTCGCGCAGAACGTGGGCCTGGCGCCGCTGAAGGTCAACATGGTCGTCAAGAAAGGCGACAACGACGATCAGATCGTGCCGATGGCGCGCCACTTCCGGGGCAGCGGCATCATCGTGCGCTTTATCGAATACATGGACGTCGGCACGACCAACCACTGGGAAATGCGCTCTGTCGTGCCCTCGTCGCAGGTCGTCGAGCGTTTGTCTGCAGAATTTGCGATCGAGCCCGTATCGGCCAACTACAGCGGCGAAACCGCCGAGCGTTGGCGCTACACCGATGGTGCGGGCGAAATCGGCGTGATCTCCAGCGTGACGCAAGCGTTCTGCCACGCGTGCACGCGTGCCCGGTTGTCGACCGAAGGCAAGCTGTATCTCTGCCTGTTCGCCACCGAAGGTTTCGACCTGCGCGCGCTATTGCGCGGCGGCGCAACCGACCTCGAAATCTCCAACGCGATCCGCTCTGTCTGGCAGGGCCGCGCCGACCGCTATTCCGAATTGCGTGCGAGCGGCAAGGCCCAGCCGGCCGGCCGGCGCATCGAAATGTCCTACATCGGCGGGTGAATCCGCCAGCGTTCAACGACATGATTCCGACATCCGACATCACCGGCCTGATCCTGGCCGGCGGCCGGGGCAGCCGCATGGGCGGCGTTGACAAGGGCCTGCAGACATTTCGCGGCGCGCCGATGGCGATGCACACGCTGATGCGCCTGTCGCCGCAGGTAGGCCACATGCTGATCAACGCCAATCGCAACCTCGCTGCGTACGAATCGTTTGGCGTGCCGGTGGTGGCGGATCCGGTGCCGGACTTTGCCGGCCCCTTGGCGGGCATCCTGGCCGGGCTGGAGCAATGCCAGACGCGTTACCTGCTGACCGCGCCGTGCGATTCGCCTTTCGTGCCGACCGACCTGGCCGCCAAGCTCTCGCACGCAATGGAAGAAGCCAATGCGCGCATCGCCATGCCGGTGACGATGGAGCCGGATGCGCAAGGGGTACCGCGCCGGCAGGTGCAGCCGGTCTTCTGTCTGATCGATGCGCTGCTGGCTGACGACCTGATCGTCTATCTGCAAGGCGGGGGCCGCAAGATCGAAACCTGGACGGCACGTCATCCGACGGTCGACGTCGTGTTCGACGACAGCGCCGCCTTCGCCAACATCAACACGCTGGAAGAACTGCACCAGCTGGCCGAGCGCCGCTAGAGCGCCAACGCCACCGATTCCTCATCGACGTCATGACCACCCTCGCCTCCGTCGTTTCGTGTCTGTCCGATTACGATCCGAACGCCCTGCCCGTCGCGCAGGCGCAAGCCATCATGCGCGACTTCGTGCAGCCCGTGACGGGCGTCGCCCGCGTGCCCATTCGCAGCGCGCTGGACCGCGTGCTCGCCGAAGACGTGCTGTCGTCCATCGACGTGCCTTCGCACGACAACTCGGCAATGGACGGCTTTGCCTTTGCCAGCGCGGAACTGGGCGGCGGCGCAGGAGAAGTCTCATTGCGCGTGATCGGCACGGCGTATGCGGGTGTCGCCTTTGACGGCGCGCCCAGCGCGGGCGAAGCCGTGCGCGTCATGACCGGCGCCGTCATGCCGGCGGGCTGCGATACGGTCATCCCGCAGGAATTCACGCAAGGCGATGCCAACACCGTCCGCTTTGCCCGCGATGCCGTGCGTGCCGGCGACAACCGTCGTCTGCGTGGCGAAGATCTCGCGCGTGGCAGCGCCGCGCTGTCCGCCGGCCGTACGCTGCGCCCGGCCGATATCGGTCTGCTGGCCTCGCTCGGCATCGCCGAAGTGTCGGTGCGCCGCAAGCTGCGCGTGGCGTTCTTCTCCACCGGCGACGAGTTGCGCTCCATTGGTGAACCGCTCGACGCCGGCTGTGTGTATGACTCCAACCGCTACACGCTGCACGGCATGCTTTCGCGCCTGGGTGTGGAATTGCTCGACATGGGCGTCGTGCGCGACGACCCGGAGGCGCTTGAAACCGCCTTCCGCACCGCCGCCGAAAACGCCGATGCGATCATCACTTCGGGCGGGGTCTCCGTCGGCGAAGCGGACTTCACCAAACAGATGATGGCCAAGCTGGGCGACGTGACGTTCTGGAAGATCGCCATGCGCCCGGGCCGCCCGATGGCGTTCGGACGCATCGCGTCAAATGGCCACAGCGCATTCCTCTTTGGCTTGCCCGGCAACCCGGTGGCGGTGATGGTGACGTTCTATCACTTCGTGCGCGGCGCGCTGCTGCGCATGATGGGCGCCGCCGACGCCGGCGCACCGCTGGTGCCGGCCGTGAGCGCCGCCCCGATCCGCAAGCGGCCCGGGCGCACGGAATATCAGCGCGCAATCGCCGCCCTGAACGATCGCGGCCAGCTCGAAGTCCGCCTGACCGGCCAGCAGGGTTCCGGCGTGCTGCGCTCCATGAGTGAAGCCAATTGCTTCGTTGTGCTAGCCCACGAACAGGGCCAGGTCAACGCTGGCGACGCCGTGCAGGTCCTGCTGTTCGACGGTCTCGTCTAAGCGGCGTGGCGACGGCGGCTCTTGCGCCGCCAGCAACACCGCAGGCTGTCGGTTTTTTGCGTCACCTCCGGGCTGCGGGTATCGGTGCACCGGTCGATTCGCTACACTCTGCGCCAGTTTGATTGTTTCGGATTTGAGCCTGAGCACTGCCATGATGACCAAGGAGATTGCGTATCTTCACCCGGCCCATACCGCCCGCGCGCTGGTACTGGTGTATCTCTGTTTCTCGCTGCCGGTCGTGGGGCTGTTCTTCTTCGTCGGCTTTGTCCGCTACGGTGAACTGCCGACGATCGTCGTGCTCAGCGGCCTGATTCTCAATGCCCTGGTGGGTTTTGGCGCGCTGTGGCTCGCCTGCCATGCCTACAACTGGGTCGCCGAGCGCTTTGGCGGCATCGAGATCCTGCTGCGCGACGTGCCGGAAGAAGCCTGATCGCTTCCTCGGTGCAAGAAGAAGGGGCGGAATATCCGCCCCTTTTCTTTTGCTGATGGCCCGGTCAGACCGGTCTTAATCGGCCTCGATTTCCTCATCCGGCGGCACGGCGGTTTCCAGCCCCAGCACGCTCTGCGCGGAATCACTCGGCAATGCCTCCACGGCCTTGAGCTTGCGATTCATCTGCCGCGTACGCACCTCGGCCTGCTCGATGTTGCTGACGGCGCGCTCCAGCGTTTTCTTCGTCGCGGCCAGCACGTCGCCAAACTTTCCGAACTCGCTCTTTACGGCGCCGAGCACCTGCCAGACTTCGCTGGAGCGCTTTTCCAGCGCCAGCGTTCGGAAGCCCATCTGCAGACTGTTGAGGATCGCGGTGAGCGTGGTCGGCCCCGCCACCGTCACGCGGAACTTGCGCTGCAGCTCATCCGTCAGGCCGGGGCGGCGCAGCACTTCAGCGTAAAGACCTTCCGTCGGCAGAAACAGGATGGCGAAGTCGGTCGTGGCCGGCGGCGCGATGTACTTCTCGTGGATGGTCTGCGCCTCCTTGCGCACCGCGACTTCCAGCTCGCGGCTCGCGCCGGCAGCGGCTTCGGCATCGGCACGTTCCTGTGCGTCGAGCAGGCGTTCGTACTGCTCTTTCGGGAACTTGGCATCGATCGGCAGCCAGACGGTGGCATCGTGATCGGCATCGGTCTTGCCGGGCAGGCGGATGGCAAACTCCACGCGCGCACCCGTACCGTGCACGGTCTCGACGTTCTTGTCGTACTGCTCGGGCGTGAGCATCTGCTCCAGCAGCATCTCAAGCTGGACCTCGCCCCAGGTGCCGCGCGTCTTCACGTTGGTCAGCACCTTCTTCAGGTCGCCCACGCCTTGGGCCAGCGCCTGCATTTCGCCCAGGCCGCGATGCACCTGCTCAAGCCGATCCGACACCAGCTTGAACGATTCGCCCAGGCGCTGCTCCAGCGTGGCGTGCAGCTTTTCGTCGACGGTGCGGCGCATCTCGTCGAGTTTGGTCGCGTTGTTCGCCTCGATGTCCTTGAGCTTCTGCTCCAGCGTGGCGCGTACCTCGGCCAGACGGCGCTCGTTGCCCTCGCCCAGTTGGGCGAGCTGCTGCTGCATCGTCTCGCCAAATCGACGCAGCGCGTTGCCCTGCTCTTCGCGTGCCTGCTGGGCTTGCTGCTGCAGGTTCTGACGCACGGCCTCGAGCTGCTGCGTGTTCGTCTCGGTCAGCTTGGTGAGCTGCTGCGCGAACGTGTCGATCTGGTTGTTCTGCAGCGTGGCGACGCTGGTGAGCTGCGTGGCCAGCACCTGCTGAAACTGCCCCAGTTGTTGCGTGACGTCGCTGCGGCCGATGCGGGCCGTCTCGGCGATTTCGCCGCGCAGTTCGCGTTCGATGCGTTCGTTGCCGCGCGTGAGTTCACGCATGAGCCCATCTTGCAGCGCCGCGAGCATCGGCGATACATCGCTCTGCGCCGGGCGAGACACGCCGCGCCAGATCAGCACGCACAGCGCGGCCACCACGGCCACGCCCAGCAACGTCAGTAAAGCCAACCAGTCCATATCAGCGTTCGGTCAGGAGGAGGCGCGCTGCGCCAGCGCATCCGGGTTCAACAAGTTGGGCGGCCGCCCCGCGCGCGGGCCGAAGCCGAGCGCAGCGATGAGGTTGTCGGCCGCCAGGTTGGCCATGCCGAGGCGCGTGCCCAAGGTGGCACTGGCAATGTGCGGCGTGAGCGCGACGTGCTCGGCGTCCAGCAACGCCGGATGCACCTTAGGCTCGCCCTCGTACACATCCAGGCCGGCCGCAAAGATGCGCTTGTCCGCCAGCGCCTGCGCCAATGCGGCGTCATCCACGATGCCGCGCGCGCGAGGTTGACCAGCGTGGCGGTCGGCTTCATCTGTGCCAATTCGGCCGCACCGATGGCGTGATGACTTTCCTCGGAATACGGCAATACCAGCACGAGGTGATCCGCCTCCTTCAGCAGATCCTCCTTGCTGACATACGTGGCGCGCGTGTCCTGCTCGACTTCGGGCGAAAGCCGGCTGCGGTTGTGATAGATCACGCGCATCGAAAAGCCGCTCGCGCGCCGCGCCAGCGCCTGGCCGATGCGGCCCATGCCGAGAATGCCCAGCGTGCTGCCATACACCTCGACGCCGAGGAACATGTCGTAAGTCCAGCGCTTCCATTGTCCCGAACGCAGCCAGCGCTCCGACTCGGAGACGCGGCGTGCGGCGGCCATCAGGAGAGCCCAGCCGAAATCAGCGGTGGTCTCGGTCAGGATGTCCGGCGTGTTTGTGGCCAGGATGCCAGCACGCGTCATCGCGGCGAGATCGAAGTTGTTGTAGCCGACCGCCATGTTGCACACCGCGCGCAGCGTCGGCACGCGGCTGATCAGCTCGGCGTTGATCGTGTCGGCAGCGTTGGACAGCAGGCCCACGCGGCCTTGCAGCCGCTCGGCCAGCGCTTCGGGCGGATACTCGATGTCCGCCTGGTTGTCGATCACGTCGAAGGTCTCACGCAAGCGCTCGAGCACTTCGGGAAACATCGCGCGGGTGACAAGGATTCCGGGTTTCATACGTTCAGCACACGTTCGGTTAGCGGAAGAAGACGAAGGTCATCAGAACGAAAATCGGCACGAGAATGCACACAGACCACAGCATGTAGCCAAAGAAGCTCGGCATCTGCAGACCGCGGCTTTCGGCAATGGCCTTGACCATCAGGTTCGGGGCGTTGCCGATGTAGGTGTTGGCCCCCATGAACACGGCCGCGGCGGAAATGGCGGCCAGCGTGGAGGCGCCCTCGCTCATCAGCATGCGCGCGTCGCCGCCAGCAGTGTTGAAGAACACCAGATACGTCGGCGCATTGTCGAGGAACGACGACAAGAACCCCGTCGCCCAGAAGTACATCGCGTTGTTCGGCTGGCCCGCGCTGTCGTTGACGAGATGGACGATGCCCGCGAACGGGCCATCCACGCCGGCCTTGAGCATGGCAATTACCGGGCCGATCGTGATGAAGATGCCGGCAAACAGCTTGGCGACTTCCAGGATGGGCTCCCAGTTGAACTCGTTGCCGGCGCGCGCGCTCGCCGGGGTGAGCCACAACGACAGCAGCGCGATGGCGACGAGCCCGATGTCGCGCACAACGTTCTGCAGCATCACTTCGGTGCCCATGACGTAGAAGACGATGCCGGGCTTCCACAGCCCGCTCATCAGGACGAGGCCGAGAATGCCTGCCAGCAGCACGAAGTTGACGTTACCCTCGAAGCGCAGCGGGCCTGCATCGTCCGGCGTGGCGTCGGTGATGTTGGGCAGCTCTTCCTTGCCCGTGTGATAGAGGTAGCTGTCGATCAGGAAGAAGATCGCCAGCAGCAGCACCCACATGGTCAGCGTCTGGCGCCACAGGTGCTGCGTGGTCCAGAAGAAATCGACACCTTGCAAAAAACCGAGGAACAGCGGCGGATCGCCCAGCGGCGTGAGCGCCCCACCGGCATTGGCCACCAGGAAGATGAAGAACACGACGACGTGCGCCCGATGCCGGCGTGCCTCATTGGCGCGAAGCAAAGGCCGGATCAGCAGCATCGCGGCGCCGGTCGTCCCCATGATGCTGGCCAGCGCCGTGCCAAGCGCGATCAAGCCCGTATTGAGCTTTGGCGTGCCATGCAAATTGCCGCGAATGCAGATACCGCCCGCGACAACGTACAGAGCGGCGATCAGCGCGATGAAGGGAATGTATTCAGCAAGGGCCGCGTGATTGACGGAAGCGATGGCCGCCTCCGTGCCAAACGCGATCCCGAACGGCACCAGAAGCGCCAGCGCCCAGGCCGCGGCGATCTTGCCGTAATGGTCGTGCCACAGCTTGGGCACCATGAGCGGGGCAATGGCAATCGAAAGCAGGATGCCCGCAAAGGGCACACCCCACAACAGATGCAATTCCGCGCCGTTCACATCGGCGGCGCGCGCCAGGCCACAGACAAACAGGAAGACAAGGGGCCAGAGGCGTTTCACGTCGGCGTTCTCCTAAGCGTGGGCGCACGGCAAACGCCGCCGCGCCACCCAAACAAAGACGCCAGTGTAAACGCCCGAGGTCTGTCGCCTCCTGAACGTCCACAGATATTTGATGGGGCAATGAGCCCCGGACGCCGCCTCAGGCGGCCGTCACAACAATCACGTGCACGCGATACGGGCCATGTGCACCGAGCACGATGGTCTGCTCGATATCGCCCGTGCGCGACGGCCCGCTGATGACGTTGGTGGCGCGCGGCAGCTCGCCCCGCTCTGCGCGCATCAGCGCATAGGCGTCTTCCAGCGTGGCGACGATGCGCGACTGCGGAACCACGGCGATATGCGTCTCGGGCAGCAGCGCCGTGGAGGCGACATTCTCCGGCCCCGACAGCAGCATCAGCGAGCCCGTCTCGGCAATTGCGCAGAAGCAACCCGTAATGCCGACGAGATCGCCGTGTTCCTGATCGGCTTGCGCCCCGCGCACAGGCGGGCGGAATTCGATGCCGATACCGGCAGTTGCCCAGTCCAGCGATTGCAATGTCGTCCAGGCCACGGCTTGCGACCGAAGGTTCAGCCCAGACAAGTAACGGGCCACCGCGCTCGGCACGTCGGCTAGCACCTCCACGGTATCCAACGTGGAGGCCATCTTCAGCGCCTGCTCGGCAAAATGCGCGGCGAGGTTTTCGGGCACCGGCGGGCGCGGGCCGGCAGGGTGGCGGGCGAGGTAATCCGCCACGGCGTCGCGCTCACCCTGCGTCGGTTTCGCGGGACGATGCTGCGCGTTGCGGATGCGCGCAAAGATGGCGTCGCGTGCGCGGCTGGTGTCGAGCGGGTCGACGGGGGTGTCCGGTTGTGATTCCATGGCGGCTCCGAAAGATCGATCGATTATACGAGCCGCTTAGAGCACGATCCGCCAACGCCGTTGAAACTTATTCGGCGCTGGCGTGAGCCTTATTGCACGCCAAAAACTTGTTTCAGATACGTCAGGTAGGCCGGATCGTCGCACATGGTCTTCTCGGGCGCGTCCGACAGTTTGGCGACCGGTTGGCCGTTGCAGCGGACCATCTTGATGACGATCTGCAGCGGCGTGTAGCCCAGGTCGTTGGTCAGATTGGTCCCCACGCCGAACGCCAGCTTGCAGCGGCCGTGGAAACGCTCATACAGGCCGATGACCTTGGGCATGTCGAGGCTGTCGGAGAAGATCAGCGCCTTGGATTTCGGCTCGGCGCGCATGTCGTCGTAATGCTTGAGCATGCGCTCGCCCCACTCGAACGGGTCGCCGGAATCATGGCGAACGCCGTCGAACAGCTTGCAGAAGAACATGTCGAAATCGCGCAGGAAGGCGTCGAAGCCGTAGGTATCCGATAGCGCGATACCAAGGTCGCCGCGATATTCCTTGGCCCAGGTTTCCAGCGCAAAGGTCTGGGAATCTCGCAGGCGCGGGCCCAGCGCCTGGCAGGCCTGCAGGTATTCATGTGCCATCGTGCCAAGCGGCGTCATGCTGTGCTTCATGGCGAAGTAGACATTGCTGGTGCCCGCGTACTGGGCGCCCAGCTGCGCACGCGTCTCCAGCAGCACATGCTCGTGCCAGGTGTGTGAAAAGCGGCGGCGCGTGCCGTAGTCGGCAATGCGGCAGTCTTCCAGGCCGGGGCGCTTGAGTGACGCCAGTTTGTCGGTCAGGCGGCGCTTGCCCTCTTCCCACTGCGGATGCGTCTGCGTGCGGCTGAAGAACACCTCGTTGACGATGGCCAGAACTGGCACCTCGAACATGATCGTATGCAGCCACGGCCCAGCGATGACAACTTCTATCTGCCCGTCATTGCTCGGCGCGGGGCGCACGTCGATGTACTTCTCGTTGAGATGGAACAGGCCGAGAAAATCGACGAAATCGCTCTTGATGAAGCGCATGCCGCGCAGGTAATCCAGCTCCGGATCGGTAAAGCGCAGGGTGCAAAGGTGGCGGATCTCGGCGCGGATCTCTTCGATGAACGGCACCAGATCGACGCCCGCGTTGCGGCACTTGAAGCGGTATTCAACGTGCGCACCGGGAAAGTGATGCAGCACCACCTGCATCATGGTGAATTTGTACAGATCGGTGTCGAGCAGCGAGCGGATGATCATCGGGCAGCGCCAAAAGCCATGTGGACTGGTCGTCATGCTAACCGAAGCGAGGCGGGACGCCCGTGGCCGGCACATAAATCGCGGCGCGCCGGTCCGGAAAATGGCGGTTTTGACGCTCTACGCAGGCGGGAAACCCCTTGATTCCGCTATAATTTCCGGTTTCCGACCTGATTTTTGCACCATGGAAGCAGAACGCCTCAATGCCATCCAGAACACGTTGGCCGACCTGAAGTCGCGCGCCGACGACCTTCGGAGGTATCTTTGACTACGACGTCAAATCTGAACGTCTAGTTGAAGTCGATAAAGAACTCGAAAACCCCGAGGTCTGGAACGATCCCAAACGCGCCCAGGAACTGGGCCGCGAGAAGAAGTCGCTTGAAACCGTCGTGCTGGCACTGACCAAGCTTGACGAAGACCTCAGCGGCGGCGCCGAGCTGTTCGAGCTCGCCCGCGAAGAAGGCGACGACGACACCATCGAAGCCATCGAGGCCGACACCGCAGGCATGCGCGCCATTGTCGAAGACATGGAATTCCGCCGCATGTTCTCCGGCCCGATGGACGCTGCCAACTGCTTCATCGACATCCAGGCCGGCGCCGGCGGCACCGAAGCGTGCGACTGGGCGTCGATGCTGCTGCGCCAATACCTGAAGTACTGCGAGCGCAAGGGCTTCAAGACCGAAGTGCTGGAAGAGTCCGAAGGCGACGTGGCCGGCATCAAGAGCGCGTCGATCAAGGTCGAAGGCGAGTACGCGTTTGGCTTCCTGCGCACCGAGACCGGCGTGCACCGTCTGGTGCGTAAGTCGCCATTCGACTCGGCGGGCGGGCGTCACACGTCGTTCTCGTCGATCTTCGTGTATCCGGAAGTCGATGATTCGATCGAGATCGAGGTCAACCCGGCCGATCTGCGCGTCGACACCTATCGCGCTTCCGGCGCGGGCGGTCAGCACATCAACAAGACCGATTCGGCCGTGCGGATTACGCACATCCCGACCGGCATCGTCGTGCAATGCCAGAACGACCGCTCGCAGCACCGCAACCGCGCCGAAGCGATGACCATGCTGAAGTCGCGTCTGTATGAGCACGAACTGCGCAAGCGCCAGGCTGCTGCCGACGCGCAGGAAGCCGCCAAGACCGACGTGGGCTGGGGCCATCAGATCCGCTCGTATGTGCTCGACCAGAGCCGCATCAAGGATTTGCGCACCAACGTGGAAATCTCCAACACGCAGAAGGTGCTGGACGGCGACCTCGACCCGTTTATTCAGGCGAGCCTGAAACAGGGCGTCTGACCCAAGCCGAACCAAAGCGACTGCCATGTCTGACACGTCCCTGTTCATATTGACCGGCGCCTCGCGCGGCCTGGGCGCCGCGCTGGCCCAGGCGCTCATGCAGCCCGGTCACCGCCTCATCTGCGTGGCACGCGGCGATAACGCCGAATTGCGCGCGCAAGCGGCAGCCGCCGGCGTGACGCTCGACTGGCACCAGGTCGACCTGTCCGACGCGCATGCCGCCGAGGCCTGGATGACCAAGACGCTTGCCGCCCTGCCCGCTTTTGCCAACGTAACGCTGGTGCTCAACGCCGGCGCGGTCGAGCCGATCGGCACCATCGATACGCTGCGCGCCGATACGCTGTTGCCGCACCTGCAGCTGAACCTGGCCGGCCCGATGGCGCTGACCGCTGCCCTGCTGCGCGGCACCGCTGGCTGGGGCGCGCAGCGCCGTGTGCTGGCGATCTCGTCGGGCGCAGCGCGCCGGCCGATCGCCGGTTGGGCCGCCTATTGCACAGGCAAGGCGGGGCTGGACATGTTCGTGCGTGCCATCAACGCGGATGGCGACGCCAGCGTGCGCGCCGTGGCGCTGGCCCCTGGCGTGATCGACACCGACATGCAACGCACCATCCGTGGCACCGACTTTGCCGGCGTGCAGCGCTTCCGCGATCTGCATGCGCATGGCGAGCTGGTCTCGCCGCAAGACGCCGCCACGCGCATCGCCGCCTATCTCGCGCGCCCCGACTTTGGCGCGACCGAGCTGGACGACCTGCGCAACATCGCCTGAACCGACATTCCTCTCATCACCATCATGACCGAACAGAACAACCCGGCCGAATCGAATACCGCGGCCGCCGTGCCGGCGCAGGACGACAACAAGATCATCGCCGAGCGCCGCGAGAAGCTGGCCGAAATCCGCCAGCAAGGCGTCGCGTTCCCGAACGATTTCCGCCCGACGCACCATGCCGGTGATCTGCAAGCCAAGTACCGCGAGCTGGAACAGGCCGCCCTGGAAGCCGAACCGGTGCAGGTGGCCATTGCCGGCCGCATGATGCTCAAGCGCGTGATGGGCAAGGCCAGCTTTGCCACCGTGCAGGACAGCACCGACCGCATCCAGTTCTACATCAGCCGCGACGCCGTGGGCGAAGACGTCTACGCCAGCTTCAAGAAGTGGGACTTGGGCGATATCGTGGCCGCACGCGGCACGCTGATGAAGACGAAGACCGGCGAACTTTCGGTGGCAGTGACGGAGCTGCGCCTGCTCTCGAAGAGCCTGCGCCCGCTGCCGGGCGACTACTACGGCCTGGCCGACCAGGAACAGAAGTACCGCCAGCGCTACGTCGACCTGATCGTCTCGAAGGAAACGCGCGACACGTTCCGCGCCCGTACCAAGGCGATGGCCTCGCTGCGCAACTTCATGGCCGGCAACGGTTTCATGGAGGTCGAGACGCCGATGCTGCACCCGATTCCGGGCGGCGCGGCAGCCAAGCCGTTCATCACGCATCACAACGCGCTGGACATGCAGATGTTCCTGCGCATCGCGCCCGAGCTGTACCTCAAGCGCCTGATCGTCGGCGGCTTCGAACGCGTGTACGAGATCAACCGCAACTTCCGTAACGAGGGCGTGTCGCCGCGACACAACCCCGAGTTCACGATGATGGAGTTCTACGCGGCCTACACGGATTACCGCTGGCTGATGGACTTCACTGAACAGTTAATCCGCCAAGCCGCCATCGACGCCTCGGGCACCGCCACGCTCACTTACCAGGGCCGCGAGCTGGATCTGGCCAAGCCGTTCCATCGCCTGACCATCTGCCAGGCAATCCAGAAGTACGCGCCGCAATACACCGACGCGCAACTGGCGGATGTCGACTTCCTGCGCGCCGAGCTGAAGAAGTTCAAGATCGACACCAACGCGCCGCAATTCCTGAACGCTGGCGTGGGGACCCTGCAGCTTGTGCTGTTTGAAGAGACCGCCGAATCGCAACTGTGGGAGCCGACGTTCATTATCGACTACCCGGTCGAAGTGTCGCCGCTGGCACGCGGCTCCGACACGCTGCCCGGCATCACCGAGCGCTTCGAGCTGTTCATCACCGGCCGTGAAATAGCCAACGGCTTCTCCGAGCTGAACGACCCGGAAGACCAGGCTGAGCGCTTCCGCAAGCAGGTCGAACAGAAAGACGCCGGCGACGAAGAAGCCATGTTCTATGACGCTGACTACATCCGCGCCTTGGAATACGGCATGCCCCCGACCGGCGGCTGCGGCATCGGCATCGACCGTCTGGTGATGCTGCTCACCGACAGCCCGAACATCCGCGACGTGATCCTTTTCCCGCACCTGCGCCGGGAAGACTGATCGGTTCGGTCGATCGCCTTCGAAAGACGCCCCTTCGGGGGCGTTTTTTGTTGCCTGCGCAGGCGCAAAACCCGCGCCCACCCCGCTATTTGTAACATCGCGCCGTTTCCACAATATGTATCAAACCGCGCCAAATACTTGATTTTTAGAGGAAAAACCTCGGTACAGATGCTTACAAATTAAAACGGCATCCGTTTGGGCGATGAACCACACTGTGATCATCGAAAGGCCGAACCACGAACCAATCACGGGCCGCAGGAGAACGAAGATGAACAACAACATCCAACCGAACCAAGGTCAGCAATACGGTGGCACCTCGCCGGGCCAAGTCCCGTCGTCGTCGCGTCGCATGCATCCGCTGATGACGACGGCTGCCGTGGCCGTGATCATCGCCAGCCTGACGGCGGTGGCCGCCATTACCGGCGTGCTGCCCACCTCGAAGGCTACGCAGGGCAGCACGGACCCGAACGTCGCTGCGCAATCTGCAGCGGCCATGCCGGGCGCATCGGCCCCGATGGCGCTGGCGGCGCCGGGCCAGACCACGCAACCGAATCAGGCCGCTCCGTATCCGGCACAGAACGTGGCACCCGCTCCGGCGCGCGCCCGTGAGCCGTCGTACGCTGAACGCGCTCCGTCGAACAATCCGAGCTATGCGCAAACGCAACCGCGCCAGTCGGCCAGCCCGTATGCCGGCCGTGTGACATCGGTCACGCCGATCACCACGCAAGGCAAGGAAACGGGCCTCGGCATGATCGGGGGCGCGGTGGTGGGCGGGCTGCTGGGTAACCAGATCGGCCGCGGCAATGGCCGTACGCTGGCGACGGTCGGCGGCGCAGTGGCAGGCGGCTACGGCGGCCATGTGGCCGAAAACTACTACAGCCGCGATACCCAATACCGCGTGAACGTCCGCATGGATAACGGCACGACGCGCAGCTTCATGTACAAGGCTGCCCCGGGCTTCCAGGCAGGCGAACGTGTCCATGTCGAGAACGGGACGCTGGTGGCCGGTTAATTCGGCGTCGCCTTCGCCCAAAAGAAAAACCGGCCTTCGGGCCGGTTTTTTCATGCGCATGCGTTTGATTGAGGCTACGCGCTTATTCCGCTTCGTCGATCCAGGCTTGCTGGATGGCTTCGAGGAACTTCTCGCCGCCACGCTTGTGGTCATCATCAAAGCCTTCCAGCGTGACGACCTTGTTGTGCAGGTCGACAAAGTTCAGGCGCGTCGGATCGACGTCAGGGTATTTGTCGTACAGCGCTTCCGCGATCTGCTGGATATCGTTCCATTTCATGATGGGCTCCCTCCACCGCTGGCCGGTCGGCTCAGTGGTTTTCCTTGGCGTGGTTGATCGTGTACTTCGGAATCTCGACGGTCAGGTCCGTCTCCGCCACCTTGGCCTGGCAGGACAGGCGCGAGTTCGGCTCCAGGCCCCAGGCCTTGTCGAGCAGATCCTCTTCCTTCTCGGTCGCCTCATCCAGGGAATTGAAGCCCTCGCGCACGATCACGTGGCAGGTCGTGCAGGCGCACGACTTCTCGCATGCATGCTCGATCTCGATGTCAGCGCCCAGCAGCGCATCGCAGATGGTCGTGCCGGGCTTGGCTTCGATCACGGCCCCTTCCGGGCAGTATTCGACGTGAGGAAGGACGACGATTTGTGGCATGAAGAAACTCGTTCGATAAGTGTGTTTTGGGAGATGCGATCGGCGATCAGCCGAGCTCCTCGATGCGTTTGCCGGCGAGCGCCTTGCGAATGCCGCGGTCCATGCGGCGCGCAGCGAATTCGTCGGTGCCATGCGACAGGGCATCCACGGCGTCCTTGATGGCGCGGTGGTCTTCGCCCTGCATGGTGGTGCGCAGCGCGGCGATTTCGGCGTCGATGGCGGCACGCTCTTCGGGCGACAGCAGATCGCCGTCGGCGGCCAGCGCCTGCGACAGCGCCTCCAGCAGGCGCTCGCCTTCAACGCGCTCTTCTGCCAGCGCACGACGCCGCATGTCGTCTTCGGCGGACTGGAAACCTTCCTGCAGCATGCGCGCGACATCGTCATCGGCCAGACCGTACGACGGCTTCACAGCGATCGACGCTTCCACGCCCGACACCGTTTCGCGTGCGGACACCGAGAGCAGGCCATCGGCATCCACCTGATACGTCACGCGGATGCGCGCGGCACCGGCCACCATCGGCGGGATCCCACGCAACTCGAAACGCGCCAGCGAACGGCAATCGCTCGCGAGTTCGCGCTCGCCTTGCAGCACGTGGATCGCCATCGCCGTCTGGCCGTCCTTGAACGTGGTGAATTCCTGCGCGCGCGCGACGGGAATCGTGCTGTTGCGCGGGATGATCTTTTCAACCAGGCCACCCATCGTCTCGACGCCCAGCGACAGCGGGATCACGTCGAGCAACAGCCAGTCTTCACCGGGCGCACGGTTGCCGGCCAGCAGGTTGGCCTGCATGGCAGCACCAATGGCGACCACCTGGTCCGGATCGAGGTTCGTGAGCGGCGTGCGGCCAAACAGCTGCCCCACGGCACGGCGGATGATCGGCATACGCGTGGCGCCACCGACCAGCACCACGCCCTTCACGTCTTCGACCGTCACACCCGCATCGCGCAGGGCGCGGCGCACAGGCGACAGCGTCTTCTGCACGAGATTGGCGGTCAGTTCGGCAAAGGTCTCGGCGGTCAGCACGAGATGCACGGTCTCGCCGGTGGAGAGCATCGCGTCAATCTCGGTGCTGTCGGCGGTCGAAAGCCATTCCTTGGCGGCGCGGGCCTTGTTCAACAGCAGGCGCGTGTCTTCGGCAGAAAGCGGTTGCAGGCCGGCTTGCTCGACGATCCAGCAGACGATGCGCTGGTCGAAATCGTCACCGCCGAGCGCGGAGTCGCCACCCGTCGACATCACCTCGAACACGCCCTTCGTGAGTTTGAGCACCGAGATGTCGAACGTACCGCCGCCCAGGTCATAGACGGCGTAAATGCCCTCGGCGGCGTTGTCCAGGCCATAGGCGATGGCGGCTGCGGTCGGCTCGTTCAGCAGACGCAGCACGTTCAGGCCGGCCAGCTTGGCGGCGTCCTTGGTGGCTTGGCGCTGCGCATCGTCAAAGTACGCCGGCACGGTGATGACGGCGCCGACAAGCTCATCGCCGAGCGTATCTTCCGCGCGCTGCCGCAGCGTGGCCAGAATCTCCGCCGACACTTCCACCGGGCTTTTCACGCCGGCCACGGTCTTCAACTGCACCATGCCGGGCGCATCGACGAAGTCGTACGGCGTGTTCTCGATGTGGGCAACATCCTTCAGGCCGCGCCCCATGAAACGCTTGACCGAGATGATGGTGTTTTTCGGGTCGCGCACGGCTTCGGCCTGGGCCTTGTAGCCGATGTGGGCGCCGCCCGAGGGCAGATAGCGCACCACGGAAGGCAACAGCGGGCGCCCCTGATCGTCGGGCAACACTTCCGGCACGCTGCTGCGCACGGAGGCCACCAGCGAGTTAGTCGTGCCCAGATCGATACCGACCGCCAGACGACGCTGGTGCGGTGCGGGCGATTCGCCGGGTTCGGAAATCTGCAGTAAAGCCATGGGGATGTCTCGATTGCGCGGGTGGGCTGCCTGCCGGGGCAAACCCAGCATTGTCGCAAATTCTGGGTTCTAGTCGTCCAGCCGGTCGATGGCCTCGGCGGTGTCGCGTTCGATCTTTTCGATGAACATCAATTGGCGCACGGCATCCGCTGCCGCTGCGGTGTTGCCATCGCCATTGAGCAGGCCGGACAGCGCCTGATAACGCGTACGTTTTTCCTTGCGCAGCATGGCCAGCAAATCGTCCAGCGCATCCACGTTGTGCTCGGCCTTGGCGTCGCCGAGCGTTTCGCGCCATTCCATTTGCTGCATCAGAAACGCGGGCGGCATGGCCGTGTTGTTCTCGGCCTGCACGTCGATACCGCGCAGGTGCAGCAGATACGTCGCCCGTTTGAGCGGATCACGCAACGTCTGATAGGCCTCGTTGGCGCGCGTGGCCCATTGCATGGCAACGCGGCGTTCGGCGTCACCTGCATGGGCGTAACGATCGGGATGCGCCTGCGACTGCACGGTGCGGTAGGCAGCGTTCAGCGCGTCGTCGTCAACCTCAAAGTCTTCAGGCAGTCCGAAGAGGGAAAAATGCGTCGTGTTCGCTGACAAGCCGGAATTCATGAATAAAAAAAGCGGCCGCGCCGCCTCGTGTTCCTCATTCGACCGGTTCACCCCGATCGCACTTCAGGCATTCCACAACCACGCCGATCTTGCTGGCGCGCCCGGCTTCGGTTTCTGTCCAGGGCCGCAGCTGCCAAGGCGGATCGTGGCGCATGTGCTGCCCGTGCCCACACGCGAGACGGGCGACCCAGTGGCCCTCCTCGTCCCGCTCGAAACCGACAATCGCTTGCTTCAATGTGCCCCGCTCACACGCGGAACGACTCGCCGCAACCGCATTCGTCCTTAACGTTCGGGTTGTTGAAGCGGAAACCTTCGTTCAGCCCTTCACGTGCGTAGTCCAGCTCGGTGCCGTCGATGTACGGCAGGCTCTTCGGATCGACGATCACCTTGACGCCGTTGGATTCGAAGACCTGGTCTTCGGCGGCAATCTCATCTGCGTATTCGAGCTTGTAGGCGAGGCCCGAACAGCCCGTGGTCTTCACGCCCACGCGCAGGCCCACGCCTTTGCCACGGCGGGTCAGGTAGCGGGAAACGTGCTGCGCGGCCTTGTCGGTCAGGGTGATCATGCTGCGTCCTTTCTATCCAAACGGGCTCAGGCAGCCTTCTGCTCGGCCGAACCGTGCTTTTCCTTGTAGTCGGCCACGGCCGCCTTGATGGCGTCTTCAGCCAGGATCGAGCAGTGGATCTTCACCGGCGGCAGGGCCAGCTCTTCAGCGATGGCGGTGTTGCGGATTTCCAGCGCCTGGTCCAGCGTCTTGCCCTTCACCCATTCGGTTACCAGCGACGACGAAGCGATGGCCGAACCGCAGCCGTAGGTCTTGAACTTTGCGTCTTCGATCACGCCTTGCTCGTTGACCTTGATCTGCAGCTTCATCACGTCGCCGCAAGCCGGCGCGCCGACCATGCCGGTACCGACCGTATCGTCGCCCTTCTCGAACGAACCGACGTTGCGCGGGTTTTCGTAATGGTCCAGAACCTGGTTGCTGTAAGACATTTCACACCTCTTTCAATCGTTGGCTGGCGCGGGGGCGCCTGTTATCCGTCAAACGCCGCGCTCAGTGCGCCGCCCATTGAATGCTGTTCAGATCCACGCCGTCCTTGTACATCTCCCACAGGGGAGACAGGTCGCGCAGCTTGCCGATCTTGCTCTTGAGTAGCTCAACCACGTAATCGACTTCTTCTTCGGTCGTGAAGCGGCCCACCGTGAAGCGGATCGAGCTGTGTGCCAGTTCGTCGTTGCGGCCCAGGGCGCGCAGCACGTACGACGGCTCCAGCGAGGCCGACGTGCAAGCCGAGCCCGACGACACGGCGACGTCCTTGATCGCCATGATCAGCGACTCGCCTTCCACAAAGTTGAAGCTGATGTTGAGGTTGTGCGGCACACGGGCTTCCATGTCGCCGTTCACGTAGACCTCTTCCATCGTGTTCAGGCCGCGGTACAGGCGATCGCGCAGCATGCGGATGCGCTCGTTTTCGGTCGCCATTTCTTCCTTGGCGATGCGGAAAGCCTCACCCATGCCGACGATCTGATGCGTGGCCAGCGTGCCCGAACGCATGCCGCGCTCGTGGCCGCCGCCGTGCATCTGCGCTTCGATGCGGATACGCGGCTTGCGTCGCACGTACAGCGCGCCGATACCCTTCGGGCCATACGTCTTGTGCGCCGAGAACGACATCAGGTCAACCTTCAACTTCTGCAAGTCGATTTCCACCTTGCCCGTCGCCTGCGCGGCGTCGACGTGGAAGATCACGCCCTTCTCGCGGCAGATTTCGCCCAGCGTTTCGATGTCTTGAATGACGCCGATCTCGTTGTTCACCATCATCACCGAGGCGAGGATGGTGTCGGGGCGGATCGCTTGCTTGAAGACTTCGATGTCGATCAGGCCGTTGTCCTTCACGTCCAGGTACGTCACTTCGAAGCCCTGGCGCTCCAGCTCACGCGTCGTGTCCAGCACAGCCTTGTGCTCCGTCTTGACGGTGATGATGTGCTTGCCCTTGCTGCTGTAGAAGTTGGCGGCGCCCTTGATGGCAAGGTTGTCGGACTCGGTGGCGCCGGACGTCCAGACGATTTCGCGCGGGTCGGCATTCACCAGCGCGGCAACCTGCTCGCGCGCGGTCTCGACGGCCTTCTCGGCTTCCCACCCAAACGGGTGGCTACGCGAAGCCGGATTGCCGAAACTCTCGCGCAGGTACGGAATCATCTTGTCGACCACGCGCGGATCCACCGGCGTCGTCGCGGAATAGTCCATGTAGATGGGAAGCTGCAGGGTGCTCATATCTTGTCTGCCTTGTGTGGGGGGCGATGTTCTTGTCTGACGCCGACGTCGTGGCCGGCCTCACGCTGGCGCAATTACGACTGCGCCAGACTGAAAACGGAGTTGACCAGCGGGGCGCGCTTGACCGGCTCGGCGGCAACCGACGTGGCCGGCGGGGCATCGACGGTGCGCGCGCGTGCCGGGGCACGTTCGCGGCGCGCCGGACGCGCTTCACGCATGTCCTGAATCACTTCGGGCTGACGCTCGCGTTGCTGATCGACCAGGTTCTGCAGCGACACCGAATCGAGATACTCGACCATCTTCTGATTGAGCGTGGCCCACAGATCGTGCGTCATGCAGCGCCCCGTGTGACCGCCGACATGCTCTTCCCCGCCGCAGTTGCCCTTGCCGCCGCATTGGGTGGCGTCAAGCGGCTCGTCCACGGCAATGATGATGTCGGCAACGGTAACGTCGTCGGCACGGCGGGCGAGGCTGTAGCCGCCGCCCGGACCGCGCACACTTTCCACGATTTCGTGGCGGCGCAGTTTGCCGAACAGCTGCTCCAGATACGACAGCGAAATTTTCTGACGCTGGCTGATGCCAGCCAGCGTGACCGGGCCCTGCTCTTGGCGTAGCGCCAAGTCAATCATGGCGGTGACCGCGAAGCGGCCTTTGGTGGTCAATCTCATGGCGTCGGGGAAATACCTGATCGTTTTGCTCAAGTATAAAGGAACCCGACAAAATCGGTCAACTAAGGCGTCGGGGGATTCCGCGTCGCAGCAAGGGGATTTGCAAAGCCCGAAAAACGGGATGGCCACGCGGCAGGCCGTATTGTGGACCAAAACAATCAACCACGTTCGATAGGGCTATCACGCCACTTGCGCAGCGCCACTTGCGCGCCCCGTCAGAACGCGCCGTCACTGCGGGTTTTTCCTTATGCGGTGAAAAGCGCAATTTCATTGACTTCTGTTACGCGGTAGCCGAGACTGTCAGATACGCAAACGTTTGCGAAGAGCGAGGCGCGATTGCCCTTAGGAATGCCTTACGGCGTCACACGGCAGCGACGCCCCGCACTCACCCGCCCCAGATAGGACTCTTCCTGGAGGAGACACCATGGATATCCGCCGTCGCCGCGCCCTGCAACTTGGCGCGGGCTCTGCCGTAGCTGCTGCCCTGCCGTTCCCCTTTTCGCTCGCGTACGCCGCCAATCAGCCGCCCAAGGTGGCGCTGGTCATGAAATCGCTCGCCAACGAGTTCTTCCTGACCATGGAGAACGGCGCGCGCAAGCATCAGAAGGATCATGCGTCTGAGTACACGCTGCTGACCAACGGCATTCGCGACGAAACCGACACCGCCGGGCAGATCCGCCTGGTCGAGCAGATGCTCGTCGCGCGTGTTGACGCGCTGGTGCTGGCGCCGGCCGACTCGAAGGCGTTGGTGCCGGTCGTCAAGAAGGCCGTGGACGCGGGCATTCTCGTCATCAACATCGATAACCGGCTGGACCCGGCGGCGCTCAAGGAAAAGGGCCTTAATGTGCCTTTCGTGGGGCCGGACAACCGCAAGGGCGCGCGATTGGTGGGCGACTTCGTTGCCAAGTCGCTCAAGCCGGGCGACGCCGTGGGCATCATCGAAGGCATTCCGACCACCACGAACGCCCAGCAGCGCACCGCTGGCTTCAAGGACGCGGCCGAAGCCGCCAAGCTGAAGATCGTCGGCGTGCAATCGGGCGAATGGGAAATCGACAAGGGCAACAAGGTGGCGGCTGCCATGCTGCGCTCCGAGCCCGACTTGAAGGCTCTGCTGTGCGGCAACGACAACATGGCGATCGGCGCCGTATCGGCAGTGCGCGCCGCAGGCAAGCTGGGCAAGGTGTTGATTGGCGGCTATGACAACATCGAAGCCATCAAGGCCATGCTGGCAGATGGCCGTGTCGTTGCAACGGCTGATCAGCACGCCGATCAGCAAGCCGTCTACGGCATCGAGACCGCACTGAAGGCGCTGGCCTCCAAGACGCCGCAGGCGAAGCTGTCGGGTGTCGTCGAGACGCCGGTCAACCTCGTCACGCGTTCCTGACCTTACAGACCGGCCAGCCGCCGCCAGCCATGTCTGCCGCTTACGAACCGCGCCCACCGCTGCTGCGTGTTTCGGCCGTCAGCAAGCACTACGCCGCCCCCGTGCTGCGAGAGATCGATCTCGACGTGCATGCGGGCGAGGTGCTTGCGCTCACGGGAGAGAACGGTGCCGGCAAGAGCACGCTTTCCAAGATCCTCTGCGGGCTCGAGACTGCGACCTCTGGGTCGATGACACTGGCCGGCGCGCTGTACGCGCCCGATTCGCGCAGCGCCGCCGAAGCGCTGGGCGTGCGCATGGTGCTGCAGGAGCTGAGCATGGTGCCGACGCTCACGGTGGCCGAGAACCTGTTCCTGGGCAACCTGCCCCAGCGGCTCGGTTTTGTGGATCGCTCTGCGTTGCGCCAGCGGGCCGAACAGGCGCTCGCGCGCGTCGGCCTGGACCTTGACCCGTGGACGCCCGTCCAGGCGCTCGGCATCGGCCACCGGCAGATGATCGAGATCGCCCGCGCGCTGGCCAGCGCATGCCGTGTGCTGATCCTCGACGAGCCGACGGCAATGCTGAGCGCGCACGAGAGCGCCACGCTGTTCGAGCGCATCGACGCGCTGCGCCGCGAAGGCGTGGCCATTATCTACATCTCTCACCGCCTGGACGAACTCGCGCGCATTGCCGATCGCATCGTCGTGCTGCGTGACGGCAAGCTCGTGACCGATGCGCCGGCTGCGACGGTCTCGCAGGATGCGCTGATCCAGGCGATGGTCGGCCGCGACGTGGCCGCCTCGTCCGAAACGCAGCGGGCTGCGCGCGAACCATGGCTCGGCGACACCTCACCTGCGCTGCGGGTGACCGGCCTCACGCGTGCTCCGGCCGTGCTCGACGTGAGCTTCGACGTGGCGCCCGGAGAGATCTTCGGCATCGCGGGGCTGGTCGGCGCGGGGCGCACGGAATTGCTGCGGCTGATCTTCGGTGCAGACCGCGCGGATGCGGGCACCGTCGAGGTCGGCTCGCCCCTGGCGCCTGCGCGCATCCGCTCGCCCGGCGATGCAGTACGCCACGGCATCAGCCTGCTCACCGAAGACCGCAAGGACGAAGGCCTGATGCTGAGCCTGCCCATCGCCACAAACATCGCGCTGGGCAACATGCCGGGCGTCACGAAGCGCGGCTGGCTGCAACCCGCGCAAGAGCGTGCGCTGGCGCAGCGGCACATCGGCGCCCTGCGGGTCCGGTGCGCGGGTCCGGAGCAGCCGGTGGGTGAACTGTCCGGCGGCAATCAGCAGAAGGTGGCCATTGCCCGCTGGCTGGAGCGCGACACGCCCGTGCTGCTGTTCGATGAGCCCACGCGAGGCGTCGATGTCGGCGCCAAATTCGACATCTACACGCTGCTCGAGGCGCTGGCGGCGCGAGGCAAGGCGCTGGTCGTGGTGTCGAGCGATCTGCGCGAACTCATGCAGTTGTGTGACCGCATCGGCGTCATGCGCGCCGGGCGGCTCACGCACATCTTCCAACGCGGTGGCTGGAGCCAGGACGCCCTGCTCGCCGCCGCCTTTGGTGAATCGGGCGAATCCGATTCACCTGCACCTCAATCGCCCTCGGAGACCGCAGATGCGCTCTGATTCCACCCTGCCCCCGACGACGCCCGCAGCGAGCACCGGCACGCGCGCGGCGCTGGGCATGTCGCTTGGCACGATCGGCGGGTTGCTCGCTGCGCTGATCGCCATGCTGGCGCTGTTCGGCACGCTGTCCCCCACGTTCTTCTCGCTGCCCACGTTCACAACCATCGCCAACGAGATACCCGACTTGCTGGTGATGGCGGTGGGCATGACGTTCATCCTGATGATCGGCGGCATTGATTTGTCGGTCGGCTCGGTGCTGGCGCTGTCGGCGTCGGTGCTGTCCGTCGCCATGACCAAGTTGGGCTGGGGCCTGTTGCCCGCGGCGCTGGCGGGCGTGGCGCTGGCCACGGCGGCCGGCATGCTGACCGGCGCGGTCACGGTGCACTGGGGCATTCCGTCGTTCATCGTGTCGCTGGGTGTGCTGGAAATGGCGCGCGGCCTCGCCTACAGCCTCACCGATTCGCGCACCGTGTACATCGGCAGCGCGGTCGACTGGCTGGCCAACCCCATCGCGCTGGGCATTGCGCCGTCGTTCCTGATTGCGATTGCCATCACGGTGGTTGGCCAGATCGTGCTGGTGCGCACGGTGTTCGGCCGCTACCTCGTGGCCATCGGCACCAATGAAGAAGCCGTGCGGCTGGCGGGAGTGAACCCCCGCCCCTACAAGATTGCGGTGTTCGCGCTGATGGGGCTGCTCTCGGGCCTGGCTGCGCTGTTCCAGGTGTCGCGCCTGGAAGCCGCCGACCCGAATGCCGGCGTGGGCATGGAGCTGCAGGTGATCGCGGCCGTGGTGATCGGCGGCACGAGCCTGATGGGCGGGCGCGGCTCGGTCGTGCGCACGCTGTTCGGCGTGCTGATCATCTCGTGCTCGAATCGGGCCTTGCGCAGATCGGCGCCTCCGAGCCCACCAAACGCATCATCACGGGCGCGGTCATCGTCGCCGCCGTGGTCATGGATACCTACCGCAGCAAGCGCAACCGCAGCAAGCACCATTAAGAGACAGAGGAGATCGACATGGCAACCATCAAGGACGTGGCCGCATTGGCCGGAGTTTCGTTCACCACCGTCTCGCACGTCATCAACAACACAAGGCCGGTCAACGCCGAGACCCGCAAGCGCGTGGAAGAAGCCATCCGGGCCACGCGCTATGTGCCCAGTGCCGTGGCGCGCTCGCTCAAACATCGCACCACGCGCACCATCGGCGTGCTCGTGCCCACCGCCACCAACCCGTACTTTGCGGAGCTGGCGCGGGGCATTGAAGATGTGTGCGCTGCCGCCGGCTACAGCGTCATCCTCTGCAACTCCGACGACGACCCGCGCAAGCAGCGCGACTACCTGCGCGTGCTGATGGAAAAACGCGTCGACGGCATCATCGTGAGCAGCGCCGGGCCGGATACGGCATTGGTGGAAGCGCTTGGTGAATCCGCCCTGCCCATCGTGATGGTCGACCGCCCGACCGAAGGCATCCAGGCCGATCAGGTGCAGGTGGATCACGAAGAAGGCGCGTACATGGCGACCAAGCATCTGCTGGAACTCGGCCACCGCCGCATCGCCTGCATCAGTGGGCCGTCGGCGCTGAGCGTGACGGCAGAGCGCCTGGCCGGTTTCCACCGCGCGCTGCGCGAAGCCGGCGTACCGGAAGCCTCTGCCCGCATTGCCGAAGGCGATTTCACGAGCCCCGGCGGCTACCGCGCCGCGCGCCAGCTGCTGACCGAAGGCGAGATGCCTACCGCCATCTTTGCCGGCAATGACCTGATGGGCATCGGCGCGCTGCGAGCTGCGGCCGAGCTGGGCATTCCCGTGCCGAAGGCGCTTTCCGTGATGGGCTTTGACGATATCGAGCTCAGCCGCTACGTCTATCCGGCGCTGTCCACCGTCGGCCAGTCGATCCGCCAGCTGGGCGAGACCACCGCGCAGACGCTGCTCGAGCACCTCGGCGACAACGCCCTGCGCCATCCCGTGGAAGAGCCGCGTGCGCGCCGCATCGTGCTGCCGCCGCGCCTGTCTCTGCGGGAGTCGACCGCCGAACCCGAGCGCCCGGCCCGCGCCGCCTGATTCCGCATTCCTTTCACGCTTTCAACGTAGTCCCGCCATGGTGGCCAAGCGCCCTTCCGCCTCTTCCGCGCACCCCGCTGCCGACGTGCTGATCGTCGGCAGCCTGAACATGGATCTGGTGATCCGCACGCCCCGCTTGCCGCGGCCCGGGCAAACGGTTGCAGCGCCTGCGCTGGAAACCATTCCCGGCGGCAAGGGTGCCAACCAGGCCGTGGCAGCGGCCCGCCTGGGGGCCCGCGTCGCCATGCTCGGCTGCGTCGGTGATGACGCATACGGCACTGCGTTACGCGACGGCCTGCGCCGCGAAGGCGTGGACACATCGATGGTCTCGGTGCACGCCGGAGCGGCCACCGGCATCGCATGCGTGACCGTGGCCAACAGCGGCCAAAACACCATCGTCATCGTGGCCGGCGCCAACGAATTGCTGACGCCCACCATGATCGAAGCGCAGCGTGCCGCATTCGAGCGCGCGCGCGTGATCGTTTGTCAGTTGGAATCGCCGCCGGATGCGGTGGAATGCGCGCTGAAGCTGGGCCAGCGGCTTGGCAAGACGGTCATCCTGAACCCGGCGCCTGCAATCGGCCCACTGCCTACCCCGTGGCTGGCCGCCTGCGATTACCTGATCCCGAACGAAACAGAGGCCGCGCTGCTGACGGCCCGGCCCGTCGATTCGCCCGAAGCTGCGCTGGATGCGGCTGCTGATCTCCACGCGCAAGGTGCGCGGCACGTGATTGTCACGCTGGGCGCGCGCGGCGTTGCCTATGTGGATGCCCACTCGCGCGTGCTGATGCCGGCCCCCACAGCGCACGCCATCGATACCACAGCGGCCGGCGATACGTTCGTTGGCGCACTGGCTGCGGCGCTCGCGGAAGATGCGGCCCCCGCTGCGGCCATCGAGTTTGGGCAGGCCGCGGCGGCCGTGTCGGTCACGCGGCTTGGCGCGCAGCCGTCCATTCCGTTCCGCAGCGAGTTGGGCGCACCTGTCGCGCCCGCACCGCACTAGACCGGCGTGCTGGTGCTGGGCGGCGTGCTCGCAGTCGGGGCACGTGGGACCAACAGGCACAGCGGATCCCGCAAGATGCGCCGCCACACGGCGCCCGTCACGCGCTTGCGATCGACGCCGCGAAGGTTGCGCGAGCGCATCGCCATGTTGAAGGCCAACGCAAACGACACCAGAACGTTCAGCACGCCCATCAGCGCAATGCCGGCCACGGCAAGCCAGAACGGCCCGGTGTGCATGACGCTGGGGCCAAGCACGCCCACGGCCGTCGCCACCGCACCCGTCGACAGCGTGACATGTCGCACCTCCATATGCGGGCCGAAAAAGGACAGGATCTCCGGCCCCAGCCCGAGCATGAATCCCAGCGAGACGTTGGCGACAATGCCCGACAGATTGCGCTTCCAGAAGCTGGCAATGCGCTGTGCGCCCTGGGTGCCGACCATGAAGCGCAGGCGCCGGTGATAGGCAATCACATCGTGCACACGATGCAGCGCAAACCAGTTGTCGGCCCAACCCGCCGCCAGGCTTGAGGCCCACAGCAGCACACCCGTGAAGATGGCGTACAGCGGTGTCGGCCCGAGAATCGAAAACGACTCGATGGTCGCCATCGCCTTCGCGGCCGAAATCAGGTCCGCATGGAACAACCGCCCGGCCAGCCACTGCACCAGGAAAGCCACCGGCGCCACGGCCACCAGGTTGCCGGCGATCGCTGCCGCGTTGGAGCGGATCATGGCGACGGTATCGTCGACAAAACGGTCCAGCCCTTCCTGGCGCCCCACCTGGTCCAGCCGATGCGCCAACGCGGGCGCCGTCATGGCGGGTTGCTTGGTGGCCAGCGTGAAATGCGCGAAATGGATGCCGAGAAAGCTGAGCGCATAGTTGATCGACGCGAACAGCCCTTCGGTAAAGCGCGACAGATGCGCTCCGGTGATGAAGAACTTGATGTACACCGTGGCCGCCGTGATGACGCCACCGCCCGCTGCGGCCTTCACCATCGCCCCGTATTCCTTGCCGTCGCGGGTGATGTAGTGCTCGCCGCTCTCGGCAGACCGCTCGACCACCTTGCGCGCCAGATCAGCGAACGTGGAGCGGATCAGATACCCCACGCTGCGGCGATGCTGGCTGGCCGACACCAGCTCGGCCGTCATATGCACGAAGCGACGCGAGCCCTGCGTGTCCGCCCATGCCGTCAGCAGCAAATCGATACGGCCCAGCCACGCCTTCATGCGCTCAACCTGGAAGACGACTTCCACCGAGACGCCGTTCTCGTCCAGATGCTGATACACGCTGGCCGTCGCCGTTCCGCAGCGGTCCAGCACGGCGCGGAAATAGTTGAGTTCCTGCAGGAACCGCTCGGGGCTTGCCAGCGCCGTGTTGGGCCGCTCCAGGAAGATCGCGTTGGCCGCATCGGCGAGCAAGTAAAACGGAGAATCGGTGAGTTCCGCATGGTCCATGCGGCTGCGGATGCCGCGCGACAACCCGGCCGCGCGCACCTGGCTGATGAGGATCTGGATGCTGATACCGAGGCTGCGCTCCAGTCGTGTCTGGCCTACAGCGTGCTCGTCATCGCTCATCCCGGCGCGGAACAGCCCGTAAAGGCGCGTGACCAGTTCGTCGTCCAGACCGTCGACCCACTGCGCATCGGTCGGCCCCACAAACAGCAGTGCAAACAATGTCGCCAGTTGCGCCTGATTCGGGGCGGGCGGCAGCCAGCGCGCCTGCCAGCGGTCGATCAATTCGCTCCAGAAACCCGAGCGTGACGACAACCCCGTATCGCATAACAGCGACACCGGATCGTTGTCCTGCACGATGCTGCGCAATGTCTGCCCGACGCGCTCTGCCAAGGCCGGATTGTTCTCCAGCACTTGCAGCAGATAACGCAGGCGGGCATAACGCCACGACTCTGAGGCCGCGCCCGCAGGCCTGTCCGCGCGGCGCAGCCAGTAGCCCAGCTCGATCAGCCATTCATTGCGTTCGGCCAGACTGCGCGTGGGCTCGAACTGCGCCAGGATGGCATCGAGTTGATGGCTGGCGTGCCGGGACGCGCGCCACTTGCGCCACGGGTTAAGCAAAAAATCGAACATCGAACTCCCTTGATGGCAGACGCGTGCAGCAAGCGCTGCAGCAGGTGCCGGCTCCCCGGTCAGGCGACGCGCACGGCCCGAATTTGATCTGAAATGATGTCAACAGCAACCCCTGCCACCTGCAACGAGGTGGCGGGGTTTCAAGCGGAGGCCGCGCGATTCAGGCGGCCGGAACGATGTGGTCTTCGCCGCTCGCCCCAAAGAGCTGCGACTTGAGCTTGGCAAGCTGATCGCGCACCGCCGCCGCCTTTTCGAATTCGAGATTCTTGGCGTGGTCGAGCATCTGCTTTTCCAGGCGCTTGATTTCCTTGGACGCCTGCTTCTCGCTCATGTCTTCGTACTTGGCGGCCTCTTGCGCGGCCTTCAGTTCCGCGCGCGCGTCGTCGACGTTGTACACGCCATCGATGATGTCCTTGATGCGTTTGACGACGCCGCGCGGCGTGATGCCATGCGCCTCGTTGTGGGCGATCTGCTTGGCGCGGCGGCGCTCGGTTTCGTCGATCGCCTTCTTCATTGAATCGGTCATGCGATCCGCATACAGAATGGCGGTACCGTTCACGTTCCGCGCCGCGCGGCCGATGGTCTGGATGAGCGAGCGCTCGGCGCGCAGGAAACCTTCCTTGTCCGCATCCAGGATCGCCACGAGCGACACCTCGGGAATGTCCAGCCCCTCGCGCAGCAGGTTGATGCCGACCAGCACGTCGAAGGTGCCCAGTCGCAGGTCACGGATGATCTCCACGCGCTCGACGGTGTCGATGTCCGAATGCAGGTAGCGGACCTTGATGCCGTTCTCCGACAGAAACTCGGTCAACTGCTCGGCCATGCGCTTGGTGAGCGTCGTTACCAGCACGCGCTCGCCAGCCTCGACGCGCACGTGGATCTCAGACAGCAGATCGTCGACCTGCGTTGTCGCCGGGCGCACCTCGATGATCGGGTCGACAAGGCCCGTGGGGCGCACGACCTGCTCGACGACTTCCGTGCCGGCGGTCTTCTTTTCGTAATCCCCCGGCGTGGCGGACACGAACGTCACCTGCCGCATCTTGGTCTCGAATTCGGCGAATTTCAGCGGCCGGTTGTCGAGCGCAGAAGGCAGGCGGAAACCATATTCGGCCAGCGTTTCCTTGCGCGCGCGGTCACCGTTGTACATGCCGTTGAGCTGGCCAATCAGCACGTGCGATTCATCCAGGAACATCAGCGCATCCGGCGGCAGGTAATCGACCAGCGTCGGCGGCGGCTCGCCCGGCGCAGAGCCAGACAGGTGCCGCGAATAGTTTTCGATGCCCTTGCAGAAGCCCAGCTCCTGCAGCATCTCCAGAT
Source organism: Ralstonia sp. TCR112 (assembly GCF_007997035.1). GTDB lineage: Bacteria > Pseudomonadota > Gammaproteobacteria > Burkholderiales > Burkholderiaceae > Ralstonia > Ralstonia edaphi. Next base: position 86,702 of record NZ_VOSS01000014.1, on the reverse strand, counting down.
CGAAGCGCGTGCGCTGCTCCAGCCGCTGCGCTTCCACCAGCTTGTTTTCCTTGTAGAAGAAATCGAGCCGCTCGCGCAGTTCGGCCTTGATGGTTTCGATGGCGCGCAGCACGGTCTCGCGCGGCGTCACGTAGTGGCTCGAGGGGTACACCGTGAAGCGCGGAATCTTTTGCCGCACACGGCCCGTCAGCGGATCGAACAGTTGCAGCGATTCGACTTCATCGTCGAACAGCTCCAGGCGCACGGCCATTTCTGCGTGCTCGGCGGGGAAGATGTCGACCGTGTCGCCGCGCACGCGGAAGGTCCCGCGCTGGAAATCCGTCTCGTTGCGCGTGTACTGCATGGCGATCAGGCGTGCGATCACGTCGCGCTGGCTGACCTTGTCGCCTGCGCGCAGCGTCAGGATCATCTGGTGGTATTCGCTCGGGTTGCCGATACCGTAGATGGCCGAGACGGTGGCCACGATCACCACATCGCGGCGCTCCAGCAGGCTCTTGGTGGCGGAGAGCCGCATCTGCTCGATGTGCTCGTTGATCGACGAATCCTTCTCGATGAACAGGTCGCGCTGCGGCACATAGGCCTCAGGTTGGTAGTAGTCGTAGTACGAGACGAAGTATTCGACTGCATTGCGCGGGAAGAACTCGCGGAACTCCGAATACAGCTGCGCCGCCAGCGTCTTGTTCGGCGCAAAGACAATCGCCGGACGACCTACGCGCGCGATCACATTCGCCATGGTGAACGTCTTGCCCGAGCCCGTGACGCCCAGCAGTGTCTGGTACGACAGGCCGTCTTCGATGTTCTCGACGAGCTGGCGGATCGCCTCCGGCTGGTCGCCGGCCGGCGGGTACGGCTGGTACAACTGGAACGGCGAGCCCTCGAAAGTCACGAATTTCGACTCGTCGTGCGGGCTGGGGACTTGGCTCAGATCGGTCATGGCGGGGGGCAGGATGGCAGCGCAGAAAGTCGACAAAGTGACTCGCACGCCCTTAGCAAATGAGGACGGCAGCGGCAATTGCAACCAATCGTCTAGTGTAGCGTGCGGCCCGGGCAATCGTTTGGACGACCGGGCCCGCAGATCTGTACCGGCCGTTGAAACGCTTTAGGCGCCTGTTCTGCAAGGATTTTTCGGGCGATTAGAGCGTGTATTCGGTACAATCCGTCTTCGTGCGCGCCTCGTTGTACATCTGGCGCCGGGCGAGCCGCCCCGGAGTCCGCGCCGCACCGCCTGCAAGATCCCACCGAATTCCGAACCAACCGATCGAGACATCTCATGTCGCTTTTCTCTGCCGTCGAACTGGCCCCGCGCGACCCCATCCTGGGCCTGAATGAAGCTTTCAACGCCGATACCCGCAGCACCAAAGTGAATCTGGGCGTGGGCGTGTACTTCACCGACGAAGGGAAAATTCCGGTGCTGCGCGCCGTACAGGAAGCCGAAAAGGCCCGCCTGGCTGCCGCTGCCCCGCGCGGCTACCTGCCGATCGAAGGCATTGCCGCCTACGACCAGGCCGTGCAGAAACTGCTGTTCGGCGCTGAGTCGCCGCTCATCACCGAAGGCCGTGTGGTCACCGCGCAAGCCCTGGGCGGCACCGGCGCACTGAAGATCGGCGCCGACTTCCTCAAGCGTCTGTACCCGAACGCCAAGGTCGCGATTTCCGACCCGAGCTGGGAAAACCACCGCGCGCTGTTCGAGTCGGCCGGCTTCGAAGTCGTCAACTATGCGTACTACGATGCCCCGTCGCACGGCCTGAACTTCGCCGGCATGATGGATTCGCTGAACAGCTACGCGCCGAACACGATCGTCGTGCTGCACGCCTGCTGCCACAACCCGACCGGCGTGGACATGACCACCGAGCAGTGGAAGCAGGTCGTGGAAGTCATCAAGGCCAAGAACCTGATCCCGTTCCTCGACATGGCCTACCAAGGCTTTGCCGACGGCATCCAGCAAGACGGCCTGGCGGTGCGTCTGTTTGCCGAATCCGGCCTGCCGTTCTTCGTCTCCAGCTCGTTCTCGAAGTCGTTCTCGCTGTACGGCGAGCGCGTCGGCGCGCTGTCGATCGTGACGACCAGCAAGGACGAAGCCACCCGCGTGCTGTCGCAAGTCAAGCGCGTGATCCGCACGAACTACTCGAACCCGCCGACCCACGGCGCACGATCGTCGCCAGCGTGCTGACGAGCCCCGAGCTGCGCGCGATGTGGGAACAGGAACTGGGCGAAATGCGCGACCGCATCAAGTCGATGCGCAACGCGCTGGTCGACAAGCTGGCCGCCAAGGGCGTGAAGACCGATTTCTCGTTCGTGAAGGCGCAACGCGGCATGTTCTCGTACTCGGGCCTGACCTCCGCGCAAGTGGATCGCCTGCGTACCGAGCACGGCATCTACGCCGTGTCGACGGGCCGCATCTGCGTGGCCGCGCTGAATACGCACAACATCGACGCTGTGGTGAACGCCATCGCTGATGTTCTGTAAGGTGCTGTAGGCGTCACGCCTCAGGTGCAATTGCAAAAAGAAAAGCGGCTTCGGCCGCTTTTTTGCTGCATCGGACTAGACTGACACGGGCGCATCATACAAGCGATGCCACATTCTGTTATCAGGGTTTATGCTGCATCGCAGTAACGTGCACCCAGGTGCATAATCATTCGCGTCGCCTTCGCCACCAGAGACCGGTCCAGCCATGCTTTACCAGCTTCACGAATTCCAGCGCGCCCTGCTCAGCCCCATGACGGCTTGGGCCCAGGCGACCGCCAAGACCTTCACAAACCCCCTGAGCCCGCTGTCCCTGATGCCCGGCGCGCAACGCTACGCCGCGGGCTACGAGCTGCTGTATCGCCTGGGCAAGGAGTACGAGAAGCCGGAATTCGGCATCCGCTCCGTCAAGTCCAACGGCCGCGACATTCCGATCGTCGAGCAGACCATCATCGAGAAGCCGTTCTGCCGCCTGATCCGCTTCAAGCGCTACGCCGACGACGCCGAGACCATCAAGCTGCTCAAGGACGAGCCGATCGTCCTGGTGTGCGCCCCGTTGTCGGGCCACCACTCGACGCTGCTGCGCGACACCGTGCGCACGCTGCTGCAGGATCACAAGGTCTACGTGACCGACTGGATCGACGCTCGCATGGTGCCGACCGAGCAAGGCGCCTTCCACCTGTCGGACTACATCAACTACATCCGCGAGTTCATCAATCACATTGGCGCCGACAAGCTGCACGTGATCTCGGTGTGCCAGCCGACCGTGCCCGTGCTGGCCGCCATCTCCTTGATGGCCTCGGACGGCGAGAAGACGCCGCGCACCATGACCATGATGGGCGGCCCGATCGACGCCCGTAAGAGCCCGACCGCCGTCAATTCGCTGGCGACCAACAAGTCGCACAGCTGGTTCGAGAACAACGTGATCTACACGGTACCGGCGAACTATCCGGGCCACGGCCGCAAGGTGTACCCGGGCTTCCTGCAGCACGCCGGCTTCGTGGCGATGAATCCGGACCGCCACCTGTCGTCGCACTACGACTACTACCTCAACCTGATCGAGGGCGACACGGAAGACGCTGAAGCCCACGTGCGCTTCTACGACGAGTACAACGCCGTGCTGGACATGGCGGCCGAGTACTACCTCGAGACCATCCGCGACGTGTTCCAGGAATTTCACTTGGCCAACGGCACGTGGGTGGTGGAAGGCAAGCCGGTGCGCCCGCAGGACATCAAGAGCACCGCGCTCTTCACCATTGAAGGCGAGCTGGACGACATCTCCGGCAGCGGTCAGACCGAAGCGGCGCATGGTCTGTGCACCGGCATCCCGAATGCGCGCAAGCAGCACCTGACGGCGCCCAAGTGTGGCCACTACGGCATCTTTTCGGGTCGCCGCTGGCGCGAGCAGGTGTATCCGCAGTTGCGGGACTTCATCCGCCGCTACGAAGAGAATGCTCCACGCATCAAGGCTGTGGCCTGAGCCTGAAGCACTCAAGAAAAAGCCTCGCAACCGCGAGGCTTTTTTGTTGTGGCGACGATCCGTTCGCCGATCAGTTCTTGGGCCGGTCCAGATACGCCAGCAGCATCTTGATATGCAGTTGCGCGAAGGCTTCGTGCTCATCGGCCGAGGCGATGTCGCGGCCGACCACAGCGCTGATCGTGTAACGGTTGGACAGCACGTAATAGCCCAGCGCCGAGATCGTCAGATACAGGCGCGACACATCGACATCGTCACGGAAGATGCCGCTGCGCTGGCCGCGCTCCACCACGCCGCGCAGCACGTCGATGACCGGGTTGACCAGCTCCACCAAGTGCGGCGACGTCTTCAGATGCCGCGCCTCGTGCAGGTTTTCGCTGTTGAGCAGGCGGATGAATTCGGGATTCTCGTAATAGAAATCCCAGACGAAACGCGCAAGCTGGATGACCGCCTCACGCGGATCCGACGACTCGATCTGCACCTGTTCTTCCGCCTCCTTGAAGCGGAAATACATGTTCTCGAGCACCGTCAGGAAGAGCTTTTCCTTGCTGCCGTAGTAGTAATACAGCATGCGCTCGTTGGTTTCGGCGCGGCGGGCGATGGCATCGACGCGGGCACCGGCAAAGCCGCCGCGTGAAAATTCTTCAGTGGCCGCAGCAAGGATGCGCCGACGCGTGCCGGCGGGGTCGCGACGCGTGCGGGGTGCGGCGGATTCGCCATGAGCATCCGCTTCGATGTCGGCGAGCGGCGCGGCTGGGTGAGACGGCATGGCACCTCGGTCCGTTTAGAACGCAGGAATTATGTCATAGGGTCAAGACATGCCCGCCGTGTGCGATCTCAGGGCATGCACGCCTTGCGCCGCAGCCAAATCGGCGATAATGGCAGGCTATTCAAACGACAAGTCCCATCGTGGTTTCCTTGGTCTCCACAACCGCCGCATCCTTGGCCGACCGGCTCGAAAACCTCCTGCCGCAAACGCAATGCACCAAGTGCGGCTACAGCGGCTGCCGCCCCTACGCGGAAGCCATGGCCAGCGGCGAGGCGCTCCCCAACCGTTGCCCACCCGGCGGCGCGGAAGGTATTCGCCGGCTGTCAGACGCACTTGGCCGCACGGGCGACCTGCTGCCGCTGGACCCGTCCAACGGCATCGAACAGCCTCGCGCCATCGCCGTCATCGACCCGGAGCGCTGCATCGGTTGCACGCTGTGCATTCAGGCGTGCCCCGTCGATGCCATCGTCGGTGCGCCCAAGGCGATGCATACCGTGCTCGAAGACTGGTGCACCGGCTGCGACCTCTGCGTGCCGCCCTGCCCCGTCGATTGCATCGACATGCGCCCAGTCACCGGCGAGCGCACAGGCTGGGATGCCTGGAGCCAGGAACAGGCCGATGTCGCACGGGACCGCTACGTCTTCCGCAACGCGCGCCTGAAGCGCGAACAAGCCGAGAACGAAGCGCGCCTCGCCGCCAAGGCCGCGGCCAAACTCGCAGCGGTGAGCGCCGAGCAACCGGCCGATGACGCTGAACTCGCCGCGCAGGCGCGCAAGAAAGCGATCATCCAGGCCGCGATTGAACGGGCACGCCAGAAGCAGGCCGAGATGGCCGCGCGCGGGCAAGGTCCACGCAACGTGACCAACGTGTCGGCGGACGTGCAAGCCCAGATTGACGAAGCTGAAGCCCGCCGCAAGCGCATCGCCAGCCAGATCGAACACGGCACCAAGCCCGACGCAGACACACCCTGAAACCTGCCCGACGATGAATCCCGCCAAGCGCCACGCCATCTTCGAGACCCTGCGCGAGAACAACCCGACGCCGACCACCGAGCTGGAATACACCACGCCGTTCGAGCTGCTGATTGCGGTGCTGCTGTCCGCACAGGCGACCGACGTGGGTGTGAACAAGGCGACGCGCAAGCTGTTTCCGGTGGCCAATACGCCCGCCAAGCTGCTGGCGCTGGGCGAGGAAGGCATCACCGAGTACATCAAGACCATCGGGTTGTATCGGACGAAGTGCAAGCACATCCTCCAGACGTGCCGCATCCTGCTCGACCGATACGGCGGTGAAGTGCCGCGCGACCGCGCCGCGCTCGAAGAGCTGCCGGGTGTGGGCCGCAAGACAGCCAACGTGGTGATGAACACGGCCTTTGGAGAGCCGACAATCGCGGTCGACACGCACATTTTTCGCGTGGCCAATCGCACGGGGCTGGCACCGGGCAAGAACGTGCTGGAAGTCGAATTGAAGCTGCTGAAGGTGGTGCCGGAAGAGTTTCGGCAAGACGCCCACCACTGGCTGATCCTGCACGGGCGCTACGTGTGCAAGGCCCGCAAGCCCGAGTGCTGGCATTGCGCCATCGAGCCGCTATGCGAATTCAGGCCGAAGACACCGGCGCCGAAGGAATGAAAAACGGGGACCGCACCTTCCGATGCGCGTCCCCGTTTTCCTTGCGTGACCGACCGTGGCTTAAATGATCTTGCACGCCTCTTCGAACGACAGACGCGGGTTGCGCGGGTGCAGCTTTTCCGCGTCGCCGTAGCCGATGTTCATGATGAAGTTGACCTTCCACTGGCCATCGGGGAAAAACGTCTCGTTGACCTTGTCGGCATCGAAGCCGGCCATCGGGCCGCAGTCCAGGCCCAGCGCACGCGCGGCGAGCACCAGATAGCCGCCCTGCAGCGAGCCGTTCATCAGCGCAGCCGCGTTGATCTTGGCCTGGTCACCGGCGTACCAGGAACGCGCATCGGTGTGCGGGAACAGCTTGGGCAGTTGCTCATGGAACTGCGTGTCATAAGCGACGATCACGGCCACGGGCGCCTGGCGGGTTTTTTCCTGATTGCCGGCCGACATGCACGGAATCAGGCGTTCCTTGGCGGCAGCGCTCTTGACGAACACGAAGCGGGCCGGCGTGCTGTTGGCGGCGGTCGGGCCGTACTTCACGGTGTCGTACAACGTGTGCAGCAGTTCGTCATCGACCGGCTTGTCCAGCCACACGTTGTGCGTACGGGCTGCGCGGAACAGTTGGTCCAGCGCGGACGGTTCAAGCATCGGCATTGCGGGGTGCTCCGGAAAAAGTTGAGGAGCGCATTGTAATGCGCCGTATCCGCGCGCGCGGGACACCTGCACACACGGGATGGGCATCCGGCACACGTGAGGGGCGCACCGACTTTAGAAAAAACGGCATGCCTCGTTTGTATTTAATCGCACCTATTGCGACGCGCCATCGTATTGGCATGGTCATTTTTACAGCGCATCGCACGCAATGAAAAAGAGCCCTTTACAACGGTTTCCTTACGAACTACTTTTTCGTTCGTCATTGCATTACCCGCAGAGCTGGACGTATCGGATTCGCGCCTGAGTTAAATCAGGCGCGTAGCCGCATTCATCCCAACGCTTTTGCACGGACCGTTGCAGACTTTGCGCAAACGCGCTGCGGGCTTGACTCCAGAGCCGTTCCGTTTTTGAAATCCGATCGGATTTCAGGGGCTTCTTTTACCAAACAAAAACCGATTGCATTCATTTCCGCAGGCAAGGCGGGAAATCAGAATATTCGTTTCGCGTCGCAGAGAAATTACAAAACGCAAATCGAATATGGAGCCCACTTAAAACCACACGTTTTAAGTGATGGCGTTCGTCACCCTGAAAAAGGCCATTATCGCCATGAAAAAATCCAGGTTATCGACCAGTGATTTTGCAGGATTGTCCCGGACCCTCGGTGTATCGTTTGCGGCCGCAGCGCTATCCGCGGTGCTGCTGGCAGGTTGCGGCGGTGGCGATTCATCCGCCGCGGCCAACCCCAGCGGCGTAGCCACCAACGCCGGCAACGCAACCACGCAACCGGTGACGGCCGCCGTGCCGCCCGACCAGCCTTACGTCGACCCGAACGTCTACGGCACCGGGCCCAACGACGCGCTTGCTGCCGATCCGGGCGAAAGCGCGGCCATCACGCACCACACCGTGACGATCGGCGGCAAGAGCATCGCCTACACCGCCACCGCCGGCCACCTGACGACGATCGACCCGGTCACGTCGCAATCGAACGCGACGATGTTCTACGTGGCGTACACGCAGGACAATCCCGATCCCGCAAAGCCGCGTCCGGTGACGTTCTTCTATAACGGCGGCCCGGGCTCGTCGTCGGTGTTCCTGCTGCTGGGCTCGTTCGGGCCGAAGCGGCTGCAGTCGTCGTTCCCGAACTTCACGCCGCCGGCGCCGTACAAACTGCCCGACAACCCGGACAGCCTGCTCGACCGCTCCGATCTCGTGTTCATCAACCCCGTGGGCACCGGTTATTCGGCCGCCATCGCACCGGCCAAGAACAAAGACTTCTGGGGCACAGACCAGGACGCGCGCTCCATCGACCGCTTCATCCAGCGTTACCTGACGAAGAACTCGCGCTGGAATTCGCCCAAGTTCCTGTACGGCGAGTCGTATGGCACGGCGCGCAGTGCGGTGCTGTCGTGGGTGCTGCATGAGGATGGCATCGAGCTGAACGGGATCACGCTGCAATCGTCGATCCTCGACTACGCGAATGCGCTCTCGGCCGTCGGCACCTTCCCGACGCTGGCCGCAGATGCCTTCTACTGGAAGAAGACGACGCTCAACCCGGCACCGACCGACCTCGACAGCTACATGGCCCTGGCACGCAACTACGCCGACAACACGCTCGCACCGCTGGCGCAGGCTCCGAGCGCCGCAGACGGCGGCTTCGTGAACGTGCGCCTGAACCTGAACCTGTCGACGGCGCAGACGATGGGTTCGTACATCGGCACCGATCCGGTCTCGCTGATCCAGACATTCGGCAATCCGGCGGCGCTGGGCAACGTGCCGTCGCAGAACAACAACCCGCCGTACACGTTCTTCCTGACGCTCAACCCGGGCATCCAGATCGGCCAGTATGACGGCCGCGCTAACTACACGGGCCAGGGCATCGCGCCGTTCATCCTGCCGAACTCGGGCAGCAACGATCCGTCGATCTCGAACATCGGCGGCGCGTACACGGTGTTGTGGAACAGCTACCTAAACACCCAGCTCAAGTACACGTCGACCTCGTCGTTCGTGGACCTGAACGACGCCGTGTTCAACAACTGGGACTTCAGCCACATCGACCCGACGGGCGCCAACAAGGGCGGCGGCAACACGCTGTACACCGCCGGCGATCTCGCCTCGACGATGAGCCTGAACCCCGACCTGAAGGTGCTGCAGGCCAGCGGCTATTTCGACGCCGTCACGCCGTTCCACCAGACCGAGTTGACGCTGGCGCAAATGCCGCTCGACCCGACGCTGAAGGCGAAGAACCTGACGATCAAGAATTACCCGTCGGGCCACATGATCTATCTGAACGATGCGTCGCGCACCGCGCTCAAGGGTGACCTGGCTTCGTTCTACGACGGCGTGATGGCCGATCGTCCGGCCCTGATGCGGGTGCAGAGCCTGCAACGCCTGCCGAGCGGGCAGAAGAAGTAATCGGCTCTGGCAGAAAGCAAAACGCCCAGTTCACGCTGGGCGGTCTTTTGTTGGTTGGACTGTGGATTCGGCTTCAGGCCATGTCGTCTGCACCGTGCCCAGCGGGTTTCGCATCTGCACGTGTGAGCCACAGCACGCCCGCCAGAATCAATGCGCCGCCCGTCATCTGCATGGGCGTGATCGACTCGCCGAGCAGCAATGCCGCGAGCAGCACGGTCACCACCGGCTCCAGCGTCGACAGCATCGACGCCTGCGCGGCCCCCAACTTCTGCAAGCCGGCGAAGAACGTCAGGATGGCCACCACCGTCGACAAGCCTGCAATGGCCAGCGCCGCGGCCCAGCCGCTGAACGTGCCGGGCAGATGTGCGGGCGCGCCGAGCAACGCCATCCCCGTATACACGACAGCCGCCGCGGTACAGATGACGGTCGTACACGCCAGTGGATCGAGCCCGCGCGTGACCCGTGCACCGACCGTGATGTAGATCGAGTAAATGACCGCCGAGGCCACACCCAGCCCGATGCCGAGGAGGCTGCCGCCCGACAGGCCCGCACCGCCCACCGTCAGCCCCGCCCCGACCGAGCACAGCACCAGCGCGATGATCGCCGTGGTGGTCAGCCGCTCGCGCAGGAAAATCGCCGCCAGCACCGTCACGAACATCGGATACAGATACAGCAGCAACGCGACCAGGCTGGCCGGCGCGTAGTTCAACGCCGTAAAAAACGCGAACGACTGCCCTGCGTAACCGATGCCGCCCATTGCCGCCAGCCCCGCCACGCGCGACCACGGCGGTATGCCGATGCGGCGGACACGCATCACGACCATCAGCGCCGCGGCTGCGATCACAAAGCGCACGATCAGCAGACCGACCACGTTGGCGCCACTCGCATAGGCGTAATGCGTGAAGATGGCCATCGCGCCGAAGGATGCGGCGGACACGGCGATCAGCAGCACGCCGAGGAGCTTGTCGGCGGCGCGTGCTGCGAGGGGGGAATCGGCGGCTTGTCTCATGAGGGGCGGCGTTTTTGTTGGAATCGACCTCTGCGGGAGCGGGCGCCATTGTAGCGTTGCCGTCTCGTGAAGCTGCCCGGCAGGCATCCAGACGCGCCGGTACAATGCCGGGATCATGTTCAATCCCTCCCGCGACGAAGTCCGTCAATTCTTCTGCGGCGCGTGGCGCAAGCACCGCCAAGCAGAAATCCTCACGCCGCTCGAAGCCATGGCGCTCGACTGGATGCTGCAGCATCCCGAATACCACGACACCCTGGAAGCCGGCGAAGAAGCGCTCGCCCGCGACTACACGCCGGAAAGCGGCCAGAGCAACCCGTTTCTTCACCTGTCGATGCATCTGTCGATCAGCGAGCAGGTGTCGGTGGATCAACCGCGCGGCATTCGCGCCGCTTATGAGGCGCTGGCGCAGCGGCTCGACTCCCCGCATGAAGCCCAGCATCAGGTGATGGAATGCCTGGGCCAGATGCTGTGGACGGCGCAACGCACCGGCCTGCCGCCCGACGGCGACGCCTACATCGAATGCGTGCGCAAGCGCGCCACGGCCCGTTGAATCTGACGCTCTGACGCCAACAAAAAACCGCTCCGAAGAGCGGTTTTTTATTTACCGGCGACGCCGCATTACTTCTTGAGCACCAGGGAGCCCGGCAGTGATTCGATGTACGCGGCAATGTCCTTCAGCTCAGCCTGCGTGAACGGACGCGGCTTGCCGTCGGCACCGATCGTGGCAGGGTTGCTGTTGACCTGGCCCGCCATGATGGCGTTGCTGCGGCCCACCAGCGGGTTGTTGCTGGTCTGATAGGCCAGCAGCGCGTGATAGATGTAGTCGCCGTGCTGGCCGGCGAGCTTCGGATAGTCCGGCGAGATCGGGGCATTCAGGCCAGCACCGTGGCAGGCCGCGCACGCGCCCTTCTCCACCAGCTGCTTGCCCTTTTCAATATCGGCAGCTTGTGCCGGCACGGCTGCTGCCAGCATCAGCGCGCCCAGATTGAACGAGATTGCGAGCGAGATCTTCTTCATATTCTTCCTCGTCACTTCTGGGGATTGTTTTGGGTGGCAGGCGTCTGCGCCGCGTAATAGGCGGCCAGGTTGGCGATGTCCTGGTCGGTCAGCGACCCGGCGATGGCGCGCATCGTCGGGTGCTTGCGGTCACCCTTCTGGTACGCATGCAGCGCGCTTTCGATGTACTTGGCGTTCTGGCCGCCCAGATAGGGCACGCGATACACCTCGGGGAACGACGTCTTGTAGTCAGGGATGGCATGGCAGCCGATGCACATGGCGACCTTGTTTTCGGCGGCGGCAGCGTTGCCCTGAACGTCGGCAGCGGCGGCGCTGTTGGCTGCGGCCAGTGCGCCTAAAGTGCCCAGTGCGGCCACCATGGTGAGGATCTTTTTCATCTCGTTCTTAAGCGTGGAGTTTCAGAATCCTGCTCGCCCTGCCGGCTTGGCTCGTCTCAGCCGGCTGTCTCGCTGGGCGCATTCACCCGCCGTTGGCAACAAGCCAGAAGACGGTCATTTGAGGTGCGTCAAACCGGCGCATTGTACCGCACCGCTTTTTTTCCAGTCCAGTTAGGGCTCCCGTGACTTGACAGCGATGAATGGCACGCGCGCGCCCTCCCGGCCCGCCCCGCTGACACCCGGCGTCAAACACCCAAATGCTCTTATACTGGCCGTTTCCAAATCTTTTACCGCTCAGTAGGCTTGCACGATGAACACCACCACCTCGCCTGCCCCATCCGACCAGCGCACCCGCTTCGAGGGCTCCGACCAGTACGTCGCCACCGATGACCTGAAGCTCGCCGTCAATGCGTCGATGACGCTGCAGCGCCCGCTGCTCATCAAGGGCGAGCCGGGCACGGGCAAGACCATGCTGGCCGAGGAAGTGGCCGCCGCGCTGGGCATGCCGCTGCTGCAGTGGCACGTGAAGTCGACCACCAAGGCCCAGCAGGGCCTGTACGAATACGACGCCGTCTCGCGCCTGCGCGACTCGCAGCTCGGCGATGACAAGGTGCACGACATTCGCAATTACATCGTCAAGGGCGTGCTGTGGCAGGCCTTTGAGGCGGATGAACCTGTCGTGCTGCTGATCGACGAAATCGACAAGGCCGACATCGAGTTCCCGAACGATCTGCTGCGCGAGCTGGATCGCATGGAGTTCTACGTGTACGAAACGCGCGAAACCATCCGCGCGAAGCATCGTCCGCTGGTGATCATCACGTCGAACAACGAGAAGGAATTGCCCGACGCGTTCCTGCGCCGCTGCTTCTTCCACTACATCAAGTTCCCCGATGCGGAGACGATGCAGGCGATCGTCGATGTGCACTACCCGGGTATCAAGCCGGCGCTGGTCAAGGCTGCGCTGGATGCGTTCTACGAGATGCGCAACCTGCCGGGGCTGAAGAAGAAGCCGTCGACGTCCGAGCTGATCGACTGGCTCAAGCTGCTGCTGGCCGAAGACATTCCACCGGAATCGCTGCGCAGCCAGGACAAGAACGCCGCGATTCCGCCGCTGCACGGGGCGCTGCTCAAGAACGAACAGGACGTGCACCTGTTCGAGCGCCTGGTGTTCATGAACCGCGCCAATCGCTGAGCGTGCCCCACCATGCCGCGCCTGATCGAGCCCGTCACGCTGTCCGGCCAGCACGCCTGGCTGGAGCCGCTCGGCCCGGAGCACGAGGACGAAGTGCGCGCCGCGGCCGCTGATGGCGAGCTGTGGAAGCTTTGGTACACGTCCGTCCCGTCGCCCGACAAGACCGGCGAGTGGCTGGCCATTGCGCTGGACATGCGCGAACGGCTCGGCGCGATGCCGTTCGTCGTGCGAGAGATGCGTGATGGACGGCCCGGCAAAGTGGTCGGAGCCACGCGCCTCTTCAACGTCGACGAAGCCAACCGCCGGCTCGAAATCGGCCACACGTGGTACGCCAAATCGGTACAGCGCACGGCCGTCAACACGGAATGCAAGTTGCTGCTGCTCACGCATGCGTTCGAAACCCTGCGCTGCATTGCCGTGGAATTCCGCACGCACTGGATGAATCACCAGAGCCGAGCCGCCATCGCCAGGCTCGGCGCCAAGCAGGACGGCGTGCTGCGCAACCACCAACGCATGCCGGATGGCAGCTTCCGCGACACGGTCGTGTTTTCGATCATTGAATCGGAATGGCTGACCGTGAAACGCCATCTGCAATACAAGCTCGAGCAACCGCGCGCCTGAGCGCCGGAGGACCACCATGCTCATCGATTTCTTCTTCACGCTGCGGCACGCCAAGCTGCCGGTCTCGGTCAAGGAATACCTGACGCTGCTCGAAGGGCTCAAGCAGCAGGTCATCGCGCCGTCGCTCGACGAGTTCTACTTCCTCGCGCGCATGACGCTGGTGAAGGACGAAAAGCACTTCGACAAGTTTGACCAGGCGTTCGGCGCCTACTTCAAGGGCGTGGAAGGCGCGGTCGATTGGCGCGCAGACATTCCGCTGGATTGGCTCACCAAGAAGCTGGAGCGCGAACTGTCTCCCGAGGAGAAGGCCAAGATCGAGGCCATGGGCGGTCTCGACAAGCTGATGGAGCGGCTGAAAGAACTGCTGAATGAGCAGCACGAGCGTCACGAAGGCGGCAACAAGTGGATCGGCACCGGCGGCACGTCGCCGTTCGGGCACGGCGGCTACAACCCGGAAGGCATCCGCATCGGCGGGCCATCGAAGGGCAACCGCACGGCAGTCAAGGTGTGGGAAGCACGCGCGTACAAGGACTACGACGACACCGTCGAACTGGGCACGCGCAACATCAAGGTGGCGCTGCGCCGCCTGCGCAAATTCGCGCGTGATGGTGCCGACATCGAGCTGGACCTCGACGACACCATCCACTCCACCGCCGCCAACGCCGGCATGCTCGACATCAAGATGCGCCCCGAGCGGCACAACAACGTCAAGGTGTTGATGCTGATGGATGTGGGCGGCTCGATGGACGACCACATCAAACGCGTGGAAGAACTTTTCTCCGCCGCCAAGACCGAGTTCAAGCACCTCGAGTATTACTACTTCCACAACTGCGTCTACGAATGGCTGTGGAAGAACAACCGGCGCCGCCACGCAGAACGCTTCTCTACCTGGGATGTCATCCGCAAATACCCGCCCGACTACAAGCTGATCTTCGTGGGTGACGCGACCATGAGCCCGTACGAGATCCTGCAGGCGGGGGGCTCGGTGGAATACAACAACGCCGAAGCCGGCGCCACGTGGCTCAAGCGGTTGATCGAACAGTTCCCGAAATTTGTCTGGCTCAACCCCGAGCCGGAAGGCCTGTGGGAATACCGCCAGTCCATCTCGGTCATCAATCAGATCGTGAAGACGCGGATGTATCCGGTGACGATTGCGGGGTTGGAATCGGCGATGCGGTTGTTGTCGAAGTAACGCGCCTCCCGGCGTTTCTCCAGGCGTGGACACGGCGATTACCTGACGCGTAATCGACACCATCCACGCTGGTGCCGAAGATGAAGCCATCCAGCGCAATCGATCCATCACCGCGCTGGGCAAGCTTCCCACTTCGAACGGAGAAACGCCATGACAGCCACCCAACTCGCCGCCAACGACACGCTCGCCGATACGCTCGTCGACCGTTACATTGCCGCGTGGAACGCGACGGACGCCGCGCAACGCCGCGCCCTCGTCGCGCAAACTTGGACTGAAAGCGCCACGTATGTCGACCCGCTGATGCAGGGCGCCGGCCATGACGGCATCGACGCGCTCATTGCCGGCGTGCAGGCCAAGTTCCCTGGCTTCCGCTTTGCGCGCGACGGCGGCGCGGATGTCGTGCAGGACACGATCCGCTTCCGCTGGACGCTCGGCCCCGAGGGGCAGGCGCTGGTCAAGGGCACCGATTTCGTACGCATCGAAGGCGAGCGCATGCAGACAGTGACCGGCTTCATCGACCAGATGCCCGGCATGGGCGACGCCGCCTGAGCGCCCCCGCACAAAAGCAAACGCCCCGAAAGTCGGGGCGTTTTGCATTGACGGCATGAACGATCAGATGGACAGCGCGTCTTCCTGGCCGGCATTGGCACTGCGCAAACCGTCGGCCCAGCCTTTGGTCGGCAGCTTGAGCGAGGCCTGCAGCGCGGCGGCGCGCGCCTGCACATCTTCCCAACTCACCTGCAGCGGCGGGCCATTGAAGGCAAGCGCGATCACATTGCCGTCGTGCACTTCAGGGAAGACCAGCACGCGATTGTCGAACGCGTCGCAGATGCGTTCGATGTTGCGCGGGAAGCTGGTGTGGTCGCCAAACAGGTTGATCGTCATCACACCCGGCGCGCGCAGCACCTGGCGGCAAGCCTTGTAGAACGCCGGCGTATCGAGCACGGGGCCGCGCGCGGTGGCGTCGTACAGGTCGATCTGCAGTGCATCGACGGTGCCGTGGTGGCTGGCGTCCATCACCCAGTCGTAGGCGTCCTGTTCGAGCACGCTCAACCGCGCGTCGTCAAACGGCAGGCCGAACATGCTGCGCGCTGCGACGATTACCGACGGATTCAACTCCACTGCGGTCACCTTCGCGGGCGCGAGTTGACGATGGCAGAACTTGGTCAGCGCGGCCGCGCCGAGACCGAGCTGCACGATGTGGAAGTCCGCGCCTCGCGCGGCCGGATCGAGAAACAGCAGCCACGCCATCATCTGCTGCGCGTATTCCAGTTCGATGGCGTCGGGCTTGGACAGGCGCATGGCGCCCTGCACCCATTCGGTACCGAAGTGCAGGTAGCGCACGCCGGCCAGTTCAGAAAACGTGACGGGCGCGAAGCGCGGGGCCATGCGCTTCGGTTCGTCATCGTGGCTCTGGCGGTCTTCGCGCTTGGCGCGGGCAGGTCGTCGCGAGGCGACGGCCTCGATGGATTTACGTTTCAACAGCGTCATAAAGCGGATCAACGGGAAGAAGACTGAGCGGCAGCCGCGCGCTGCAGCCACTCGCGATTGTGGTCTTTGGCATAGCGCGTCCAGTGCTTGGCGTCGCGCAGGATTTCTTCAAACAGGGCCTGCGCGAGCTGCTTGTCGGCATCGTTGTTCTGGGCGAGCAGCCATTCGCCGAAGAGGCAACGGGCTGCGGCATCGTTCGCGCAGGTCAGGGCCTGCTCGAACGCCGCACGCGTATTCGGCGCGTTCGTCGCAGCCAATGCCCGTGCGTAAAGCAATGTCGGCTCGGGCTGCTGGCGCGTCACGCGATGCGCTTCGAACAGTGTGTCGAGCGTGCCCTTGGCGAGTGCCGCATCGCCCGTGGCGAACTGCGCGCGGGCCAAGCCCAGCAGCACGGCCGGGTCACCGGCAAACGGGCCCGTGGCCGCCTGCTCGAAGTGCTGGCGAGCTTCCTTTGCATCACCGGCTTCCAGCAGTGCTTCGCCCAGGCGCAGACGATGCTGCACGGTCGGCGCGCGATCGAAATCGTTGCGCGCTTCGCGTACGGCGCGGTTCGGGTCGATCAGCTGCGTGACGGCGCGACTGGCGACACGGGCGCCGCGCGAGTGGCGCATCTCCGGCAGATAGATCGCGAAGAAATACACCACGCTGCCCAGCAACGGAAACGCAAAGAGGATGAACAACCAGTACATGTTCTGGTTGTTGCGTACGACGTGCACCGCAAAGAACAGCGCGACGATGACGTGAAACCCGATTCCGAGAAACGGCATGTGAAGGCCCGATAGTGAAATGCACCGACGCCCCCCGCGTCGGCCACGGGCGCGATTGTGACAGATGCGCCGCGACAAGGGCGGATGCGCCCATAACGTTTGCCCGCCCCGGGGACGACCGATCCACCCATAAACGCCGGCGCCCTCATCAGGCGATCGGCGTTGCCTCTGCGGCCAGGCGGCTCTCAGGGGCGCCCGAGGAAATCCATCTTGCCGATTTCCACGCCGTTATGGCGCAGCAGCGCGTAGGCCGTGGTGACATGGAAATACAGGTTCGGCAGCACAAAACCGCGCAGGTAATCGATGCCCGTGAACTGCAGCTCTCGCGTCGGGCTCTTGAGGGTGATCTGGCGATCTTCGCTGCCGGCAAATGCCGCAGCGTCGATGCTGTTGACGAATTCGAGCGTCTTGGCGATGCGCGCCTTCAGCTCCGGAATGGTCGTCTCCACATCCGGGTACGACGGTACCTCGTTGCCCGATAGACGCGCCGCGCCGCCCTTGGCCTGGTCACAGGCAATCTGCACCTGCCGCGTGAACGGATGCATGTCCGGCGCCAGACGCGCCGTCATCAAGTTAGCCGGGTCGAATTTCTTCGCTTCTGCGTGGGCGGCCGCCTTGTCGAGCAGCGCCGAGAGGTTGCCCAGCATGCGGTTCACGGTCGGGACCAGAAACTCGTACATCGAAGGTGTCGTCATGGAAATGATGTCCTTGGTATCCATCGTTGTGGCCGCCGGCGATCATCTGTCCGGTCTGCCGGCGCCGCGCTTTGTCGCGCAGGGCACAGTGTAGGCCAGCGATCTGGCCGGTGCATGGCGCACGCGCACGCCTCGTCATGAGGCATTTGGCACGAGATTAGTGCGGCTGAACCCTTTACGGCGTGCAGATCAACGGGCACGTCGATATCTCTCCCGTGGCATGGCTATTGCATGGGCAAGGACAAGGCCAACGGCGGCCTTGATCCACCTTGGCACATCGCAATGACACGCTCCGCAGCGGAGCGTTCGGGGCAACGGCGCTCCGAGGCGACATGGCACGACCCGGGCAACCGGTGCGTCGCCATCTCGCTTCGGAGCGCTTTTTTTCTGGCCAGCGCGACTGCGTCAGCGTCAACACCATCAGCAAGGCATGACATGAACGCTTCCACCACCCGGGGTTCCACGGCCGACGTAACCGTCGAGACCATTGGCGAGCTGATCAATCTTTCCGGGCGCCAGCGCATGCTGTCGCAGCGGATCGTGTTGCACATGGTGCTGGCCGCGCAGGGCCACACCACGGCGCTCGACATCGCGAAGTCATGCCTGGCGACATTCGCAGCGGCACACACCGATCTTGTCGAGGGCAATGCGCGGCTGCCCGGCGCATTCTCCGAAGCATTGCGTCAGGTGTACTCCGGCAAATTGCGCGGCGATGCGCGTGTGCGCGAGTTCATCGTGCTGGCCAAGAGCGCCATCGAGACGCTGTCGTCCGGCACGACGCAACGCAACCCGTCGCTGGATGCGCTCGTGGCGCAGGCCACGCCCATGCTGGAGCTGCTGCAGACGATCACGCAGGCCTATCAAGACGAGATGCACGTGTGCGAGGTCGCACAGCGCAAGCGCCAGGCAGACATCGCCGCGCACCTTGGACGCATCTCGATGCAGGCCAACATCGTCGCCATGAACGCGCGCGTCTCGGCAGCGCGGGCGGGGCCATATGGGCGCGAGTTTTCAGTCATCACCACGGTGCTGGCAGACATCATCCAGGAGATGGACCAGTTGATCCGCAACGTCGTCGGCACGAACGACGCGCAGTCCGGTGCGGGCACGCGCCGGCCATCGACGCCCGTATCGCCAACCTTCGGGCACATTTCGCTGCGCTGAGCATGAGATTGAGACGGAGCGCTACTTGAAACCTTACCTGCAATTCATCCGCTTGCTGCTCTGCACCGCCCTGCTGTCGGGGCTGATTGGAAGCGCCTGCGCGCAACCGCTGACGATCAACTCGGCCATCAACAAGGCGGGCCGCCAACGCATGCTGTCGCAACGCATGGCCAAGGCGTATTGCCAGATCGGGCTGGGCGTCGAGGTCGAGCGATCGAAGAGGATTCTCGAACAGTCCGTCGCGCTATTCGATCAACAACTCACGGAGTTGAAGGCGTTCGCGCCCACACCAGAGATCAAGGACACCTACGCCAAGCTTGAGCAGATGTGGATCGTTTACAGGCGATTGCTCACGGGCGGTGAACCGAACATCGACAACGCGAGGAAGATCGCTCAGGCCAGTGAAGACGTGCTGAAATTCGCACAACAGGGCACGGTACTGCTGGAGAAATACTCGGGCACGGCGACGGGCAAGCTGATCAACGTGGCCGGCCGCCAGCGGATGCTGTCGCAGCGCATCGCCAAGCTGAGCATGTTCCGCGCGTGGGACATTACGTCCGCGCAGATGACGCAGGATCTGGACTCAGCCATGAAGGAATTTGCCGCTGCCCAGGCATTTCTCACGTCTGCGCCGCAGAACTCCGGGGCGATCAGCAGTGAGCTGCAATTGGCCAACACGCAATGGCTGTTTTTTGCAGAAGCCCTCAAGCAAACGGAAGGAACGCGCGCCGAGCAGTTGCGCAACGTTGCCACAACCAGCGAGCGCATCCTTCAGGTCATGGATGACGTGACGGGCCTGTACGAGGGGCTCGGCCGGTAGCAGGACGCTACGACAGCCATTCACGCAGCGCCTGCCACGCCGCCAACTTCTGGGCATACGGCACGGCTGCATAGGCCGGACTGCTGGAAGGGAGCTTGAGAATGGTGTGACGGTCGCCGACCTCGCCCAGCGCCTTCATGCCGATGCGCGCAGCGGTACCGCCGTTGAAGGCGATGACTGCCAGTTCCGGCAGTGAGGCAATCAAGCCGGCAAGGTCATTACCGGCATGGTCCCGGATCTTGCTGTCGAGACTGCCCTCGCGCTTGGCTTCGGCCACCACATCCCACAAGCCGATGCGATGTGCCAGCAGCGCCTGCAAGCGCGCGGCGTATTCCATGCCTGGCAAGTCCTCGCCGATCACCTCGCCGGCGAGGCGCCAGAACTGGTTGTGCTTGTAGGCGTAGTACTGCGATTGCGCAAGCGATGCCTCGCCAGGCAGGCTGCCCAGGATCAGCACGCGCGTGCGCGCGTCGACCACAGGGGGGAAGCATCGCTTGAGCGCCACGCTCGTCGTCAGGCCAGCAGGCGGTTCACGCGTTGGACGTAAGCCGCAGGGTCGGTCAGAGCGCCGCCTTCAGCCAGCAGTGCCTGATCGAACAGCACGTGAATGCGATCCTCGAACGCGGCGCGGTCGGCTTCGTTGCCGGTCACGGTTTCCAGCAGCGCGAGCTTGCGCACGAGCGGATGCGTCGGGTTCAGCTCCAGCACCGGCTTGCCGTCAGGAGCCTGTTGGCCGGCCTGCTTCAGCAGACGGGCCAGCGTGCCGCTGATGTCGCCTTCATCGGCCACCAGGCACGACGGCGAATCGGTCAGGCGATGCGTGATCCGCACGTCCTTGGCCTTCTCGCCCAGCACAGCCTTGGCGCGCTCGACCAGCGGCTTGAACTCGCCTTCCACCTTGGCGTGCTCGGCCTTCTCGGCTTCGTCTTCCAAGGCACCCAGGTCGAGATCGCCACGCGCCACCGACACCAGTTCCTTCTCTTCGAAGTCGTGCAGGAACGAGAGCATCCACTCGTCCACGCGGTCGGTCAGCAGCAGGACTTCGACGCCCTTCTTGCGGAAGATTTCCAGATGCGGGCTCGACTTGGCGGCCGTCCAGTTTTCGGCGGTCACGTAGTAGATCTTGTCCTGGCCTTCCTTCATGCGGCCGATGTAATCCGCCAGCGAGACGGTCTGGGCACTGTCTTCGTTGTGCGTGGAAGCGAAGCGCAGCAGCTTCGCAATGCGGTCCTTGTTGGCGTGGTCTTCGCCGATGCCTTCCTTGAGCACCTGGCCAAAGTTCTGCCAGAACGTGGCGTACTTTTCCTTCTCGGCGGCGTCATCCGACTCCACCATCGATTCCAGCATGCCCAGCACGCGCTTGGTCGAGCCCTCGCGGATGGCCTTCACGTCGCGGCTTTCCTGCAGGATTTCGCGCGACACGTTCAGCGGCAGGTCGGCCGAATCGATCACGCCCTTCACGAAGCGCAGGTAGCCCGGCAGCAGTTGCTCGGCGTCGTCCATGATGAAGACACGCTTGACGTACAGCTTCAGGCCGCTGCGGCGCTCGCGGTCCCACAGGTCGAACGGAGCATTGGTCGGGATGTACAGCAGCTGCGTGTATTCGCTGCGGCCTTCCACGCGGTTGTGCGTCCAGGCGAGCGGCTTGCCGTTTTCGTGCGCGATGTGCTGGTAGAACGCGATGTACTGATCGTCGGTCACATCAGTGCGCGGGCGTGCCCACAGCGCGCTGCCCTGGTTGATGGTTTCCCACTCGTCCTGGGCGACCATCGCTTTCTTCTCTTCGTCCCACGCTTCCTTGCGCATCTGGATCGGCAGGGAGATGTGGTCCGAATACTTCTGCACCACTGACTTGATCCGCCAGGTGGAGAGGAAATCGTCCTCGCCCTCGCGCAGGTGCAGCGTGATGGTGGTGCCGCGCTCGGCGCGTTCGATCGTGTCGACGGTGAATTCGCCGTCGCCGGTGCTTTCCCAGCGCACGCCTTCCTCGGCGGCCACGCCGGCACGGCGCGATTCCACCGTCACGCGATCGGCCACGATGAACGCCGAGTAGAAGCCGACGCCAAACTGCCCGATGAGGGCGGCGTCCTTCTGCTGGTCACCCGACAGTTGGCTGAAGAACTCGCGCGTGCCCGACCGGGCGATGGTGCCGAGGTTGCGGATCGCCTCGTCGCGGCTCATGCCGATGCCGTTGTCGGCAATGGTGATGGTGCGCGCGGCAGCATCAAAGCCGATGCGGATGCCAAGCTCGCCGCCGCCTTCCAGCAGCGACGGATTGGCGATGCCCTCGAAGCGCAGCTTGTCCACCGCATCCGACGCATTGGAAACCAGCTCCCGCAGGAAGATTTCCTTGTTGCTGTACAGCGAGTGGATCATCAGATGCAGAAGCTGCTTCACTTCTGCCTGGAAAGCCATCTTCTCGTGCGGTGCGCTCATGGTGTGCATAAAAAGTCTGGAAAGTGGAAAGAGAAGCGGGCTACACCTTGCGCGTGCGCCCGCATGAATTTGTGAGGCTAGATAGGGCGGGAGAGCGGGTTTTCAAGCCCCGCGTAAGGGCAAAAAAGCCAGAATTGGCTGATTGTGCGGTATGCCAGAGCATTGCTGGAATCGACGCTTTCCATCCGCAGGAGAGTTTCATGTTCGATTGCTGCTTTGAACTGAATGACCAACCGATGAGCGCATTCAAGATCGGCACTGCCGCTTTTCCGGCATTCTCGGGCTACGGCGCCTATATCAACAAACGCGCGTCGATGTGTCTCGCAAATCTAGGCCCGATCCCTACGGGTTCGTATTACATCATTGACCGCCAATCCGGAGGGCGGCTCGGCTGGCTATGGGACCAAGTCCGAGGTCACGCCGACTGGTTCGCGCTGTATGCCATCGACGGTCAAATCGACGACCAGACATATTGCGACCAGGTACTGCGTGGCAATTTCCGCCTGCACCCCAAAACCGGTGCTGGAATCAGCCAAGGCTGCATTACCATTGCCGCGCCTCACAATTTCGCTCGTGTACGGGCCATGCTCAAGAGCAGCGCCACCCTGGCTGTACGCGCCGCAGATGGGCAAACCCTGCAGACTTATGGCAAGGTTCTTGTCAAATGAAACGGTACATCACGAGATCTCTGCTAGCCGTTTGGCTCATCGGCACCTCTTTGATGCTCGGCTATACGTGGTATTACCACCCAGACAACTTCCCTCCTCTACCCGAGTCTGTGGGCCGATGGATAGTGACGGTTTCCGGCGCCCAGACTCCAGAAGACATCGCTGAAGCTAGTCTTTTCTTTGGTTGGCTGGTTTCCTTTTTCCTCGTCTGCTCTGCCACGTCCCTGGCATTTCATGCTTGGAGTTGGATGAAGCGACCACGTACATAAACCACTTCAGGCCTTTTCGAGCTGCTCCGCCAGGAACCGCAGCATGTCCGGATCCGCGCTGGTCGCGATGTTGAAGCGCATCCACGTCGATGGCATCTGGGACGGCGAGAACAGGCTCCCCGGCGCAAACACATAGCCCTGCTCGTGCCCGGCGCGGGCGATGGCGTTGGTGTCCTGGCCGGTATCGGCCCAAAGGAACATGCCCGCGCCTTGCTGCGCAAACAGCTTCAGGCCCATGCGCTCCAGGTTGCGCTGAACGGCATCGCGCGCACGGTCCAGGCGGCCGCGCACGCGCTCAACGTGCTTGCGATATTGGCCTTCGGTGAGGATCTTGTAGAGCACGCGTTCGTTGATCTCGGGCGTAGCAAACCCTGTCAGCAGCTTGGCATCGGTCAGGTTCTTGGCCAGTTCCGGATGGCAGGCAATGAAACCCACGCGCAAATTCACCGCCAGCGTTTTGGAAAAGCTGTTCAGGTAAATCACCCGGCGCAACTGATCCAGGCTTGCAAGGCGTGTCGCCGGATAACCGGGCGGTGCAAGATCGCCGTAAATGTCGTCTTCAACGATCAGAAAACCGTACTGCTCAGCCAACCGCAACAGCTGGAATGCCTTGGCAGCCGAGAGCGACGTGCCGGTCGGGTTGTGCAGGATTGAATTGATGACCAGCAGCTTGGGGCGACGCGCCTGTACCAACCCTTCCAGCGCGACCAAGTCCGGCCCCTCGGTGGTATAGGGCACGCCGATCACCTGCGCACCCTGCGCGGCAAAGCGGCCGAACATCAGAAACCACGCCGGATCGCCCACGAGCACCGTGTCGCCCGGCTGCACATACTGACGCGCAATCAGGTCCAGTGAAGCGGTGATCCCGGAGGTCACCACGATCTGTTCGGGTCGCGCGCCGATTTCCAGCTCGGCCAGCCGTGTTTGCAGTTGCTGGCGCAGCGGCAAGAAGCCCTGCGGCGTGCCCAGCGACAGAAATTGGTTGCCGTTCAGCCGCCCCAGCGAGCGCATCGCGTTGGCGATCAGCTCGCCGTCCAGCCACCCGTTGGGCAAGAAGCCCACACCCGGCGCCTTGCGTGGCTCCGCAGAATGGAACATGTTCCGCAGCAGCCACGTCACGTCGATCTTGCGTGCAGCAGTCGGCGGCGGCGCGACCGGCTCCTCGGGCAGCAGCGCTTGACGCTCCTTCACGTAGAAGCCCGAACCGCGGCGCGACTCCAGATACCCCTGCGCCACCAGCCGCTCGTACGCCTCCACCACGGTGAAGCGCGAAATGCTCTTTTCCTGCGCCAGCTGCCGGATCGACGGCATGCGCATGCCGGCACGAAACACGCGCTCGTCGATGCGCATGCGCGCCCATTCGGTGAGCTGATCCACCAGCGTCATCTGCGCCGACGGAATGGGGTCAGGCAACTGCTCCGCCGCCGGGCGGGCGGCCGCGCGGCGGGCGTCCAGGCTGATGATGGGGGAGGTGGAATTCATGACGGGTAGGCTTCAAGCGGGCAGAAAACTGTACAGAAAGCGCCACGACAAAGTGTACAGGTACTGTACAGACGCAGTTCGGTAGGATCAAGGTCAGAATTCCGCCCTCAGCGAACCCGGAGACTGCCCCAATGCCCACGTTGAAACGCTTTGACGAAGACGCCTACCGCGCCACCTGCGACGCCACCGTCGTCGCCGTGCATCCGGAAGGCATTGAACTGGACGCCACGGTGTTCTACGCCCGCAGCGGCGGCCAGGCAGGCGACACCGGCACGCTGGTCCTGGCCAACGGGCAGACCATTGCGATTGCCGACACCGTCTACAGCGCCGATCGCCAAACCGTTCTGCATGTGCCTGCCGACAGCGCAGACGTCTCGCTGCTCGCGCCCGGCACGCCGGTCACGGCCACCATCGACTGGGACCGCCGCCACCGCCTGATGCGACTGCATACGTGCCTGCACCTGCTGGGCTCGCTGATTCCCGTGCCGGTCACGGGCTGCGGCATCTCGCCGGACGCTGGCCGCATCGATTTCGACCTGCCGGAATCGACGCTCGACCGCGACACGCTGACCGCGCAGCTGAACGAGCTCATCGGCCGCAATACGCCGGTGCGCGTCGACCTGATCACGCCGGAAGAACTGGCCGCCCAGCCCGAACTCGTGCGCACCATCGGGGCGGCACCGCCGGCGGGCGCCTCCGCCATCCGCATCATCCACATCGACGGCATCGACCGCCAACCGTGCGGCGGCACCCACGTGCGCGCCACCGGCGAAATCGGTCGCGTGGTCGTCACCAAGATCGAAAAGAAAAGCCGCCAGAACCGACGCGTCGCCGTGACGTTTGCAGATTGAGCGCCGCCATGAACAAGTCCGTCGCCCTGCCCCTGCAACACATTGACCACGCTGAACGCCGCGGCCTGCTGCTGGGCTTTATCGGCGTGGCCATCTTCAGCCAGACGCTGCCGTTCACGCGCATGGCCGTCGCCGAACTGGATGCCACCTTCGTGGCGCTGGCGCGGGCGGTGCTGGCGAGCGTGCTGGCGCTGGTGCTGCTGGCGGCCACGGGCGCGTTCTCGGCCGGCAAGCGCCCGCGCGGCAATCAATGGTGGCAACTGGCGGTGACGGCAATGGGCGTGGTGGTCGGCTTTCCGCTGTTCTCGTCGCTGGCGATGCGCGATGTGCCGGCCGCCCATGGCGCCATCATCACCGGCCTGCTGCCGCTTGCAACCGCCATCTTTGCCGCGTGGTTCGGGCGCGAGCGGCCGTCTGCCGGGTTTTGGCTGTGCGCGGTCATTGGCAGCGTGCTCGTTGTTTCATTTGCACTGCTGCAGGGAGCGGGCGCCCTCCACCGCGCCGATTGGCTCCTCTTCGCCGCCATGGTGACGGGCGCCCTCGGCTATGCGACCGGCGGCAGGCTCGCGCGCGAACTGGGCGGCACGCAGACGATTGCCTGGGCGCTGGTCGTCTCCCTGCCTGTGCTGCTGCCGCTGGTGGGCGCGCTGGCTTGGCTGCCGTCCACACATCAGGCCGAGGCGCTCGCGCATGCGTCGTCCAGGGCCTGGATGGGGCTGGCTTACGTGTCGGCCTTTTCCATGTTCATCGGCTTCCTGTTCTGGTATTCCGGCCTGGCTGCGGGCGGTGTTGCGCGGGTCGGCCAGATACAATTGCTGCAACCTTTCATGACGTTGATCGGCGGCTGGCTGCTGCTGGGCGAACCGCTCGATGCGCCGACCGTGCTGTTTGCGCTGGCCGTCATTGCCGTGGTCGGCATCGGCCGGCGCACGTCGGTCCGCCGATAGCAACGTTTTCCCTCTTTTGTTGACCGCACTTACCAAGGAGTCTTCATGACCGCCCCGCACGACGCTCAGGCCAAGCTCAAGCAACTCGGCATCGAACTGCCCGCCGCAGGCGCCCCCGCTGCCGCCTACGTCATGGCCGCGCAAACCGGCAACCAGGTCTTCCTGTCCGGCCACATCGCCAAGAAAGACGGCAAGCCGTGGGTTGGCAAGCTGGGCGCCGACATGACCACCGAGCAAGGCAAGTCAGCCGCACGCGCCATCGCCATCGACCTGATCGCTACGCTGAACACGCACCTGGGCGGTGATCTCAGCCGCGTCAAGCGCATCGTCAAGGTGATGAGCCTGGTCAACTCCACCCAGGAGTTCACCGAGCAGCACCTGGTGACCAACGGCGCATCCGAACTGTTCGTCGAGGTGTTTGGCGACGCCGGCAAGCACGCCCGCAGCGCCTTCGGCGTCGCACAGATTCCGTTCGGCGCATGCGTCGAGATCGAACTGATTGCGGAAGTCGCCTGAGCGACGCTTTTTGCTGCTGTGCCACCGGCAGCCGGCCAGTGTTAGACGGGCCGGTTGCCTGCTATTCTCATCGTTTTGCCCACCCACGGTGCCCGCTCACGAGGTGGGCGCCGCAACACTAGGACCACACCATGGACCACACCGCCTGTACCTTCTCCAGCCGCGCTCAGAAACTCACCAGCTCGGCGATCCGGGAAATCCTCAAGATCACCGAACGTCCTGAGGTCATTTCGTTTGCCGGCGGCCTGCCCGCCCCGGTCACCTTCCCGGTCGAAGCGATTCAGGCGGCGTGCGCCCGCATGTTTGCCGACAACCCGCAGGCCTCGCTGCAGTACACCCCGACCGAAGGCCTGTCGGTGCTGCGCGAGTGGATCGCCCAGCGTCATGGCACCACCGCTTCGCGCGTGCTGATCACCACGGGCTCGCAGCAGGGCCTGGACCTGCTCGGCAAGATCTTCATCGACCCGCAAAGCAAGGTGCTGGTCGAAACGCCGACGTACCTCGGCGCACTGCAGGCGTTCTCGCTGTTCGAGCCGGCCTATACGTCCATCGCCACCGACGACAAGGGCCTGCTGCCCGACGCGCTCACGCCCGAGCTGGCGGCCGGCGCGCGCTTCTTCTACACGATCCCGAACTTCCAGAACCCGACCGGCCGCCGCCTGCCGCTGGACCGCCGCCAAGCCCTGGTCGCCCGCGCGAAGGAACTCGGCGTGCTGCTCGTTGAAGACGACCCGTATGGCGAACTCAGCTACACCGGCGACGCCCTGCCCTCGCTGCGCTCGCTGAATCCGGACGGCGTGGTCTACATGGGCTCGTTCTCGAAGATCCTGGCACCGGGCATGCGCCTGGGCTACATCATCGCGCCCGAACATATCCACTTCAAACTCGTGCAGGCCAAGCAGGCATCGGATCTGCACACGCCGAGCTTCACGCAGCGCGTGGCGTACGAGGTGCTGAAGACCGGGCTGCTCGACACGCACATCCCCAGCATCCGGAACCTCTACGGCAAGCAATGCGAAGCGATGCTCGACTCGCTCACGCGCCACATGCCGGCCGGCGTGCACTGGAACCGCCCGGAAGGCGGCATGTTCATCTGGGTGGAAGTGCCGGAAGGCATCGACACGATGTCGCTGCTGGAAAAGGCCGTCGCGCGCAATGTGGCGTTCGTGCCGGGTGCACCGTTCTATGCCAATGCGCCGCGTCGCAACACCCTGCGCCTGGCGTTCGTGACGGTGGCACCGGAGCGCATCGAGCAAGGCATTGCCGTGCTGGGCGAGCTGATCCGTGCAGAAATCGCTGCGCTCACGCCGAAGGCCGCCTAAATTACCTACCTGTCCATTCATCCATTCGAGAAAGGAGCCGTCGTCGATGCTGCGGATCTGGGGAAGACTCTCTTCGGTCAACGTTCAGAAAGTGGTCTGGTGCGCGCGCGAGCTGTCGCTGGACCATGAGCGCATCGACGTCGGCGGCGCCTTCGGCGGCGTCGACACGCCGGAATTCAAGGCGATGAACCCCAACGGGATGATCCCCGTCATCGAAGACGGCCTGAACGATGCCGGCGATACGCGCTTCGTGCTGTGGGAGTCCAACGCCATCGTGCGTTATCTCTCGGCGCGCTATGGCCCGGGCAATCTCTACCCGCTCGAGCTTCACCAGCGCGCGGATGCCGACCGCTGGATGGACTGGCAGACCACGTCGTACAGCCCGTCGATGGTGGATGCGTTCATGCAGCTCGTGCGTACGCCGGAAGACCAGCGCGACGCTGCACGCATTGAACGCTCGCGCCAGGCCGCGGAACGCAGCACCGCCGTCCTCGAAGCCGTGCTGGCCAAGCAGCCCTACGTGGCCGGCCGCCGCTTCACCATGGCCGACATCGTCTGCGGCTGCGCCACACACCGCTGGCTCGGCCTGCCGATGGACCGCCCGGCGCGCCCGAACCTCGAGCGGTGGATGGCCGAGTTGCGCGACCGGCGCGCCGCACGGGAAGTCTTGGCGCTGCCTGTCGTCTAAGCCCGCCCGAAACCGGTTGCGGTAGCATCACCAACCGCGCACGGCACCCAAGCCGGCGCGGTTTTTTGTTTTCACCGAGGGAAACCCGGATGCCATTGAACCGACCTTCCACCACCGTCGCCACGATCCTCTGGGGCGCGCTTTACCTGGTTGCCGCCATCGTGTCGCATCGGCTGAATGGCCCGGTCGACATGACGGGCTACATCTGGCTGCCGGCAGGCGTGACCATGGCGGCGTTCATGCTGCGGCCTTACCGCGAATGGCCGGGGCTCGGCGCGGCGTTTGCCGTGGCCCAGCTGGCGCTGGCCGCGATTGAACACACCAACCCCGCGCACGCCATGCTGTTCGTGCTCGACGAGGCGGGGAGCGCGGCCCTGGCCGTGGCCCTGGTGAGGCTCGCGCGCGTGCCGCTCGAAGGGTTGTACTTCGTGCGCGCGATGCTGGTGGCGGGCGCGGTCAGCGCGCTGCTCGGGGCGCTGTTCGGGGCGGCATGGTTTGCGTGGTCCCAGGGTGGCGCATTCGGGCACGTCCTGCGCATCTGGGCGGCGTCGGATTTCCTGGGCGTGCTGATCGTCACGCCGGTGCTGGCCGCATGGTCGCGCTTTCGCGCATTCCGCTCGGGCGGCACGGACCGCACGGACTTCCTGCTGGGCCTGGCGGCTGCGATTGCGCTGGCGCTGTCGGCGTACGTCATCTTCGATGGCAACAGCGATGCCAAGTTTGGCGACGGCATCGGCTTTGCGCTGACCTACGTCCCGTTGTTCTTTGCCGTGGTGGTGGCCCTGCTGTGGGGCGGCCGCGGCGGCTCCATGGCCGTGCTGCTGCTCACGCTCGTGGCGCTGACGCAAACCGCCGAGGGCGACGGCCCGTTCGCCGTGCTCGATCACCACTATGGCCAGTCGCTGCTGGAAGCGCAGCTGTATCTGGGCATTGCCGCGCTGCTGGTGCTGCTGGTGAGCGCGCTCAAAACCACGCGCGAACAACTGCACGAGCAAAGCGCGCAGTGGCAGAACCGCGTCGAACTGGCGTTGGCAACATCGGGCCAGCTCGTCTACACCATCGACCCGGCCAGTGGCCGCATCGACTGGGGCGGCGACGTGGTCCTCGTCTTCGGACACGACGCGACGAGCATGGCGTCGATCTCGACCGTACTGCAACTGGTGCATCCGGATGATCGCGACGCGCTGCGCGCACGTTGGCTCGGAGAAACCGCGCTGGACGACGGGGCCGCCATGCCCGCGCGCCGCCAGACGCTGCGCATCACCGCACGCGACGGCACGCTGCACACCGTGGTGGATACCGGTGGCCCGCTGATGGATGCCGTGGGCAACATGGCGCTCGTCACCGGTACCTGGTCGGTCGAGACCGCACTGTGACGGCATTGGCGTCCGGCAGCACGGCTGTGCTGCTGATCCATGGTCTGGGCGGCACGGCCTACGACGTGGGCGTGCTGCAGAAAGCGCTGCGCAACGCCGGCGCGGTCACGCACGTGCCAACCTTGCCTGGCCACGGCACGCGCCCCGAAGACCTGATCCACATGCCCGCCGAGGCCTGGCTTGAAACGCTCACGCAAACGTATGAGCAGCTCATCGCCGAGCACGACGCCGTGCATATCGCTGGGATGTGCATGGGCGCATTGCTGGCACTGGTGCTGGCGCACCGGGTTCGGCATGGCATTGCACGCCCGCACGACAGGCTGGCGCTGCTCGCCACGCCGATCCATATCGATGGCTGGTCGACGCCGTGGTATCGGGATCTGCGCCACGTGGTCTATCGCATCCCGGGCATGGCGGCGCGCATGCGCGTGGAAGAAGACGAGCCGTTCGGCATCAAGAACCCGCTATTGCGGCGGATCATCAAGGCGAAGCTCGCGCGCGGCGACAGCTTCCACTACCCGTGGGTGCCGCTGGCGTGCATTCGGCAGGTGGATCGGCTGCGACGCTGGGCGCTGGCTGGCGCGCCCGAGACGCAGTGCCAGACGCTGGTCGTCCACTCCCGTGAAGACGAACTCACCAGCCTGCGCTCCGCTGAAACGTTGCAAGCTACCCTGCCCCATGCGCGCAGCGTCGTGCTCGAAAACAGCTACCACATGATCTGCGTAGACAACGATCGCGATCAGGTCGCCGCCGAGGTCCTCGGCTTTTTCGGTTTCGACCCCGCAGCGGCCAGGCGCAAGAGCCCAGCCGCCGCAGATTGATCACGACGCCGATCAGGCCGCCGGCCCCGCAGTCTCGTGCTCGTGCGCCGCGTCCAGCCGGCGCTGCCGCTCGCTGCCCTTGAACACGCGCCGCACCACCACAAAGAACACCGGCACCAGGAACACCGCCAGCACCGTCGCCGCGATGATCCCGCCCAGCACACCCGTGCCGATGGCGCGTTGGCTGGCGGATGCCGCGCCGGTCGCAATCGCCAGCGGCACGACACCAAAGGCAAACGCCAGCGACGTCATCACGATCGGCCGGAAGCGCAGCCGCGCGGCCTCCAGCGTGGCTTCAATCAGGCCCATGCCTTGCGCCACGAGATCCTTGGCCACTTCAATGATCAGGATCGCGTTCTTGGCCGACAGGCCAATCGTGGCAATCAGCCCGACCTTGAAGTAGATGTCGTTGGGCAGGAAGCGCAGCGTGGCGCCCAGCAGCGCGCCCAACACGCCCAGCGGCACCACCAGCATGACCGCCAGCGGAATCGACCAGCTCTCGTACAGCGCCGCCAGGCACAGAAACACGACGAGGATCGACAACGCAAACAGCGCCGGCGCCTGCGCACCCGACAGCCGCTCCTCGAACGACTGCCCCGTCCACTCGTAGCCGAAGCCTTCGGGCAGGCCGCGCGCGATCGACTCCATCGCCGCCATGGCCTCGCCTGAGCTGTGACCCGGCGCGGGCGCGCCGGTGATCGTCATGGCCGGAAAGCCGTTGTAGCGGTCGAGCTTGAGCGGCCCCACGATCCACTTCGTCGTGGTGAACGCCGAGAGCGGCACCATGGCCCCTGCGGCATTACGCACATGCATGCGGCCAAGCTGCTCGACCGAGACGCGCTGCTTGCCGTCGGCCTGCACGATCACGCGGCGCACCTGGTTGCGATAGACGAAATCGCCTGCGTAATCGGAGCCGAACATCACGGCCAGCGTGCGGTTGATGTCATCAATCGACACGCCCATCGACAGCGCCTTCTTGCGGTCCACATCAATCAGCACCTGCGGTGCATCGCCCTGGCCCGCAAACGTGACTTCCGACAGCGCGGGATGCTTCGCGGCCTCAGCGAGCATGCGGTCGCGTGCCTGCGCGAGGCGCTCGTAGCCGGCGCCTCCGCGGTCCTGCAGACGCAGGTCGAAGCCCGGCTTGCTGCCCAGCTCCGGCAGCGCGGGCGAGTTCATCGCCATGACCATCGCGCCCTTGATCTTGCCGAACGCTGCGTTGGCTCGCTCGACCACGGCATCGACGTGCTGGTCAGCGCCCTTGCGCTGCTTCCAGTCCTTGAGCGTCAGGAACAGCATGGCCGCGTTCTGCCCGTTGCCGTACAGGCTGAAGCCCGTGATGGCCAGCGTGGATGCCACCGCCGGCTCCTGCGTCATGAAGTGCTGCTCGGCTTGCCGCACGACGTCGAGCGTTTGCGCCTGCGTGGCGCCAGTCGGCAGCATGACGACGGTCATGAACTCGCCGGTGTCTTCTTCCGGCAGAAAGGCCGTCGGCAGTTGCGTGAACAGCAGCACCACGACACCGACGACGGCGCCGTACGCCACCAGCGCGCGGCCCGTGCGGTTCAGCAGCCTGGCAACGCCGCCTTGGTAGCGCGCCGTCAACCGCGCAAAGCCGCGGTTGAATGCGCCGAAGAAGCCCTTGCGCTCGGCACCGTGGCCAGCCTGCACGGGCTTGAGCAGCGTCGCGCAAAGCGCTGGCGTAAGCGTCAGTGCCAGGAATGCCGAAAACACCATCGACACCGCCAGCGACAACGAAAACTGTCGGTAGATATTGCCCACCGCGCCGCCAAAGAACGCCATCGGCACGAACACCGCCGTCAGCACCAGCGAGATGCCGACGATGGCCCCGCTGATCTGCCGCATTGCCTTGGCCGTCGCCTCGCGCGGCGAGAGCCCATCTTCGTGCATCACGCGTTCGACGTTTTCCACCACCACGATCGCATCGTCGACGAGGATGCCGATGGCCAGCACCAGGCCGAACAGCGTCAGCACGTTGATGGAAAAACCCATCGGCAGCATCACCGCAAACGTGCCCAGCAGCGCGATCGGCACGACCAGCGTCGGGATCAGCGTCGCGCGCAGGTTCTGCATGAACAGCATCATCACCAGGAACACCAGCACCACGGCTTCGAGCAGCGTCTTGACCACCTGCTCGATGGCGATGCCGACAAAGCGCGAGCTGTCGTACGCCACCTCGTAGCGCACGCCGGGCGGGAAATGCGCCTGCGCTTCGTCCAGCACCGCGCGCACGCGCTTGGCCACGCCCACGGCGTTGGCGCCAGGGGCGAGCTTGATGCCGATGGTCGTGGCCGGCTTGCCGTTCATGCGCGAGAGGTAGAGGTAATCGCTGCCGCCCAGCTCCACGCGCGCCACATCGCGCAGCAGCACCATGCGGCCTTGCGCGTCCGCACGCAGCGGGATCTGGCCGAATGCATCCGGCGTGGTCAGCCCATCGTCGCCGGTGACGCTCGCGTTGATGGGCGCGCTGCCCGGCACGGCGCCGCTGCCGATCTCGCCCACGGTGATGCGCGCGTTGTAGCGGCGCACGGCGTCGCTCAGGTCGCCGGCGGTCAGGCCCAATGCGGTCAACTTGTCGGCATCGGGCCAGATGCGCATGGCGTATTCCGCGTCGAACAACTGCGCGGTGCCAACGCCCGGCACGCGGCGCAACTGCGGAATCAAATCTGACGAAGCGAGGTCGCCCAGGTCGATGCCGTCAAAGCGGCCACGCTCGGCCGTCAGCGACAGATACATCATGTAGTTCTCGGCCGCCTTCTCGATGCGGATGCCGTTGCGGCGCACGACCTCGGGCAGGCGTTCTTCGACGATCTTCAGCCGGTTCTGCACCTCCACCGCCGCAAGATCGGGGCTCGTGCCCTGGGTGAACGACAGGTTGATCGACACATTGCCCGCCGCATCGGACGACGACGACATGTACAGCAGCCCCGGCGCGCCGTTCATCTCGCGCTCGATGATGGCGGTGACGGCACTCTCCACCGTGCGCGCCGACGCGCCGGGATAGTTGGCCGAGATGCTGACGTTGGGCGGCGCGATGTTCGGGTACTGCGCCACGGGCAGTTTGGGTAGCGCGAGCACGCCGGCCAGGATGATGGCCAGCGCAATCACCCAGGCAAAGACCGGGCGGTCGATAAAGAAGCGCGCCATGGTCAGCCCTTCTTCGGCTTGGTGTCAGCACGCGGTGCTGCGGGCACCGGCTTGACCGCCATGCCCGCTTCCAGCGTCTGCATGCCCGGAATGGCGAGGCGCTCTCCGCCGGACAGCCCACTGGTCACCAGCCATTGGTCACCGGCCAACGTTTGCGCAGCCACGGGACGCACGGCCAGCGTATTGTCGGCCTGCACCACAAACACCGATGCTCCCTGGCGGTCGCGCTGCAACGCGCCCTTGGGAACCGTCACCGCGCCCTGCTGGACGGCGTGCGAAAGCTTCACGCGCACGTACATGCCAGGCAGCAGCAGGCCATCGGGGTTGGGCAGCACGGCGCGCATCGAGACGTTGTCCGTCGCACGGTCCACCGCCAGATCCGAGAACAGCAGCTTGCCCGGGCGCTCGTACGCCACGCCATCGCTCAGGATGACCTGTACGCCGATGTCCTGACCACTCAATGCAGCGGCCTCGCCCTTCTTGAGCGCGCGCTGCAAGGCCAGCACTTCGGCAGCAGGCTGTGCGAAGTCCACGTAGATCGGGTCGATCTGCTCGACGGTGGTGAGCGGCGTGGCAGCGTCTTCCTTGACCAGCGCACCTTCGGTCACCTGCGCGCGGCGCGAGCGGCCGGCAATCGGCGCCGTGACGGTGGCATAGCCCAGGCGCAGCTGGGCGGTTTCCAGTGCGGCGCGGCTGGACACGACGTCTGCGGCGGCCTGACGCTCGGCGGCTTGCGCTTCGGCGTATTCCAGCTCGCTCACGGCGCGCGTGGCGGCCAGCCCCTTGTAGCGCGCAGCCTTGTCGCGCGCGATGGCGTGTTGCGCCTGCGCACGGGCAAGCGCGCCTTGTGCGGCGTCCACCTGCGCCTTGAGCGGCGCCGGGTCGATGCGGAACAGCACCTGCCCGGCCTTGACCACCTGGCCTTCTTCGTAGGCGCGCTTGAGGACGATGCCATCGACGCGCGCACGCACTTCCGCCGTGCGATACGGCTCAAGCCGGCCCGGCAGTTCGGTCACCAGCGGCGCCTCGGAGCGCTGTGCAACGGCAAACTCGACCTCCGGCGGGCCAGCGGGCCTGGCGGCCTCATCAGCATGCTTGCCGCACGCCTGCAACACAGCCAACGCGCACGCGCACAGCAACCACCGGGACGAACGGTAACGACGGAACAACACGGAGAACATCATGAGAAAGGGGGCTGGGCGCGACCGCGCCCGAGGTCTTGAACGAAGCGAAGCGGAAGGCTAGCACGCACGTCCGCCGCGACCTGACCGATTGATTTCCCAGTCTGATCAAGACCTTACGAAGCGCGCATTGCCGCCGCGCGCGCGCAAGCCTGCTGCCGCCTGCTGCGGTTTCAGAACGTCAGGTCAGAAGACGCGGCCGAGCTGCAGGTACACGTTCCACACGCCCTGCGGCGCCACCGCAAAACCAAAGTACAGCGGCCCGATCGGGCTGTTGCCGCCAACGAATACGCTGCCGCTCTTCAGGTAAGGGCCCCGCCCGAAGTTGTTGCGCAGCTGCCAGACGTTGCCGGCCTCCGCGCTGGCGCCGAACACCGGCGCGCGCAGGCCGAGCAGATCGTCGATGCGCAGGTCGTACAGGTAGGTCAGGCGGCCGTACAGCATGTACTGGCCGTTGAACTGATCCTGCGCGTACGCCGAAAGGTGCTGGAAGCCGCCCAGGAAGAAGCCTTCGTTGGCGCCATTGCCCGTGTTGCCGCCGTTTTCCCGCGTCGGGCTGTTGACGCCAAACTGGCCGGCGCCCTCCAGCGCCACATTGAACGTGTGGCGGCCGTAGCTCGTCGCCCACAGGCCCTTGGCCTGGGCGGTGTTGAACTTCTTGTCGAGCGATCCAAAACCGGCTTCCACGCTGCTGTAGAAGTAATAGCCGCTGCGCGGAAACAGCGGGTCATCCAGTTGGTCCAGCGTCAGCTGCGCGCGGAAGGCCGGCTGCTTGGCGCGCAGCGTCGGCAGATCCAGCGCCCCTTCGTCCGTCAACGCCAGATAGTTGAACGCCGCGCTCTTGCTCATGTAGTTCACGCCCAGCCGCAGTTCGCCCTTGCGGCCGAGCGGAATGCCGAGGTCGACGCCGGCACGCGCGGTCTC
This sequence comes from Ralstonia sp. TCR112, assembly GCF_007997035.1. GTDB lineage: Bacteria > Pseudomonadota > Gammaproteobacteria > Burkholderiales > Burkholderiaceae > Ralstonia > Ralstonia edaphi. The sequence goes on along the minus strand of NZ_VOSS01000014.1, from coordinate 50,310 downwards.
CATGGTGATGCTGTTGAACGCCTTGGCCTCCTTGGTCGGCGCCTGGTCGTCAAAGTAGAGGTCGAAGCGGCGGCGCGAATACTCGGCATACGGCGCCACGTAGAACCCGCGCGCCTGCCAGAGCGGCTGGCGCAATTCGGTATGGATGCTCGCCCGGTTGCTGCCGAGCACGATGTCATTGCGCCATTCCAGCCCGCTCTGCGTGAGCCACGGATACCGGTGGCCGAGATTGACGTTGAACGCGCCGCGCCCGTCGAAGTTGGTCGACATGCCCAGCCCGAACAGGAAGAACTGGTTGCCCCAGGACTTTTCACGGGCGTCGATCTTCAGCGTATGCACGCCGTTCTGTTCCACCAGTTGCTGCGTCACGGTTTCGAAGTCGCCCGTGGTGGCCAGCGCCGACAGTTCGCGATTCAGCGCCTCGGCGTCATATGCGTCGCCTTCGCGCACCTTGATCAACTGGCGCACGCGCGCGGGCGGCACACGGCCGCTGGTGGTCACATCGATGGCGTCGATGCGCGCGCCGGCCACCAACGTGCCCTGCGGCTCGTGGGCAGCGCGGTACGCGGCATACGCCTGCGGCGAGAGCGACAACGTCGCGAGCTTCGCCTCCGCGCCCTGCGCCGCGCGCTCCCCCTGCCGCACACCCTGCGGGCCCTTGGCGAAATCGGTGAATGAAAGCTCCGAGAGCTGCGGCTCGATCAACACATCCTTGCCGCGCAGCAGCGCCTTTTGCGCCCGCACGTTCTGGCCGACGAGGATGGTGATCATTTGCTGCGTCACCGCCGCCGGCGAGGTCAGATCTTCCGGCCGCTGCAAATCCGACCCGATGTTGACCGCGATGATGATGTCCGCGCCCATGTCGCGCGCGAGCTGCACGGGCAGGTTGCTCACCAGGCCGCCATCCACCAGCGTGCGGCCGCCCACTTCGATGGGCGCGAACAGGCCGGGCACCGCCATGCTGGCGCGCATGGCCAGCGGCAGCGAGCCGTGGTCGAGAATCACCCCGTCGCCCGTGGCCAGATCCGTCGCCATGGCCTTGAAGGGAATCTGCAGGTGCGAGAACGCGATGTTGTCGGGCCACTGCGCCGTCCAGTTCTTGAGCAGCGCAAGCAGGCGGTTGCCCTGCACCAGCCCGGTGGGCAGCTTGAGCCTGCCGTCGCCATAGCCGGCGGACAGGCCGATCGGATACTGGAAATCATCCTCGCGCAGCGACTGCGGCAGCTTGGCCCGATCGTTGCGATCGAAGGCGATGTCGCTCAGGTCCACCTGCGAGAGCTTCTGCTCCAGCGCGTCCGCACGCATGCCGCTGGCGTACAGGCCGCCCACCACGGCGCCCATGCTGGTGGCGGCAATCACGTCCACGGGAATGCGCATGCGCTCCAGCATCTTGAGCACGCCGATATGCGCATAGCCGCGCGCCCCGCCGCCAGAGAGCACCAGACCGATACGCGGCCGCGTCGCTTCTGCATTCGGTTGCGTTGGCGCTGCCGCATTCTGGCCATGCACGGCGGGCGACAGCATTGCCATTGCCGCAAACGCGGTGAGCACGGCGGTAGCCAAACGGGCGCCGCGGCGGCGAGACAGGAAGGCCGTCAGAGAAGCCATGGATGGAAGGCGAATTGGGGTGGGTGCGGGTTGGGTGGGCTGCGCTGCAGGCGCAATGATTCCACAACCCGGATTTACCCGGTGCAATTGCGCACCCCGCGCCATACCACGCGCCAGCGCCGATGAATACTTTTCAGGGCGAAAGTGACAGAATATTGCCGGGACCCGGACACGCTTGTTCCTACAATCCGCGTTTGCCCCTTAAAAAAGGGGCGACAGAAGACGTTCGGTATCGAGAAGAACTGAAACGCCCAAACAGGAGGAGATCAAGATGTGGAATCAAGTCTATGACCCGCTCGGCAGTGCCGTGTGGTCGACCATCGCAGCCGGGATACCGGTAGCGGTGCTGCTGTGCTCGCTGGCGTTCTTCCATATGCAGGCGCATCTGGCCGCGGGCCTGGCGCTGATTGTCGGGGTGGGCATCGCCTCGTTCGTGTTCGGCATGCCGACCGCAATGGCCGGCAAGGCAGCGGGCCTGGGCATCGTCTCCGGCCTGTTCCCGATTGGCTGGATCGTTCTCAACATCATCTTCCTGCATCGGCTCACCACCTTGAACGGGTCATTCAAGGTCTTGCAGAGCTCGATTTCCGGCATTACCGAAGACCGCCGCCTGCAACTGCTGCTGGTGGCGTTCAGCTTTGGCGCGTTCTTCGAAGGCGCCGCGGGCTTCGGCACGCCGGTGGCCGTCACGGGCGCCATCCTGATCGGCCTGGGCTTCTCGCCGCTGGCCGCGTCTGGCCTGGCACTCATCGCCAACACCGCGCCGGTGGCCTACGGCGCGCTGGGCGCCCCGCTCATCGGGCTGGCTTCCGTTACGGGGCTGGACTTGCTGCAGCTCTCCGCCATGGTCGGCCGCCAGTTGCCGTTCTTCTCGGTGCTGGTGCCGTTCTGGCTGATCTGGGCGTTCGCGGGCTTCCGCGGCATGCTGCAGATCTGGCCGGCGATCCTGGTGGCGGGCGTGTCGTTTGCGATTCCGCAGTTCCTGGTGTCGAACTTCCACGGCCCGTGGCTGGTGGACGTGATTGCGGCGCTGGTGTCGATGGGCACGCTCACGCTGTTCCTCAAGGTGTGGAAGCCCAAGACGATCTGGACGTCGACCGCCCTGCGCAACCGTGAGGACAACTCCCGCGTCGACCCCGAAGCCGCCGCCGAAGCCCGCGAAGCCACCACGGCCACCAACGGCAAGATCACGCGCGTGCAGGCATGGCTGCCCTGGGTGATCCTCACGGTGTTTGTCTTCATCTGGGGCGTGCCGCAGTTCAAGGCATTTGCCGACGGCCTGTGGGCCTACAAATTCGCCATCCCGGGCCTCGACAAGATGGTGCTCAAGGGCCCGCCGGTGGTGCCCAAGGTGATTGCCGAAGGCGCGGTGTTCAACTTCAACGTGCTGTCGATGGCGGGCACGGGCATCCTGGTGTCGGCCCTCGTGGGCGGCCTGCTGATGGGCTACTCGCTGCCGCGCATGCTCAAGGAGTACTGGAACACCATCAAGCTGACGCGCTATTCGCTGCTGACGATCTGCGCGATGTTCGGCATCGGCTACCTGACCCGCTACTCCGGTCTGGACGCCACGCTGGGCCTGGCCTTCGCCCACACGGGCGTGCTGTACCCGCTGTTCGGCACGATGCTGGGCTGGCTGGGGGTGGCGCTGACCGGCTCGGATACGGCATCGAACGTGCTGTTCGGCGGCCTGCAGAAGACCACGGCCGAGCAGCTTGGCCTGTCGCCGATCCTCATGTCGGCGGCCAACAGCTCGGGCGGCGTGATGGGCAAGATGATCGACGCGCAGTCCATCGTCGTGGCGTCCACGGCCACCAAGTGGTACGGCCACGAGGGCGACATCCTGCGCTACGTGTTCTTCCACTCGCTGGCGCTCGCCTTCCTGGTGGGGCTGATGATTACCCTGCAGGCCTATGTGGAGCCGTTCACGCGGATGGTGGTGCACTGAGCCCCCGCTCCCGACGGAACCCGAAAGCCGCTCAACCGAGCGGCTTTTTTCATGCGAAGCCGACACGTCGAGCGAAAAGCCTCGCACGTCGGGTTCCGAACTCCAGCGTCGGAGCAAAAAGCCTCATACGTCGAGCTCTGAGCTCCACTCGCCGAGCAAAAAGCCTCACCCGTCGAGCTCCGAGCTCCACCTGCCGAGCAAAAAGCCTCGCGCATCGAGCTCCGAGCTCCACCTGCCGAGCAAAAAGCCTCGCGCGTCGAGCTCTGAGCTCCAATCGCCGAGCAAAAAGCCTCGCGCGCCGAGCTCTGAGCTCCAACCGCCGAGCAAAAAGCCTCACGCGTCGAGCTCCGAGCTCCACTCGCCGAGCCCTGCACGCCGTAAGCCACCCCGCCAACAAGGGCACTTTCACGCGCGTATCATGGGCAGCTCTTCCGCGCACGTCCCGCCCTGGGGCGTCGGTCTCCTCTTCACCCCCGACCCGACATGCTGCTGCGCCGCCTGGAAAAGCTCATCGATCCGTTCCGTCCCCTGCCCGACACACAGCCTCCAGCCAACGTCTGGCGCTTCTACGCCTACTTCCTGCGCGAAGTGCGCGGCGTGTTCGCGTTCCTGCTCGTCGTCGGGTTGCTGGGTGCGCTGATTGAAGTCGCGCTGTTCGACTTCCTGGGCCGCATCGTCGACATGATCCAGGCGACACCCGGCCCCGCCTTCTTTGGCCGCCACCGCAACGAACTGCTGTGGATGGCCTTTGTGGCGCTGATCGCGCGGCCGGTCATCTTCGGGCTGCACGACGTGCTCGTGCATCAGGTCATCAACCCCAACCTGTCGAACCTGATCCGCTGGCAGAACCACCGCTACGTGCTCAAGCAGAGCCTGACGTTCTTCCAGAACGACTTTGCGGGCCGCATTGCCCAGCGGATCATGCAGACCGGTTTTTCATTGCGCGATTCCGCCGTGCAGTCCGTGGATGCGCTCTGGCATGTGGTGATCTACGCGATCAGTGCGATGGTGCTGTTCGCCAAGGCCGACTGGTGGCTCGTGGTGCCGCTGCTGGTGTGGATTGGCTGCTACGTCGCGGCGCTGAGCTACTTCGTGCCGCGCGTGAAGGCGCGATCGGTCATCGCCACGGAGTCGCGCTCCAAGCTGATGGGCCGCATCGTTGACGGCTACACCAACATCACCACGCTCAAGCTGTTCGCGCATACGCAGCATGAAGAAAGCTACGCGCGCGACGCCATGGCCGAGCAGACGGACAAGACGCGCCTGTCAGGCCGGATGATCAGCGGCATGGATTTCACCATCACGGCCATGAACGGCCTGCTGATTGTCGGCACATCGGCGCTCGCGCTGTGGCTGTGGAGCGAGGGCCGTGTGAGCGCCGGCACCATCGCGCTGACGACGGGGCTGGTGATCCGCATCAACAACATGTCGGGCTGGATCATGTGGGTGGTCAACGGCATCTTTGAAAACGTCGGGCAGGTGCAGGACGGCATGCAGACCATCGCGCTGCCGCGCGCCGTGATCGACCAGCCCGATGCCAAGCCGCTGCACGTGACGCGGGGCGAAGTGCGCTTCGAGCACGTCGGCTTTCACTACGGCAAGGGCAGCGGCGTGATCGAAGGGCTGGACCTCGTGGTGCGCCCTGGCGAACGGATCGGCCTGGTCGGCCCGTCGGGTGCGGGCAAATCGACGCTGGTCAACCTGCTGCTGCGCCTGTACGACGTGGAGCGCGGCCGGATTCTTGTCGATGGTCAGGACATTGCAGCCGTGACGCAAGAGAGCCTGCGCGAGCAGATCGGCATGGTCACGCAGGACACATCGCTGCTGCATCGCTCCATTCGCGACAACCTACGCTACGGCAAACCCGACAGCACCGAGGCCGAGTTGATGCAGGCCGTGCACCGTGCGCGCGCCGACGAGTTCATCCCGCAGCTGTCCGATGTGCAAGGGCGACGCGGCTTTGATGCGCTGGTCGGTGAACGCGGGGTGAAGCTGTCGGGCGGTCAGCGGCAGCGCATCGCGATTGCGCGCGTGCTGCTCAAGGACGCGCCGATCCTGATCTTGGACGAAGCCACGTCCGCGCTGGATTCGGAAGTGGAAGCCGCCATCCAGGAAAGCCTGGAAACGCTGATGCAGGGCAAGACCGTGATTGCCATCGCGCACCGGCTCTCGACCATCGCGCGCATGGACCGGCTGGTCGTGCTCGATGGCGGGCGCATCGTCGAGAGCGGCACGCACGCGGAGCTGCTGGAACACGGCGGCCTGTATGCGCGGCTGTGGGCGCACCAGACCGGCGGTTTCGTTGGTGTGGACTGAGCGTTACGACAGGCGGCGGCCGAGCGTCTCGGGCACCATCGCCAGCCCGATCAGCGAGATCAGGCCGCAGCCGATCACGTAGAACGCCGGCGCGTTGGCGTTGCCCGTGAGGTGGATCAGCTCGGTCGAGAAGAACTGCGCAAAGCCGCCAAAGATGGCGATGGCCACGCAGTAGGCAATCGACAGCCCCGTGGCGCGCAGCCGCTGCGGCAGCACCTCGCTCACCAGCACCATGGATGCCGGCGAGGTCATCGACATCGGCACCGACAGGCAGCCGACCACGATCAGCAAGCGGGCGAGCGATGGGTCTGCGTTGATGAGTGCGAAGGCCGGATAGATCATTGCCAGCAGTGCAACACGCGACCACAGCACGACCTTGCGGCGCCCGACGCGGTCGGCCAGCCGGCCGGCGAACGGCGACAGCACCACCTGCACCAGCGCCGCAATGCACGCCGCCCAGATGCCCAGCGACAGCGGCATGTGCAGCACGCTCACGGCGTAGTTGCTGAGGTAGTAGACGATGATGTACGTGGACGACGCCACGCCGATCATCAGCAGGATGCTGGCGACCAGCGCACGACGGTGTTCGCGCAGCAACGGCAGCGTGGCGTCGGCTTCGCGCGTGCTGGGCGGTGCGGCGGTTTCCTCCAGGCGGCGGCGGATGATCAGGCCGACCGGGATGACGAGAATGCCGATGACGAACGCCAGGCGCCAGCCCCACGACTCCAGCGCCGTAGGCGCCAGCACGTTGCTCAGCAGCAGGCCGACCAGCGCACCGAACAGCGCGGCCAGCCCCTGGCTGAACGGCTGCCAGCTCGTATAGAAGCCGCGCGAGCGGTCGTCGGCGTATTCCAGCAGCAGCGCAGTCGAAGCGCCCATCTCGCCGCCGATGGCAAAGCCCTGCACCAGCCGCGCCAGCACGACGAGCATGGGCGCGAGGATGCCGATCTGGGCGTAGGTGGGCGTGACGACAAAGACGAGCGAGGACAGGCCCATCAGCCACAACGTGAGCGCCACGGCGGGCTTGCGGCCTGCGCGATCGGCGTACATGCCGATCAGCAGACCGCCGAGCGGACGCATCAGGAAGCCCACGCCAAACGTGGCGAACGACATCAGCAACTGGCCGGTCGCATTGCCGACGGGAAAGTACAGCCGGCCGATCAGCGTGGCGAAGAAGCTGTAGACCACGAAGTCATAGAACTCCAGGCCGTTGCCGATGGTGATGGCGGCAATGGCCCGCGTGCGTGACAGCGGTTGCGTGTGGACGGTCGCCTGCGCGCCGGCGCGGCCGGCGTACGACGGAGCAGAGGTGTGGTTCGACATGGGTTGTCTCCGGAACTCGTCTTCTTATTTGCGGGGGCGGGCCGGGCTCACGCCCCGCTGGCCTCTTCGGCCAGAACGGCCGCTGCGTTGGGCTTCACCCGCAGATACCATGCGGCCGACATGAGCAGCACCCAGCCTGCGCCAACGTACAGCGCCACGCGCGTGTCTTCCATGGTGCCCAGCACGCCGATCACGAACAGCATGAACGCGATGGCAAGGGCCGGCCCCACGGGCCACAGCGGCACCTTGAACTTGAGCGCACGCACTTCTTCGGCCGACAGGCGACGGCGCATCGCCACCTGAGACAGCAGGATCATCAGCCAGACCCACACGGTGGCGAACGTGGCGATCGACGCGATGATCACGAAGACGTTCTCGGGAATCAGGTAGTTCAGCACCACGCCGCACAGCAGCGCGCCAGCCATGAACAGCACCGTCACCCAGGGCACACCGTGCCGCGACGTGGCGGCAAAGATGCGCGGTGCCTGGCCCTGCTCGGCCATGCCGTACATCATCCGGCCCGCGCCGAAGATGTTGCTGTTGATGGCCGAGATGGCGGCCGAGATGACGATGAGGTTCAGGATGGCCGCCGCAGACTGGATGCCCAGTCCGGAGAAGATCTGCACGAACGGGCTGCCCTGGCCGTCGATGCCCGTCCACGGGAAGATCGCCATCAGCACACACATGGTCAGCACGTAGAACAACAGGATGCGCGCCGGCACGGCGTTGATGGCCTTGGGGATGACCTTGTCGGGGTTCTGCGCCTCGCCGCCGGTGATGCCGATGATCTCGACGCCGCCATACGCGAACATCACCACGGCAAACGACGCCACGAGGCCGCCCACGCCGTGCGGCAGGAAACCGCCGTGCGACCAGAGATTGCTCAGGCCCGACGCATGCTCGCCGTTCATCTTCACACCGAGGAACAGGATGACGGTGCCGCCAACGATCATGGCGCCGATCGCCACGATCTTGATCAGCGCGAGCCAGAATTCCATCTCGCCGAACACCTTGACGTTGCAGAGGTTGAGGCCGCAGATGAGCATGACGATGCCGAGCACCCAGATCCATTGCGGGACCTCGGGAAACCAGAAGCCCATGTAGATGCCGAAGGCGGTCACGTCGGCCAGGCAGACGATCACCATTTCGAGGATGTACGTCCAGCCGGTGAGAAAGCCGGCGAGCGGGCCAAGGTTGTCGCGCGCATAGCGCCCGAAGGAGCCGGAAACCGGCTGGCGCACCGCCATCTCGCCGAGCGCGCGCATGACCATGTAGACGGCCGCGCCGCCGATGATGTACGCGAGGATCACGGCCGGCCCGGCCAGCTGGATGGCCGACGCGGAGCCGTAGAAAAGGCCCGTGCCGATGGCCGAACCGAGCGCGAGAAAACGGATATGCCGCGCGCGCAGGTTGCGTTGAAGGTGTTCCAAACTGTCTCCTCTTTATGTCGGCGAGATTGCCTGCGGGGTCGGTCCGGGCTCGACGCATGGGTCGATCGGACGCGAAGCCATATACAGACAACATCACGTATCCATATATGTTGTTGTATATACATTATCGATGGCATTGGGGTATTCCCGAGGAACAGTGCCGCGCATGTGCCGCAAGGCGCCCAAAGAAAAAGGCGGACACGTGTCCGCCTTGGATTTCGCTAGCCCTGCGGCACCGGCGCTACACCCAGCCCATGCCGCCGACCAATGCCCCCAGTCCCACCAGCACCAGCGGGTGGACGCGGGTGAAGGTGCACGCCACGACCGTCGCCACGGTCAGCGCGATGGTGCTGAAACTGCTGTCTGCGCCGCGTGCGAGCACCCAGCCGGTGGAGAACAGCAGGCCGATCGTGAGCGGTGCGAGGCCGCGACGGACCAGCGCAATCCAGCGCGCATCGGGCTTGCGGTCCATGACGCGCGCGATGACGGCAGCGATCACGCACGACGGCCCGCAGATGCCGACCAGCGAGGCAATCGCCCCACCCAGACCCGCCGCCTGCCAGCCGAACAACTCTACGAACAGCACGTTGGGGCCCGGCGCCGCCTGCGAGATGGCATACATGGCGCTCAGCTGCTCGCTTGTCATGTAATGCCGCGTGTCGACCAAGAAACGGTGCATGTCGGGCAGCGTCGAGCTGGCCCCGCCGATGGCGAGAAACGACAGCACGAGAAAGTGCCAGAACAGGTCGAAGACGGTGGTGAGGTAACTCATCGCATCGCCCACCATTCGAGCAGGAGCGCGAGCGGAATCAGCACCAGCATGACGGGCAGCAACGGCCACTGCAGGACGCCAATGGTGAGGAAAACCGCCAGGCCGATGCCGAGCGCGCGCCAGGTGCGCGACTGGCCCTGCGCCAGCTTCACGGCCGTTGAGAGCACCAGCCCCGCGGCCACCGCCGCCATGCCCTTGAGTAGGTTCTGCACCACCGAGAGCGCGCTGAAGTGGTCGTACAGCATGACGATCAGCAACAGCACTACGGCAGGCGTGAGTACCAGACCGGCCATTGCAGCGGCGGCGCCGCGCACCCCGTGAAAGCGGTAGCCGAGCATCACCGAAAGGTTGACCACATTCGGACCGGGCAACACTTGGCCCAGGCTCAGCAGTTCAGCGAACTCGGTGTTGGAGAGCCAGCGGTTGCGATCGACAATGCCGGCGCGCGCAAAGGGCAGCACGCCGCCGAAGCCCGACAGGCCCATCCGCGCAAACTCGGTGAAGAGTTTGCTGCAGGACGGGATGTTTGCTGCGATGTTGGCTTCAGGCGCGGCGGTCGGATCGCTCATGGATTCAGGCGGCGTCCGGCGCGGGCTTGGGCAACGAGAGCTTCGGATCGCGCAGCTTGGGCTCCAGCGTCTTGCCCTTGCGTGCGCGCTTGCCGGCGTACGGCTCTTGGGCACGCGTCGTCAGGGTCTGCTCGACCGCCTTGCCGCCGCGCGGACCGGTGCCCGAGAGCACAAAGCCCGCTGCGCCGAAGGCCACCGCCTGGAGCAGCGATTCGTTCTTCTCCAGCTCCATCAGGATCACGCCACGGCCACCGCTGGCGAGCGTCTTCAACTCGCTGATCTGGAACAGCAGCATGCGGCCGCCTTCGGACAGGCACGCCACGCCGTAAGCGTCTGCCGGCACCGGCGCCGGTTTGTTCGGTTGATCGCCCTCGTCCAGCGTCAGGAACGCCTTGCCGGCCTTCTGGCGGCCGACCATGTCGCCCACCTTGGCGAGGAAGCCGTTGCCGCCGCGCGTGGAGATCACCAGGTTCTGTTCGGCATGGCCCGCGAAGGTGTGGGCGATGTGCGTGCCCGGTGCGAGTTCGATCAGCGTCGTCAGCGGCACGCCGTCACCACGGCCGCCAGGCAGGTTCGCCACGGCCACGGAATAGACGCGACCCGTCCCCTTGTCGTCGCGCGTGCCGAAGATCAGCAGCGCATCGGTGGTGCGGCATTCAAACGTGTCGTACAGCGTGTCGCCCGCCTTGAAGGCGAACTGCGTGGCATCGTGGCCATGGCCCTGGCGCGTGCGCACCCAGCCCTTCTGCGAGACGATCACCGTGACGGGTTCGTCGACGACCTTCACTTCGGCAGCGGCACGGCGCTCTTCCTGGATGAAGGTGCGGCGGTCGTCGCCGTATTGCTTCGCGTCGGTTTCGATCTCCTTGATGATGCGACGGCGCATCATGGTTTCCGACTTCAGCAGCACGTCCAGCTCGCCCTGCTCTTCGCGCAGGTTCTTCAGCTCCTGCTCGATCTTGATGGCTTCCAGGCGAGCCAACTGGCGCAGGCGGATTTCCAGGATGTCTTCGGCCTGACGATCGCTCAGGTTGAAGACCTGGATCAGCGCGGCCTTGGGCTCCTCGCTCTCGCGGATGATGCGGATCACGTCCTCAATGCGCAGCAGCACCAACTGACGGCCTTCGAGGATGTGGATGCGGTCTTCGACCTTGCCCAGACGATGGCGCGTGCGGCGCGTGACCGTGGCGAAGCGGTAGGCGATCCATTCGCGCAGGATCTCGGCCAGGCCCTTCTGGCGCGGCCGGCCATCCGTGCCGATCATCACCAGGTTGATGGCCGCGCCCGATTCCAGCGATGTGTGCGCCAGCAGCGCGTTGGCAAATTCCTGCTGGTCGATGTTCTTGCTCTTGGGCTCGAACACGAGGCGCACCGGGGCGTCCTTGCCGGACTCGTCGCGCACGGCATCGAGCAGGCCCAGCATGGTCTGCTTCATGGTGAGCTGATCCGGCGACAGCGATTTCTTGCCCGTGCGGACCTTCGGGTTCGTCAGCTCTTCGATCTCTTCCAGCACCTTCTGCGACGAGGTGTTGGGCGGCAACTCGTTCACCACCAGTTGCCACTGGCCGCGCGCGAGTTCTTCGATCTTCCAGCGTGCGCGCACCTTCAGGCTGCCGCGACCGCTCTCGTACACCTGCGCAATGTCGGTTGCGGACGAGATGATCTGGCCGCCGCCCGGGAAGTCCGGGCCCGGCATGTACTGCATCAGGTCGGTGCTGGTGAGCTTGTCGTCGCGGATGAGCGCCACGGTGGCATTTGCCACTTCGCGCAGGTTGTGCGACGGAATCTCCGTGGCCATCCCCACCGCGATGCCCGATGCGCCGTTGAGCAGCACGAATGGCAGGCGCGCCGGCAGCAGCTTCGGCTCTTCCATCGAGCCGTCGTAGTTCGGGATGAAGTCGACCGTGCCCTGGTCCAGCTCTTCGAGCAGCAGGCGCGAGATGGGCGTGAGGCGCGCTTCGGTGTAGCGCATCGCCGCTGCGCCGTCGCCGTCGCGCGAGCCGAAGTTGCCCTGGCCGTCGATCAGCGGGTAACGCAACGAGAAATCCTGCGCCAGGCGCACCAGCGCGTCGTAGGCGGATTGATCGCCGTGCGGGTGATATTTACCGAGCACGTCGCCCACCACACGCGCCGATTTGACGGGCTTGGCATCGGCGCGCAGGCCCATCTCGTGCATCGCAAACAGGATGCGGCGCTGCACCGGCTTCTGGCCGTCGGCCACCTCGGGCAGCGCGCGGCCCTTGACCACGCTGATGGCGTAGTCGAGGTAAGCGCGCTCGGCATAGGCGCCAAGCGTGAGCACTTCGGCCGGCTCGCTGGGGTCGAAGAGGATGTCTTGTTGTTCCATGGAGGCTCAAGCGAAAGCGGCGCGCTTCAACGTGGCGGCGCCGCCAGGATCAATGTTGGGGGAGGTTCGTGGCCACGCCGGTGGCCGGGTCCAATACGAGTTCGATGCGTGCGGGCCGGCCCGTGCGGCCCGGCTTGCGCGTGGCGATGACGCCGTTGCCGCTCACGTTCATCAACCCGGGCACGGCGGCGACCGGGTTGTAGTAGCGATAGAACTGCAGCACCGTCTTCACATAGTTCTGTGTCTCGGCGTAGGGCGGAATGTCATTGCCGTGCTTCTGCACCGCGCCCTCGCCGGCGTTGTACGCGGCCAGCACGAGTTCGAGGTTGCCCGAGAACATGCGCAGCAGATCGCTCAGGTAGCGCACGCCGGTCGTGATGTTGGTCTTGGGGTCGGCCAGCTTCTGCGCGGCGGTGCGGCGGGCGTCGCCTGTCACGCCGTAGCGCGCGCCGGTGTCTGGAATCACCTGCATCAGCCCGATCGCGCCCTTGGGCGACACGGCCTGCGGGTTGAAACCGGATTCGGCGGCAATCACCGCCTTCACCAAAGCGGGGTCGATACCGTGCTTGCTGGCGGCCTGGCGGATCAGCGGTTCCACCGTCGGCACGTTCGGATGTTGCAGCACCGCGCGCACCAGGCGCTGGCGCATGCCGGCAGCGTTGTCGAGTGCATCGCGCTTGCTGGCGTTGAGATAGGCGTCGGCATCGGGCAGCTCGGTCGCCGGCAGGGCGATGGCGCTGTCGTCCTTCGCCTTGTCGTCGCCCTTGCCCGCCACTGCGGCGCCTTTCATGAACAGCACGTAGCGATCGTCCAGCCGTTCGGCAGCGAAATGCGCGAGACCGTTTTCATCGATGTAGCCGTAGACGTCCGCGCGCGCCGGCTGGCTGGCCAACAGGGCCAGCGCCGTCAATGCGAATGCGAAACGTACGGAAAGCTTCATCGTTGTCGGTTTGCGGTCAGATATCGGCTTCGACTTCGTTGCCGCGCGCTTCCAGCCACGTGCGGCGCGCACCGGCTTCGCCCTTGCCCATCAGCATGTTCATCATGTTGATGGTCTGGTCTTGGCCGAGTTCGCCCAGCGCCACGGGCAGCAGGCGGCGCGTGTCGGGGTTCATGGTGGTTTCCCAGAGCTGCTCGGCGCTCATTTCGCCCAGGCCCTTGAAGCGGGAGATCTGCCAGGCGCCTTCCTTCACGCCGTCCTTGCGCAGCTTGTCTTCAATGGCTTCCAGCTCGCCGTCGTCCAGCGCGTAGAGCTTCTGCGCGGGTTTCTTGCCGCGCGCCGGGGCATCGACACGATACAGCGGCGGACGGGCCACGCATACGTGCCCCCTATCGATCAATTGCGGGAAGTGCTTGAAGAACAACGTGAGCAGCAGCACCTGGATGTGCGCGCCGTCCACGTCAGCATCGGACAGGATGCAGATCTTGCCGTAGCGCAGGCCCGACAGGTCGACCGTATCGTTCGGACCGTGCGGGTCCACGCCGATGGCGACTGCAATGTCGTGCACTTCGTTGTTGGCGAACAGGCGGTCACGCTCGGTCTCCCAGGTGTTCAGCACCTTGCCGCGCAACGGCAGGATGGCCTGGAATTCCTTGTCGCGGCCCATCTTGGCCGAGCCGCCGGCCGAGTCGCCTTCCACCAGGAAGAGTTCGTTGCGGGTGACGTCGTCGGATTCGCAGTCGGTCAGCTTGCCGGGCAGCACGGCAACGCCGGAGCCCTTTTTCTTCTCGACCTTCTGCGCGGCACGTGTGCGCGCCTGCGCCTGCTTGATGACGAGTTCGGCCAGCTTCTTGCCGTGATCGACGTGCTGGTTCAGCCACAGCTCCAGCGCCGGGCGGCTGAAGGTGGATACCAGCCGCACCGCGTCACGGCTGTTCAGGCGTTCCTTGATCTGCCCCTGGAATTGCGGGTCGAGCACCTTGGCCGACAGCACGAACGAAGCGCGCGCAAACACATCTTCTGGCATCAGCTTGACGCCCTTGGGCAGCAGCGCGTGCATCTCGACAAAGCTCTTCACGGCCTGGAACAGGCCTTCGCGCAAGCCGGATTCGTGCGTGCCGCCAGCGGGCGTCGGGATCAGGTTGACGTACGACTCGCGCACCGGCGAGCCCTCTTCCGTCCAGGCCACCACCCACGACGCGCCTTCACCGAAGGCAAAGCCTTCTTCGCCCGGCTTGTCGGGATCGGCAAAGTGCTCGCCTTCAAACAGGGGGATCACCGGCTCGCGAGTTGGCCCCTGAGCGCTGCCCTGCGCAAGCGATTCGACCAGATAGCCGCGCAGGCCCTGGTCGTATTGCCACTCGAGCGTTTCGCCGGTTTTTTCCAGCGTGAGCGTGACCTTCACGCCCGGCAGCAGCACGGCCTTGCTGCGCAGCAAGCGCTGCAGTTCGGCCTGCGGGATGTTGTCGGAATCGAAATACTTGGCGTCGGGCCATGCGCGCACGCGTGTGCCGCTCTTCTTCTCGCCGCGTTCGGCCTTGCGGGTGGCGAGCGGTTCGATCACGTCGCCGCCGGAGAACGCGAGCGTCGACACATTGCCGTCACGCCAGACCGTCACTTCCAGCCGCGTCGACAGCGCGTTCGTGACCGACACGCCCACGCCGTGCAAGCCGCCGGAGAACGCGTAGGCGCCACCGCGGCCCTTGTCGAACTTGCCGCCGGCATGCAGGCGCGTGTAGACGATCTCGACCACCGGCACGCCCTCTTCGGGGTGGATGCCGACAGGAATGCCGCGCGCATCGTCTTCGACACTTACGCTGCCGTCCTTGTGCAGCGTCACGGCGATGAGCTTGCCGTAGCCGCCCAACGCCTCGTCAGCGGAGTTGTCGATGACTTCCTGCACGATGTGCAGGGGATTGTCGGTGCGCGTGTACATGCCCGGCCGTTGCTTGACCGGTTCCAGGCCCTTGAGGACCTTGATCGACGATTCGCTGTATTGGGAGGTTTTGCTCATGGAAGGCGGAAAAACTGACCGGGCTTGGGTCTGTCGCCAAGCACCGGGAATGCAGCGCGCATTGTAAAGGAAGCTGTCCTGAACAATGCGGAGGGATCGTCAGCGTCGGGATGCGCGCGAAAACTCACATTCGCCCGACATCCCGCTGACATATTGCGTCGTTACTGCAGCGTCACACCGTGCCGGCGCGCTTGGCTTCGAGGGCTTCCCAGCGCTCCAGCGCCTCCAGCAGCTCCAGTTCGATAGCTTCGTGGCGCTCGGCCAGCTTTTGCGCGCGCTCCGGGTCTCGGCCGTAGATCGTGCCGTCCTCCAGTTCGCCGCCGACCTGCTTCTGTTCCGCCTCCAGCGCCTCGATGGTGGCGGGCAACGCGTCCAGTTCGCGCTGCTCCTTGTAGCTGAGCTTGACAGTGGCGCGCTCGCGCGGCTTGGCGGCTTCGGGCTTCTTCTCCTCGGCGACGGGCTTGGCGGCTTGCGCCATCTGCGCCGCCCGTGCCGATTGCGTCTGCCAGTCCGAGAACCCGCCCACGTATTCGCGCCAACGGCCCTCGCCTTCGGCCGCAATCACCGAAGTCACGACGTTGTCGACGAACGCGCGATCGTGCGAAACCAGGAAAACGGTACCGCTGTATTCCTGCAGCAGTTCTTCCAGCAGTTCCAGCGTGTCGATGTCCAGATCGTTGGTCGGCTCGTCGAGCACCAGCACGTTGGCCGGACGCGCAAACAGGCGTGCCAGCAGCAGCCGGTTGCGCTCACCGCCCGAGAGCGACGCCACCGGCGAGCGCGCGCGCTCGGGCGGGAAGAGGAAATCGCCCAGATAGCTCATCACGTGCTTGCGCTGGCCGTTGACTTCGATCCAGTCGCTGCCCGGGCTGATGGTGTCGGCAAGCGAGCGGTTCAGGTCCAGTTGCGCGCGCATCTGGTCGAAGTACGCGACCTGCAGGTTGGTGCCGTTGCGCACCGTGCCCGAATCCGGCGCCAGTTCGCCCAGGATCAACTTCAGCAGCGTGGTCTTGCCGACGCCGTTGGCGCCGAGAATGCCGACCTTGTCGCCGCGCATGATGGTGGCGGTGAAGTTGTCAACGACGGTCTTGTCGCCATAGCGCTTGGTCACGTCGATCAGCTCGGCGACGATCTTGCCGGAGCGGTCGCCCTGCGAAACCTCCAGCTTCACGTTGCCCTGCACTTCGCGGCGCGCCTGGCGCTCCACACGCATCTGTTCCAGCCGCGCCACACGGCCGACACTGCGTGTGCGGCGCGCTTCCACACCCTTGCGGATCCACACTTCTTCCTGCGCGAGCAGTTTGTCGAAGCGGGCGTTTTCCAGCGCTTCGGCTTCCAGTTCCTGCGCCTTGCGCGTCTGATACGCCGTGAAGTTGCCGGGGTACGAGCGCAGCTTGCCGCGATCGAGCTCGATGATGCGCGTGGCCACGCGGTCCAGAAACGCCCGGTCGTGCGTGATGAACAACACGCTGCCGCGGAAAGCCAACAGCAAGTCTTCGAGCCAGCGGATGGAGTCGTAGTCGAGGTGGTTGGTCGGTTCGTCCAGCAGCAGGATGTCGGGTGCACCCACCAGCGCCTGTGCAAGCGCCACGCGTTTGGTCAAGCCGCCCGAGAGCGAACCGATGCGCGCACCCGGTTGCAAACCAAGCTGCGCAATGGTGGTTTCCACGCGGGTGTGCAATTGCCAAGCATCAGCGGCGTCGAGTTGGGCTTGCAGGGCGTGCAACTTATGCATCGCCTCATCATCTTGTGCGTCGCCCATGGAGGCGATCAGCACCTCGTATTCAGCCAGCAGGCCAGCGACATGCGGCACGCCCATCGCCACGGCTTGGGCCACGGTCTGTTCCGGGTCGAATTCGGGCTCTTGCGGCACGTACGCCGAGGTCACGCCGCTCTGGCGGGCGATCAGGCCGTCATCCGGCGAGGTCATCCCCGCCACGATCTTGAGCAGCGACGACTTGCCGGTGCCATTGCGGCCGATCAGGCCAACGCGCTCGCCGGCCTCCAGCGAGAAATCGGTGTGGTCGAGCAGCGCCACGTGGCCGAACGCCAGTTGTGCATCGGTAATGGAAAACAGGGCCATGCTGGAGTGAAAAGGGTGCTGGCCGTGTACGGCCGGAAGGCGCGTATTGTAGTCGCCCCGCGCGTCGCCCATCGGCGGCATTGCGCTTGCAGATGCCGGTGCTATAACGCTTGTGCCGCCGGACTCGCTTTTTCCGGCCGCGCCATCCATACCGTTACAAAGGGGGAATGACGATGCGCGGACTCTTCGGGCTGTTGATCATCTTGATCGTGGCAGGCATTCCGGTGCGGCAGATTTTGCTGCGGACTGGCTTTTCACCGTGGTGGACGCTGCTTGTGCTGGTGCCGCTGGTGAACCTGGTGGCGCTGTGGGTTTTCGCGTTCTCGAACTGGCCGCGGCAGTCGTCCCAGCCGGGCAATGTGCTGCCGAATCAGAACTGAGCGAGCTCGAACGCCAAAGCGGCAAAGAAAACGGCCCGCTTTCGGCGGGCCGGAAGAGTCTCTCCTCGATGCCTTGCGAACAAGACATGGCCGGAGCATAACGCCCCTGGTCCGTCTCGGGCAGTCGGGACAAACCCGGTAGGGAAAAACGCCTAACGCTAGGCCCGGTGCGGCTTCGCACCGCAGCAACGCATGCCGCGTCAAGCGTGCACCTCAGGGGGTGTCCCTTGCACCGGCCGCACAGCTGAGACAGTGCGTGGCGCACACCGCGTGTGCGCCACGCACCACTGCAACGCACCCGCCACAGGCCAACTTTTAGAGGGCGAAATCCACTCTTGCAGCCTGCTTACAACACCCGAAAAGCGCAGGCCTGCAGGCTGCGACGCCGCGCCGTATCATGCGGCAGGCCCTCCGGTCACGAGCCGGGCATAACGATAACGTGGGCCACCGATTCTTTCCGGGGGATACAACCATGCAGTTCTTCACGCGCACGCTGCCGGCTGCAGCGCTGCTCTTCGCTTCGCTGTCCAGTCTCGTACCAGGCACCGCCCTGGCATCCTCCACGCCGGTGCTCGACCGCATCCGCGATACCGGCACAGTCCGCGTCGCCTATCGCGAAAGCTCCGTGCCCTTCTCGTTCTACGACGCCGATAAAAAGCCCGTCGGCTACGCCGTCGACCTGTGCCTGCGCGTGGTCGACAAGCTGCGCACCGACCTCAAGCGGCCCGACCTGAAAGTGCAATACGTGATGGTCACGCCCTCCACGCGGATGCCGGCCATCATGGAAGGCAAAGCCGACCTCGAATGCGGCTCGACTACAAACAACCGCGAACGCCGCGAGAAGGTGGCGTTCACGATCCCGCACTACATCGCGGGCATCCGCATGATCGTCAAGAGTTCGTCGGGCATTCGCCGGTGGGATGATCTGCGCGACAAGACCGTCGTCACCACCAAGGGCACCACGAGCGTGGCGGAACTGCGCAAGATGAACGACGTGCGCGTGCTCAACATGAAGTTTCTCGAAGCCAAGGACCACGCTGAATCCTTCGCGATGGTCGAAGCGGGCAAGGCCGACGCCTTTGCAATGGACGACGTGCTGCTCTATGGCTTCCGCGCCAACACGAAGACCCCGAGCGATTACGCCGTCGTCGGCGACATGCTGACGGTCGAGCCTTACGCGATCATGCTGAGCAAGGACGACGCCGAGTTCAAGCGGCTGGTCGATCGCGCGATGACGAACATCATTCTCGACTACGACGCCGAGAAGCTCTACAAGAAGTGGTTCCAGCAACCGATTCCGCCGCACAGCGCAAAGCTGGATATCCCGATGAGCTTTTTGCTGCGCGACTCGTTCAAATATCCGAGCGACAAAGTCGCTGATTAAAGAGAACTGCGCGGAGCATCAGCGCCGCCGTCATGCACGGCGGCGTTTTTGTTTGTGCGGTCAGCGCTGGGCCGGCAGCATCGGCCTATTCAGGATGCGCGACAGGACAGCTTCGGGGGAATGGGTCCGATCGGCAACGGCCGCTGGGTCGAGATAAAACGTCTGCTCCATCATCGCGCGGCCGCGCATCGCCGCATGCAGCGCTTGATCGCTGAAAACGACCCACGTCGCACCCGGCGCGAATTCGAACGTCTGCTGCGGTGCCGTGCGTTGATAGACCAGATCCGCTTTCGCGAGGTCATGCAGCTGCAGCATGCGGTGATCGTATTCGGAGCGCAGGCGCTTGGTGATATGCAGCTTGTGCATCAGCCACGATTGTCCCGGCAGCAGCCCTCGCGTTTTCGGCACAAACCGCTCGGCGAAGTCGGCAAACGGCTCGCCGATGCGCCAGACGCGCGGGGCATCCGGATCGACGTTGTGGAACACACGCAAGAGCCGCTGGCCATGCAGCGGGTTCGACGGAAATGCATCGACGTGCAGGCGCGTATCGTCCTTACGCCAGCTGACCGGGCGCCCCGCAATCTCAGCCGGCCGCAACGATGTCCCGGCTCGCTTCAAGTGCGGGCCATAGTCGGGAAACAACGCCAGCACCAAGTGCTCCGCTGCATCGGCGTAACGCTCGATCAGGGTAGCGAGATCGCGTAGGTCTGCAGGCTGCCCGACGGCGCCGCGCACGCGCGTCTCGGTGGCCCGCAGGTTGATGTTCTTCGTCTTGCCGTCGGACCACCGCGCGTCGAGAAAACGCTGCTCTCGGGCATCAAGTGGAAAGTCGAGGCCGGGAAAATGCAGCACATTGCCGCGTTCCAGCGCGGAACGCATGGCAGCGGCTTCATCAGAAGTGACCGCAGGCGTCCAGTCGCGTACCGGACACGGCACAACCATGTCAATGGCGCGCGGCTCACCGAGGGATCGCTTTCCGGAGTAATGGTTGTGCGCCGGGGGCGTGGCAGGCGCAAGCCCTTGCATACTTCCCATGAACTTATCAATCGCTTACGTAAATATTTGCGAATGATAGTGCGCTGATCACCTCAGTGCATCGTCAGGAAACACAACACATCATGTCTTACGAGATGTGCACGAAGGCGCTCGCTAGCGCGGGAAGCGGAGTCAGAGAAAGTGTTTGACGACCTGCTCTTCCAGGCCGACAAAACGCACGAGCTGGCGCGAGCCGTCAGGAAACTGCTTGATGACGTGGCCGTCCGGCGTATCGGTGTGACGGAAATAGATCGGTCGATCGATCGTGCCAGCTCGATGCTTCGGAAGCAGGCTTTCCAGCGACGGCTCCACCGTCCACGGATCGTCCCGTTCTTCGGATGTCAGCATGTTGGTCGCCTAGGGGTTCTGAAAAGGGGTGATGAAGCATAACTTCCGTGAACAATCGTGGAAAGTTCGTAATACTTAAATCTGATTCTTTGACCGATCGTTCGTTCGCTTTAGCGTTTGCTTCGTCATAACTGCGTCTGAACTGTAGGCGGCGCCCCACAGAACCGGCGCCGTCATCACCGTTTCATGTGAGGCCTGTAACTGCTGGCCGAGGTGCGTTCCAGCCCCGTGGTTCACTGGTCTTGGCTGTACAAATTGCGTAGAATCGCGGCTCGCTCGGGCGGCCGTTCACGTCACCCGGGGTCGGTCTCTCGCCGTAGCACAATGGATAGTGCACGCGCCTCCTAAGCGTGAGATACAGGTTCGATTCCTGTCGGCGAGACCAACAGACGCGACAAAGCCAGGCAAGCACGCCTGGCTTTTGTTTTCTTGCTCGCACAAAACGATGAGGCCCGCCACATGCGGGCGGGCCTATGGCTGCGGATGGCGCCGGGCCATCTAGGTCAGCACCGGCAGCGCTTCGAGCACAAGCAGGCCAATCAGCACCCCGATAATCGTGAGCAGCACGCGGATCCCTACTCGCGCACCTCGGATCACCATTGGTGCAGATGCCAGGCCGATCACGCCCGCAACGCAAACGGCGAGCAACAGGTACAGGTTGGAGAAGGCCATCGGGAATTCCATCATCCGCCCCTTTCCGGCCGCGAGGGTGGCCGGTCTTTCGAGTATAGGCAGCAGGATCGATCCGACAAGCGGCGGCGCTGGCACACGTGGCTCCAGCGGAATTTTTGCGCAGTGCGAAAATTCGTGCTATAGTTCGTGGCTTGGCTGCTTACTGCCGTATTTTTCGGTCCGCGGTTGGCCGATGTGCTGGTTCCGACCGGCGTTCATCGCCCAGATCCCCGCCCGTTGCATGCATGCGCAGCCGATTGCCATTGTGCTTGGCATCGTCTCCGATCTCCCGCGTGGATTCACATCACGCCGAAGGGACCGCCGCCCCACCTCGCTGACCTGTTCAGCTTGAGGCCGGCCCACTCCCCCGCCTTGTCCGTTCTGCAGCCCGTCTGTCGAACCGGCCTTATCCGATTGGCGCCGACGCCCGTGATTAACCGGTCGCCGTATCCCATTTCCGTCGTCTGCATCCGTTGATGTAGCGGCGCGGCAGCCTTACTACCTATTCGACATGACGCAGCCTCAAGACGGCAGCGGCGCTATTGCGCACGCTGAAACCATCAATACCAATACTGAAACCCTCATCGCCGAAGCCGCGACCCGTGCCAGCGCCTTTGCAGCACTGGGCCTGGACGACCGCATCGTCCGCGCGCTGGGCGAAGTGAACTACACCACCCCCACGCCGGTACAAGCCCAGGCAATTCCGGCCTGCCTGTCGGGCCGCGATCTGCTGGTCACAAGCCAGACCGGTTCGGGCAAGACCGCCGCGTTCATCCTGCCGGCCATCCAGCGCATCAGCGAGCAGCCTGAGCCGCAGCGTCCGCGCATGGACGGCCCGCCGCAACGCATGAAGGGTCGCCGGCCTCGCCCGGCGCCGGCCAAGCCGTCGCTGCTGGTGCTCACGCCCACGCGTGAACTGGCCCTCCAGGTGACCACCGCCACCGCACAATACGGCCGCCATCTGCGTCGCATCGTCTGCGCGAGCATCCTGGGCGGCATGCCGTACCCGAAGCAGCTCGATATGCTGGCACGCATGCCGGACATCATCATCGCTACGCCGGGCCGCCTGCTCGACCACATCGACTCGGGCCGCATCGACCTGTCGGCTCTGGACATGCTCGTCTTTGACGAAGCCGACCGCATGCTGGACATGGGCTTCTCGGATGACATCGAAGCCATCGTCGGCGCCACGCCGGCCACGCGTCAGATGCTGATGTTCTCGGCAACGATGGACCGCCGCATCGAGCAACTGGCCGAGCGCATGATGCGCGAGCCGCAGCGTATCGAAATCGCCGCCGCGAAGATCGACCAAAGCAACATCGAAGAGCGCCTGCACTTCACCGACGACATGTCGCACAAGCAGCAATTGCTGGATCACCTGCTGCGCGATGCGTCGCTCAAGCAAGCCATCGTCTTCACGGCGACCAAGCGTGATGCCGACTCGCTGGCCGAGCGCCTGACCGAGCACGGTTTCTCCGCCGGTGCCTTGCACGGCGACATGCACCAAGGCGCGCGTAACCGCACGCTGACGGCACTGCGCCGCGGCCAGTTGCGCGTGCTGGTGGCCACCGACGTGGCCGCCCGCGGCATCGACGTGCCGGACATCACGCACGTGGTCAACTTCGACCTGCCCAAGCAAGCCGAAGACTACGTGCACCGCATCGGCCGTACGGGCCGTGCCGGCCGCAGCGGTATCGCGATCAACCTGGTGAACCACAACGACACGTTCCAATGGCGCCGCATCGAGCGCTTCGTTGATCGCCGCATCGACGCCTCCGTGGTGGAAGGCCTGGAGCCGAAGCGCTCGCCCAAGCCGCGTACCGGCGGCCCGCGTGCCGGTGGCGACCGTGGCGGCTACCGTGGAAACGGTGGCAATGGCGGCGGTTATCGCGGCCAGCGCGAAGGCTACGGCGCACGCCAGGGTGGCAATGGCGGCAACAGCGAAGGCCGCTTCCAACGCAGCTTCGGCGGCGACCGCGACGGCTTTGCTCCGCGTCGCGACGATCGCAACGGTCACGGCGGCGGCTACCAAGGTGGCCAACGTGAATGGAACCGCGACGACCGCGCTCCGCGTCAGTCGTACGGCCAAGGCCAGCAAAACCGTGGCGATTGGCAACAGCGCCCCGCCCGTACGCAAGACGGCAGCCGTGGCTACGGCAACAGCACCGGCGGCAACGCTGGCGGTTATGGCAATCGTGACGGCAACCGCGAAAGCTACGGCAACCGCGAAGGCGCCCCGCGTCGCTTCGGCGACAACAACGGCGGCAGCCGCTTCGGCGACGGTGGCAACGGCGCGCAGCGTCGCAGCTACGGCAACCGCGACGGCAACCGCGACAGCTACGGCAGCAAGGGCCGTTCGCGCGACTTCGATCGTTGATCGATGAAGGGCTACCCCACCGGGATAGCCTCCGCAGACCGCCAACAAAAAACCCCACGTCTAACAGCGTGGGGTTTTTGTTTGGGCATTCGACTTGCCTCTCCTGTCCAACAAGCTTTCGTCAAAGCGCACAGGTTCGGAAGCCAACAAAGACGTCATCGCGCTCCGGCAGCAAGAAGCCCCGGAAACGCGGATGACGCGCGCGCTGCGGCGTATGAGCGGCAGCACCGCGCACCGTCTGCATCGTTTGGAAGTGCGGCGCCGACAGGCTCGCCACACGGCCGCGCGGCATGCCCGGCACGAAATCCGGATACGGCTCGAACGGCGATGACGTCCACTCCCAGACCTGCCCCCAATGGAAACCGGCGCGCCCCTGCACCGCCGCCATCTCCCATTCGTCTTCCGTCGGTAAGCGACGGCCCGCCCAGCGGCACCACGCCTGCGCTTCGTACAGGCTCACATGGCGCACGGCTTCATCCCGGTTGATCGTGCGCGCCTGACCGTAGCGCAGTGCCTGCCAGGTGCGCGTGGCGGGATCCCGCTGCCAGCCTTGGGGCGCCGAACGCTCCTGCATCATCAGCCACTCCATGCCGGCGGGCGACCACCACTGCGGATGGTCGTAACCACGGTCTTCGATGAACTCCAGATATTGGCCATTCGTGACGGGCTGCGCATCGATTTCGAACGCGGGCACATAAGTGCGATACGGCGGACATTCGTTGTCGAAGAAGAATCCGTCGGCGTCGGGCCAGCCCATCTGGAAGCGACCACCCGGCAACGATAATGTCTGCGCAGCCGGCACGGCCACGGCGGCCAGCGGCGGTTGCCCGGCGGGTTGCAGGCCCAGCACCTGCAGCAGGCCGTGCAGATGCTCGGCGCGCAGGTCTTCGTGAAAAACCGCCCAGCGAAACGGCTCCAGCGCCGCATCGTCGTCAGTGCCGAGCGTGGCGAGCTTACGTAGCACGCGGTCGAGCACGTCATGCGCGTACTGCTTGATTGCCGAGATGCCCGGCAGCGTCAGTTCCCAGCAGGCCTCCGGCGGCATGCGGTCCATGTCGAAGAACGTATCGGCACCGTCGAGCGCGGCCGGCAGCGTGGCTTGCCAACGCGCCAGGTCCCACTCGGTGCCGGCGCCGTCTTCGATGGTGTCGCTGCCGTTGCGACGCGGCTCGCGCAGGCACCAGAACTCGGCAAACCAGGCGAGCTGGCCCAGCGTCCACAGCGGCGGGGCGTGATGCTCCACGCGTTCGATCTGCCAGCCGCGCTGCGTGTCGCCAAACGCGGACAACAAGGCCAGCGTGCGATTGCGCGCGTCGACCAGGCTGTGCGCGATGCCCTGGCGCGGCAAGCGCCGGCCGTCGGTCCAGTCGGGAAGCGATCCGATGAAGGTCGGATCGGGGAGCATGAAGAATTCAGCCATCGCGGCACACCTCGGGCGGGAATCGATCCATTATCGCACCGGCCCGCATGGTGTTCTGCCGCCGGGCCTAGCGGCCTACGCTCGCGTGGCAGACGGCAAAGTCGCCGCTGACATCGGTCCAGGCATGCAGGTCTTCGAAGCCGGCGTCGGCAAACATCGCTTGCAGGCTCGGCAGGTCGTATTTGACGGAGTTCTCGGTGTGCATGCGTTCACCCGCCGCGAAGGCGCGCGCGTGCTTGCCCCACCGCACCGTGACGTCACGACGCGCTTCCAGATGCATCTCAACGCGGTGCGCCTCTGCGCGGTACAGCGCGACATGGCGCCAATCCCGCACGTCGAAATTCGCACCCAGGAGGCGATTCAGGTTGCGCAGCACGTTCAGGTTGAAGGCTGCCGTCACCCCGAGCGGATCGTCGTAAGCGGCTTCGAGCCGTTGCGCGTCTTTGATGAGGTCGATGCCGATCAGCACGCTGTCGCCGGGTGCCGAAGCTTCGTGCAGGCGCGACAGAAATGCCCCCGCCTCGTCCGGCGTGAAGTTGCCCAGGCTCGAACCGGGGTAAAACCACACGCGGCGTCCATCGCCGACGGCATCGGGCAGCACCAGCGGCGCACACAGATCGGCGCCAATGCCGACCATCGGCAATTGCGGATGCTGACGCGCAAGCCCACGCAGCGTATCGCGGAGGAAATCTGCCGAGATATCGATCGCCACATACCGCGACGGTGCCAGCGTGCGGAACAGGCGCGCGGCCTTTTCGCAGTTGCCGGCGCCCAGGTCGATCAACGTGGCACCGCGCCCCACACGCAGGGCGATCTCGGCCGCATGCAAGCTGAAAATGGCAGCTTCGGTGCGCGTCGGGTAGTACTCGGGCAGATCGGTAATCGCTTCGAACAGACGCGAACCGAGGGCGTCGTAGAAGAACTTCGGGCTGATGCTCGCTGCCGATGCGAGTAAGCCGGCTTCGGCCTCGGCACGCAGTGCGGCGTCGTCTTCCGTAAAGAGCTGGTAGAAGGTCAAGCCTGCGCCGACGGCGTCGACCGTGGGCTGCGGCTGGATCAGTCGAGCCAGCGCGCGGCGGGCATAGGCATCGGCGGACGGCTTGGTGGCCTGCATGGTGTCTCCCGTTGTGGGTGGAACGGCGCGGTGCTGCATGGTCATGAGGGCTGTCGACAGCGAGAAATGTGCCACGGCGCCTATGCCATCACCGCAGGCCCGTGGCGCGCGGATGAAATTGCAGCGTAGACGCCGCTTTGTGACAGCGCCACCGTTCTTTCGCCGGAGGCGGCCACAACGCACCATCTCGCCGTTCGTAAAAATCACCCACGCCGCTGAAAAAACCGCGCATACCGCGCCCGCATGCCACGTTGCGTTTTTTGCAGCGCACAATCGGCCTGCTGCGATATAATGCGGACTTCCTCAAAGGGGAGTAGCTCGGGGGTTCTTCAGCCCCAGGCACGATCGTCATGACGAAGCGCACGCTTCCGGTCGTGCCGGCACCGGCAGGTTCCCAACCTGTTCGTGTCGAGCAAGACCTTTGCAACCGGATTTCATGGTCTGCAAAGCGTCTCGCCCCAGCACTCCATGCAGTTCGGTCAACCGGTTTTCATTGTTGTTTGACCTGGAGCCACCATGGAATGGTTGTCTGACATTTTCACCATGCAGTTTGCTGCCGCGCTGGCATCGATCATCGTGATCGACCTCGTGCTTGCGGGCGATAACGCCATCCTCATCGCGCTGGCGGCGCGCAACCTGCCGCCCGAGCTGCAGAAGAAAGCCATCTTGTGGGGCGCTGCGGGCGCCATCGTTGTGCGTGCACTGATGACGCTGGCGGTGGTGTGGCTGCTGAAGATTCCTGGCCTGATGCTCGTCGGCGGTCTGGCGCTGGTGTGGATTGCATGGAAGCTTCTGGCTGACGACGGCCAGGGCGGCGACGAACACGGCGCGGGCAGCACCACGCTGATGGGCGCCATGAAGACCATCATCATCGCCGATGCGGTGATGGGCATCGACAACGTGCTTGCCATTGCCGGCGCATCGCACGGCAGTTTCCTTCTGGTGGTGCTGGGTCTGCTGATCAGCGTGCCCGTCGTGGTATGGGGTAGCGGCGTGGTACTGCGTCTGATCGAACGCTTCCCGATCATCATCTATGGCGGCGCGGCAGTGCTGGCTTATACGGCCGCGCACATGATCGTTGCCGAACCGGTCCTCAAGGCGTTCTTTGCTGCGCAGCCGCCGCTGAAGTGGGCCGTGTATGTGGTGGTGTTCCTGGTCGTGCTGGGCGGCGGTTGGCTGGTGCAACGTCGCCGCCAGCAACCCGCCTAAGCCAGGATCGGCTGACCGGCGAGGACTCGCGCCAGCTTGGCGCGATCGATGTTGCCGCCCGTCAGCGGGAGGCCGACGCGCTGGCCGGCAATCTGCCCGCGCTGCTGCCATGCCCCAGCCAGGGCCGCGGCGGCAGCGCCCTCGGCCACGTTGTGCGTGGTGGAGAAATACAGGCGAATGGCCTCCGCCACTTCATCGTCCGTCACCGCAATGACTTCTTCGACACCGGCGCGGACCACCTCAAGCGCGTTCGCATCGGGGGTACGGCACGCCAGCCCGTCGGCCAGCAGCGTCGACACTGGCGCCGACACCGCCGTACCGCTTTTGAACGACTGCTCGTAGCATCGCGCATGTGCCGACACCACACCGACAATGCGTGTCGACAGCCCCAACGCATCGCGCGCCCGCACCGCGGCACAGATCCCGGAGCCCATGCCGATGGGCACATAGACCACATCCAGCGGCGTGGCCTCGAAGAACTCCAGCCAGTAGCTTGCTACGCCGACGACCAAGTCCGGGTGATACGAAGGGACAAAGTGCAAACCGCGTTCAGCGGCGAGTTGATCGGCCGCCTCGCGGCTGGCCTGGAAATCATCGCCCGCTTCGATCAGCTCTGCGCCGAGTGCGCGCATGGCGGCGTTCTTCTCCACGCTATTGCCATGCGGCACAACGATGGTGACAGCGACACTGTTGCGACGGGCCGCCCATGCAATCGACTGACCATGATTGCCACGCGTGGCGGCAATCACACCGCGCACCTGTGGCTCGCGTTGGCGCAGAGCATGCAGATAGGTCAGCCCGCCCCGAAGCTTGAACGCACCCACTTCGGTGTGGTTCTCATGCTTCACCCACACCGCTGCGCCCATGGCTTGGGAGAGCAACGGCCAGCAGTATTGCGCGGTCGGCGGAATCACCGCATGGACGATGCTGGCCGCTGCGCGCAGATGGCGCAGCTCATTGGCACAGTCCAGCGACGCGGAGGTAGCAATGGTCGACATGATCTTTCTCCGTCAGACAGTTGAAACGATGGCGCCATCCTGCCAGCCCCGCCGCCCCTTGCACCATCGACAATCCTGCACTTTCCCGGCCCAGCCGTTCTGGTCATCTGAACGGGCCAGTTTGCGGACACTACCGGTACAGTCGACGCCGGGCCGCTCACGTTACAATGCGGCTCACCCGATTTCCGACGCCCCGCCTCTTCGCCCTGCGCTCGCATGAAGCCTTATCTCGACCTGATGCGCCATGTCTACGAACATGGCACCGACAAAGCCGACCGCACCGGCACCGGCACGCGCTCCGTGTTCGGCTACCAGATGCGCTTCAACCTGCAGGACGGCTTTCCGCTGGTGACCACCAAGAAGGTGCACATCAAGTCCATCGTCTATGAACTGCTGTGGTTCCTCCAGGGTTCGACCAACGTGCGCTGGCTGCAAGACAACGGCGTGACCATCTGGGACGAATGGGCCGACGCCGATGGCGAGCTGGGCCCCGTCTACGGCTCGCAATGGCGCTCGTGGCCGACGCCCAACGGCGAACACATCGACCAGATCGCCGAGCTGATCGCCCAGATCAAGCGCAACCCCGATTCGCGCCGGCTGATCGTCTCGGCCTGGAACGTGGCGGACATCCCGCGCATGAAGCTGCCCCCTTGCCACGCGTTCTTCCAGTTCTACGTGGCCGACGGCAAGCTGTCATGCCAGCTCTACCAGCGCAGCGCCGACATCTTCCTCGGCGTGCCGTTCAACATTGCGAGCTACGCGCTGCTGGTGCACATGGTTGCGCAGCAGACCGGCCTCGATGTGGGCGATTTCGTCTGGACCGGCGGCGACTGCCACCTCTACAACAACCACTTTGAACAGGTGGAGACGCAACTCGCGCGCGAACCGCTGCCGCTGCCGAAACTGATCATCAAGCGCAAGCCCGAGAGCATCTTCGATTATCAGTACGAAGACTTTGAGATCGTCGGCTACCAGAGCCATCCCGCGATCAAAGCACCGGTGGCCGTGTAAACGTATGACCATCCTGACGCTCATCGTCGCGCGCGCCCGCAATGGCGTGATCGGCCGCGACAACACCCTGCCCTGGCGCCTGCCGGAAGATCTCGCGCACTTCAAGCGCACGACCATGGGCGCGCCCATCGTGATGGGCCGCAAGACGTACGATTCGATCGGCCGTCCGCTGCCGGGCCGGCGCAACATTGTCGTCACGCGCAATGCCAAGCTTGAGTTGCCGGGCTGCGAGATCGCGTATTCGATGGAAGACGCGCAGCGTCTGTGTGTGGGCGCTGAGCAAATTTTCCTGATCGGTGGCGCCCAACTGTATGCGGATGCCCTCCCGAGCGCGGACCGCCTGATCGTCACGGAGATCGACGCCGATTTCGAGGGCGACGCGCACTTCCCCGCGCCCGACCCGAAGCTTTGGCACGAGGTGGCGCGCGAGACGCACCACGCGGCAGCGCCCAACGATTTCGACTACGCGTTCGTTACGTACGAACGCCCGCCATCGAACGAGCAGTAACCGGCGGCAGGCAATAAAAAAACGCGCTCAATTTCGAGCGCGTTTTTCATGTCCGCTAGGGCGATTTATTCGCCGGCAATCGTCATCTGTTCGATGAGGATCGAGCCCGTTTCCTTCGTACCGCGCACCAGCGCATCCGCGCCGATGGCGACGATCTGGCGGAACATCTCGCCCAGATTGCCGGCAATCGTGATCTCCTCCACCGGATACTGGATCACGCCGTTCTCGACCCAATAGCCCGACGCACCACGCGAATAGTCGCCCGTCACGTAGTTCACACCCTGGCCCATCAGTTCGGTCACCAGCAGGCCCGTGCCCATGCGGCGCAGCATGCCGGCAAAGTCATCCTCAGGCGTGGTCTTGTCGGAGAACAGCGTCAGGTTGTGCGAGCCGCCCGCGTTGCCGGTGGTCTGCATGCCGAGCTTGCGCGCGGAATACGTCGACAGGAAGTAGCCTTCCACTACGCCGTTCTTCACCACATCGCGGCGCTGCGTGCGTACGCCTTCCTCGTCGAAGGGCGCGCTGCCCATCCCGTTGAGGACATGCGGGTCTTCCTTGATCTGCACATGCGGTGCGAAGACTTCCTTGCCCAGCGTATTGAGCAGGAACGTCGACTTGCGGTACAACGCGCCACCCGACACTGCCTGCACGAACGCACCCAGCAAGCCCGCCGCGAGCGGCGCCTCGAACAACACCGGGCACTTGCGGGTGGTCAGTCGGCGCGCGCCCAGACGTGCCAGCGCGCGTTCGGCGGCGTACTTGCCGATCGCTTCCGGTGCGGCCAGATCGTCCGGCGAGCGCTTCGAAGAGTACCAATCGTCGCGCTGCATATGCGCGCCCGAACCGGCGATCGGCGCGGCCGAAATGAAGTGACGCGAATATGGGTAGCCGCCCATGAAACCGCGCGACGTGGCCAGCACGAAGTGCGAATGCTGCGCCGAGATGCTCGAGCCGTCGCTGTTGCGGATTTTCGGGCTCACGGCAAAGGCAGCGGCTTCCGCGGCGCGTGCGATTTCCACAGCGGCCTCGGCATCGATCATCCATGGGTGATACAGCTGCAGGTCTTGCGGGTGCTTCTCCAGCAGTTCTTCTTCTGCCAGGCCGGCGCAGTCATCGTCGGCGGTGAAGCGCGCGATGTTGTAGGCGGCCTCGACGGTGGATCGCAATGCCGCCGGCGAAAAGTCCGACGTGCTGGCGTTGCCGCGCTTCTTGCCCAGCATGACGGTCACGCCGACGATCTTGTCGCGGTTCTGCTCG
Source organism: Ralstonia sp. TCR112 (assembly GCF_007997035.1). Lineage (GTDB taxonomy): Bacteria > Pseudomonadota > Gammaproteobacteria > Burkholderiales > Burkholderiaceae > Ralstonia > Ralstonia edaphi. The sequence goes on along the minus strand of NZ_VOSS01000014.1, from coordinate 19,247 downwards.
ATGGTCTCGATCTCGCCCTTGCGCACCGTGACCGACAGGCCCTGGCCTTCGGAGATTTCCGTCGCGGCATCGGTGGCGCCGAGTTCGCGTGCAATGCGCAGCACATCGGTGGCCATCTCTTCGAGCTGTTCGCGGCGGTAGGCAAACACTGGGGCGGTCTTGGAATCGAGCGTTTGAGACATAGGCAATGGAGGGGAGAAACGGGTGCCGCGATTTTGCCAAAAGCGGGCAAGAACTGGCGGAAACGCCCATCATAGCAAGATACAATGCGCGCCATGAGCCGAGCATCCCGACATAACCCCACGTATCTGCAACCCGTCGTGCGCACCGACATCGGTGACGAGGACGATCCGGATACGCCCAAGAGCAAATCGCAGCGCAAGCGCGAGGTCAACGCCTTGCAAGACCTGGGCGCGGCGCTGGAAGCGCTGCCCAAGGACAAACTCGCCAAGGTGCCGCTGCCCGAAAAGCTGGTCGACGCGCTGCGCGAGGCCAAGCGCACCACCGCGCATGAAGGCAAGCGCCGCCAGATGCAGTACATCGGCAAGCTGATGCGCGCGCTGACCGACGAGGAAGTCGAGGCCATCCGCCGCGTCCTCGCCACCTTCGTCGGCGCCTCCAAGGCCGAAACCGCGCGCCTGCATGCCATCGAACGTTGGCGGGACCGCCTGATCGCCAGCGACGACGCCATCACCGAGTTCATTGCAGCGCACCCGGATTCCGACGTGCAGGCGCTCCGTACGCTCGTGCGCAATGCGCGCAAGGAAGCGCAGCTGGCCAAGCCGCCCAAGTCGTCGCGCGAACTGTTCCAGATGGTCAAGCAGGCCCTGTCCGGCAACGACCGCAACGAGGACGACGCCGATCAACCCGAAGCCGAAGACGACGAAGCATGACAGCCCCTGCCCCCTCCGCGCCGATCACCCGCCGCCACGCCGACGAACTGATCGTCGGCTTTGTGTCGATTTCGGACCGCGCCTCGGCCGGCACGTATCAGGATGAAGGGATTCCGGCGCTGCGCGACTGGTTTGTCGCCGCGCTGTCTTCGCCGTGGCAAGGGGTGGAACGGCTGATTCCGGACGATCAGGCCACGATTGCCGACACACTGATCGACCTGGTCGACCATGCCGGCTGCGATCTGGTGCTCACCACGGGCGGCACCGGGCCGACGCGCCGTGATGTGACGCCCGAGGCCACGCTGGCCGTCGCCACCAAGGAAATGCCGGGTTTTGGCGAGCAGATGCGCCAGATCAGCCTGCATTTCGTTCCGACGGCGATCTTGTCGCGTCAGGTGGCGGTGATCCGCGAGACGCCCTCACGCGCTGCGCTGATCATCAACCTGCCGGGTCAGCCGCGCGCCATCAAGGAAACGCTTGAGGGCTTGAAGGATGTAGAGGGCCGCGCCGCGGTGCCGGGCATCTTTGCGGCCGTTCCGTACTGCATCGACCTGATCGGCGGCCCCTATGTCGAGACGCACGACAGCGTGGTCAAGGCCTGGCGGCCCAAACACGCTGTGCGCGCAAAACCGCTGCAGGTCTGATTACGGGGCGACAGAAGACGCCAGCGCCTCAGCGTCGGGCGTTTGCGGCACGTCGCGGATGAAGTGCTCGCGGTAGTAGCGCAGCTCTTCGATCGACTCGATGATGTCTGCGAACGCCGTGTGCCGTTGGTGTTTCGTAAAGCCCTTGGCAATGGCCGGCTGCCAGCGCTTGCAGAGTTCCTTCAGCGTGGAGACGTCCAGGTTGCGGTAATGGAAGTACTCCTCCAGCTTGGGCATGTAGCGCGCCATGAAGCGGCGGTCCTGGCAGATGGAGTTACCGCACATCGGCGACTTGCTCTTCGGCACCCACTTCTTGAGGAACGCCAGGAGTTCCGCTTCCGCTTCCGCTTCGGTCGTGGTCGATGCCTTGACCTTGTCGATCAGGCCCGAGCGGCCATGCGTGCCCTTGTTCCACGCGTCCATGCCGTCGAGCAGCTCGTCGGATTGATGGATCACCAGCACGGGGCCTTCAGCCAGGATGTTCAGCTCCGAATCCGTCACCACCACGGCCACTTCGATGATGCGGTCGTTCTCGGGGCTCAAACCGGTCATCTCCATGTCGAGCCAGACCAGGTTGTTGTCGCTCTTGGCAGCAACACGGTTCGGGGTCGAGGGGGATGCGGCGGACGGGGAAACAGGGGTACTCACTGGGGTGCTCACTCAAGGGCCTTGAGAAAATGACTGAAGGCTATAATTTTCGCATATCTGATAGGTGTTTCCCCACATGCCCGCCTTTACCGTTGTCTTCCTGGTCGCCCTTGTCTTGATGTCCGCCACGCGCCTGTGGCTGGCGGCGCGGCAAATCCGTCACGTCGCACGTCACCGCGATGCCGTGCCCGCGCAGTTTGCCGAGTCCATCACGCTCGACATGCACCGCAAGGCAGCCGACTACACCATCGCCCGCACGCGTCTGGCGATGCTCGAAGTACCGGTTCAGGCAGCCCTCCTGATCGCGCTGACGCTGCTCGGCGGGCTGAACTGGATCAACCAGGCCTGGTTGGGCGTGTTTGGCCCCGGCTACGCGTATGGCGTGGCGCTCATCGCGTCGGTCATCGCGATCAGCAGCGTGATTGAGTTACCGTTTTCGCTGTATGCGCAGTTCGTCGTCGAAGAGCGTTTCGGCTTCAACCGCATGACGTTCAAGCTTTGGCTGACCGACAATCTCAAGGGCCTGGCCATCGGTACCGTGCTGGGTCTGCCGCTGCTGCTGGCGGTGCTCTGGCTGATGAACAAGATGGGCGCCCACTGGTGGCTGTACACCTGGGTCGTGTGGATGGCGTTCATGCTGTTTGTTCAGGCCATCTACCCGAACGTCATCGCGCCGCTCTACAACAAGTTCACCCCGCTCCAGGACGAAGAGATGCGCTCGCGCATCGAAAGCCTGCTCAAGCGCTGCGGCTTCGCCAGCAAGGGCCTCTTCGTGATGGACGGCAGCCGCCGCAGCGCCCACGGCAACGCCTACTTCAGCGGCTTTGGCGCAACCAAGCGCATCGTCTTCTTCGACACGCTGCTCGCGCGCCTGAACCCGTCCGAGATGGAAGCGGTGCTCGCCCATGAGCTGGGCCATTTCAAGCGCCATCACATCACCAAGCGCATCGCTGTGACGTTTGTGCTGAGCCTCGGTGCGCTGGCGCTGCTCGGCTGGCTGATGACGCGCACGTGGTTCTACCTCGGCCTGGGCGTGGCGCCCAACCTGTTCTCCGACAACCATGCGCTGGCGCTGATGCTGTTTTTCCTGGTGCTGCCGGTATTCACGTTCTTCGTCTCCCCGCTGGCGAGCCTGTCGTCGCGCAAGGACGAGTACGAAGCCGACGCCTTTGCCGCTGAGCACGCCGACGCCAATCAACTTGTCTCGGCGCTGGTCAAGCTGTTCCAGGACAACGCATCGACGCTCACTCCGGACCCGGTCTACTCCACGTTCTACTATTCGCACCCGACTGCATCGCAGCGCGTGGAGCGCCTCGTGCAGGCCCGCGCGGCATGACGCGCGGCAAACTGGGCCGCGCCCATAAGCAGGCTGCCACTGGCGAACATGGGCTCGTCATCGCCGCGCACGGGCGCCATTACCTTGTCGAACGCGAAGGGGGCGGTTTCCTGCAATGCTTCCCGCGGGGCAAGCGCAGCGAGTGCGCCGTCGGCGATCGCGTGGTCTATGAAACCACCGCTGTCGACCAAGGCGTCGTGGTGCGTGTGGACGAGCGCCGCAACCTGCTCTATCGCTCCGATCAGTTCAAATCGAAGGTGCTGGCCGCGAATCTGGATCAGGTCATCATCATGCTCGGCACCGAGCCGAGTTTTTCGGAAGACTTGCTCGGCCGCGCGCTCGTCGCCGCAGAATCGCTCGGCATCACCCCGCTGATTCTGCTCAACAAGATCGACCTGACCGCGCGACTGGAAACGGCGCGCTCACGCCTGGCGCTCTATCGAGACCTGGGCTACACCATCGTGGAACTGACCGTGCACGGCGCGCCGGAAGCCGCGCATGCCGCGCTTGAACCACACGTGGCGGGACGGGCTTCGATCCTGATCGGGCAATCGGGCATGGGCAAGTCCTCGCTGCTGAATCTGCTGATTCCCGGCGTGGACGCGCAAACGCGCGAGATCTCCGAAAAGCTCGACTCCGGCAAGCACACGACCACGTTCACGCGGCTTTATCACCTCCCGGCAGAATGGGGCCAGGATGGCGTACTGATCGACTCGCCGGGCTTCCAGGAATTCGGCCTGCATCACCTCAGCGAAGGGATGCTGGAACGCGCCTTCCCGGAGTTTCGTCCACGCCTCACCGATTGCCGCTTTTATAACTGCCGGCACCTGCAGGAACCCGGCTGTGGCATTCTGGGCGCGATGGCCGAGGGCAAGATCGATCCACGCCGTCACCAGCTTTACGCGCAATTGCTGCACGAATCGGAGCAGCAGAAGCCCTGGTAACGGCTCGCCATACGCTCAGGGAGGGAGGGATGAAGTTGATGATCAGCAGTCCATCGTTGGGCATGGCGGCACACTGGCAGAACGTCCTGTCTGCCGCTGGCATTCGCACTGAGCTCCGCAACATCTACTTGAGCAGCGTGGCGGGTGACGTTCCGCCACAGGATTGCGCGGCACAGGTTTGGCTGGTGAACCCGGCGCAGGAAGCGCAGGCCCGCGTACTGCTCGATCAGGCGCAACACCCGCCGGCCGGGCCGGCATGGCGTTGCGTACATTGCGGCGAGAGCCATGAGCCGCAGTTCGCACAGTGCTGGCGTTGCGGTAAAGACCGCGAGAATGCGGCCTGATTTGAGTGATCGATTTGGCGCCTAGGCTTGGTGCGTCAGCCCAGCCACACGGCAATCGACAACATCGCCAGCAGCAGCATCCACAGCACCACGGCGCGCCACACCAGCCCAACAGCCGATTGCAGCGTACGCACGTTCGGCTCCTGCCCCACTTCCATCGGATAGGCGCCATCCTCGTCGGCAATGCTGTCGGCCGAGTCGCGCTGCGGGATAGGCGTGCCAAGACGCACGCCGAGCGCCCCGCCGCCGGCAGCCAGCAGGATACCGTTCACTTCGTCGTTCCACTTGGCAGCGCGGTTGCGCCAGGCATACACGGCGTCTTCAAAGTTACCGACGATCGAAAAGCCGACGGCGGTGAGCCGCGCAGGAACGTAGTCGATGATGAAAAATGCCTGACGGGCAAAGAGACCAAGCGCCGGGCTGCGTTCCGTCGACGTATCGCTCCAGTGGCGAGCGAGGTATTCAGCGCCGCGGTACAGCACAACACCCGCCGGCCCGATCGGCACCAGGAACCAGAAGAACACGCCAAACACGTGACGATGCGCCGCCACGATCGCGCATTCGAGCGTGTGACGGACGATCTCATTGACAGGCATGTCGGTGGTGTCGCGTCCCGACCATTCGTTCAGCAGCAGGCGCGCGGTGACGACGTCATCGCTGCGCAACGCCTCGTGGATATCAGTGAAGTAGTGGCTGAACTGGCGGAAGCCGAGCGTCAGGTACACCATCAGCACGTTCCACAGGAACGCCAGCCCGAGGCTGATCGACGACAGCAGGTAGTGCACCAGTGCCACGACCACCACGGCCGGAAGCGTGACCACGCACCAGGCGAGCACGGCATCGCGACGATGGCCGGTATCGAACCATTCTTCTGCCCGCGCTGCCAGAGCGCGCACGACGTCGTAGATCGGGTTGTCCCGGCTGAGCGCACGAAACTGTTCGAGAATCAGCGCGCAGAGTACGGAGAAAAAAGTCATTGGAAGGGCGTTGCGAGGGCGTGGGTCACGCCGTGAGGGCAATGTGCAAGACGATAGCACACAGCGTGCGCGCAACAGCGCACAGGAAGCCCATATTCGCGCCGACGCTACGCTGCCAGAAGGTGATACAGGTTGCGCAGCATGCCCGCTGTCGCGCCCCAGATGAAGTGATGGCCGGCGTCAGGTGCGTGGCCCGACCGCCCAGCTCGCCGGTAAGGCATCGCATAGAAACGACGCACACGGTCCTCCCACCGCAGCTCGCGCACTTGGTGGTTGGCCGGGTCCATCAAAAAGGCCAGCGGCACTTCAAACACTTCCGCAACTTCACTGGGGTCCGGCTGCAGCGTGAAATCGGGCGCGAGCAATCCGACAATCGGGCTCACATGGAACCCCGTCCCGGTGATGTAGTCGGGCAAGCGACCGATCACTTCGATGTGATCGGCACTGATGCCAACCTCTTCCATCGTCTCGCGCAGTGCCGTGTCGACCATGTCACGATCAAAGTCTTCACGTCCGCCGCCAGGAAAGCTCACCTGGCCGGCATGTTGGCTAAGCGACGCATTGCGCTGCGTCAGCAGCACCGTCAGCCCCGGCTCGCGCTGCACGAGCGGTACGAGCACCGCCGCCTCACGCAGCTTGAGCGACGCATCGATCAGGCGGGATTCATCCGTTTGTTCCGGGTGCCAGTCGGGCTGCTTCTGCAACCGCTCGCGCACGAATTCCGCTGTCAGCCGCGAGCCGTCAAGCGCCGGCAACGATGCCTCGGTCGGCACCACCGGCAACTGCTCAGGATCGAACACGGGACGGCGCATCGGATGGGAATGAAGGTTGTGGGCGGAAGACATACATGTGGTCAATCTTCCGCCGCAAAAGAGAAAAAAGGCACCCGAAGGTGCCTTTTCGCAACGCGCGCAGATTACTCCGCAGCGGCTTCCTTGCGCTTGAAGGTCAGCTTCTCCTTGATGCGTGCCGACTTGCCCGAGCGTTCGCGCAGGTAGTACAGCTTCGCACGGCGCACATCACCGCGACGCTTCACTTCGATGCTGGCCAGCAGCGGCGAGTACAGCTGGAACGTACGCTCCACGCCTTCGCCCGAAGAGATCTTGCGAACGATGAAGGACGAGTTCAGGCCACGATTGCGCTTGGCAATCACGACGCCTTCATACGCCTGCACACGCTTGCGGGTGCCTTCAACGACGTTCACGTTGACGATCACGGTGTCGCCAGGGGCGAACGGGGGGATCGTCTTGTTGGCCGTCAGGCGCTTGATTTCTTCCTGCTCGATTTGCTCGATGAGATTCATCTTTTTCTCCTTGACCATCATGCCGGCGTTTTGCCCGGTCGGTAGACCGCGGCCCCGGTAGAGGATGGGAACTTCACTTGGCCGAGCCTTCCGGACTGGAAGCCTCTGACCCCTTTGCCGTTATCGCCGCGGCAGCGAGGAAAACCTCATCGCTGCGGGACAACAAACCCTGCTTGCGCGCCGCCTCGACCAGATCGGGCCGCTTGCGCATCGTGTTCAACAGCGCCTGCTGGCGGCGCCACTTCTCGATCTCGGCGTGGTGGCCACCCAGCAAGACATCGGGCACACGCACACCTTCGTACTCTTCGGGCCGCGTGTAATGCGGGCAGTCGAGCAAACCGTTGACGAAACTGTCCTGCACCGCCGACTGCGCATCGCCCAGCACACCTGGCAACTGCCGCACCACGGCGTCGATGATCGCCATCGCCGCAATTTCGCCGCCGGACAGGACGAAATCGCCAAGGCTGATTTCCTCATCCACGCGACGGTCGACCAGACGTTGATCAATCGCTTCGTAGCGCCCGCACAGTAACGTGAGCGCCGGCAACTGCGCCAACTCCATCACCCGCTTGTGCGTCAGCGGTTTGCCTTGCGGCGACAGCAGCACCACATGCGACGCCGCCGGGGCTTGCGCCTTATGAATCGCGTCCAGTGCAGCTTCCAGCGGCTTCGCCAACATCACCATGCCTGGGCCACCGCCGTACGGGCGATCGTCCACGGTGCGGTAGTTGTCCGTCGTGAAATCGCGCGGGTTCCAGGTGCGCAACGTGTACACCTGCTGTTTTGCTGCGCGGCTGGTGATGCCCCAGTCGGTCAGCGCCCGGAACATGTCCGGAAACAGCGAGACGACGTCGAACTGCATCGCCGAATTCTCCGGCCGCATGTTCAGTAATCCAGACCCCAGTCGACGACGATGCGCTTGCCTGCCACATCCACCGACTTCACGTAAACCTCGACAAACGGCACCAGCCGCTCGACCTCGCCTTCACCAACGATACGCAGAATTTGATGCGCACCGTTGTCGATCAGGCCGCCCACCGTGCCAAGCGTTTCCTCTTGCTCGTTGACGACCGTGGCGCCGATCAGATCGACCCAGTAAAACTCGTCATCTTCAGGCTCAGGAAAGTCGGCCCGGCTGACCCACACGGTATAGCCGCGCAATGCTTCCGCGACATTCCGATCCGGCGCGGCAGGCGAACCCGCCACCACCGTGCCGCTGTGCTCACGCGACGTGCCGACGGGAAACACCCGCCAGTCCGCCGACGTCGCCGGCCCGGAAGCAGGCTTGAGCCACCAGGTGCGGGCATTCAGCAGCGCATCGGCGTCGCCGTGCAACTGGACCTTGATCCAGCCACGAATACCGTAGGCCCCACCCACATAGCCCACCTCGATGAGATCGTCGGGGAGCGTCGGATTGGAGCCCGTGCCCGGGCGCATGGCTTGCAGCCGCTCGGCAACCTTTTGCGAGATTGCCTGCGTTGCAACAGCCACGGGACCGGGCCGTGTCGATCCAGCGCGCGTCACAGCAGGATGTGCTCGGACGGCACCGTCGATCGACGCATGCTAAAACTTAGGCAGCAGCCTTCTTGGCGCTTTGCTTCACCAGACGGGCAACCGTCGGCGACAGCTGCGCGCCCACGCCTTCCCAGTAGGTCAGGCGGTCTTGCACGATGCGCAGACCTTCTTCGCCTTCACCGGCGAGCGGGTTGTAGAAACCGACGCGCTCGATGAAACGGCCATCACGGCGGTTACGCGAGTCGGTCGCAACGATATTGAAGAACGGGCGCTTCTTGGAGCCACCGCGGGCCAGACGGATCACGACCATGGATCTTTTCCTTGAAAAACTGGGTATGCGTACAGAGAAACACGCAAGTATAGCGCAATTTCTCCGACCAAACAAACACTTAGGCCCGGCGAAGGTGTGCAGCCCATGGCGGGCGTGGCTTCGGCGGTACGTGAAGGTGGCCGTTGTGGTCGCAGCTTGGCTTGGCACGGGGCCGGCGGCGCTCGCCAAGCTTCCCATCGAGTCGCTCCGGGTACCGCCGGGCTTTCAGGTCGAAGTCCTCACTGACGCGATGCCGGCAGCGCGCGAAATGGCGCTATCTCCGGCCGGCATTCTGTATGTGGGGAGTCGCGCGGGCAAGGTCTACGCGATGCGGTTGCAGACGGCAAACGCGCCAATCCATGTGGTGGCATCGGGACTGGAACTCCCCGTTGGGGTGGCGTGGCGCGACGGAAGCCTTTATGTATCGGCGGTTTCGCGCGTCGTGCGGCTCGACGGCATCGACCGCAAGATCGAGAAGCCGCCGCAGCCCGTTGTCGTCAATGACAAGCTGCCGACGGAGACGCATCACGGATGGAAATTCATCGCGTTCGGCCCGGACGGTAGGCTGTATGTGCCGGTAGGCGCACCCTGCAATATCTGCCGCCCCGATGAAAACCGGTACGCCAACCTCATGCGCATGAACGCCGACGGAAGCGGGCTGGAACTCGTGGCGCGCGGCATCCGCAACACGGTCGGCTTCGACTGGCATCCGAGCACGCACGAATTGTGGTTCACGGACAACGGCCGCGACCTCATGGGCGACGATGTGCCAGACGACGAACTGAATCGCATTACCCAACCGAATCCGCACTTCGGCTACCCGTTCTGCCACGCGGGCGACATTCCGGACCCGGAGTTTGGCGCGGGGCATTCGTGCCGCAACTACGCCCCACCCGCCGCGAAGCTCGGGGCGCACGTGGCGGCGCTAGGCATGCGCTTCTATACAGGCAGCAGTTTTCCGGCGGAGTACCGGAACAACATCTTCATCGCCGAGCACGGCTCGTGGAACCGATCATCGAAAGTCGGCTATCGCGTCATGCGCGTCGTGTTGGACGCCGCCGGCAATGTGACGAAGCAGGAACCATTCGTTCACGGCTGGTTACGAGGCGAGCAAGCTTGGGGACGCCCAACAGATGTGCTCGTGGCGCCCGACGGCAGCTTGCTGGTTTCCGACGACTCGGCCGGCGCGGTGTATCGCATCCACTACACCGGGAAATGACCTCTACGTCGCCCAACGCCCAGGCAAAGCGTGCACGAAACATCTCGTTACATGGGTAACGTTCGGACAGTGGATGCCCGCTGAGTGAAGCCTTACATTGACAGGCATGAACACGCGCTGCCGATCTCCCTTGCACATGCCAGAAGCACGCGGCGCGTGGCACTTTCGAATCCTTGCCCGACAGGAGATAGCCATGCCGATCCGCGCATTGCTTCGCACCTTGGCGGCAGGCGTTCTGATCGTCGCCTCTGCGGGCGCTGTGGCTGCCAACGCATCGGCGCGTCAAACCGCCGTCGCCTTCGCAGAATCCACCATGCCCGAATGGACGCACGCGGCACAGACCAGGCCGCAGGAGCGTCCGCTGGTGGCGCAATTCTTCGCTGACAGCCGGGGCGAGCAGGCCGCCCGCATCCGCGCGCAAATGGAACGGATGGAAGCGCGCGCCCGGGCCGACGATCGCCTCAATGGCCGGATTCAACCGCGTGACGGCGGCGGCCGAGGGGACTGGCAGCAGCAGGAACGCATGCGTCAGGAACGAGGGAACGGCGACCAAGGTAACTGGCGGGGCTCGCGCCGGGGCTGAGCCGCACGTCGGCGCATTTCACATCACGGAACTTGCCAGCGGACGCCTGAGTCGTATTGGATGCCCTGTGCACACGCCCGGTGTGCACAGGGCATCACCAATCACAACGACAACAGGTGCTTCAATGTCATTCCCTCTTCACCGCCATGTGCGGCTTATCCTCGGTCTGGTCTGGACCACAGCCTTTATGCTGATGCTGGCTCAGTTGCTCTACGGCGAAGTCAGCCTGCGCGACCAAGCGCCTCGACTGCAGCAAGATTCGACGGTTTCGATGAGCGTGCCGTCGCTGCGTCCGGTTCCGATTTAGTGACCCTGCCTCTCCCGCCGCTAACGCTACGCAGCGTTGCGCGCCTCCGGCCAACCTGACGGCCGCTTCCCCAAGTTGCTGATGCGTCTTCAAGACGCGCTCCCGGCGCCGCCGTTTGGCTGCGCCGCGGTTGACGTTGGGCGTAGAATGCGCGGCGCTGTGTTGTCTTGCCGTGTGTTCGCCGCCCGCTATGTCTACGACCGCTCTCCAAAAAAAATCCAAGCTGCTGACCGTGCTGCTCGCCTTCCTGTTCGGAAGCGTGGGCGCGCATCGTTTCTATCTCAAGGGCGGACGCGATTTCTGGGCATGGTCCCAGGTCTTTGCCACGGTGCTCGGTGTGGTAGGCGTGGCGCTGCTGTGGACGACGCAGCGCGCGAGCGTCCCGGGCTGGGTCTGCGCGGTGATCGGCGGATCCTCGGTGCTCGCGGGCTATCTCTCGGCGCTCGTCTACGGCCTCCGCCCCGACGAGAAATGGGACGCGCAATTCAATGCCGACGGCACGCCCACCCATTCGGGCTGGCCGGTCGTACTGCTCAGCATCCTCACGCTGATGATTGGCACCGGCCTGCTGATGGCCGGCCTCGCCATCACCTTCCAGACGTATTTCGAAACGCAGGTGCAGGCAGCGAAAGAGCTGTCGCAGTAGTCAGAACAAACTGCCCTGGCGCTCGTCGACGGGCTTTCGCGGTTTGACGGCGCGCGCAGGCGGCTTGAACTGCGAGGTGTCGAGCACCCGCTCGTTGTAGCGGTGGTAGCTGAAGCCGAGCCTGTCGGCGGCCTTGTAGAAACGCTGCCGCAATAAGTCGGCCCAGATGCCGGTGCCGCGCATGCGCGTGGCGAAATCCGCCTTGTAGTCCTGCCCGCCGTGCAGATCGCGGACGCGGTTCATCACGCGTTGCGCGCGGTCGGGAAAATGCGCCATCAGCCAATCCTGAAACACCGCGTTCAGCTCATTTGGCAAGCGCAGCACGATGTAGCTCGCGTACGTGGCCCCCGCCTCGCGCGCAGCTTCCAGAATCTGCTCCATGTGGTCGTCGGTGACGAAGGGAATCATCGGAGCGACGCTGACACCCACCGGAATACCAGCGTCGGCCAGCGTGCGGATCGTGCGCAGGCGTCGCGATGGCGTGGCGGCCCGGGGCTCGAGCTTGCGCGCAAGATCGGCGTCGAGCGTGGTAATCGTGACGGCGGCTACGACAAGGTTCTTCGCAGCCATCGGGGCGAGCAGATCGATGTCGCGCTCAATCAAGCTCGACTTGGTGATGAGCCCGACGGGGTGATCGCAATCGTGCAGCACCTGCAGCACATCGCGCGTGATGCGCAGTTCGCGCTCGATCGGCTGGTACGCATCGGTGTTCACGCCCAGCGCAATCGCTTCGCAGCGGTAGCTGGGTTTGGCCAGCGTTTCGCGCAGCACCTCGGCGGCATTGGTCTTGGCGAACAGCTTGGTCTCGAAGTCCAGCCCGGGCGACAACTCCAGATACGCATGCGTCGGTCGCGCAAAGCAATACACGCAACCATGCTCGCAGCCGCGGTACGGATTGAGCGACACCCCAAACGGAATATCCGGCGACTGGTTGTGGCTCAGGATCGAGCGAGCACGCTCGATGGAGACGCAGGTCTCGATGCGCGGCGGCGCCTCATCCGCATCGAGATGCCCGACAAGCGGTTGCCAGCCGTCATCGACTCGCGTGCGTTCGTCGCGCTCGAAGCGGCCTTGCAGATTGGAAGTGGCGCCGCGTCCCTTGCGGGGGACGTGACGGTCGGACATATCGGACACAGCGGAACAGAGTGGATGCGGGGGGGCTTGCTGATCCTATCGCATCCGCTCCTACCGCGCTGTGGGTGACGCCGGCTACGCCTCGGGATCGAGCTTCACTTCCCAGAGCGATTTGCCCTCGAGATCGTGCAGCGATACATGCATCGTGCGCGTGGCCGGGTCGATCGTGGCTCGGCCGTAATACTGCTGCAGCGCCGCGGGCGACTGGTTCTGCGGATTGTCCTTGGGAATGCTGACGTAGCGCACGTCCGGCCCAAAAGTCTGGTCCACTTCGTTCGGCCCGAACGTGCCGGCGTTGATCGGCCCGCCGACGAACTCCCAGAACGGTTTGAACTCCGTGAATTTGGCGCGCGACGGGTGGTAGTACGTCGCCTGCGCGTAGTGGACGTCAGCCGTCACCCACACCACGTTCTGGATGTTTTCCTGCTTGATGAAACGCAGGATCTCGGCCAGTTCCAGTTCGCGTCCCGAGGGCGCACCGTCATCCGCATTCGCCCACGCTTCGTAGGTGCCCTTGGGCACATCGGGGTTCAGATCCGGCACGACTAGCGAGATCGGCATGTCGCTCGCAATCACCTTCCACGTCGCCTTCGACTGCTTGAGCGATTGCTTCAGCCACGCCGCCTGTGCCGGACCGAGGAAGGCCGAATCGGCATCCAGCCGGGTCTGGCGGTTCGGCGAATTGCGCCCGCGATAGCTCCGTTCGTCGAGCATGAACACGTCGAGCAGCGGGCCGTACTGGAACGCGCGGTAAATCTGCTCTGGGTCGACCGGATTGAAGCGAAACGGGTTGTACTCGAACATCGCCTGCTTCGCGCGGGCCGCCAGCAGCGATGCGCTGCGCTCCTGATAGCGCTTCTCTTCCGGGCCGATCTGCTGGCCGGGGTACCAGTTGTTGCGCACTTCGTGATCGTCCCACTGCACGAGGAACGGCACCTCGGCCGAAAACGCGCGCTTGTTCCTGTCGAGCTGGTTGTAGGCGAACGCGCCGCGGTAGTCGTCGAGCGTCTGTGCAACGTGCGACTTGGCCTCGGTAACGAGATTGGTCCACAGCGAGCCGTCGGGCAGTTTCACCTCGGCCTGGATCGGGCCGTCGGCATAGATCTGATCGCCGGAGTGGATGAAAAAGTCGGGCGATTCACGGCGCATCGCTTCGTACAGACGATAGCCGCCGAAACGCTCGTTGATACCCCAGCCCTGGCCGGCCTCGTCGCCGGAGAAGACGAAGCAGATCGGGCGATTGGCCTGGACGGGCGCCGTGCGAAAGCGACCGGCAACCGGCTCGCTGAAGACCTTATCGTGCACGAGGTCCTGGAAGCGCACGCGGTAGAACAGATCTGCGCCGGCAGGCAGGCAGGTCAGATCGACGCGGGCTGTCAGGCCGTTGCTTTCAAGCGCCGCTGGGCCAACGCGACGCGCGACGGTCTTGAAGGCGGCGTCCGTCGAGTATTCGACCAGCATGCGTGCCGGACGATCGGTGCGGCTCCAGACGATGGCGCTGTCAGCCGTGATATCACCGCTCATCACGCCGCCCGGCACTTGCGGACGCAGGCGCTCGGACGTCACTGCAGCCGGCGCGACGCCCTGGGCAAGCACGTCGCCAATACGCGAGCCCAGCAGCGCGGTACCGCTGGCGGAAACAAGACCCTTGATCAGCGTGCGGCGGGTCGGCTTGAAGATCGGCTGGTCGGACATGTAGGCTCCGGTGTGGGCGATGAAGATGCCGGCCAGCGTAAGGCGTTTGCGTGACAACGCTACGTCATGCGCCCTCTTCCGTGACGTCGATGGCGAGCGTCTCCTTGATCTCTTCCATCACGATGTAACTCTTGGACTGCACTGCGCCGGGCAGCTGGAGCAGGATGTCGCCCAGCAAGCGCCGGTATTCGCTCATCTCGCGAATGCGTGCCTTGATGAGGTAGTCGAAATCGCCGGAGACGAGGTGGCACTCCAGCACTTCAGGGATGCGCAGCACCTCGCGGCGAAACTGCTCGAACATGTTGCCGGATTTGCTGCCCAGGCTGATCTCCACAAACACCAGCAGCGACGCGCCCAGCATGGCCGGATTGAGCCGCGCGTAGTAGCCGAGGATGAAGCCCTCGCGCTCCAGGCGCTTGACCCGCTCGATGCACGGCGTAATGGTCAGGCCGACTGCCTCGGACAGTTCCTTCATCGACAGGCGCCCGTCCTTTTGCAGCAGGTCGAGAATGCGCCGGTCGAGCTTATCGAGGGCCCGGACGGGCTTGCGCTGGGTTCGCATGGTCGAAAACGCCTCAAAATCGAAATTGTTTCTGTTTCCATTAAATATACAGAAACAATTGCTGGTGTTGTACGAATACGATAGCGACATCTATCGCAAATGCATCCCCGGGGAGTATCACCATGCGCGTGCTCGTTCTTGGCAGCGGCGTGATCGGCGTCAGCAGCGCCTACTACCTGGCCCGCGCGGCATGAAGTCACCGTCGTCGACCGCGAAGCGGGTCCGGCACTGGAGACGAGCTTCGCCAATGCTGGCCAGATCTCGCCGGGGTACGCGTCGCCGTGGGCCGCGCCGGGTGTGCCGCTGAAGGCCATCAAGTGGATGTTCCAGCAGCACGCGCCGCTTTCCATCCGCCCGGACGGCACCCTCTTCCAGCTCAAATGGATGTGGCAGATGCTGCGCAACTGCGACGCTGCCAGCTATGCGCAGAACAAGGAGCGCATGGTCCGCCTGGCTGAATACAGCCGCGACTGCATCCGCGAGTTGCGCGCCGACACCGGCATTGCCTACGAAGGCCGCCAGCAAGGCACGCTGCAAATCTTCCGCACCCAGCAACAGCTCGACGGCGCCGCGAACGACATCGCCGTGCTCGAGCGCGCCGGCGTGCCGTACGAACTGCTTTCGCGCGAGACCTCGTGCGCAGTGAACCGGGCCTCGCCTCGACCCGCCACAAGCTGGCCGGTGGCTTGCGCCTACCCAACGACGAAACGGGCGACTGCCAGCTCTTCACCACGCGCCTGGCCGCGATGGCAGAAAAGCTCGGCGTGCGCTTCCGTTTCAACAGCACGATCAACAGCCTCACCTTCAAGAACGACGCCGTCCGCGGCGCGCTCGTCGACGGCCAGCCGATCGACGCCGACCTTGTGGTCGTGGCGCTGGGCAGCTACAGCACGCCGTTCCTGAAGAACCTGGTGAACGTGCCGGTCTACCCGCTCAAGGGTTTCTCGATCACCGTACCGATGACGGATGCGGAGAAGAGCCCCGTGTCGACCATCCTGGACGAGACCTACAAAGTGGCCGTGACGCGCTTTGACGACCGCATCCGCGTGGGCGGCATGGCGCAGATCGTCGGCTACGACAAGCGCCTCGACCCGGGCAAGCGCAAGACGCTGGAGTTCGTGGTCAACGATCTGTTCCCGGGTGCCGGTGATGTGTCGCGCGCGTCGTTCTGGACCGGCCTGCGCCCGATGACGCCGGACGGCACGCCGATCGTTGGTCAGACGCCCGTGCGCGGCCTGTGGCTCAACACAGGTCACGGCACGCTGGGTTGGACCATGGCATGCGGCTCGGGCAAGCTGCTGTCGGATCTGGTGTCGGGGCGCTCACCTGCCATCGCGCGGATGACCTCTCGGTGTATCGCTATCTGGGCGGCACGCCGATGCCCGCAACCAAGCCTGCGCTGGCCTGATCGCCTGCGCTGCATGCAATGAAAAAGGGAGGCCGAAGCCTCCCTTTTTCTTTGTCCCGCTGACGCCGCTTAGAACTGCACTTCCGGCACCGCGCCGATCGTCTCGCCGCCGGTCAGGATCGACTGTGCGATACCCGGCGCCTGCGTGAGCAACACGTCTGCAAACACGCGCGCTGTGGCGATCTTCGCGCCGTAGAAGTTCGGATCTTCGCTTTCGCGGTCGATGGCCACCAGCAGCGCACGCGCCATCTGCCAGCCCGACAGCACGATGCCGCACAGCCGCAGATAAGGCACGCTGCCCGCAAACACGGCGTTCGGCTGCGCCTTGGTCTGCTCGACCACAAACCGCACCACCGATTCCAGCGCCTCGCGGCCCGCCGCCAGACGCGCACGCATCGCGTCGCAATGCGCACCGCCCTTCGCCGCCAGGGCCGCTTCCACCTTGGCGATTTCCGCGCAGATGCCCAACGCCACCGCGCCACCGTCACGCACCGTTTTGCGGCCGATCAGGTCGTTGGCTTGGATGGCCGTGGTGCCTTCGTAGATCGGCAGGATGCGCGCGTCACGATAGAACTGCGCGGCGCCCGTCTCTTCGATAAAGCCCATGCCGCCGTGCACCTGCACGCCCAGGCTCGTCACGTCGATCGACATCTCGGTGCTCCAGCCCTTCACGATCGGCACCAGGAATTCGTACAGCGCTGCGTTCTGCTTGCGTGCAGCTTCGTCGGCAGCGTGATGGCCGGCATCGCAGGCTGCGGCAGCCACGTAGGCCAGCGCACGCGCGCCTTCCGTCATGGCGCGCATCGTCAGCAGCATGCGCTTGACGTCCGGGTGGTGAATGATCGGCACGGCCTTGGCAGCAGAGCCATCCACCGGGCGGCTCTGCACACGCTCGCGCGCATAGGCCACGGCCTTTTGGTACGCGCGCTCCGACACGCCAATGCCCTGCATGCCCACCGCATAACGCGCCGCGTTCATCATGATGAACATGTATTCCAGGCCGCGATTTTCTTCGCCGACCAGCGTCCCGATCGCGCCGCCGTGATCGCCAAACTGCAGCACGGCCGTCGGGCTCGCCTTGATGCCAAGCTTGTGTTCGATCGACACGCAGTGCGCATCGTTGCGCGCGCCCAGCGAACCATCTGCATTGACCATGAACTTCGGCACCACAAACAGCGAGATCCCTTTCACGCCTTCCGGTGCGCCAGGCGTGCGCGCCAGCACGAGGTGGACGATGTTCTCGGCCATGTCGTGCTCGCCCCAGGTGATGAAGATCTTCGTGCCGAAGATCTTGAACGTGCCGTCGCCCACGGGCTCAGCGCGCGTGCGCACAAGTGCCAGGTCGGAGCCCGCCTGGGGTTCGGTCAGGTTCATCGTGCCCGTCCATTCGCCCGAGATGAGCTTGGGGACGAAAAGCTGTTTCTGCTCTTCGGTGCCAGCCGTCAACAACGCCTCAATGGCGCCATCCGTGAGCAACGGGCACAGCGCGAACGACAGGTTCGCCGCGTTCAGCATTTCGATACACGCCGTGGCGATCAGCTTCGGCAAGCCCTGGCCGCCATATTCCACCGGATGCTGCACGCCCTGCCAGCCGCCTCGGCCGAATTGCGCGAACGCCTCCTTGAAGCCCGTGGTGGCCGTGACGACGCCGTCCTTCCAGCTGCTCGGGTTACGGTCGCCTTCCACATTCAGCGGCGCAACGACTTCACCGGTAAAGCGCGCGCTTTCTTCCAGCACGGCCTGCGCCGTGTCAGCGGTGGCGTCTTCAAAGCCGGGCAGCTTGGCGACGTTGTCCAGGCCGGCCAGCTCGTTCATCACGAACAGCATGTCCTTGACGGGGGCTTGATAGGTCATGTCTCTCTCCAACTCTCGTTAAGCGCGATCAGGACAGCGCCGCATCGGGTCGTGACGCGCTCTCCTGATGGCGCTTGCGTATAAAAAAGCCGTTTCCAAACAGGTCGGAAACGGCTTTGCGCGGGCATTGCGGCGCACCTTAACCAAGGCACGCCGCACGGTGAAATCAGCCCAGTGCGGTCACCAGCTCCGGCACGACGGCGTTCAGGTCGCCCACGAGGCCGTAGTCCGCCACCTGGAAGATCGGCGCTTCCGGATCCTTGTTGATCGCCACGATCACCTTCGAATCCTTCATGCCGGCCAAGTGCTGGATCGCGCCCGAGATACCCACGGCGATGTACAGCTGCGGCGCGACGATCTTGCCGGTCTGGCCGACCTGGTAGTCGTTGGGCACGAAGCCGGCGTCCACTGCGGCACGCGAGGCGCCCAGCGCTGCGCCCAGCTTGTCGGCCAGCGGCGTCAGCACCTTGGTGTAGTTCTCGCCCGAGCCCACGCCGCGGCCACCCGACACGATGATCTTCGCGGCGGTCAGTTCCGGGCGGTCGCTCTTCGTCACTTCGCGCGAGACGAATTGCGAGATGCCGGCGTCAGCCACGGCGGTCAGGCTTTCGGTTGCAGCCGAGCCACCGGTGGCGGCAGCGGGGTCGAATGCCGTGCCGCGCACGGTGATCACCTTCACCTTGTCGGTCGATTGCACGGTGGCAATCGCGTTGCCGGCATAGATCGGGCGCTCGAAGGTGTCCGGGCCGTCGACCTTGGTGATGTCGGACAGCTGGGCCACGTCCAGCTTGGCGGCCACGCGCGGCAGGATGTTCTTGCCGTAGGCGGTGGCGGGCGCCAGGATGTGGCTGTAGTTGCCGGCAACGGCCAGGGCCTGCTCGGCGACGTTCTCGGCCAGGCCATCGGCAAACTGCGGGGCGTCGGC
>NZ_VOSS01000139.1 GCF_007997035.1 Ralstonia sp. TCR112 | reverse complement strand
CGTCGTGCGATGGTACTTCTTCGAGCGCACCACGTACTTGCCGTACAGCGGATGCTTGACGCGGTTTTCGATCAGGACCGTGACGGTCTTGTCCATCTTGTTGCTGACAACGCGACCGACGAGCGTGCGCTTCAGGGACGTTGCGGCTTCAGTCATTTCTGGTTCCCCTTCTGGCCCAGCACGGTGCGGACACCACGCCGATGTTGGTCAGCAGATGCGATGACGCCGTGACCACCGTGAAAGCACCGGCGCCTGCGAGCGCCATTGGCAGCACAAGCTGATCAGCGAGGTATTCGTCGACGGCTGCGGTGCTTTGCAGGTAGCGCTGCGCGGCACGGGCGACTTCCTTGCCGATCGTCTCCGCCGTCACGCCACGCTCGCCAAAGCCCGTGAAGACTTCGGTCACGTGCTCATGCTCGATGTCCAGGACGAGCGCATTGCCCGGGCCTTCCGCGTTGCCGAGATCGCGGACCGTGCCTTCGACGCCGGGCACGAGACGACTCAACGTGTCCAGCTCGCGCCGCGCCACGCTGCCGCGCACGCCGGCAACGATGCCTTCGGCACGCAGCGCCCGTTGCGCACCGCGCTCGGTCAGGTGTAGCGGCATCAACGCATCCGTGCACGGCGCTACCGTCGCGACCACCTCGCCGCCGCCCGCCGGATAGAAGCCGTGGCGCTTGAGCGCGAGCGTCTGCGTCACGCCCATGCGCGCCACCAGCGGCAGCCATGCCCGGATGAGGAAATCGACCGGCGGCGCCGCGCGGTTGTGCGTGCCACCGCTGACCGACACGGTGCTCGGCGCATCGGCAAACCATAGCGCTGGGAGGATCGTCTGCAGCACGAGCGTGCAACTGCCGGCCGTGCCGATGGCGAAGCGGTAATCGCCACCACGGATGGCGCCGGGCGCAAACCGCAGCGTCTGCGAGCCTGCTTCTGCGCCCTCTGCCGTCGCACCGCTGATCTGCATGGCGGCCTGCACCGCCGTCAGGTGCTGGCGCAGCAAGCCCGGCTTCGAACGCTTGGCGCGAATGTTCTCGATCCGGAATGGCGTGCCGGTCAGCATGGACAGCGTGAGCGCCGTGCGCAGGATCTGCCCGCCCCCTTCGCCTTGTGCGCCGTCCAGTTCGATGCAACCGGCGGACTGCAAGTGTTGTGCGTGTCGTGCGTGTCGTTGTAATAGGGTGTTCATGGTTTGTTCTTCTTGTTCTTTGTTGGTGTGCGCCTCGCCGCCGCATGCGCGTCAGGTCGCACGGGCTTCGCGAGCGTGCTCGCCCGTCTCAATCTCAATCGGTGGTGCTTGCTGCCAGCACGCACAGCGTGCGGCATCGCGGGTTGAAGACGGTCAGGCACCAGATGCCCCACCATTCCTTTCCCGCATCAAAGTAATCACTCCACGTGCTGCGCTCGGGCTCGTCGTCGGGGTTACCTACCCAGTCGACGGCTTTCAGATCGTCATCTGGAAGAACGCAGAGCATTGCGAGCCACTCCCGGAAGTCTTTCCGGTCGAGCTTCGTGCCGTAAGGCGGATCGAGGAATGCCCGCTCCAACGGTCCGCCTTCTTCTGCCAACGCACGAACTTCCGGTGCGTCAAGGCGCCTCGGACAAGCACGATCCAACTGGACGTCTTGTGTCGGCCACTCGAGCTGCGCGAACAAGCCGGCCAGCGCCTGGCGGTGAATCTCAGTGCCAGGCGCGTCCGGCCCTTCGACGCGATACAGCACGAAATCAAAAGCGCATCCGGCGTGCCCCAAGCGCCGGCGCATCGCCTCCATGTCAGGGCTCTCGACACGCGTCAGCATGGTCGATGCCCTTAACCCTTCACACACACCACCTGGCGCAGCGTGTGGACGATCTCCACCAGATCCGCCTGGGCAGCCATCACGTGGTCGATGTCCTTGTAGGCCATCGGGATCTCGTCGATCACGTCGGCGTCCTTGCGGCATTCCACGTGGGCCGTGGCGCGGATCTGGTCATCGACCGTGAAGCGCTTCTTGGCCTGCGTGCGGCTCATGGTGCGGCCTGCGCCGTGGCTGCACGAACAGAACGCGTCTTCGTTACCGAGCCCGCGCACGATGAAGCTCTTTGCGCCCATCGAACCCGGGATGATCCCAAGCTGCCCCTTCTGCGCCGACACCGCGCCCTTGCGCGTCATCAGCACCTCGCGGCCGAAGTGGGTTTCGCGCTGCACATAGTTGTGGTGACAGTTCACCGCTTCCACGTCGCCGCGAACGGCTTGGTGATGACCTTGCGCGCGGCCGCAATCACGTTCTGCATCATCGTGGCGCGGTTGCGGCGTGCGTAGTCCTGCGCCCAGCCGACGGCTTCAACGTAATCGTTGAAGTGCTCGCTGCCTTCTTCGAAGTACGCCAGGTCGCGGTCCGGCAGGTTGGCGATGTGCTGTCGCATATCGGCCTGCGCCAGTTCAATGAACAGGTTGCCGATGGCGTTACCCACGCCGCGCGAACCGGAGTGCAGCATGAACCAGACGCGCTGCTCTTCATCGAGGCAGACCTCGATGAAGTGGTTGCCCGTACCGAGCGTTCCCAGGTGCTTGTAGTTGTTGGTGTTCTTCAACTTCGGGTACTTGTCGGTGATGCGCTTGAAGCCATCGGCCAGTTCACCCCACATGGCATCCACGGTTTCCGGCGGCGTGTGCCAGGCCCCCTTGTCGCGCGGGCCCGGCGTACGGCCGTGCGGCACCGCCGCTTCAATGGCGCTGCGCAGGCCGTGCAGGTTGTCCGGCAAATCAGCCGCCGTGAGCGTCGTGCGCGCGGCCATCATGCCGCAGCCGATATCCACGCCGACGGCCGCCGGGATGATCGCGCCCTGCGTGGGGATCACGCTGCCGATGGTCGAACCCTTACCCAAATGCACGTCCGGCATCACCGCCAGGTGCTTGAAGATGAACGGCATCTTGGCCGTGTTCATCAACTGCTTGCGGGCGTCGTCTTCCACCGGCACACCGTTGGTCCACAGCTTGATGTCGGCGCCGTTGTCGACGTGGAGGGTGTTGTAGCTGCTCATGATGCGTTGCTTCCTTTGTTGTTGTCGTTGTTCTTCTTGCTGACCGTACGGCCGCTGCGTCGTATTACGCGACACGGTTTGCAGCGGATGGCGATCGAGTCGATATAGCCCTTGGCGGTTTCATACCACCATTTCTGCTGTGCGGCGGTCCAGACCTCGTGCTTTCCGCAATCGACGCAGGCGTACCACTGATCGACGTAGTAACCGTGTTGTGCGAAGCGGGGCAGACCGGAACCCCAGCTGTTGTGCGGCGCCAGTTGCGACACATCCACCGGCAAGCTACCTCGCGGTGGAGGCGGAGGCGACACCGGCGCTCGTGCCCGCAGGCAGGCAATCTTTGCCTGTTCTCGCCGCTCGTGGCGCCGCGCCATGATGGCGGCGCGCTTCTGTTTACCGCTGATCATGGTGCGCTCCTGCTGAGTTGGACACACCCTCTAGTGCAATGGGTATGCCAGGCCACTTCCCATGGCGCGATCGCATTCGCAACACCTTGATTTCATTGATTTTCCACGCATCCGACGCAGATGTAGGCACGCCCAACTTCCAGAAATACCGATCTATCGATATATTGGTTTATCTTTTTAGATAAACACGCGGGATGCGCAAAAACGTCGCCATCGGTTTCGTCGGTACCACGCTCGACTACGTGGGCAAGGGCGCGCAGCGCTGGGAGCGGTGGCGGCCGACCGTCGGCCTGTGCCAGCAGGACGACCTCGTCATCCACCGCCTGGAGCTGCTGCACGATGCCCGCAGCCGCGGCCTGTTCGAACGGCTGCGCGCGGACATCGCCTCGGTATCGCCCGAGACGGAGGTGCGCAGCGTGGAGGTTTCGCTACGCGACCCGTGGGACTTCGAAGAGGTCTACAGCACGCTGCACGATTTCACCCGCAGCTATGCCTTCGACACCGAGGCCGAGGACTACCTCATCCACATCACCACGGGCACGCACGTCGCGCAGATCTGCTGGTTCCTGCTGGCCGAGGCGCGCTACCTGCCGGCCCAGCTCATCCAGACGGCGCCGCCGCGCAAGAAGGAACTCGGCAACACGTCCGGCAGCTACAGCGTCATCGACCTGGACCTCTCGCGCTACGACAAGATCGCCACGCGTTTCGCACGCGAGCGCGAAGACACGGTGTCGCTGCTGAAGTCCGGCATTGCCACGCGCAACCCGGCGTTCAACCGGATGATCGAGCAGATCGAGCGCGTGGCCTCGCGTTCCAAGTCGCCGATGCTGCTGTTCGGGCCGACCGGCGCGGGCAAGTCGTTCCTCGCGCGGCGGGTGTACGAGATGAAGAAGGCGCGGCACCAGCTGGCCGGCCGCTTTGTCGAGGTGAACTGCGCCACGCTGCGCGGCGACAGCGCCATGTCGGCGCTCTTCGGCCACGTGAAAGGCGCCTTCACCGGCGCACAGACCGAGCGCGCGGGCCTGCTGCGCAGCGCGGATGGCGGCCTGCTGTTCCTCGATGAGATTGGCGAACTGGGCCTGGACGAACAAGCCATGCTGCTCAAGGCCATCGAAGAGAAGCGCTTCCTGCCGTTCGGCAGCGACCGCGAAGTCGAAAGCGATTTCCAGCTCATCGCGGGCACCGTGCGCGACCTGCGACAGTGGGTGGCCGAGGGGCGCTTTCGCGAAGACTTATACGCGCGGATCAATCTGTGGACCTTCGACCTGCCGGGCCTGGCCGATCGCCCTGAAGATCTGGAGCCGAACCTCGATTTCGAACTCGCCCGTTTTGCACGCGAGCACGGCGAGCAAGTGCGCTTTCATACCGAGGCGCGCCGCATTTATCTGAAGTTCGTCACTTCGCCGCAGGCGCGGTGGACGGGCAACTTCCGCGAGCTATCGGCCAGCGTCACGCGGCTGGCAACGCTGGCCGAAGGCGGGCGCATCACCGAAGCCGATGTCGCAGACGAAATCGCGCGTCTGCAACGCACGTGGGCCGAGCCGGACCCGGCAGGCAAAGGCGACCGCCTTGCCAACTTGATCGGCGACGCGGCGGCATCGATCGACCTGTTCGACCGCATGCAGCTGGAAAACGTGATTGCCGTGTGCCGCGAATCGGCATCGCTGTCGGACGCCGGGCGCCGGCTCTTCGACGTGTCGCGCACCGAGAAGGCCAAGGTGAATGACGCCGACCGGCTGCGCAAATACCTCGCACGGTTCGGACTCGATTGGGCGACCGTGCGCGCCGGCTAGGCGCTCGGTAAGATGCGCTCCATCCTTCGACGCCTTCGCACTCGACACCACACGCCATGATCCGCCTGGACGACCTCACCATCCTCGTGCTGGCCGTGGACAACGGCAGCCTGTCGGCGGCTGCGCGTGTGTTGAACATTGCCCCCGCGGCAGCAAGCGCGGCCATCAAGCGGTTGGAGGCGGAACTCGGCGTGCGGCTGCTGGCGCGCTCCACGCGCAGCCTGGCGCTCACGCAGGAAGGCGAGCGCTACCTGCAACATGCGCGCCGTGCGCTGGCGGATCTGCAGGCCGGGCAGGACGCGCTCGCGCTCGGCCGCCAAGCCATCGGCGGCGATGTGTCGCTGTCGATCCCGTCAGACCTCGGCCGCAACGTGCTCACCGGCTGGCTCGACGACTTCCTCACCGAGCACCCAGCGGTGGCGCTTCAGGTGCGCATCGGCGACCGGCTGGTCGACATGTTCCGGCAGCGCGTCGATGTCGCGGTGCGCTATGGGGAGCCGGAGGATTCATCGCTCGTGGCGCTGCCGCTGGCGCCGGACAACCGCCGCGTGCTGTGCGCGGCGCCGGCCTACTTTGCGCGGCACGGCGTGCCGAAGACACCGGACGATCTGCGTCAGCACAATTGCCTGTTGCTGGCCCTGTCCGACACCACGCACGACCAGTGGACCTTTCACGGTGCGAGCGGCGACGGTCAGGCGCACGTTGTGCGCGTCACCGGCAACCGCATTGCCGACGACGGCGAACTCGTGCGCCGCTGGGCCGTTGCGGGGCATGGCATCGCTTACACGTCGCGGCTGGACGTCTTGGCCGATCTGCGCGCCGGCCGGCTGCAAGCCGCGCTCACCGACTGGCACGGCGAGGCGGCACCGCTGCATCTGATCTGCACGCACCGCCTCACGCTGTCGCCCACGTTGATGCGGCTGCGCGACTTCCTGCAAGACCGCATTGCCGGTTATCTGGCGGACGCCTGAATCAAAACCCTTCCAGCACGATCTTGCCGCGCGCCTGATTGCTTTCGATGAAGGCATGCGCATGCTTGAGGTTGGCGGCATTGATCGTGCCGAAGTGCTCGTTCATGGTGGAACGCAACGTGCCTTCGTCGATGAGCGCGGCCACGCGGTTGAGCAGGCGGTGCTGCTCGATCTGGTCGTCCGTGCTGAACATGGAGCGCGTGAACATGAACTCCCAGTGCAGCGACAGACTCTTCGCCTTGAGCTTGCGCACGTCGAGCTGCGCCGGGTCGTCGATCAACGCAAGGCGGCCTTGCGGCTTGAGCGCCTCGACGATCTGCTCGAAGTGATGTTCGGTCTGGTTCAGGCTGGCGACGTAGTCCACCGCTGGCACACCAATGCGATGCAGTTCTGCAGCCAGCGGCTGCGCGTGGTTGATCACATGGTGAGCGCCCAGCTCGCGCACCCAGGCGGCCGTCTCCGGGCGCGAGGCGGTGCCGATCACGGTCAGGCCCGTCAACCGGCGCGCGAGCTGCACGAGCACCGACCCCACACCGCCCGCCGCACCGACGATCAACAACGTCTTGCCGCTGGGCGCCGCAGATTCCGGCACCTGGAGCCGGTCGAAGAGCAATTCCCAGGCGGTGATGGCGGTGAGCGGCAGCGCCGCTGCCTGCGCAAACCCGAGCGTGGCGGGCATCGTGCCGACCACGCGTTCGTCCACGACATGCAGCTCGCTATTGGTGCCCGGGCGCTGCAGGGCACCGGCATACCACACCGCATCGCCCGGCTTGAAGAGCGACACCTCCGCTCCGACAGCGCGCACCACGCCGGCAGCATCCCAGCCCAGCACGCGGGGCTGACCATCCACCGGCGGCATGCCGGCGCGCACCTTCACATCGACCGGGTTGACGGAGATGGCGCGCACTTCCACAAGCAAGTCGCGTGGGCCTGGTGTGGGCTCGGGCAGGGTCAGGTCGACCAGCGCCTCGGGGCGGTCGATGGGCAGGCTTTGGTAGTAGGCAACGGCTTTCATGGCGGACATTCCAGTGAATTGGATAGCCGCATCATGGGCGCGCAATGCTGGGGGAAACAGACGCGTGGCGCAGATTCAGTTTCAACGGCGGACAGAAAATCCGACGCTGCCGCATCAAGCCGCGGGCATGCCGTGGAGGTCTGCGCTGCAGTTCGGGTGGGCTTCGTCGTGATGGTGCTCACGCAGCGCGCCCGGGATGCCGGTGGCCGCCAGACCATCGGCTGCGAGCCATGCCGCCGTGGCGGCAGCAGCGCGGTCGATCAATTCACCGCAGCGTGCGTAGTCGTAGGGTGACACGTCGAGCGGGCACAGCGGCGGCACAACGGTAATGGGCACCTGCCCGGCCCATCGCTCCAGGTCTTGCACGAGCTGACGCGCGACCAGCAGCGACAAGGCGTTCAGCGCGTGCTCGATGGCGCTGCGCGGGGCACGGCGGTCCGCACACGCAAACCCTGCCGGCAGTACGACGACGCGTGTGGCGCCCAGCCGGATGGCCGCGGAGATCGGCGTGTTGTTGGCGACGCCGCCGTCGATCAACAGGCGATCACCAACGCGCACCGGCGGAAACACGCCGGGAATGGCGGCGCTGGCCAGCACAGCTGGCACGATGGCGCCAGACGACAACACCACCTCGGCGCCGGTGCGCATGTCGGTGGCCACCACATGCAGCGGCAGCGGGGCCGACTCAAGCAGGGTCTGCGCAAAATGCCGCGTCAGCAGGCGCTGCAGGCCAGAGGCATCGACGAGGTGTTCCCGTCGGCCGCCCAGGATGCCGAGCATGCTGAACATTGCCCGCCAGGACCACGGCATCACGTCGGCGCGCCGCACGCCGCGCCACAGCGCCTCAAGCTGCGTCGTGCCGGCCACGTGCGGATTGCACGCAAAAAAGGCAGCGTTGATGGCGCCGGCCGAGGCGCCCACCACCATGTCGGGCACCACGCCGGAGGCCACCAGCTCGCGCAGCATGCCGGCCTCGATGGCGCCGAGGCTGCCGCCACCGGCAAAGACAAACGCCGTTCGTTCCACTCTGTCCATGATCGATGCCGCGTTGCAGCAAGGAGTCCCAACTGGTCAATCCAGGGACGACTGGAACTAGAGTAGGTCTGCCCCGCCGTTGCGGCTAGTGGGGCCGGTCAGTCGCAATCAGCGAGCTTGCCGCGCGGCGTCCGCCAGCGGCTTCCAGTGCAGAAAGCCGAACAGCAACGTCAGCAGCACGCTGTCGAACAACGGCCCCTTGTGCAGCGCCACCTTGCGAAAGCACAGCACCACTTCCAGCAGGTGCGCGGCCAGCAGCACCAGCGCCACGATGCGCAACCAGCCGATGGCGTCGGCCGACAGCGGCAGTGGCGTGGCATAGCTGGCCAGCGCGAGGCCATACACGGCAAGCAGGACGATCTTGCTGAGGACGTTGAACATGCCAGGACTCCAGAGGGACGGTGATTCCGATGCCATGCAGCATACCGGCCAGCGCTGTCCCTCCGGCCGCTTCAAACACCTGGATAGACGCCACCCTCCAGCCGGCTGTCTCTGCCGGCAAGCGGCGTCAGGCCGTCGCCGTGCCGAACCACCGCTGCAACGCCGCCTGCAGCCCCTCAGTGCTTCCGTTACCGACCCACGCCACGTGGCCGTCGGGGCGGACCAGCACAGCGGAGGGCGCGGGCACCGTGCCCACCACCGGCAGCGCCCAGGCGCCTGCGTAGCGGGCATCCACCCGCCGCACGCGGTCGGCCCATGGCGCGATGTCGATGGCATCCGCCGGGCCGAAGTTGAGCAGCACCGCGCCCGCCGCGTGCAACAGCTGGAAGACGCGCACCGGGCCTTGGGCGGTGTCCAGGTCGAGGTCCGGCATGCGGCGGCCGAGCAGCGGATGCCCTTCGCCAAAGTCGTAGCGCACATCGAGCGCCGAGACCATCCCAACCAGGCGCCTGCGCGGTTCATCCATGCGAAACAGCTCCGAGGTGATCTCGCTCAGCGCCTTGGACCGCTCGTCCTGGCGAAGCAGCACCACCTGCGCCAGCGTATTGCGCAACGTACGCGCGGCCACCGGATGGCGCTCGGCGTGATAGCTGTCGAGCAGGCTTTCGGGCGCCGTCCGTTTGATGACGGCGGCCAGCTTCCAACCGAGGTTCACGGCATCCTGCATGCCCATGTTCAGGCCCTGCCCGCCCATGGGCGGATGCACGTGCGCGGCGTCGCCTGCCAGCAGCACACGTTTGTCGCGGTAGGCCACGGCCTGGCGGGCCATATCGGAAAACCGCGAGATCCAGTTCGGGCGATGCGCGCCAAAGTCGGTGCCATAGACCGCGATCAGCGCCTCGCTCAGGTCGGCCAGCGTGGGCGCATTGTCGGTACCGAGTTGTCGCTCGGTCAGCACCACGCGGACGCATTTGCCATCTTCCATGGGCGCGACGGCGTGCCGGCCGATGGCATCGTATTTGAAGCCAAAGGGGGGTGGCGGCTGCGTGGTGTGCACCTCGGCGATGAGCCAGCTGGTCGTGGCGTCCCAGCCCGCAAACTCGATGCCGGCAGCCTTGCGGACAGCGCTGCGCCCGCCATCGCAGCCAACGAGGTATTGCGCCCGCAGCACCTTGCCGTCGGACAGCGTGACCTCGACGCCGCTGCCGTCTTGCGTGAAGCCCGTCACTTCCCGCGCGCGATAGAACGGCACGCCGAGCTCGCCGACCCACTGCGCGAGGAGTCGCTCGGTGTGGTGCTGCCACAGGCCGAGCACGTAGTTGTGCCGGGTGGGAAAGTCGCTGATGTCCAGCGGGTTCTCGCCAAAATGCACGACCGGATAGGTCTTGCCCTGCGAGACAAACCGCTCGGCCACGCCACGCTGGTCGAGCACCTCGATCGACCGTGCGTGCAAGCCCAGGGCACGCACACCCACCACATCCTGGTTGGCGCGGCGTTCGACAATGGCGACGTCAATGCCGGCCAGGGCCAGCTCGGCCGCGAGCATGAGCCCCGTCGGCCCACCGCCGGCAATCACCACGGCATGCCCGCTCATTTCACACCTCCGGCTTGCATCACCACGGCACTGCCCTGTGCTCCAAACATCGATGGCATCACACGCATGTCTCACCCTCCTTTCGGTCGGTTTCAAGATTGGGGGGGGCGACGCTACTGCGGCCGCCGGGGCTTCCCGCAAGCCCCGGGGGTCGCGGTATACTTGAGGCAACGGTGGAGCGAATGCTTGTCTGGCGAAGCGCACACCATGAAAAAAAGGCCGTCCCGAAGGACGGCCTTTTCTGTTTCTGCGCCTGCCGAAACTTATTCGACAGTCACCGATTTCGCCAGGTTACGCGGCTTGTCGACGTCGGTGCCGCGCGCCAGTGCCGTGTGATACGCCAGCAGCTGCAGCGGTACCACGTGCAGGATCGGCGAGAGCTGCCCGTAGTGCTCCGGCATGCGGATCACCTGGATGCCGTCGCCCGACTGGATGTGCGTATCGGCGTCGGCAAACACGTACAGCTTGCCGCCGCGCGCGCGCACTTCTTGAATGTTCGACTTGAGCTTTTCGAGCAGCGCGTCGTTCGGGGCCACGGTCACGACCGGCATCTGCTCGGTCACCAAGGCCAGCGGGCCGTGCTTGAGTTCGCCGGCCGGGTAGGCCTCTGCGTGGATGTACGAGATTTCCTTGAGCTTGAGCGCGCCTTCCAGGGCGATCGGGTAATGCAGACCGCGGCCGAGGAACAGCGCGTTTTCGCGGCGGGCAAATTCGTCCGACCACGCGATGATCTGCGGCTCGAGCGCCAGCACCGCGTTCAACGCCGACGGGAGGTGGCGCAGATGGCGCAGTGCATCTTCTTCCTGCTCGGCGTTCAGATGACCGCGCAGCTTGGCGAACGTCAGCGCCAGCATGTACAGCGCGGCCAGCTGCGTGGTGAACGCCTTGGTGGACGCCACGCCGATCTCGGTGCCGGCGCGCGTGAGGAACTTGAGCTGCGTCTCGCGCACCATGGCGCTGGTCGCCACGTTGCAGATGGCGAGCGTATGCGTGTGGCCCAGTTCGCGTGCGTGGCGCAGTGCGGCCAGCGTGTCGGCGGTTTCGCCCGATTGCGAGATCACGACGACGAGCGCGTTCGGGTTGGGCACCGTCTCGCGGTAGCGGTATTCGCTGGCAACCTCGACCTGCGTCGGGATCTTGGCGATCGATTCAAGCCAGTACTTGGCCGTGCAGCCAGAGTAGTAGCTCGTGCCGCAGGCCAGGATCAGCACGCTGTCGACCTTGGGCAGCACCTGGGCCGCCTCGGGGCCAAACAGGTCGGGCCCAAAACCCTGCACGCCTTCGAGCGTATCGCCCAAGGCGCGCGGCTGCTCGAAGATTTCCTTCTGCATGAAGTGGCGGAAGGGGCCGAGTTCAACAGCGGCAGCGTAGGTGCCGACTTCCTTCACTTCACGCTCGACGATCTTATCGTTTGCATCGGCCACGGTGAAGCCTTCGCGGGTGAGTTCCACCACGTCGCCTTCTTCCAGGTAGGCCATGCGGCTGGCGGTACCGGCCACGGCCAGCGCATCGGAGGCGAGGAACGATTCGTTCTCGCCAAGCGCCACGACCAGCGGCGAGCCGGCGCGCGCCCCCACCACCACGTCGGGGTTGTCGCGTGCAAACACGGCAATCGCATAGGCGCCGTGCAAGCGCTTGACCGACGCACGCACCGAGGCGAACAGGTCGCCGCGCGTGGCGCTGCTCGGGTACGTGTAGGCCTGGTGGATCAGGTGCGCGACGACTTCCGTATCCGTCTGCGATTCAAAGCCGTAGCCGACAGCCTTGAGTTCTTCGCGCAGCGCTTCGTAGTTTTCGATGATGCCGTTGTGCACCAGGGCGATGGTGTCGCCGGAGAAATGCGGGTGCGCGTTGACGGTATCCGGCCGGCCATGCGTGGCCCAGCGGGTGTGCGCGATGCCGATGGCGCCATCGAGGTGGCTGGTCTGTGCCTGGGCATCGAGATCGGCCACGCGCGACACGGTGCGCGCGCGCTCGAGCTGTCCGTCACGCTGAACGGCAACGCCGCAGGAATCATAGCCGCGGTATTCCAGGCGGCGCAGGCCTTCGATCAGGACGGGAACGATATTGCGCGTGGAAACCGCGCCAACGATACCGCACATGTTGATTTCTCCAGTTGGGGTGCGGCCGCAGGCTTAATGTGCGCCGCACTCGGTAATTCAGTATCGATGCTCGTGTGCCGAAGCGGCATCCGCTGTTCGGCGCAGGAGAAAACCTGTCAGCCTTCCTTCCTCTGCTTGACCGGGCGCTGCCAGCTGTCGATGGTGACCTGCCGTGCCCGCGAGACCGTCAGCTTACCGTCGGGCGCATCCTTGGTCAGCGTGGTGCCGGCGCCCAGCGTCGCGCCCTTGCCCACGCGCACCGGCGCCACGAGCTGCGTGTCGGAACCGATGAAGGCATCGTCTTCGATGATGGTGCGGAATTTGTTCGCGCCGTCGTAGTTGCAGGTGATGGTGCCCGCGCCGATGTTGACGCGCGAGCCGACCGTGGCGTCGCCCACGTAGGCCAGGTGGTTGGCCTTGCTGTGCGCCGCGATCTGGCTGTTCTTGACCTCGACAAAGTTGCCGATGTGCACGTCTTCGGCCAGTTCGGTGCCCGGGCGCAGCCGCGCGTACGGGCCGATGCGCGAGTCGGCGCCAACCTTGGCGCGCTCGATGTGGCAGAACGGCAGAATCTCGGCGCCGGCCTCGATGGCGGCATCGCGGATCACCGCATTGGCGCCGATGCGCACGCCGTCAGCCAGCGTGACGTCGCCCTCGAAGATGCAGTTGACGTCGATCACCACGTCGCGGCCGCAGGTGAGCTTGCCGCGCACGTCGATGCGCGCCGGGTCGACGAGCGTCACGCCGTCTTCCAGCAGTTGCTGCGCGATATTGCGTTGGTGAATGCGCTCCAGCTCCGCCAACTGCACCTTGCTGTTCACGCCCAGCGTTTCCCACTCGGCCAGCGGATGGGCGGACGTGATGGGCACGCCTTCGCTGGCGGCGCGCTCGATCACGTCGGTCAGGTAGTACTCGCCCTGCGCGTTGTCGTTGGAGAGCGTGGCAAGCCAGCTCTTGAGCTTGGCCGTCGGGCACACCAGGATGCCGGTGTTCACCTCATGGATGGCGAGTTGCGTTTCGTTGGCGTCTTTCTGCTCGACGATGCGCGTGATGCGGCCGGCGGCGTCGCGCACGATGCGGCCGTAGCCGGTCGGGTCGCCCAGATGCACGGTCAGCACGCCCAGGTGATCGTTGCCGGCGGCGCCCACCAGCGCGCTCAGCGTTTCGGCGCGGGTGAGCGGCACATCGCCGTAGAGCACCAGGGTGGGCACGCTCTCGTCGAGCTGGTCGACGGCCTGCATGACGGCGTGACCGGTGCCCAGTTGCTTGTCTTGCGTGGCGAAAGCGATGTCGGGCGCGCCAACCATCTCGCGCACCCGATCGCCGCCATGACCGACGACGACGACCAGCCGCGTCGGCGACAGGGTGCGTGCGGTTTCAATGACGTGCGCCAGCAGCGATTTGCCGGCCAGGGGATGCAGCACTTTCGGCAGGGCGGAGCGCATGCGTTTGCCCATGCCCGCAGCCAGGATGACGATATTCACAAGGAGGTTCCTAGAGTGACTCGAAGCGATAGCCTGCGACGGGTTGCCGGCACCGGGATCGGCTGCCTGAAACCCACCGCCCGCCACCTCCCCTCAGGATGGCCGGACCGCCTGCAAACCCTTCTGCGGGGCGCTTTTGCGGCGTATAAGACACAGATGGAAAAATTCTAGCATGGGGCCCACCCTCCCCCTGAACCGGTCAAACGGTGGAATTGTTGCAATCGCGCCATTACCGAGACGGTTAGGCCGCCGGCCGGTCAGGCGGATGGCGGAGCGCACGCAGCGCATGTGCGCCGCGTGTGTCACCTGTGTGAAGCGCGCCGCGCTCAGCTTGCCGCGGCCTCCCCGGACACGGCCTGCTCGGCGGGCTTGTCGCCCGGTTTGCGCTCAAACCGCACGAACTCGATGCGGTCGTCGTGCGAGCCGGCAAACACCAGCGGGGCCTGGTCGTAGGCGGTCTGGCCGAACAGCGCGTCTTCGCCGATCTTCGCCAGGCCGGTGGTCAGGCCGTTGAAGTCGAACAGATCGGTATCGGCCAGGTGCGACGGCACGACGTTCTGCAGCGAAGCGAAGATGTTGTCGATGCGGCCCGGCGTCTGGCGCTCCCACTCCAGCAGCATCTCCTTGACCTTCTTGCGTTGCAGGTTTTCCTGCGAGCCGCAGAGGTTGCACGGGATGATCGGGAATTCCATCGCGCGGGCGTAGGAGGCGATGTCCTTTTCCGCGCAATAGGCAAGCGGCCGGATGACGATGTGGTCGCCGTTGTCGGTGGCCAGCTTGGGCGGCATCGACTTCATCTTGCCGCCAAAGAACATGTTCAGGAAGAACGTGTTGACGATGTCGTCGCGGTGGTGGCCCAGCGCGATCTTGTTGGCGCCCAGCTCCTTGGCCGTGCGGTAGATCACGCCGCGGCGCAGGCGCGAGCACAGCGAGCACGTCGTCTTGCCCTCGGGCACCTTCTCCTTGACGATCGAATAGGTGTCCGCCTCGACGATCACATATTCCACGCCCAGCTTCTTCAGATAGTTGGGCAGCACCTCTTCCGGAAAGCCGGGCTGCTTCTGGTCGAGGTTCATCGCGATCAGCTTGAAGTCGACCGGCGCGCGCTTCTGCAGCGCCATCAGCACCGACAGCATCGTGTACGAATCCTTGCCGCCGGACAGGCACACGAGGATGGTGTCGCCGTCTTCGATCATCTTGAAGTCGCCGATGGCGCGGCCAACCTGCGACTGCAGACGGGTTTCGAGGCGGTGGAAATTATTGGAAAACGTCATGGCATATCGACCCCGCCAGCGCTGAATAATGGCCGGACGGGCGTCAAATTGTGAGGAAAATCAGCATTTTAGCGCGCGCGGGGCGCCGTCTGCAGGGTCGCGCGAACAGGCCTAGAATCGTTTGCCTATCTTTGGCTCGATGGAAACGAACCCCATGAGGACAGCAATGCGGATTCTGGTGCTTGGCGCCGGTGGCACCGGCGGTTATTTCGGTGGGCGGCTCGCCCAGGCGGGCGCGGACGTGACATTCCTGGTGCGCCCTGCGCGGGCGGCGCGGTTGCGCGAACACGGTCTGGTGATCCGCAGCCCGCACGGCGATGCGCAATTGCCCGTGCAGACCGTCACCGCAGACCAGGCGGCGGCTTGGGGCCGTGCCGACCTGGTGCTGCTGAGCTGCAAGGCCTACGACCTGGAAGACGCCATCACGGCCATCCGCCCCGTGGTGGGCGAGCGCACGGTGGTGCTGCCGGTGCTCAACGGGCTCGCGCATCTGGAACGGCTCGATGCGGCGTTTGGTGAATCGCGGGTGCTCGGTGGGCTGTGCCACATCAGTGCGACAAGTGCGCCGGATGGCGCGGTGCTGCACCTGAGCAACGGGCAGGGCCCCGCCGCGCATTCGATCACCTTTGGCGAGCGCACGCCGCATGCGCCGCGCGAGCGCACCGAGGCGATTCGCGATGTGTTTGCCACGGCCAACTTTGATTCCGTGCTGACCGAGAACGTCATGCAGGACATGTGGGAGAAGTTCACGTTCCTCACTTCGCTGGCGGCAATGACGTGCCTGATGCGGGCGACGGTGGGCGAGATTGTTGCCACGGATGAGGGCGCGGCGCTGAACGAGGCGATGTTCAACGCGTGCGAGCGTGTGGCGGCGGCGTCGGGGTATCCGAATCGGCAGGCGGCGCGCGAACGTGCGCTGAACGTGCTGACGCAGGCGGGCTCACCGCTGACGGCATCGATGCTGCGGGATCTGGAGAGCGGTGCGCGGGTGGAGGCCGATCACATCGTGGGGGACATGCTGCGCCGTGGGCGGGCGTTGGGCGTTGATGTGTCGCTGCTGCGGGTGGCGTTTGCGCATTTGCAGGCTTATCAGCAGCGGGTGTTGCGGGCGGCTGTTTGATGTTTTGCGTTTGTGGTTTATCCCCGGTTTCATCCCCTGCCGGGGCTGACTTACTTTCTTTTGGTCTTGGCCAAAGAAAGGTAGGCAAAAGAAAGGCGCGCCCGAGATGGCGAAAGATTCCTTGAATTTCCGTAACCGGGCGGAGACGGGAAAAACTCGCTTCGCTCAGACAGTTTCCCCCTCTTTTTCCTCCCTGCAACAGAAATTCAAGGCGCCATCTAGGGCAGGAAAGTCAAAGGACAAAAGCCACACCATCTGGACACAAGCCCAAAAGACAAGGCCAACCTCGCGACGGGTTGGCCTTTTTCTTTTGACGTTGAGCCCTTGATGGCGCCTTGAATTTTCGTAAGCGGGCGGAAAAAAGGTGGGGAACTGTCTGAGCGCAGCGAGTTTTCCCCACCTCCGCCCGGTTACGCAAATTCAAGGAATCTTTTCGCCATCTCGGGCGCGCCTTCTGTTTGCTTACTTTTCTTTGGCAAGACAAAGAAAAGTGAGTCGGTCCCGGCAGGGAACGAAAGGGAGGTGGACCACCAACGCTCAAATCCTCAAAGGATCAATCTCCAACTGCCACCGCACCCCCTTCACAGTCTTGCCAATCCCCGCAAACCCCTCAGTCCAGGCAGTCAACAGCTTCTGCAAAGCCGCGCGAGAACCCGATTCCACCAGCAACTGCGCCCGCTCGCGGTTGGCCAGGCGCACCATCGTCATCGGCACCGGATCATGCAAAAACACCGGCGCGCCCAATTCAGCGGCCAAGGCTTCACCAGCCGAACGCGCGGCGCCCAAAAACTCCAGCGCGCGTGCGACTTCCTTGTGCTCTGCGGTCAACAACGCCTGATAGGCAAACGGCGGCAGCCCGGCCTGTTTGCGCTCCCGCAGCAGCTGGCGCGCAAAACCGTCGTAGTCGTGCCGAACCAGCGCCTGCAGCGCCGGTGCGTCGGGATACCGCGTCTGAATCAGCACCTCGCCGGCCAAGCCGGCCCGGCCCGCGCGGCCCGCCACCTGCATCAGCGAGGCAAAGAGATGCTCTCCCGCGCGGAAGTCGTGCGAGAACAGCGAGGAATCGGGCGCGACCACGCCCACCAGCGTCACGCGCTGGAAGTCGTGCCCCTTGGCGACCATCTGCGTGCCGATCAGGATGTCGACGCCGCCTTCGTGCACGGTGTCGAACAGCGCTTCGGCGCTGCCCTTGCGGCGGGTGGAATCGGCGTCGATGCGGGCGACGCGGGCCTGCGGAAACAGCTCGCCGAGCGTTTCTTCAATGCGCTGGGTGCCGCGCCCGAGCGGGGCGATGTCGACGTTGCCGCAGTCGGGGCAGTGATGCGGAATGCGCGATTCGTACCCGCAGTGGTGACAGCGCAGGCGCCGCTCCGGCTTGTGCAGCACCAGGTACGCCGAGCAGCGCGGACAGCCCGACAGCCAGCCGCAGGCGTCGCAGGACAGCACAGGCGCGTAGCCGCGGCGGTTGAGGAACAGCAGGCTTTGTTCGCCGCGCGCCAGGCGATCGGCAATCGCATCGACGAGCGGTTTGGACAGCCCATCACGAATCGCACGCCCGGCGCGGCGCTCCAGGTTCAGGTCGATGAGCGACACGCGCGGCAGCACCGCTTCTGCCTGCGCGCGTTGCGAGAGCGTCAGGCGCGTCGTAGCCGTCTGCTCGGCGCGCCACCAGGTTTCCAGCGACGGCGTGGCAGAGCCCAGTACCACGGGGATGTTGCGCTGCTTGGCACGCCATAGCGCCAGGTCGCGTGCGGAATAACGCAGACCCTCCTGCTGCTTGTACGACGTGTCGTGCTCCTCATCGACAAGGATGAGCGCGAGGTTGGGCAGCGACGCCAGCATCGCCAGCCGCGTGCCGAGCACGATGCGCGCTTCACCGCGATGCGCGGCCAGCCAGTTCAGCGCGCGCGGCTGTTCGGCCAGACCGCTGTGCAGCGCGGCCATGGGCACGCCGGGAAAACGCGCCGCAATGCGCGCCTCCAGCTGCGGCGTCAGGTTGATCTCGGGCACCAGCATCAGGACCTGCGCGGCGGGGTCGCGCGCCAAGGCGTCGGCGATGGCGTGCAGGTAGACCTCGGTCTTGCCGCTTCCGGTCACGCCAAACAATAGGAAGGGGCTGAAGGTACCCGCCGCCCCGGCCTGGGCGATGGCCGCCACGGCGGCGGCCTGTTCGTCGTTCAGGGCGGGCGCGACGGAAGGCGCCGGCAGCTCGAGCGGTTGCGGCAGCAGCGCCTTCGGCCGCAGTTCTGCGCGCAGCCAGCCGACGGTCGTCCAGTCCCGCAGCTTGGCGACGGCTTGCCCGTGCAATTCAACGGCGGCGCTGGTGGACAGCTCGCCATCGCCGGTCAGTGCTTCGGCCAGGCGCATGGCGCCGGACGCACGTTTCGGAACGCTGTCGAGCAACGCGGCCCGCGCCGGTTCAAACATCACGTAGACGGTTTCGTTGGCCTGCCGGGCGAGGTTGTCCCAGCTGCCCGGCGTGCGCCACAACGGCGGCAACGCGGGCAACGTCACCTCGCCGAGCGCACGGTGGTAGTAACCGGCAGCAAATTCGGCGAGCGCCCGCCATTCGGCGTCGAGCGGCGGCACCCAGGCCAGCACCCGCTCCACATCGCGCAGCTTTTCTTGCGGAACATCGGTGGTTGCGGCAGTTTCGACCACCAACGCCACCACCCGCCTGTTGCCGAACGGCACCACCACGAGCTGCCCAACCAGCACAGGTTGCCCGCACCGGTAATCGAACACGGCATCGAGCGGTGTATCGATCACCACACGCGCAATGGCAGCCGACACCTGGGCATCAGAAAACGCGGCGTCGACGTGGGCGGTGGTCATGCTTGGCGCAAACGGTTGAATTGCAAAGAGTTTGTTGCGATGCAGCGGCGCATCCTGCACCTGGGAAATGCGTCTTGCCCATCTCACCTTGCCTTCACAGCCATTGCCATGGTCGGTTCAATGTTCAAGTACTACTTGAGGTTTATGCCTTGGCGCCCTGATCGGCGACCGTTTTCCGGCCTATCCACACGGCCTGTGGATAACTTTGTTGAAAAGTCGGCCGCTGCGCCCGCGAAGGCCGGTAGACGCGCTGTTTTTCTAGCTTGCACGATTTACGCGCACGCGGCTTTCTTTCAGAAAAATCAAACACTTATGCGGTGCGTGCACAGAGCCGCCCCTGTTGCGCCGCGGAAAGAACCAGCCGCGACAGCTTTGTGCATAAGTCAAGTCTTGACAGCCGGCTTACGCACCAGAAAGCGCGAAATAAATCGCTTGACACCCCGTTGGGGCCAGATGGGGCCACCGGCACGCGAGTAGTCACTCACCCCTACTGCACCAAAGCGGCGAAGATTCCACCCGTGCCCCCGACTTCACGCACTATTGCGGCACGATTCAAACGCTATCGCACTGCAGCATTGATCTTGATCGTGTTACTTCGCTTTCGACCGCAGCGCGCGGCTGAAGCTGTGCACCTCCTCCACCAGCACCGATACGGCTTCGGGCGGGGTGAACTGCGAGATGCCGTGGCCGAGGTTGAAGATGTGGCCATCGCTGCCACCGCCGGCTGCGTAGTCTTCCAGCACGCGGCGCGCTTGCGCGCGAATCGCCTCCGGCTCGGCAAACAGCACGGTGGGGTCCAGGTTGCCTTGCAAGGCGACGCGGCCCGCCGTTCGCTGGCGAGCGCGCTGCAGGTTGACGGTCCAGTCCACGCCCAGCGCGTCAGCACCGGTCTCGGCCATGCCTTCGAGCCACAGGCCGCCGCCCTTGGTGAACAGGATGACCGGCACGCGCTGGCCGTCGGCCCCGGGGCGAATACCCTTCACCACGCGGGCCATGTAGGCCAGCGAAAACTCCTGGTAGATGCCATCGGCCAGCGCTCCGCCCCAGGTATCGAACACCTGCACAGCCTGTGCGCCTGCATCGATCTGTGCATTCAGATAGTCGATCACGGCCTGCGCGTTGATCTCCAGGATGCGGTGCATCAGGTCCGGGCGCGCGTAGAGCATCGACTTGACGGTGCGGAAGTCGTCCGAACCGCCGCCTTCGACCATGTAGCAGGCGAGCGTCCACGGGCTGCCCGAGAAGCCGATGAGCGGCACCCGCTGGCGGCCGTCCTGGACGAGCGCACGGCGGATTTCCGCCACGGCGTCAAACACGTATTGCAGCGACGACATGTCCGGCACGGACAGCGCCGCCACATCGGCTTCCGTGCGCACCGGCTTGGCAAAGCGCGGCCCCTCGCCTTGCGCGAACGACAGCCCCAGGCCCATGGCGTCGGGCACGGTCAGGATGTCGGAGAACAGGATTGCCGCGTCCAAGGGGTAGCGGTCCAGCGGCTGCAGCGTCACTTCCGTCGCGTACGCAGGCGACTTGGCCAAGCCGAGGAAGCTGCCGGCCCGCGCACGCGTGGCGT
The DNA here is from genome assembly GCF_007997035.1 of Ralstonia sp. TCR112. Taxonomy (GTDB): domain Bacteria; phylum Pseudomonadota; class Gammaproteobacteria; order Burkholderiales; family Burkholderiaceae; genus Ralstonia; species Ralstonia edaphi. The sequence goes on along the minus strand of NZ_VOSS01000139.1, from coordinate 3,351 downwards.
TGTACTCAGGCAGATAGCGGCCCGCCTGGCGCATCAGCCACAGCGGGGTGTAGTCGGTCGGCTGGCGGCGCAGGGCGCGCAGGAAGGTGTCGTTGGCGAGCGGGGCGGACATGGCGATGGACTCTTGAGGAGGGCGCCATTGTAAGGGATGGTGTTTTTATCCTTCCCTGACCCAGGCCAACCCGTCGCCAATCACGACGCAGATATCACGGCACCTTGTGCGTATCGCCCGCACGCTGCGGCGGCAGCTTGATCGCCATCGACTTGAAATCCGGGCTGGTGGTCAGTGTTCCGTGCACCACGCCGCGCGGAATCACGACCAGATCGCCCGCCCGGACTTCCCGCGGCGCGCTGTCGAGCCAGACGGTGGCCGTGCCCGACATCACGTACTGGATTTCGTCGGCGTACGTATGCGTGTGCTTGGCGACGGTACCGACCTGGACGCCCACCGTGCCGTTGGCCGCCGTGACCAGCGTCTTGGTGCGCAGCGTACCCATCTCGGCGATGACGGGGCCGATTTCGTCCGGCGTCATGCCGCCCATGTTGACGATCTGCGCCGCAAGCGGCGGTGCCGAGGCCGGAGCCGATGCCGCCGCCGGTTCTGGCACTTGCGCAAACGCGCCGACACCGGCGGCAAAGATAGCGGCAGCGGAAATCGCTCGAATCACAGCAACAGGACGATGGCGATGCATGATGGCTCCTCATGACGCGGCCGCCGTCAAGGCGCGGCAGTCCGTGTGGCGCGGTCGCTTGACCGACTCGCGGCGATTGTCGCATCGGCATGCGGCCGCGTAGACCTAGGGCGATTCCCGAGAAACCGGGGCGCCGCTCCCAAACCGGCTCGCCTATAGTGGACCGCGCCAAGCCCGCCACAAAACGACATCACAGGAGACCGGCATGACACACAAGGGAAGCTGCCACTGCGGCAAGGTCGCATTCGAAGTCGAAGGCCATCCGGAAAGCGCGATGGCGTGCAACTGCTCCATCTGTCAGCGCAAGGGCTCGCTGCTGTGGTTCGTGGCGCGCGACAAGGTGCGGCTGCTGACGCCGGAAGACAACGCAAGCACCTACCTCTTCCGCAAGCACGTCATCAAGCACCGCTTCTGCCCCACCTGCGGCATCCATCCGTATGCCGAGGGCGTCATGCCCGACGGCACGCCCATGATTGCCGTCAACGTGCGCTGTCTGGAAGACATCGATTTGGCCAGTGTGCCGGTCACCCACTTCGACGGGCGGTCGATGTAGCAGCGCGGCGCTACAGCCACATCTGCATCACGCGCTCGCCGGCCTCCACCGGCTTGCCGTTCGGCATCCACACCGCATCCAGCATCGGCCGCACGAGATCGAGTTCGGTCGACATGCCGTCCTGCCGGCCAAAGCGTGCGCTGTTGGCGGCCTGCGCTTCCACGATGCGGCGGTCCTGCTCCGCCACGCGATACAGGAACGGCCAGACGAGCCAGCGCACGGCCCAGGCCGGCGCCCAGCGGTTTTCCACATGCAGCGTGGCGAACAGGCGCGTGCGCATCTCGTCTTCGGGCGTGAAGTGCAGCGTGAAATACAGCGCACTGCCGTTGGCGTAGCGGTATTCGAGCTGGGCGGTGGAAGGCGCGGCGATACCGAAATGCGCACGCTCCATCGTGCGCGGCGATTCGAACAGGCGGTACAGCAGACCGCTTTGCTGCGGCTGGCCGGCGTAGTCGACCTGCAGGCCATCTGCCGACTGGGCGACGGTCACCGTCATCGGCTGGCGCGCGCCATGGCTGCGCACGAGACCCGGATGCACGAGATGCGTGTGCAGCGGGTCAAGAAAATTCTCCAGCGCGTCGGCGGGGCGTGCCTGCCACAGCGTGCTCCACAGAAAGCGGCGGCTGCCGGGCGGCAAGCGCTGCAGGAACGCCGGCAAGGCCGCAGGCGCAGCTTCGCCCGGCGGCCGTGCACTCATCCAGATCAGCCCGTCGTGCTCGAACACCTGCCACGCATTCACTTGCACGGCGGGCACGGCGGCGCCTGGGCACAGGCCCGGCATGGTGGTGCAGCGGCCGTCGGCGCCGAACGTCCAACCGTGGTATTTGCACTGCAGTGTCTCGCCAACGAGCTGGCCGTCGGACAACGGCACATGCCGATGCGGGCAGCGATCGTCCAGCGCAAGCAAGCCGCTGGAGGGCAAGCGCGCGAGCACCACCGCGCGGCCAAACACGGTCACGTGCATCGGTTTGTCGCGCAGGCGGTTCGCCTCGGCGACGGGATACCAGCCGCGCAGCAGCGTGGCGTTCCAGGCAGTCATAACTGAAAGCGTTGCATGATCGGCACGCCGATCCGGGTGGTGAGGGTGCGCAGCACGGCGACGGCGCGGCGCGTGGCGGGTGGCAGATGCCTGCAGTAGACGGCGCTCATCTCGATGGCCGGCACGCCTCCGCGCAGGCGCTTGAAGTGCGCGGCGCCAGCGCTCAGGTTCAACTCGGCATCGCGCGTGATGGTCAGGCGCAGCACGTGCGCCATCAGCAGGCGATACAGCCCTGCTTGCTGGGGCCACGTCGTGTCGTAGCCGACGATGGGCGCGGTCAGCAACGGCCCTTGCCCAAACACGCCGACCACCGCGCGCAGCACGCCCTGCGCATCCCGAAAACCCGCGCATTCGAGCAGCCCTGCCGCGTGCCACGCGCGAAGAAACGCTGCGGTGTAACGCGGGTTCAGCGCGGAATACTTGTCGAGATAGAGCTGCGCATAGAGCCGCTCGGCCTGCGCGAAGTCGGTGTCGGTCAAGGCGTCGTGCGGCACGAAGGTCAGCGGCGTCGCGTCGAGCAGCTTGAGGTCCCGCCGCAGATCGCGACGCAGTTCCGACACGCGCGACGCACGCTGCAACTGCAGGAACAGATAGACCTGCCGCGTGGGGATCAAATCGAAGCCGGCAGCCGTGGCGGCGCGCAGCCAGTCGGCGTGCTGGATCGTGTTGAGCGAACGCAGCCAGATCGCGCGGTCCGGCCAGCGCTCGCGGCATGTTCGCGCGAGCGCTTCCAGATCGAAGGCCGCCGCCGATGGATACAGGTTCGTACTGACCAGCCAGTTGTTGACGGCCACCGCACGGTCGAGCTGCGCATGCCGCATCCACGCATCGGCCAGGCCAATGGCGCCGCGCAGCACCGGCCGCAGCATGCGCGGCATCAATCGCTCGGATTCTTCCGCCGCATAGCGGCCGTACGTGGTGATGGGCGAGCAGACCCAGGCGTTTTCGGCATGGTCGGCGCGATCCTCACTGCCGTTGATGGTCACGGGCAGCGGCAGACCGCCAGCCTCCACCACGTCGACCTGCGTCACCAAGTTGGCGACGAACGGCTGCGACGCCTGCCCGCG
>NZ_VOSS01000138.1 GCF_007997035.1 Ralstonia sp. TCR112 | reverse complement strand
GTCTCGTTCTGCACCATGCCGCTGGACGACAGCAGGTTGGTCATCACCGTGTTGAGCTGAGCGGCGTAACCGCGCTGCACTGTGACCGTGCCGCGGGCACCCAGCGGGCCACCCGCCACCTGCACGGTCAAACCGTCGGTGGCAGAACCGCTGATCCCATACAGGTTCTGTCCCGAACCGGTTGCAGCAACGCCGTTGATGGTGCCTTGCACATCTACACCGTTGGTCGACGTGGGGCTTGCGCCAAAGAGCGACGAAGCACCGTTGCCCGACACCGACACCGCCGACACCGAGCCGAACTGGCTGTCGGTAATGCTCAGCACGCCGCCGGCGTCGGCCGACACCGATGCGTTGACCTTGGCGTTCTGCAGCGTGGTCGATGCGTTGATCTGGCTTTGAATCTGCGCAGCGAGCGTCGCTGCGGTGTAGCTGCCGGCCGCCAACGTCACGTTGACCGACATGCCGCTGATGTTGAACGCGAGCGTGTCGTTCACACCCGCGGTGATAGTCGTATTGGCAGCCGCCGAACCCGTGAGCGTGCCCTGCGTGGCGAGCTGCGTCACGTTCACGGCGTAGCTGC
>NZ_VOSS01000137.1 GCF_007997035.1 Ralstonia sp. TCR112 | reverse complement strand
GGCTTCCGCCACGGCGGTGGCCGCCACCGCGCCGCGGCCCCGCAAGCGCGGTGAACTCGGCCCGAAGTCGCAAGCCGGATTTGCAGAGTATTTGCAGAAGCCCTGGCCGAAGGTGTTCGTTGCGGCCGACGGCGACGCGTTCCGCTACGCGTGGGGGCAGAACGCCGAGTTCCGCGCGATGTCGTGGTGCGAGGAGCAGTATCGAAACTGTTCCGTCTACGCCCGAGACGACACCATCGTCGAGGCGAAGTAACCGCCGTCGCTGCGCGGGAATGCTATTAAGATGTCGGCCGGCCGCTGCAGCACCTTGATGGCGCTTTTGTGCTGCCAGTAAAACCCGTCGAAGAGGAACCTGCCAACATGAACTGGACCGCGACCCGACCGATCCGCGTGGTCGTGCTCGATGACCATGCGGTCGTCCGCCATGGTTTGGCTGCGCGCCTGAAGCAGGAGGCCGACATCGAGGTCTGCGGCCTGTTTGCCTCGGGCCGCGAAATCGTGCAGGCGCTCAAGGACAACAACCTTGTGGTGGATGTCCTGCTGATGGATTACTCGCTGGGCCCCACCGAGATCGACGGGCTGAACCTGATCCGCCTGATCCGTGTGCGCTATCCGGAATTGAAAATCCTCGTGGCGTCGGCGCATCACAACAAGGCGACGGTCGGCATGGTCATGCACGCCGGTGCTCGCGGGTTTGTGGGCAAGGAAGAGGAGTTGACGGAACTGGTGCGCGCCATCCGCACCGTGGCCACGGGCGGCAAGCGCTTGAATGCCGCGCTGGCGGCCGAGATGGAGCGCGATGCCCTGACTGCCGATGCGCCCGCGCCCACCGACAGCGGCACCCATCTCTCTGCGCTGATCGACCGCTCGGAACTCAGCCCGCGCGAGCGCGAAGTGCTGCGCTGCTGCCTCGAGGGCATGTCGGTCACGGACATCGCCGAGAAGTTCGCGCGCAGCATCAAGACGATCAGCTCGCAAAAGCAATCGGCCTATCGCAAGCTGGGTATCCGCACCGATACCGAGCTGTTCAAGATCAAGCACGAGCTTGAAGGGCAGTGAGCGCCGAGTCGCGCCGCGCGATGCCGTAGGCGCGGCTCACAACGTCGACGGTTGCTGCCGAAGCGCGAGCGCCTGATCCGCTCAGGCGTTATGCAGCACGCGCAGCAGCAGGTTCTCCAACTGCTTGACCTCGGTCTGTGAGAACCCACGCAGCAGGTGGTTCAGCACATCGATGATCAGCGGCCGGATCTCCGGATACAGCGCACGACCCTGCTCGGTCAGCGAGACCACCACCGAGCGGCGATCCGCATCGCTGGGCGCGCGCTTGACGATGTTCTTCTTCTCCAGCCGATCGATCAGCCGCGTCATCGCGCCCGGATCGTAATGCAGCAGGCGTGAAAGTTCGGCCGGCGTGGTGGCCAGGTCTTCCGCTAGGTAGATGACGACCGTCCACTGCGCGGCAGTCAGGTCCAGCGAAGCCAGGGCACTGTCGATGTGCGTCACCAACGCATGTCGGACCCGGTGCACGAGCCGACCGATGTTGGTATCGCGGTCCATGGTGTCAAGCTGGTAGGCGCCTTCCGTGGTGCTGGTGTCGGCGGCCTCAGGTGTCTGTACGTCGATGCTCATGGTGGTGCTCCCCGTTCTGCCGGTGATCCGGCTTGTAAGGCGCGCCGCGTTCCCGTAACGGTGGCGTGCTTCATTGCACACTAATCGTCGCTTGCCCAGGCCGTCAAGCCGGGATCGATACCGACGCGGATCGTCAAATCTCGTTGGATACCGCTGCAAAACGATTGCGGCTGCCAAGGGGCGGGGTGCTTCGTATCATGGTTGAAACGTCGACGCCGTAACCTACGCGCACCATGTGGCGCGGCGTGCTCGTCCTCCTCCATATTCCTTTTTTGAACGCCATGGACCTCCACCTTCAGAACAAGCTCGCTCTCGTGACCGGCTCGACCAAGGGCATCGGTCATGCCATTGCTGTAGCACTGGCCACAGAAGGCGCCCGCGTGATCGTCAACGGCCGTACCCAGGCGTCCGTGGACGACGCGATTGCGCGCCTGCGCACCGAAGTGCCCGACGCCCAGGTCGAGGGCTTTGCCGGAGACCTGTCCAATCCCGTGCAGGCCGACGCGCTGCTTTCCCGCTTCCCCAAGGTCGACATCCTCATCAACAACCTAGGCATCTTCGAGCCCAAGCCGTTTGAGGAAATCGACGACGCCGCATGGCAGCATTTCTTCAACGTCAACGTACTCAGCGGGGCGCGTCTGTCCCGCGCGTATCTGCCGGGCATGCGCGCGCAGAACTGGGGCCGCATCGTGTTCATCAGCAGCGAGAGCGGCGTGCAGATTCCTGTTGAGATGATTCACTACGGCGTGACGAAGACCGCGCTGCTGGGCCTCTCGCGTGGCCTGGCCGAGCTGACTGCAGGTACGGCCATCACGGTGAATGCCGTGCTGCCGGGGCCGACGCGCTCCGAAGGCGTCGATGAGTTTGTCGAAAAGCTCTCGGGCGGCCAGAGCTTCGACGCGTTCGAGAAGACCTTCTTCGAGACGGCCCGCCCAACCTCGCTCATCAAGCGTTTTGCCAGCACGCAGGAGGTGGCCAACCTGGTCGCCTATGTCGCGAGCCCGCTGTCCTCGGCCACCACCGGCGCCGCGCTGCGCGTGGACGGCGGCGTGGTGAAGTCGGCGTTCTAGAACGTCAGCCCTGACGAACGCACCATTCCGGCGCACGGCCCCGGCTTTTACGCTGGCCGTGCCGCTGGTGCATGCCGGCGGGACCAGCCGGCAGCGTGTCTGTTCACCCGTATCGTCAAGAACGCAGACCAGCCAGACCGAGCGTGTCCTCGCCCGTGCGTTGGCGGCATTCCTTCCACATCTTCGGAGTGATTGCCATGTCCAACTGCAAAGTCTACGGAACCAAACCGGATAACGGCCCCGGTCTGCTCGCGGCGCAAGCCGCACGCGATCGCGTCAACACGGCGCATGCCGCCTGGGCCGTCACGCTGGCCTACGACAGCGGCACGACAACTGCTGTCTACACCTCCGCAGTCGCCTCTGCCGACAACCTGGAGAAGGCGTTCGAAGCGGAATTCCCGCAATACACGGTGGTCGGCTACTGAGCCGCGTACCCCCCGCCATGCGCACCGAGGTGCCCTGGCGGGCACGCTGCGGCCGCAAACATTGCAATCGGACGGCTGCCCGACACAATGAAAGTCGGATCGACTTTTCGAGGACCGGGATGCACGGCAGGCAGGCGGCGGGCAAGAGGCGGGTGTGGCGGTGGCCGACGTGGCTGGTTGCCATTGCGTTGGCGTTCGGCGTTGCGACCGCTGTTGCACAGCCGTCGACGACGTCCGCTTCGGCTGATCCGCAGATCGCCTCCTACTACGGCCGCGATGTCCCCGTGGCTGAACTGCAAGCCTTCGACTGGGTCGTGCTGGACCCGGCCACGGCTGGCAGTTTCGATCCGAAGCAGCCATCGCCCACGCTGTGGTTCGCCCGTGTAGACCTGACGCAGCAGACCGACGCAATGCGCGCCAGTGCGTGGCCCGCCAATGTGATCGACCAGGTATTTGCGCCGCTGCTGGCGCAAGGCTATGCGGGCTTCCTGCTGGATGGGCTCGACGTGCTTCAGCACAGCGCGCCCGACGCGGGCAACCGCATTGCGGCACTGGCCCAGGCGCTGCACGCCCGCGCGCCGCAGACCAAGCTGCTGGCCGGCGGCACGGCGTGGCTCGAGACGCTCGCACCGCAGTTGTCCGGCGTGGTGACAGCGGGGCTGGTGCGTGAGCGCGCCGGCGGCGAGGGCTTGCAGGATGTGGCGGATGCCGATCGCACGGCGCGGATCGCCACGCTGCGCAACATCGGCGCCCAGTACCACCTGCCTGCAGTGGCGCTCGACTACTGCCCCAACTACAACCGGGCCTGTCTGCGCGAGACCGCCAATGTGGCGCGCACAGCGGGCGTCAGCAGCTACGCGACCACACCGGGCGCCGACTTCATCGGCATCGGCCGCCTGGAAGTGATGCCGCGCCGCATCCTGCTCGTCGAGCCGCAGGAGGCCGGCACCAGCACCAACACCGCGCCGTCGGTCCTTTATCTGGCCATGCCGATCAACTATCTCGGCTATCGCGTCGAGTTTGCCGACGCCAACAAGCCGTTGCCGGCCGTCACGCCCGACCGCTATGCGGGCGTTGTCACGTGGTTCGACGGCGTTGCATCCCGGCCGGGCGCGTGGGCGTCGTGGCTTCGGCGGACGATGGGCGCCGGCGTGCGTGTGGCGATGTTCAACCAGTTCGGGCTGAACATGGATGCGCCCACGGCGCAGATGTTCGATCTGCAAGCCGTGCCCGGCACGCCGGCCGGGCCGCTTGCCGTGGTCTCGCGCGATCCGATCATGGGCTTCGAGTTGCAGCCCCATCCAGACCGGCGCATGGCCGTGGGGGTTCAGGTCGATTCCAGCGTGGCGGGGGCGCAGTCGCTGCTGCGGCTCTCGGCCGGCAGTTACGCCTACGACGCGGCGGCGATCATGCCGTGGGGCGGTTATGTGCTGCAGCCATTTGGCGTGTTCCGCATGCCCGAGGTCGACCAGGCGCGCTGGGTGATCCAGCCGCTCGATTTTCTGCGCCGCGCGCTGCAGCTGCCGGCCATGCCCGTGCCCGACACGACGACGGAGAACGGCCGCAGATTGATGACCGTGCATATCGACGGCGACGGATTTGCCTCCCGCACCGAATTCCCGCCGAGCGAGTTTTCCGGCCAGGCGCTGCTGCGCGAGATCCTGGACCGCTACAAGGTGCCCACCACCGTGTCGATCATCGAGGGCGAAGTGGCGGCCGACGGCGTGTACCCGAAGCTCACGCCGCAGCTTGAGCCGATCGCGCGCGCTCTGTTTGCGCAGCCTTACGTGGAACTGGCCAGCCACACGTTCTCGCATCCGTTCAACTGGCTGCGCACCACCAATCCGCCCGATCCGGCCTCCGCCGCAACGCCCGAAGGCAGCGACACGTCCTTCTCGTTGAGGATTCCCAACTACCGCTTCAGTTTCGACCGCGAGATCGCAGGCTCCATCCAGTACATCAACACGAAGCTGGCGCCGCCAGGCAAGCGCGTGATGGTGCTGCTGTGGAGCGGCAACGGCCAGGTGCCGCCGATTGCCGTGCAGAAGACGGTGGAGGCCGGTGTGTTGAACATGAACGGCGGCGACACCTACATCACGCGCTCCAACCCGAGCTGGACGGTCGTGGCGCCACTTGGCGTGGACAAAGGCGACGGCCTGTTCCAGGTCTTTGCGCCCGACCAGAACGAGAACATCTACACCAACCTCTGGCACGGCCCGTATTACGGTTTCTCGCGGGCCATCGAAACGTTCGAACTGACCGACAAGCCTTATCGCTTCAAGCCGATCGGCATTTACTACCACATGTATTCGGGCACCAAGCTGGCTTCGCTCACCGCCTTGCGGCAGGTCTACGACTGGGCGCTCGCCCAGCCCGTCATGCCGATCTACGCGTCGGACTACATCCGCAAGGTGCTCGACTTCCGTGCCATCGCGGTTGCGCGTGACGGCGATGCCTGGGTTGTGCGCGGCAATGGCGATCTGCGCACCGTGCGCTGGTCCGGCGCCGGTGTGCCGCGTCTTGCGGATGCGCGCGATGTGGCGGGCTACGCGGCGGGTCCGGGCGGCACGTATATCCATCTGACCAGCGGCTCGGCGCGCTTTGCGCTCGACAACGGCGGCCCGACGCTGCCGTACGTGCGCGAGGCCAGCGGCCGCCTGTCGAACTGGCGGCGCAGCGCGGACGGCCGTTCCCTGTCGGTCGATGTTGCCGGCTATGTGCGGCCGTTCATCCGCTTTGCCAACGCGGCCCGCTGCCGCGCCACCGTGGACGGCCGCGACGTGGGCGCGCGCGCGGGGGTGACTGGCGCATCGAACTCGGCGCCGGCAACGCCGCCAGGCTCACGCCGCAGCATGTCGAGCTGACCTGCGACCGGTGACGTCCGGGATGGCAGACAGATGTCTGGTTTATCAGACAAAGCGGTTTGTAAAACGTTTGCGCTCAAGCTTTTCCCAGTCGATCCGTTGTTAACCCGACTGACGACCCCCAGGAAAAAAAGCATGAGAGCGTCTGCGCCCCTTTCTGAAGTTTCACAATCGCCAACGAGTCTTGGCACCCGCCTGGCCGTGATTGGCTTGATCGCCCTGGTGGCGGTGTTCGGCATGTTTGCCCTGGCCAACTCGCAATCGAGCCTGCGCATGCTCGAGGCCAATACGCAATCAGCCATGCATGACCAGGAGGCCGCCATGCGCGACATGATCAGCCTGTTCGACGGCACCATGCGCACCGAGGCCGACCGCTTCCTAACCGCCTTTGCCGACGCCGCGCCCGGGCCGTACAGCGTGGATCCGGCGCAGACCGTGGAAGTGGCCGGCAAGCCGACGCCCACCTTCAAGAGCGGCGACACGGTGTTGAACCTCAACTTCACGGTGCCGGACAAGTTCTTCGCGCGCACCGGCGGTACGGTCGCCACCGTGTTTGCCCGCACCGGTGACGACTTTGTGCGCGTGACCACCTCGCTCAAGAAGGAAAACGGCGAACGCGCGATCGGCACGCTGCTCGACCGCGCTCACCCGAGCTACAAGGCGCTGATGGCCGGCGAGCCGTTCCGCGGCCTGGCGTGGCTGTTTGGCGTGCCTTACATGAGCAAGTACGAGCCCGTGCGCGATGCGTCGGGCAAGGTCATCGGCGCACTCTACGTGGGTGTGGACGTGCGCTCGGAACTGGCGCTGCTCAAGGACAAGATTCGCTCACACGGCATCGGCAAGACGGGCGGCTATTTCGTCATCGACGGCAAGCCCGGCGCAGACCAGGGCAAGGTGCTGATCGACCATGCGCAAGACCGCGAAGGCAAGAACCTGCTCGACGCCAAGGACGCCGACGGCCGGGCCTGGGTGCGCGAGATGATCGCGCGCAAGGACGGCACGCTGCGTCATGTGCTGGCCGACACGGAAGGCGGCACCGCGCGCGAGCGCCTGACCGTCTTCACGCAATACCCGGATTGGCAATTGCTGATTGCCGGCACGGCCTACGTGGATGAGCTCAACGCCGATCTGGTGGCCGCCCGCAACCGGTTCCTGTTGCTGGGGCTGGCGCTCGGCGCGCTGCTGGCGGGCGGCTTGTACTGGATGCTGCGCCGTGCCGTGAGCACGCCGCTGGCCGAGGTGGTGAACGTCGCGCAGCGTGTGGCAGCGGGCGATCTCACGCACCGCCTGCCCACCACGCGCCGCGATGAGATCGGCCAGGTCATGCGCGCCGTCAACGGCGTCGGCGACGGCCTGTCGGGCATCGTCGATAAGGTGCGCGCCAGCGCCTCGACCATCGCGTCGAGCACCGGCCAGATCGCCGCCGGCAATGCCGATCTTTCCGTCCGCACCGAAGCGCAGGCCGGCAGCCTGGAACGCACCGCGTCGAGCATCGAACAACTGGCCGCCACCGTGCGCCAGAACGCCGAGAGCGCCCACCACGCGCACGACATGGTGCAATCCGCCAGCGAGGCGGCCAACGCCGGCGGGCAGACCGTCGAGCGGCTGGTCGGCACCATGTCGGGCATCCACGCCACGGCGCAGAAGATTGCCGACATCACGGGCATCATCGACGGCATCGCGTTCCAGACGAACATCCTGGCGCTGAACGCCGCCGTGGAAGCCGCCGCGCGGGCGAACAGGGCCGCGGCTTTGCCGTCGTGGCCGGCGAGGTGCGCAGCCTCGCCCAGCGCAGTGCCGCCGCCGCCAAGGAGATCAAGGAGTTGATCAGTCGCTCGGTCGAAGAAGTGCAGGCCGGTAACGAGGCCGCGCGCGGCGCCGGCGATGCCATGCAGGACATCGTGACGCGCGTTGAGCGCATTGCCGGCCTGATGGGCGAGATCAGCCACGCGTCGCGCGAACAGTCGCAAGGCATCGAAGAGGTCAACCGCGCGGTCACGTCGATGGACGAGGTCACGCAGCAGAACGCCGCGCTGGTCGAGGAAGCCGCCGCCGCGGCCGAAAGCCTGCGCCAGCAAGCCCAGGAACTGCGCGGCGCGGTGGATGTGTTCCGGCTGGCCTGACCCGGCAAGATGTCATGAATTGATGATGTGGCGTTGCAATCGGTACAAGGTTTGGCGGGCAATCGTGCAAACCTGTACCGCGCGGAACCCGATCCGCACCGGTGACTCGCAGCATGGAACCCCGCTCGGTCACCACTCGCCATGTCCACCGCAGACCAAACCTTCCATCCGGTCGTCGCCATTGACGACCACCCGATCGTTCTCGAATCCTTTCGGGCCCTGCTTGCCGGATCGCCGCATCTGCAGCTCGTCGCCACGGCGGCCGATGGCGCGCAGGGGCTGCAGCTGATCCGCTCCGCGCGCCCGAAGCTCGCCATCGTCGATATCAATCTGCCAAACCTGGACGGGCTGGAACTCGTGCGTCGCGTGCGTGCGCAGCGCCGCGATATCGGCCTGGTCGTCACGTCTGCCCAGACCACCGGCAATGAGGCACGGCTCGCTTTCCTGGCAGGCGCCAACGCCTACGTGCCGAAATCGGAAGCGACCTCCGTGCTGACGGCGGCGTTGTTGCTGGCGGCACGCGGCTATCTGTCGTTTCCCGCCTCAGCGATGGGGCCGTCGGAAGGCGCGGGGCTTGCCACGCTCACTCAGCGCGAAATGCGTGTGAACCAACTGCTCGCCGAAGGCCATCGGAACACTGAGATCGCCAACGCCTCGGCATCTCGCCCAAGACGGTGTCCACGTTCAAGCACCGCATCTCAAGGAAGGTCGGACTTCCCGATTGATCCATCGGCGCAATTCACGGGCAAAAAAAGAGACCGCTGTTTAGGGCGGTCTCTTAAAGTCGATATGAAGCTGTGAAACTGTCATTTTCAAGCTTCGGGCCGAATCATAATCGAAAAGAAAAGCTCGCCAATACTTTAATTTTTATCATCGCTTGGATGACTTTTCTGGCGCAATGGATTACGTCGGGTAAGCCATGGGATTCTCTTCTGGTAAGCCACGCTTACGGTTCTTGCGCTGTGGCTGCAAACCGTTGATTCATATGAATAATTTGGCTGCAAATGCTTAGGTTTCATATTTACCACAGGCTGTTTTTGAAATTGATGAAGATGCAAGGCCGGAATACATAATGGCCGCCGATCGCAAATCCCCGCGATAGTGTTTTTCAAGGAAAACGATATGAAGATCAAGCTGTTTGCGGCCGCTGCTGCCGCCCTGGTTTCGGCTGGCGCGTTCGCTCAATCGAGCGTGACGATGTACGGTGTGGTCGACGCCGGCGTTGAATGGGTCAACAAGGCTCCGGGCAACGGTGGCTCGCGCACCGCGATGCAGTCGGGCAACCTGTCGGGCTCGCGTTGGGGCCTGCGCGGTGTTGAAGACCTGGGCGGCGGCCTGAAGGGCATCTTCAACCTGGAAAGCGGCTTCACCATCGACGACGGCCGTTCGGGTCAAGACGGCCGTCTGTTCGGCCGCAATGCCTATGTCGGTCTGCAAGGGCAGTGGGGCCAACTGACCCTGGGGCGTCAGCAGAATCTGATGTTCGACTTTGCGTTGAACTACGACCCGATGGCAATTGCCAATCGCTACTCGCTGGCTTCGCAAGATGCCGCCTTGGCCGGCCGTGCTGACAATGCCGTGAAGTACGTGGGCACGTTCAGTGGCGTGAGGACTTCAGCTCTGTATTCGACGCGCAGCGATGGCCAGGAAGTCGCCGGCAACAACAAGGTCGGTCGCGAGTGGAGCCTGGGCCTGGACTACGCCAGCGGCCCGTACTCTGTCGGTGTGGTGTACGACCGGACGAATGGCAACACGGCTGAGCTGGCCGACATCAAGATCCAGCGTGCCATGCTTGGCGGTACATACGCCTATGGTCCGGCCAAGCTGTACGCGGGCTACCGCTGGGCTCACGCAACTGGCCTGGGGCTGGACTCGGCACGTTCGAACCTGTACTGGCTGGGTGTCGGCTATCAAGCCACGCCGGCGCTGACCCTGACGGGTACGGCCTACTACCAGAACTTCAAGGCAGAGGGTGCGGGCAACCCGTGGCTGTTCGTCGTGAGCAGCGACTACGCACTTTCCAAGCGCACTGACGCGTACCTGAACCTGGCGTACGCCAAAAACAGCAGCAATGCGGCACTGCCGCTGGGCGTGGCCGGCTTTGGTGACGTGTTCACGAGCGCCGATGGCAGCACCAATAACCAACTGGGCGCCGTGGTCGGTATCCGCCACAAGTTCTAATCGACCTTCTGTCGGTTGGATACGAAAAACCCGGGCTTCGGCCCGGGTTTTTTTGTTGGCGCCTCGTTCGTACGCGGCGATTAGTGCAGGATCACCCGCCGCACCACGGCCACCAGCGGCGGCCGGATCGAGCGCTCGAACCCCGGGCGCAGGCGCAGTGGCTTGAGCAGCATCTTGGCGGCCATGTCGAGCGGCAGATATGAGCGCACCAGCGCGCTGACGCGCGAGTTCAGGGCGCGGACATCGGCCTCGGGCACATCTTCCTGGCCGCGCTCGATACGCAGGACATTGCGCAGGGCGATCATCGAATCTTCATTCTTGATTTCGCGCAGGCGCGAGGCGAGCGCCTTGAGCACCCGCGCGCGGCCCACGCCTTCGCTCGCGTTGCACTCGTTGAAGAACCGCAGGAAGTGTTTGTAATGCCGCACTTCGTCGGCCGAGATGCGGCTGGCGAGGTCGCGCAGCACGGGTTCATCCGCTTGCGCCGCTGCCTGGGCGATAGCGCGATAGAAGGTGGCCGTACCCATTTCGACGACGCAGCGCGCGACCATTTCCAATGCCTGCGTGGGCTCGAACTGATCGATCGAACACGTGACCGAGTATTCCTCGAAGAAACGGGCGTAGCCGCGCTCCCAATCGAATTCGGGCCAGACGGTTTCAACGTAGCGGCGCAATGCTCGCCCGTGCTGCAGTTCTTCGCGTTCCCAATGGTGGGTCAGCCAGTGCGCGGTATCGGGGCGATCGGCGTAGTACTGCGCGAGGTTGCCGGCATAAAGGTCGGAGCCGCTCTCCACAAACGATGCACTGGCAACGAGGTAGAACAGCGTGCCGTTTTCGCGCACGCGTGCGACGTCGATGCTGTCGTAGGCGATCTCCTGGACCGACCACGGCATGCGTTCGCTTTCAGATGTTTCCAGATGAACCTGTGACAAGGCGCTTCCTCCGTCGGCGGTCTCGCAAAAAGCGGACCGCCTCTCCTATGAGAATGAAACATCACGTCCCATGTTTCAAGACAGATGTGCGCTTGCAAAGGTTCCTAAAAGCAATGTTTCGCCCACAAAGTGGCGCACACGTCATGGCGATTGCGTCACCTTGGCATGAGACGCAGAAGTCGGTACAGGGCGTTTTTGCGCGTTCCGCAACCCATAGGCAAAGGCCATCAGCGCGACGAGGGCCGCTCCGACCATCGCCCATTCGACGGCTGCATAACCGCCGGTGGCCCGCCAGAGCAGGGCGCCCAGCCACGGTGCACTGGCCTGGGCTAGTAGCACGGGCGTCATCATCAGGCCATTGAGCGTGGCGTACTGGTTGCGCGACACCAGCTCTGGCATCGCGATCGCGCGCACCATTGTGTTGATGCCGTTGGCTGCGCCGTAGACGAGCGCAAATACGATCAGCGCCGGCCCGCTTGAGAGCGCGAGCACGACGAGTGCGGCTGCCATGGCGCCGTACGTCCATGGAGCAATGCGCACCGGGTGCGCCGGGCGCGAACGCATCATGGCCAGCCGGCCGAGCACCTGGGCCGGACCGATGAGCGCGGCGATCAGCAACTGACGGCTGGTCGGCACGCCTTTCTCGGTCAGCAGCGGAATCAGGTGCGCCCCGAGCACAGTGGCGATCAGGCTCGTGGCCACGAAGGCCAGCACCACCGCCCAGAACACAGGTAGGCGCAGCACCATGCGCCATGCCGAGGCATGCACGGGTGCTGTCGGGTCGAGCGCCTCCGCTGGCGTGTGTATGGGCGGTCGCACACGCAGGCGTGCATGGATCGGCAGGCAGATCAGCACATGCGCCAGCGCAAAAAGCTGCAGCGTGTGCCGCCAGCCGACGTGTTCCACGCCCCATTGCGCAAGCGGAATGCTCAGCGTGCTGGAGAACCCGGCGATCAGCGTGAGGCCAATGATCGGGCGCTGGTACGCATCGCCAAACGCCTGGCGAAGCACGACGAAGGCCGGATCGTAGAGCGTCGTGGCCATCGCCAGGCCCATCGGCAACCAGAGCAACAGGAAGGCGGCCTCATTTGAGACGAAGGACCACGCCAGCAGACCGCCCGCCGCCAGCACGGTGCCTCCTCCCATCACGCGGCGCGCCGGCCAGCGGTCGAGGGCGCGTCCGACCCAGAACGAGCACAGCGCCCACACCAGCAGCCCGAGCGAAAACCCGCCCGCCAGAAACGGCCGCGCCCAGCCAAGCGTGTCGTGCATGGGCGCCAGAAACACGGTGAAGGTGAAGTACAGCGTGCCCCACGACACCATCTGCGCGAGGCCCAGCAACAACACAAGGCGCCGGCCTTCAGGCGAGCCGGGCGAGAACATGGGGTTCATGGGAGCGGTGGAAGGGGCAGATCTGCGCGGCAAAAATCCATTCTATCGGCGCAGATTGCGGCGCGCGCGCCCCATGCGCAGGGCACGCTCAAGCAGCGTGCCCGTCCATCAGCCTCCGCAAAGCTGCCGCGTCGACGATCTCGACGGTCCGGTAATGGCAGCGGATCCAGCCCGCGCGCTGCCACGCCTGCAGGTACTTTGAGATCGTCTGCCGCGAGCGCGCCAGCATGCGGCCCAGTTCTTCGTTGCTGGCGGCCACGGAGCGGCCATCGCCGGCGCGGGCGAGCTGCAGCAGTCGTTGGGCGAGGCGGGCATCGGCGGGCATTTCGCTGGCGTGCTCGAACTCGTCGAAGATGAGGCGGATGCGCTGGCAGAGCTGCTGCATCAGCGCCCACATGCCGGCCGGGTAAGCCGACACCACGCGCGCAAACGCCGCGCTGCCCAGCAAGACGAGCGTGGTCGGCCCCTGCGCATGGGCGCTGTGCGTGCGGCCACCGCCGTCGATGAGCGCGATCTCGCCAAACCATTCGCCCGCCCGCAGCACACCGTAGACGAGTTCGCTGCCGCCGTCCGTCGTCCGGCTGATGCGCACGCGGCCGCGCACGATCAGGAACATGCCCTGTGCGGGACCGCCGTGCGGGTGGATGCATTCGCCGTCGGGGTAGGTGATCAGGCGTGCGGTGGGCGCAATCTCGGCCAGCAGCTCGGCGGGGGCGTCGCGCAGCCAGCCCTGCGCGAGCTGTGCAGGCGTGGGCGCGGCGGCGGTGTGGGTGGCGTCTGCGGGCATGGCGGCAGGATGCGGCGAGGGCGGTCCGATCATTGTCAAACGCTTGACAGTCTGCATGCAAGCGCCGGCAGAGAATGGCCCGCTAGCCGCGCAGCCAGCCACTCAAGAAATACGACGCGGCACCGACGCGACCATTCCGGCGACGAAGGAGACACCCCCAATGACCGATTCCCAACACACCGCCCCGCGCGCAACGTTTTCCCATATGGAGCACGGCACGCGCGAGGACTGGGCCGCTATCTCGGCGGAGTTCATGCCTTACGCCCGTGCATTACCCGACCGCGTGCTCGCGCACCTGAAGCTGCTCGACGGTGATTGCGGCGGCTTTCCGATCGACCGTCTCGCGCATTCCCTGCAAACCGCCACGCTTGCCCACCGCGACGGGCGTGACGAGGAATACGTCGTCTGCGCGCTGTTGCACGACATTGGCGACACGCTGGGCAGCTTCAACCATCCGGACATCGCCGCGGCCATCCTGAAGCCGTTCGTGAGCCCGGAAAACCTGTGGATGGTCGAGAAGCACGGCATCTTCCAGGGCTACTACTTCTTCCACCATCTCGGGCTCGACCGCAACCTGCGCGAGCAGTACCGCAGCCAGCCCGAGCTGTTCGAGCGCACCGCTGAGTTCTGCGCCAAATACGACGCCGCGGCCTTCATGCCGGATTACGACAACCTGCCGCTGTCGTTCTTCGAGCCGATGGTGCGGCGCGTGCTGGCCAGGCCACGCAACTCCATCTACGTGAAGGAAGGCGAAAGCGAACTGTCGCAGCCGAAAGCCGCGGCAGCGTAATGTGCCGGCCTAGGCCTTCACCACATTGACGGGCGCGCCGGCCGCCCACGCCGCCACGTTGGCGAGTGTGGTGTCGGCAATGCCCGCCAGCGCTTCGCGCGTGAAGAACGCCTGATGCGCGGTGACGATGACGTTGGGAAAGCTCAGCAGCCGCGCCAGCACGTCGTCCTGCAGCACGTCGGCGGAGCGGTCTTCGAAGAACAGATCGGCCTCTTCTTCGTAGACGTCCAGCCCGAGGTGGCCGAGCTGGCCGGTCTTGAGGGCGTCGATCAGGGCGGGGCTGTCGACCAGGCCGCCGCGGCTCGTGTTGATGAGCATCGCGCCCGGCTTCATGCTGGCGAGCGCGCTGGCGTCGATCAGGTGGTGTGTGCCGGCGTTGAGCGGGCAGTGCAGGCTGACGATATCGGCCTGCGCCAGCAATTCGGGTAGCGGCACGTAGCGCACGCCCAGCGCCGTCAGCGCCGCCTGCGGAAACGGATCGAATGCCAGCACGTGACAGCCAAAACCCGCCATGATGCGCGCGAACACCTGGCCGATCTGCCCCGTGCCAACGACGCCGACGGTCTTGCCTGCCAGGTCGAAGCCCAACAATCCGTCCAGCGAGAAATCGCCTTCGCGCGTGCGATTGCAGGCGCGGTGCAGCCGCCGGTTCAGCGTGAGGATCATGCCGACCGCATGTTCGGCCACCGCGTGCGGCGAATAGGCTGGCACGCGCACCACCGTCAGCCCCAGACGCTGCGCGGCCGCCAGGTCGACGTGGTTGAAACCTGCCGAGCGCAACGCGATCAGCCGCGTGCCGCCCGCTGCCAGCGCCTCGAGCACTTCCGCATCGAGGCAATCATTCACGAACGGGCATACCACTTCAAAGCCTGACGCGAGGGACGCCGTCTGCGCGTCGAGGTGCGCGCGCTGGAAGACGAGGTCGAAGCCGTGGCCGCCACGCGCGAGCGAGGCGCGGAAGCTGTCTTCGTCGTAACGGTGGCTGCTGAAAAAGAGAATGCGCATGGCGGTGGGGCAAGCGGACGTGATGCCTGCAGCTTACTCGCACCGCCGGGTGCTGGCGCTCAGAGCGTCAGGACGATGCGGCCATCCACCTTGCCGGCCTTCAGATCGGCGAACACCTGGTTGATGTTGTCGAGCTTGTCGCGGTGAATGTGGGCGCGTACCAACCCCTCGGCGGCAAACTGCAGTGACTCCTGCAGATCACGCCGGGTGCCCACAATCGAGCCCCGCACGGTGATGCCGTTGAGCACCGTGGAGAAGATCGGCAGCGGAAAATCGCCCGGCGGCAGCCCGTTGAGCGAGATCGTGCCGCCGCGCCGCACCATGCCCAGCGCTTGCGCAAAGGCGCTGCGTGACACCGCCGTCACTAGCACGCCGTGCACACCGCCGATCTCTTTCTGAATCACGGCCGCCGGATCCTGCTGGGAGGCATCGACGACGAGCTTGGCCCCAAGCTCGCGTGCCAGCGCCAGCTTGTCGGGCGCGACGTCGATGGCCACCACGTGCAGGCCCATCGCGATCGCGTATTGCACCGCCACGTGTCCCAGCCCGCCAATGCCGGAAATGGCGATCCACTGGCCGGGCCGCGTATCGGTCATGCGGATGCCCTTGTAGACCGTCACGCCTGCGCAGAGGATCGGTGCGATCTCTTCGAAGCTGACCTGCGCGGGCAGGTGGCCGACGTAGTTCGGGTCGGCCAGTACGTATTCGGCATAGCCGCCGTTGACGGAGTAGCCGGTGTTCTGCTGCTCGTGGCAGAGGGTTTCCCAGCCGCTCAGGCAGTGCTCGCAGTGGCCGCAGGCGGTGTAGAGCCAGGGCACACCCACGCGGTCGCCTTCCTTGACGGCGGTTACGCCTTCGCCCACGGCTGCCACATAACCCACCCCTTCGTGCCCGGGGATGAACGGCAGGCTTGGCTTGACGGGCCAGTCGCCATCGGCGGCGTGCAAGTCCGTATGGCAGACGCCCGAGGCCGCGATCTTGACAAGAATCTGCCCGCGCCCAGGTGTGGGAACAGGCACTTCCTCAATGCGCAAGGGTTCGCCAAACGCATGGACTACTGCGGCTTTCATCGACTGGGCCATGAGACATCTCCGGGTTGGGGGAGATACCAGTCTGGTCGACCCCTGCCCGATGCGGGTTGATGTGAGTCAACCGCCAAGGAGGGCGAGCGGGATGGGCAACACTGTTAACATGCCGGCATCTTCAGTGTTTTCCAGCGAGCCGCTGCCTTGCCCGTCACTCCCACCTTTCTCTGGCACGACTACGAAACGTTCGGCGCCGTGCCGCGCCGTGATCGCCCCGCGCAGTTTGCCGGCATCCGCACCGATGCCGAGCTGAACGAGATCGGCGAGCCGGTCGAACTGTTCTGCCAGCCGTCCAACGACTGGCTGCCCGATCCGGTGTCGTGCCTCATCACCGGCATCACGCCGCAACAATGCGCCCGGCAAGGCATTCCGGAATACCGTTTCGCCCAGGCCATCGAGCGCGAACTCGGCACGCCCGGCACCATCGGCGTCGGCTACAACACCATCCGTTTCGACGATGAGGTGACGCGACACCTGTTCTGGCGCAACCTGATCGACCCGTATGCCCGCGAGTGGCAGAACGAGTGCGGGCGCTGGGATCTGCTCGATGTGGTGCGCACGACGTGGGCCCTGCGCCCGGAAGGCATTCAATGGCCGACCCACGAAGACGGCCGGCCGAGCTTCAAGCTGGAGCATCTGTCCAAGGCCAACGGCCTGGTGCACGAGGCGGCGCACGATGCGGTGTCCGACGTGCGCGCGACGATCGCGCTCGCGCGCCTGATTCGCAATGCGCAGCCGCGCCTGTTCGATTTCTGCCTGGCGCTGCGCAAGAAAGACCGCGTGGTGGCCGAGATTGGCGATGCGCCGCGGCCGTTGCTGCACATCTCCGGCATGTACGGCGTGGAGCGTGGCTGCATGGCCGTGGTGTGGCCGCTGGGTGGGCACCCGACCAACAAGAACGAACTGATCGTCTGGGATCTGGCGTTCGACCCGACCGAGCTGTTCCATATGGATGTGGCGACGATCCGCGAGCGCATGTTTACGCGCACGGCCGATCTGGCCGAAGGCACCACGCGACTGCCGATCAAGTCGATTCACATCAACAAGTCGCCCATCGTCATCAGCAACATGAAGACGCTGCAGCCCGCGCAGGCAGAACGCTGGGGCATCGACTTCGCCGCGATCGAACGCCATGCCGCCATCGCCCAAGGCGCGCCCGACATGCGCGAAACATGGCGTCAGGTGTACGCCCGCGAACTGGAGCCGATCGAAGACGTCGACCAGAATCTCTACGGCGGATTCGTCGGCAACGACGATCGCCGCCTGCTCAACGAGCTGCGCACGCTCAGCGGCGAACAGCTCGCGCGCCTGCATGCGGAGTTTGCCGACGCGCGCCTGCCTGAGCTGCTGTTCCATTACCGCGCACGCAACTTCCCCGACACGCTGAACGAAGAGGAATACGAGCAGTGGGAGCAGTTGCGCGCCGAGCGGCTGTTCGAAGGCCGTGACGGCTACATGACCTTCGAAATTTTCGGCGAGCGGCTTCAACAGCTGGGCGCGGAAGCGGCGGAGAACGGCGACACGCGTGCGCAGACCATCCTGCAGGATCTGTACGACTACGCGCAGCAGATCGTGCCGGGCTGACGAAGCCGACGCATCAAGAAAAACGGAGGCCGAAGCCTCCGTTTTTTTTCATGGCGATGCTGAACGCTTGGCGCCGATCAGGCCGCCCGCTGTGCCGCCGCCGGATCGCGCCACTGGGCCAGCAGCTTGTTCCAGCGGATGCGCGCCGCAGCCAGGTTGGCCTCCTTCACATGGCCGAAGCCGCGGATGTCCTCCGGCAGCCGAGCCAGTTCCACGGCTTGGGCCAGCTTTTGCGCCGTCAGGCCCTTCACCAGTTCATCGACCAGCGCGCGGTATTCGCCGATCAGCGCGCGCTCGGTGCGGCGTTCTTCGGTCTTGCCGAAGATGTCGAGCGCCGTGCCGCGCAGGCCCTTGAGCTTGGCGAGCACCTTGAAGATGCGCATCGTGTTCGGACCAAAGCGTTGCTTGACCAGGTGGCCCTTCTCGTCACGCTTGGCCGTCATGGGCGGCGCGAGCCAGAAGTTGAGCTGGTAGTCGCGGCCGGGTTCGCCTTCGAACTGCGCGCGCAGCTTGTCGAGGAAGGCCGGATCGGTGTACAGACGGGCGACTTCGTATTCGTCCTTGTACGCCATCAGCTTCGACAGGTTGCGCACCACCGCTTCCGTGAGCGCCAGGGGTTGGCCGGCCCCCACCACGGCGGCCTCTGCTGCACGCACGCGCTCGACCACCGCGCGGAATTCAGCGGCATACGCGGCGTTCTGGTATGCGGTCAGCAGATCGACGCGGCGGGCGATCAGCGTGTCGAGCGAGGGCAGGGCGATGACGTCGGCCTTGGCACGCGGTGCGTCGCCTGCCAGCTTGAGCACCGCCTCGCGGTCTTGCGCGAGGTGGCGGCCCCATTCGAACGCGGTCTTGTTCTTCTCGACGGCGACGCCGTTGAGTTCGATCGCGCGGATGAGCGCGTCGTGCGTCAGCGGAACCCAGCCCTTTTGCCATGCAAAGCCCAGCACCAGCGGGTTGGTGAAGATGGCGTCGCCCAGCAGGCGCACGGCCAGCGTGTTGGCGTCTTCAAACGCGCAGGCGTCGCCGACGGCCGCGCGGATGTCCGCCTCGGCCGAGCTGCCCGGGAAGCGCCAGTTCGGGTTCTTGATGAAGTCGGCCGTGGGCGATGCCGTGCTGTTGATGATGGCGCGCGTCTGGCCGTGCTGCACCTTTGACAGCACTTCGTCCGACGCCGAGACAATCGCGTCGCAGCCGATCACGAGGTCCGCCTCGCCCATGGCGATGCGCGTGGCGTGGATCGAATCGGGGCGCTCGCCGATCTGCACGTGCGAGAGCACCGCGCCGCCTTTCTGCGCCAAGCCCGCCATGTCGAGCACGGTCACGCCCTTGCCTTCGATGTGCGCGGCCATGCCGAGCAGGCCGCCGATGGTCACCACGCCTGTGCCGCCCACGCCGGTCACCAGCACGCCATACGCGCGGTGGATGGCCGGCAGCTCAGGATGCGGCAGCAGCGGCAGGCCTTCCATCGACACGCCGTGCGATTCCGGCTTGCGCACCTGCGCGCCTTCTGCCGTCACGAAGCTCGGGCAGAAGCCGTTCACGCACGAAAAGTCCTTGTTGCACGACGACTGGTTGATCTTGCGCTTCGTGCCCAGGTCCGTTTCCAGCGGCTCGACCGACAGGCAGTTCGACTTGACCGAGCAATCGCCACAGCCTTCGCACACGGCGTCGTTGATGAACGCGCGGCGTGCCGGATCAGCCATCGTGCCGCGCTTGCGGCGACGGCGCTTTTCCGTCGCGCAGGTCTGGTCGTAGATCAGCACGCTGGTGCCTTGCACTTCGCGCAGCTCGCGCTGAATGGCATCCAGGCGGTCGCGGTGATGCACCGTTACGCCTTCAGGCAGCTTGATGGCGGCGTTGTACTTCTCCGGCTCGTCCGTGACGATGACGATGCGCGACGTGCCTTCGGCGTAGACCTGCGCGGCAATCTGCGGCACGGAAAGCGGGCCGTCGACCGGCTGGCCGCCCGTCATGGCCACGGCGTCGTTGTAGAGGATCTTGTAGGTGATGTTCACCTTGGCTGCAATCGACGCGCGGATCGCCAGCAGGCCCGAGTGGTAGTACGTGCCGTCGCCCAGGTTGGCGAACACGTGCTGGTCGCCCGAGAACGGCATCTGGCCGATCCACGCCACGCCTTCGCCGCCCATCTGGCTGAAGGTGTCGGTGCGGCGGTCCATCCACACGGTCATGTAGTGGCAGCCGATGCCGGCCAGCGCGCGCGAGCCTTCCGGCACGTTGGTCGACGTGTTGTGCGGGCAGCCCGAGCAGAACCACGGCTTGCGCTCGGCGGTGATGCGCGGCTTGGCGAGCGCCTTCTCCTTGGCGTCGATGATGGCGATGCGCGAGGCAATGCGCGCGCGCACGTCCGACGGCAGTTCGAACTTCTCCAGGCGCGTGGCGATGGCGCGCGCGATGAGCGCGGGCGACAGCTCGTAATGCGCGGGCAGCAGCCAGTTGGCCATCGGCACCGACCATTCGCCGCCGGCGTTGTCGCGCTCGTCAAACTTGCCGTACACGCGCGGCCGCACGTCGTCGCGGTAGTTGTACAGCTCTTCCTTGAGTTGGTATTCCAGGATCTGGCGCTTCTCTTCCACCACCAGGATCTCTTGCAGCCCTTCGGCAAACGCACGCGCGCCGTGCGCTTCCAGCGGCCACACGCAGCCGACCTTGTACAGGCGGATGCCGATGCGGCGGCAGGTTTCCTCATCAAGGCCGAGATCGACGAGCGCCTGGCGTACGTCAAGGTACGCCTTGCCGGCGGTCATGATGCCGAAGCGGGCCTGCGGCGAATCGAGCACCACGCGGTCGAGCTTGTTGGCACGCACGTACGACAGACCGGCGTACCACTTGTAGTCGAGCAGCCGTGCTTCCTGCACCAGCGGCGGATCGGGCCAGCGGATGTTCAGGCCGCCCTGCGGCATGACGAAATCTTCGGGCAGGATGATCTGCGCGCGGTGTGGATCCACATCCACCGAGGCGGACGATTCCACCACGTCCGTCACGCACTTCATCGACACCCACAGGCCGGAGTAGCGGCTCATCGCCCAGCCGTGCAGGCCGTAGTCGAGGTATTCCTGCACGTTGGACGGATACAGCACCGGAATGCCGGCCGCCTTGAAGACGTGCTCGGACTGGTGCGCCAGCGTGGAGGACTTGGCGGCGTGGTCGTCGCCTGCCAGCACCAGCACGCCGCCGTGGGCGGACGAGCCCGCCGAGTTGGCGTGCTTGAACACGTCGATCGTGCGGTCGACGCCCGGCCCCTTGCCGTACCACATGCCGAACACGCCGCTGAACTTGGCGTTCGGATACAGATTGACCTGCTGCGAGCCCCAGACCGCCGTGGCGGCCAGGTCTTCGTTGAGCCCCGCCTGGAAGACGATGTTGTGGCCGGCCAGATGCTTCTTGGCCTTCCATAAGGCCTGGTCCAGCGCACCCAGCGGCGAGCCGCGGTAGCCGGAGATGAAGCCCGCCGTGTTCAGCCCAGCGGCGCGGTCGCGCTCCTGCTGCAGCATCGGCAGACGCACCAGTGCCTGCGTGCCGCTGATGTAGATGCGGCCACGCTCGAGCGTGTACTTGTCGTCCAGGGAAACGGTTTCGAGCGCGCGGCGTAGCGCGTCGTTCAGAGGGGCATTCATGCGTGCTCCGGGTGGGTGTGCCGGGATCACCGACAGCAGGTCTCTTTTGGTGCCGCCTGCGCCGTTTCTTGTGGAAACTGGCAGACGGCCGTGGGTCGAGGCATCGTAGCATCGCGTGACATTCGGAACACCGTGCAACGCAGCAAGAATGGGGGCGGGTTTTCCCTTGGTTGTGGTGTCCGATGCACGCATGCAGGGGGATGGAGGCGGCGGTTGCACCGGTTGTGCGGTGCATGCAACGTTTGCGGCGAAATCGGCAAACTTTGGTGAAGAAGCTGCGGCCAAGTCACGCAATCCCTGGACTTTGGCAAGCCGCGCCGCCATCCTGCGCAGTTCCGCCCGAATTCCTCAAACCACGATCGTGATCGCCACCGCTTTCGCCACCGCCCAACCCCGGCACACGCTGCCGGCAGACGGCGCGCGCCTGCGTGGCGGCCCTTGGCGCGATCGGTTCAGCACGCACGTCGCCCTCCGGCACTTCCTGCTCGCCCGGCTTTCGTAAGCCGTGCGGGGTGTCGCCACAAGCTGGCGCACCTGCCCCGTACGGCACGCTCCGCTCCCCTCTCCCTTTCATTCCGGCTTGGCGCTGACACGCGCCGGCGCCGGTACGCCTGCCGTCGCCGGATGTAACCCGGCGCGGCGGCGCAGGAACTGCCATGGAACTCACGCAGAACTTCGTCAAGGCCAAGCGGCCTTGCGCGGATGGCTACCGCTGGTACATCCGCAACCGCCACAGCGGCACCGACTACCAACACCTGCTCGACAGCCTCGTACGCGAAGGCCGCATCGGCGATGCCGTCTGGCTGCTCGACAACTTCGGCCCGACCGATGCCGTGCTCGACGCCGACGACATCGAAGCCGATGCGCTCGTCTTTGCCGGCACCATCGTCGTGCGCGGCGGCATTCACGTCGATGGCGTGTTGCGCGCTGGCCAGGCGATTCGCGCCGGCGGCGGCGTGCGTGCGGGCGAGTCGATCACCACCGGCGGTGATCTGGAAGCCAAGGCCGGTCTTTACTGCGACGGCGCCGTGCATGTCGGCGGCGACCTGCGCGTCGGCTGGGGCCTGACCGCTACCGGCGCATTGCATTGCGGCGGCCTCGTGCGCGTGCATCGCGACTTGCATTGCGATGCCGGCATCGACGCCGCCGCCGATTTGCTGGTTGGCGAGGCACTGGCGGCGCGCGGCAACGTGCGCTGCGGCAAGGGCCTGCGCGCGGGCGGCGAGGTGATCAGCGAGGCCGGCATCGTCAGCGCGAACGGCATCTTCGCCGGTGGCGACCTGTGCGCCGACACGCATCTCGAAGCGGGGTGGGGCATCCGGGCCGGCGGCGACATTGAAGCGGGCGGCGCCATCCGGGCGGGCGAAGGCGTGGAGGCGGGCGGCACGATCGTGGCCGGGCCCGGCTACGGCGTGTATGCCGGGCTGGCGGTGCGCATGGCCGACTGGCCCGTCAGCGCGCGCGTGCATGCGGTTGCGCGTCCCGAAGGCCTGGTCAGCGGACACTGGGGTGCGCGATGAGCTGCGCGCTGCCCATCCCACCGCCCATCGATTGGCCGACGCTGCCGTCCGTCTTGCAGCAGTTGCAGCGCTGGCTTGCACCGCTAGGTCTGCGCATCGACGTCGAACACGGCAGCGTCGACATCGAGCACGAACTCGACACGCTGTACGAGCGCATGCAGACGCCCGGCACGCCGCTGCACGGCATGGCCTGCGACGATGGCACCTTGCCCGGCTTTCGCCTGCACACGCGCGAGGCCGACGGCGAGATTTACGTCTACGTCGAAGATGTGGCCGCGCGGCGCTTTGCTGGCGTCACGCTGTTCAACCGGCTGATTGAACTCGACAAGCGTGCCGATCGCATCCTGCGTGCACCGCATTCGAAATATGCGGCGGCGTACCAGCGGCGCGGGCTCGCATCGGCGGTGTACCGGCGCGCGCTGGATGGCGGTATGTGCCTGATGAGCGGCGCTCGGCAGTCGACGGGCGCGCACGCGCTGTGGCAGTCGCTGGCGGCGCGGTATGCGTCGGGTTACGTGGAAGTGCGCGAGAAGCGCTTGCGCTATCTCGGCGATGCGGTTGGCGGCGATGTGCTCGATGCCTTGCACACGCGCCGCGTGTTGTTGGGCGCCGGCTGGACCATCGATGCTTTGGCAGCCGCCACGAAGATGACCGCCTGAAAATCAGCCGGCGACGCTCTCGATCGCGTCGCGCATGCGCAGGACCAATCCGTCCATCGCGTCAGCTGGCACGTTGCCGTAGCCGAGCACGAGGCCGTTGTATTGCGCGGTCAGCGTGCCCGGCAGGCAGAAGCGTGACAGCGGCCGCAGCACCATCCCGCGTTCCCGGGCGACGCGGCTGACCTCCGTGTCACGCACCGGCGCGTCGAGCCGCGTGGAAAGATGCATGCCGCCCGCACCGCCCGATACGGTGACGATGCCGGCCAGGTGTCGCTCGATTGCGGCCTGCAGCGTATCGCGGCGCTCGCCATAGAGGCGACGCATGCGGCGCAGATGCCGCGTGAAATGTCCCGCCTCGATGAACTCGGCCAGCGCGAGCTGCTCAGCCACGCGCCCGCGCAGCATCAGCGCACCCGCCGTCTTTTTCAGCACGGGCGCCAGTGCCGGCGGCACCACCATGTAGCCGAGGCGCAGCGCCGGGAACAGCATCTTGCTGAACGTGCCGAGATAGATGACGGGCGCATCTTCGGTCAGGCCTTGCACGGCCGACAGCGGCGCGCCCGTGTGACGGAACTCGCTGTCGTAGTCGTCTTCGATGATCCACGCCCCGGCTGCGCGTGCGTGCTGGATCAGCGCAAGACGGCGCTCCAGGCTCATCACCGCGCCCAGCGGGTATTGGTGCGATGGCGTGATGTAGATGAGCCGGGGCGGCGTGTCACGCCAGTCTTCCGCGCGCGGGGCGAGGCCATCGGCATCGACGCTGATCGGTACCAAGCGCATGTCGGCGGCCTGCAAGGCGGCGCGCGCTCCGTAGTAGCCGGGGTTCTCGATCCATGCAGTGTCGCCCGCATCGGCCAGCGTGCGGGCGCACATGTCGAGGCTGTTCTGCGTGCCATCGGTGATGAACACCTGCGTCGCATCGCAGCGCACCCCGCGCGAAACGCGCAGGTATTCCGCCACGGCCTGGCGCAACGCGACGTTGCCTTCGACCGGGCCGTAGCCCATCTGCCCCGGACCGATGCGGCGCCATCCACGCTCCATGCACCGGCGCCATTGCGCCAGCGGGAATTCGTCCAGCGCAGGCGTGCCGGGCAGGAAGGGCAGCAGGTCGTCCATGCCGCCGCGCGGGCGCTCCAGATCCTTCACGCGGTGCGATAGCGCGGGCGGGGCATCCGGCGCCGGCGTGGGCGTTTGCTGCAGGCCGACGCGTGCCACCACCGTGCCTTGCCGTCGGCTGAGCACGAAGCCCTCCGCAGCGAGCTGCTCGTAGGCGTAGAGCACCGAGTTGCGCGCGATGCCCAGCTCTTCGGCCAGCGTGCGCGATGGCGCGAGGCGCGTGCCTTCCTCGATCTGTCCGCTCAGGATGGCCGCACGCAGGCAGGCATACAGGCGGTGCTGCTGCGAGGTGCGGGCTCCGCCTTCGCCGTGCATCGCCGTGCGTTCGTAGTTCGACAGCAGGACGCCGTAGTCCATCGTGGCTCCAAGACCTTGCATTTTGGTGGGTCTATGCATGGTGCCACGGTTTTTCTATTGTCGGCATATCGATTGATGATTCGGAGCCTCGCGTGTCGACCACAGAACGCACATCGCCCACCGCACGCACTCGCGTGCGCCGCGTCGCGCACCGCGGCCACTACGACCGCACCACGCTGCATGCCATCCTCGACGAGGCTTACGTTTGCCACATCGCCTTCGCCGACGAGCACGGCGTGCATTGCATCCCGACCGCCTGCTGGCGCGAGGGCGATCATCTGTACATCCACGGTTCCAACGGCAGCCGCATGCTCAAGCTGGCAGGCAGCGGGGCGCAGGTCTGCGTGACCGTCACGCACATCGACGGCCTGGTGCTGGCGCGCTCGGCGTTCAACCATTCGATGAACTACCGGTCGGCTGTCATTTACGGTGCATTCGAAGTCGTGCCGGATGCGCAGAAGCCTGCGGTGCTCGATACGTTCATGGAAGTGCTCGCGCCTGGTCGTTCACGACAGGCGCGGTCCGGTAATGCCAAGGAACTTGCCGCCACGACCGTGCTGCGCATTCCGCTGGGTGAGGCGGCGTGCAAGGTGCGCACGGGCGGGCCGAAGGATGATGCTGAAGACCTTGACCTGCCTGTGTGGGCTGGGGTGCTGCCGATGGCGCTGTTGCCGTTGCCGCCGGTGGTGGAGGCTGCGCCGGCGGGTACGCCGGATTATGTGCAGGAGTGGAGGGACAGTGCTCGCGTGCCGGTGGGGGATGTGGTGGTGTCGTGACGGCTGGGGTGCTGGTTGTTTTTTTGGTCGTGGTGGTGCATCCCTTGTTTCATCCCCTGCCGGGGCTGACTCACTTTCTTTGGTCTTGCCCAAAGAAAGTAAGCAAAGAAATGCGCGCCCGAGATGGCGAAAGACTCCCTCAATTTTCATAACCGGCGGAGGCGGGGAAAACTCGCTTCGCTCAGACAGTTCCCCGCCTTTTTTTTCCGCCCGCTTACAAAAATTGAAGGCGCCATCTAGGGCAGAGAAAGTCAACGGACAAAGCCAAACACTCTGGGCGCAAGCCGAAACGACAAAGGCAACCTCGCGACGGGTTGGCCTTTTTCTTTTGACGTTGAGCCCTTGATGGCGCCTTGAATTTTTTGTGAGCGGGCGGATCAAGAAGGAGGCTGATCTGAGCGCAGCGAGTTTGCCTCCTTCCCCGCACGGTCACACAAATTCAAGGGAAGTCG
>NZ_VOSS01000136.1 GCF_007997035.1 Ralstonia sp. TCR112 | reverse complement strand
CAGCTTCTTGCGCAGCTTGTAGACATGCTGTTCGATGGAACGCTCTGCAACGCTGGCGTCCGTTCCCCACACGGCCGAAGCGATCTGCTGACGTGACAGAAACGCCCCGGAAGACGAGAACAACAGCCAGGCCGTGGCAAATTCGCGGGCGGTCAAACGGATGGGCGTGCCGCGCAAAGTCACCGTCCGGGTAAGCCGGCACAAACGGTACGGCCCGACCACCGCACGCGTGGCGGACTCGGTTTTCTGACTCCCGTGCTCGGCGCTGCGCAGGACGCGGCGTACACGCGCCTTCAACTCCTCGGCGGTGAAGTGGCCGGTGATGAAGTCGTCGACAGCGCTGTCAAAAACGGCCCGCATTTCGGCGCGTTCGACAAAATTGCCGAACACCAGCGTTGGCCAGCACATATCGGCGTTGCACTCGCGCCAGGACAGCACGAGTTTGCCGGCCGTACTGAATAGCTGTGCATCGATCATCAGTAAATCGAAGACCTCACTGCGCCGCGCACGCAGCAATGCCAATGCATCGTCGAATCGCTCGCACGTCACGTCCTGCGCTGAGAGACAAGCCGTCACGAACGCAAAGTTGCGGGGATTGCTGGTAAGGATGGCGAATTTCATGACATCTCCCGACTCATGCGGTGCCAATCAATGCGGCCGCGCTTGTTTTCTTTTATCCAGCATAACTTTCACAATTCCTTCACACATCCCTCCCAAGAGTGATATTCCGGTGTGGCAGCAATTACTCTGCGAATCGATGCATTTGTCATCAAATTGACATCTATTTGAAATATTTAGGCGCGAATCACGATCACGGCGGCCGCAGCTCACGGAAGCAGCGCATGCCATTGGGCAAGACGCCTGGCGCCAGATCGACGGCCTCGTTGCGTACTACGGCCTCCTCCCGAAACTTCCCCGCAGCGCGTCGAAGAACACGATCGGATACGAGATTTCGCTATACCGGATCGGAGAGTTTCGTTAGGTTCCCCTGCCCTTCGCGTCATCCGTGATCTTTATCGACACTCCAACGTACTGTGGAACGTTCACTTGCCATATGGCGCATACCTCGACGCCGTAGGCAGCGCTTGCCGCAGTCACGGTGTACAGAATTGGAGTCTCGAAACGATGAAAATCAATCCAACCGGCAACGTCGCCATGCCGACAGTTGCTGAGCAGAGTCACACTCCCGGGAATGAAGTTCACGTCGCATCAGCGGGCGCATCACGGTCTTCCGTGGCGGAAGGTAGCCCGTTGCATGGGCTTCGCCGCACGCGCAGCCTTCCGGCGCGGCTCGGTGCCGCTTTGTCCGACGACTCAACAGAAACGAAAACACGCCGAGGGGCCGGCCGGAGGCTGGCAACAGCCAGTCAACGCTCCGTCGCGACGGGACCGCACGCTCGTAGCCCCGGCGTAGGCGGAATCAGGACACCCGTCGCTCGCGCCAGGAGCGAACACAGCGTCGACATCGGTGATGCGCACGGAACAGTTCTCCAGGACGGCACGCAAGACGCGTCGATACCATTGGCAGCATCTTCGCAAGCCGGCGTCATGCAACGGCTATGGAACATGGCCGACATACGCACACTGTTGAGCCCAGCCGACGATCATGAATTCATCGCGGCATTGCGGACCCCCACGGACGCGACCGATGGCGATGGCGCCCGGTTGGATCGCCTGGTAGGCCACGTTTCGGAGTTGAAGAGCCATCTGGATAGCGCTGGGCTCGATGGCGCGCTGGCAACGCGATTCAAAGCGCGCCTTGATGAAGTCGGGGTCACGCTCAAAGCACTGCAAACGGATAAATCCCTGGGCGAACGTGCCGCGAAGGTTATCGGTATTAATGCCATGCTGGCGCCGTTGCCGTTGATGATCCCGCTCATGACGAAGCCACGGCAACAGAAGACTGAAGCGGAAATTGTGGCGCTGATGGCCAAAGCAATGGTCGAAGCCATCGGCATGATCCGCACGCCGACGACAGACAACAATCTCCTGAAAGACCGGGCCATGGCGCGCTACTACGCGAACATGGTGCAAGCGGTAGAGTTCGCCCTGCCTACGTTTGTCAGCAGCCTGAGATTCCTCAACGACAGTCCGACGTTCAACATTGCGGCCGGGGCCGTATCGACCGGTGCACTGTTTGGCGGCTTTCTGTCGAAAGAAATTCGGGACAAGTACAACGTCTGGCGCACCGGGTCGACACATCCGGACTTGCGCAAGGCAGGCGTGGCGCTCTCTTCCGAAACGAAAGCCGCGCTGCATGCAGTGAGAAACGCGGTCGAGATGGACCAGCAGATGCTCAATGGCGCCAAGGATAGGTTTATAACCGAGCACGGCCGCGAGCTGAGCCCCCACTTGAGCAAGCAGGTGGCGATCGCGGTAAGCGCCTATCAGCGCATTGCAGACGAACTCGCCGAGTGCATCGGTCTTCCGGCCGCCGAGGGGCACGCACAGAATAGCGACCGCTCCGCAAAACTCGCGCTCGCTCTATTCTCGACCGCGGTTTGCACAGCAACGACGGTTTTAATGCTGCCCGACAAGATTGGAACTGTGGACCTCGCGTCCGACGCTGCCTTTACCTCCGCATTGATGTTCAGCTTGATGGCCGACAAGAACGTGAGCCGCAAGGACGCCTTGGAAGAGTTCAAAACTTTTGTTGGACTGAGCCTGGTCATGCTGGCGGTACTCGCGGCCAACAAAGCAGCGAATGACTTCATGGAGCGCGGCGTAAGTGGACTGTTGGTCGGTTCGATCGCGATGAGCGCACTGAACTTGACGATGCCGGGCCCAGTCGGGCATGCAGCTGCGCGTGGAATCGAGGCACTCATGAACATGAGCCCGTCGAATATGTTGAACGGACTGAGAAGCATTGGCGATCGCGTGTTCCAGATGTTTGCTGGCGAGCAAGCACGACCCCTTCCTCGAAGCACTGTGAGGTTAGAGGAACTCGACCCCGACCTTGAGGGGGCGCTACCAGCCCGATAAAGGCTCGTCCTTGCGTCCGGCGCGATGATCTCGCGGGCGTACCTCACGCTGGGAACAAGTGGGCGAGCGCAAGAAGAGCCCCTTCGAAGGCAACCCGAATGGCGTGCCCATGCTCGAGATCTGCAGGAAGATCGAACGCAAAGTGATGGACATGCGCGGTGAACAGGGCGGGGGTATCGAACAGGCGGCAGAACACAGTTATGGCCTGTAGGCAACTCAAAGCCATTGCGTCGGCCAAAGGCATAGGACGCTGACTTTTCGCCCACTTGTCCATCTTCTTTCTTGGCCCCTGGCGCGCTCACCCACCCCACCGCGCATGCCGCGCCATCAACTCATCCACCCAGCCCATGAACGCCCGCAGCTTTGCGCTGACGTGCCGGTTGGGTGGAAACACCAGGTACATCGGCATGGGGGCGAGGCGCCAATCGGTGAACAGCGGTACCAGTTCACCGCGCGCCACGTGGGGCTCGCCCATGTAGTGGGGCAACCAGATCACGCCCATCCCGGCCACGCCGGCGGCAAGGTAGGCATTGCCGTCATCGAGCGCAGCGGCATAGCGCGCCCTCACGTTGAAGGTTTCATCGTCACGCTGCAGCGTGAGCGGCCGGAGCTTGCCGCTGAGCGTGCTCAGAAAACCGACGATGCGGTGGCGCGCATCTTCCAGCTCGCTCGGGTGCTGGGGCGTGCCGGCCTCTTCCAGATAGCGCGGTGCCGCATACACCCCAAGGCGCAACGCGCCCACGCGGCGGGCCTGGAGGGAGGAGTCGGCAAGCTCGCCGCCGCGGATCACGCAATCGACGTTGTCGCCAATCACGTCGACCATGCGGTCGCTCGCGCCAATGTGGAGCTGGATGTCGGGATAGCGCGCGTGGAATGCCGGCAATTCGGGGGCGAGGATCAACCGCGCAAATGGGCTGGGCACATCCACGCGCAGGCGCCCCCGGGGTGCGGCGGATGCGGTGGAGAGGCTGGTGTCGG
The DNA here is from genome assembly GCF_007997035.1 of Ralstonia sp. TCR112. Taxonomy (GTDB): domain Bacteria; phylum Pseudomonadota; class Gammaproteobacteria; order Burkholderiales; family Burkholderiaceae; genus Ralstonia; species Ralstonia edaphi. The sequence continues at coordinate 16,363 of NZ_VOSS01000136.1, read as the reverse complement.
CGTCTTCAAGATCGGCCAGCAGGCGCACGGCGCGCTCGTAATACGCAGCGCCATCTGCGGTGACGTTGACCTGCCGCGTGGTGCGGTTCAGCAGCTTGACGCGCAAGCGCGCCTCCAACTGCTGAACGAGCTGCGTGACGGTGGTCTTGCTGATCTGCAGCGTCTGCGCTGCCTTGGTAAAGCTGCCGGCCTCCACCACGCGGACGAAGGCCTGCAGTGCATCGAATCGGTCCACGTCGGGCCCCGTTGCAGGAAGGATTGTTTGGCAACAGCAAACAGTGATTGTAGGCATGCGTGGTTTATCCACGGCGTGCGAATGCTTACAGTGCCCTGGCTGCGCAGCCTTCAAACCCGATCCCCATTCCCATTCCCTATTCCTCCCTCTGCAAGGAAGCGATTCATGTCTGCACACGATGTTGTGTTTCCGGCCGCGCGCCAAGCGCTGTATGAGCGAAACCGCTATTCACCGGCCATCCGCTCCAACGGTTTCTTGTTTGTGTCTGGCCAGGTGGGCAGCCGGCCAGATGGGTCACCCGAGCCCGATCTGCAGAAGCAGGTGGCGCTGGCCTTCGAGAACCTGAATGCGATCCTCTCCGCCGCCGGCTGCACGTTCCAGGACGTGGTGGATGTGACGGTCTTTATCGTCAACCCCGAAACGCAGTTCGAGCCGATCTGGAAGGTGGTTGGGGAGCATTGGGGCGAGGCGCCCTACCCCACGCTGACGGGCATCGGCGTGACGTGGCTGTACGGCTTCCAGTTCGAGATCAAGGTGATCGCCAAGCTGCCGGAGCCGGCATGACGCATGCGTCAAACCTACGAGAATCAGTACATATGGCGGCTGCAGGAGTGTGAGAGAGTGCAGCCACGGCAATGGCACCCACGTCACCATCACTGAACGGCAAGAGCACCGCTGTGGGATGCCGCGACCGCAAATGCCGGTGCCCGCCCCCTTGAGGAGACATGCATGGTCAGCAAGAACACGATCTGTCTGTGGTACGACCGCGATGCGCTGGACGCGGCCAACTTCTACGCCAAGACCTTCCCGGACAGCAAAGTCACCGCAGTCCACCGCGCGCCGGGCAACTACCCCGCCGGCCAGGAAGGCGACGTGCTGACGGTGGAATTTACCGTGGCGGGCATTCCGTGCCTGGGGCTGAACGGCGGCCCGCAGTTCAAGCACAGCGAGGCGTTCTCGTTCCAGATTGCGACCGACGACCAGGCCGAGACGGACCGGCTGTGGGACGCCATCGTCAGCAACGGCGGGCAGGAAAGCGCCTGCGGCTGGTGCAAGGACAAGTGGGGGCTGTCGTGGCAGATCACGCCGCGCGCACTCACGGCGGCCTTTACCGACCCGGACCGCGCAGCGGCCAAGCGCGCATTCGACGCGATGATGACGATGCGCAAGATCGACATCGCGACGATTGAGGCGGCGCGGCGCGGTTAAGTTCACCGTTCATCGGTTGCCGCATCTGCATTGCCGGGCGTGTGCGGCTCGGCAATGCAGACCGATGCCCGGATCAGGCAGACCGCGTGGGTGTGCGGGACCACGCGGTCACTTCTTTGCCTGCGTCACGGCCTCCTGGTTCTGACGCGCGTCATAGCCGGTGAAGTACCAGCGCCCGTCTGCACCCAGCTGGAAGCTCACCTTCTCGTAGACGATGCGGCCATCCGCGAGCCGCGTTGCGTAGTCGACGTTTGCATACAGGCCATCCGGAACGTCTTTGACCTTTGTATAGGTCAGCCGCGTGACGGATGCCCAGCCGCGCTGGCTAACCGCCCCGACCGACTTGCGCGCTTGCGTGAGCCCGCTGGCAAAGCGATCGGCCGTGTAGAAACCGCGCACGAAAGGCGCCGTCTGGTGCCACAGTGCGGTGTAGTCGCCCGCGTCAATGCGCTTGAGCGCGAGCGTGGCGTTGCCGAGCAATTCGTCTGCGGAGTCGCCCGCTTCCGCGCCGTGTGCCAGCACGCAAGCGGCGGCAAGGGCGCCCGCCGCAACGATCTTCAATGCGCCGTCAAGACGTTTCATCCAACACTCTCCTTCTGACCGGTCTGGTTACTGTGCGGGCTTTGCTGGTGCAAAGGTCTCGCACTGCGGGTCGGCCCATCGCGTCTTGGTCACGCGGCTGTCGTCGTCAAACTGGATCTGGTACTGACACGTGACGGGCTTGTCTGCGCTGCGGAAGTGGAACAGGTAGTTCCACACGCGCACGCGAAACACGCTCTCATGAAAATGCGGCACGCCGATCAGCTCATAGACCTGGCCCTTGGTCATGCCGGGCTCGACCATGCGCAGGTGGTCAACGTTGGGGAACGAACCCTCGGGCGTCATCGCCGTGTCCGGTTTGGGAAACGCGGTATCGGTGGGGCCGGGGCCGGCGCATGCTGCAAGGGCGAAGATGCACGAGAGCGTTGCGATGCAGGCGGGAATTGAGCGCTTGTTCATATCAGGAATCCGAAAGAGTCACGTTGCGGTGGTTGCTGTGCTGCGGCTGGCCTCACCACTGATACCCGGCACCGACCACGGCGCCGTAGGTGCCGCGCGTGTTGGTAGAGACGGCGGCCTTGTAGATCCAGCGGTTGTTTTCCGACACCGTTGAGATACCGAGCGCCTGACCCGATTGGCCGTTGTACACACTGCCTGCCACCGCCACCATGCTCTTGCCGGGGCCGGTCGGTTGCGGCAGGCCCGCCATTGCCATGGCCATGGCAGTACCGCCTTCTGCATCGCGCCGGTACGAATCGATGCTGTTGCGCAGGCCCGCGATCTGGTTGTCGGTGTAGTTGTTGGCCTGCGTGAGGGCGTTGTTCAGCTGTGACACGTTGACGGCATCAGTGGGTGCCGTGCCGGCCGCCACGTTGATGACCTGACGCGACAAGGTGGACGAACCCACCGACACGACATCTGTGCGACCGCCGTCATTGCTGCCAGCACCAATGGCCGTTGACCCGCTGCCCGTGGCGACTGCGCCGGTACCGACGGCGGTGGTGTTGTTGCCCGTTGCCTGCGAGTTGTTGCCCAACGCCGTGCTGTTGCTGCCCGACGCCACCGAGCCCGTGCCGCCCGCCGAAGAGTTCGGGCCCGGCGTGGCCGGCGGCGTGTTGTTGGTCGTGCCGTTGGGCGAGGTGGACGTGAACGTTCCGCCGTTGTTGTTGATGTACGTGGCCAACTGTTGCTGGACGGCCTGCAGCTGCGACACGTTGACTGCATCCGAACCCAGGCGGCCGGCAGCCACACCCGTGATCTGGCGATTGCCCACGTTCAGCTCACCCGACGACGTTTGCGGCGCTGTCAGCCCAAAGGCCATGTAGTTGGTCAACGCGCCTACCGAAGTGAGCGAGCCCGCGCCCAGCGCAACGCTGTTGGCAAACGTGGCGTTGGCGCCGGAGCCCAGTGCCATGGCGTCCACCGCGTTGCTCTTCGCGCCCGAACCGATGGCGATGCCGCCGGCCAATGCCGCGTTTGCGTTGGCGCCCTGCGCGATGGACTGCGCGCCGTTTGCGGTCGATCCGCTGCCCAGTGCAATCGCATCGGCCTGGCCGGAGGTCGATGCCTGGCCGATGGCGATGCCGCCCGGCGCGGTTTGCTGAACGATCGCGCCGTTGCCGATGCCGACACCGTTGTCACCATTCACCACCGTCGTCGGCCCAACTGCCACCGACTGCGAACCGACTGCGAGCGAATCGGCCGCTGTCGAGTTGGCGTGGAAGTACAGCGTGGGCGTAACTGCGAACGATTGCAGCGCGCCGGTCAGCTGGCGGATCGTTGCCGCATCGTGCTGGCCCGTGCCGTCGGCCACGTTCGTCAACTGGCGATACGTGTTGCCTGCGGCGCTGCCGAACGACACGGCGCCCAGCAGCGTCCCGTCAGCCGTGTTGAACGGAACGGCCTGGCTGCCGGCGGGAATCGAGCCGACACCGGAGGCAATGGCGCGATCCGAGATGGCGCCCGAGCCGATGGCCACACCGCCTGCCACCGACACCGTCGACAGCGAACCCAGCGCAAGTGCGTTGGCCGTTTGCGCCTGTGCGCCGTTGCCAGCTGCAAGACTGGTGGCGCCGGCGGCCACCGCGAGCGGCCCGATGGCCACGCTGTCGGTGCCGGTGGCCTGGCTGTCGGCCGCCGTTGAATTGGCATGGAAATACTTGATGCCGCCGCCGTTCTGGATGTTGTTGATCGTGTTGCCGAGGTTGGTGACGTTCTGGTTGGTCGCGAAGAGCTGCGAGCCATTCACCGCATCCGTGCTCGTGGCGTTCAATGCGCCCGGCGCAACGTTCGTGATGATGTTCGGGCCGGTGCCGCCGTGGTTGGCACTGAAGGCGCCCGTGCCGCCGTTGGCGGTCGGGTCCCACAGCAGCGCGTCGTTCTTGGTTTGCGTCAGCTCGGTTTGCACCGACTGCAACTGGCTCACGTTCACGGCATCCGTTGCGGCCGACCCGGCGGCGACGTTGGTGACGCGGCGCTCGTTGCCGGCGGAGCCCACCGACACCTCGCCCACCGGCGAAGTACCCGCCAGCACTCCTGTGCCGGGGTTGTAGGCAGCGGCACCCAGGTTGGCAGTCGTGGTGGAGTTGGCGCCGAGCGCGACGGAGTTGGCGGCCGTGGCCTGCGCGCCATTCCCCATGGCCACGCTGTTCGCGCCGCTGGCCACTGCGAGCGGCCCCACGGCCACGCTTTCCGTGCCGGTCGCTTGGCTATCCGCCGCCGTGGAATTGGCGTGGAAGTATTTGATGCCGGCGCCGCTCTGGATGTTGTTGACCGTGGTGGAGATGCCATCCACCGCCTGGTTGGTCGCAAACAGCTGCGAGCCGTTGATGGCATCCGTCGAGCTGCCGCTGATCCGTCCGGCAGCGACGTTCTGGATCTGCCGCGGCGCAGCGGCCGAGCCGACGCTGACGACGTCGCCTGCCGCCGGCGTGCCGCCTGCGAAGGTGCGGGTCGTTCCTGCGACCACGCCGTTCGGCGTCTGCACGGCGGCCGACACGGTCGACGCATTGCCGAGGACAACCGCGCCGTCCAGGCCGCCGGCTACCGTCACGCCGTTGCCCACGACGAACGCGTTGTTCGCATTGATCGTGTTGTTGTTACCGAGCGAATACGAACCCGAGCCCGTGATGGTGGTCGGATCGCCGATCGCGCCGGAATTCGCACCGCTGACGACGTTGCTTGTGCCAATGCTCACGCTGTTGGTGCCCGTAGCCTGCGCGCCCAGACCCATCGCCACGGCGTTCGTGCCAGATGCCACCGCGTTGTTTCCGATGGCCGTGCCCGATACACCGGACGCTGTTGCGCCGCTGCCCACGGCTGTTGCGCCACTTTGCGAAGCCACCGACGCGTTGCCCACCGCCACGCCAAAACCGCCCGAGGCCGCCGACAGAACGCCGACGGCAATCGACCCTGTGGCTGATGCCTTGGCGTTCAAACCGATCGATGTCGTGCCGTTTGCAGTCACGCCGATGCCCGCGTTCGTGCCGATCGCGATGTTGTCGTTGCCGGACACCAAGTTACCCGCGGATGCGGCCAGCGTGCCGTCATACGTGACCGTTCCGTCGCCCGCGCCCATCGCGACGTTGCGCGTGCCGGTGACGCCAGACCCCGCGCCACGCATCGCGCTCGCGATGCCGCCGCCAACTGCGGTGTTCTGCGCGCCGCTCACGAGCGTGCCGGTGGCGATACCGACGGCCACCGAGCCGGTGTTGCCGGTGGTCGAGCCCGCACCAGCGCCCTGACCCGCCGCAACGGTGCCGTCGCCGATGGCAAGCGCCTGTCCGCCGAGCGCGAGAGCCGTGTTGCCGCTGGCTTTTGCGCCGTTACCGACAGCGGTGGCGGCGGCATTCGTCGCCTGGGCGCTGGCGCCAAGCGCGACGGACGTCGTGCCAGACGCGGTGCTGGTAGCACCGACCGATATCGAATTCGTGCCGCTCGCAGTGACATCGGTACCGATTGCGATGGACGAACCGCCACTCGCGCCCGTACCCCCGGTGCGTGCGCCCAAATAAATGGCGTTGGTGCCTGAGGCCACCGCGCCCGAGCCCACGGCGACCCCGTTGATTTGCGAACCGGCCGCCCCGCTACCCACTGCGACGACACCCGACGCCGACGCGTTGGAACTGGTGCCCACTGCAACGGTGTTGTCTCCGGTGGCCTTCGCCAAGGGGCCGACGGCCGTCGACAAGTTGCCGCTGGAGACGCTTTGCACACCAATACCGATGGCCGAGTTGCCGTTTGCCGTAACGTCGGTGCCGATGCCGATCGCCGACGCAGCGCTCGCACCGGTACCCGCTGCGCTGCGCGCACCCAGGTAGATGGAATTGGTGCCGGAAGCAATCGATTGATAACCGACAGCCAGCGCATTCAGCCCCGTACTCTGGGTGTTGTAGCCAAACGCTGTAGAGCCGCCTTGGCTGGCGACGGCCAGATAACCCGCGCAGGTCGAGCTACCGCTGTAGGCGTAATACGGCGCTCCGGAACAGTTCACCTGCGCCAGCGCCTCTTCCGGCACCGCGGCGCCAAAGACGGCGACCGCCGCCGCGATCAGCGTCATCGCGCCGCTGGCGGAGTTCAGGCTGGAGGCGCGCCCGATACGCTGGACCGTGCCGCCCTTCCCTTTAGCCTTATCCAGCTCCGACGCCGCCACCCAGGCGCCCAGCGCCTCATTCCAGATCGTTTTGTAGGACTTGTTCATTTGGATTCCACCGTGCTCGCCAAGAGCGCAAGAAAAAGAGAAAAACCGGGTCAGCCATTACGCGGCACACAGCACAAGGACGAACGCGCCCCAGGCGCCGGCAAAAACTGCGGGTTCCCGATTGATTGGAACTGCCAGAAATTCAATGGCCGATTACCACGCGGCTTTAAAAGGACGCAGCAACTCGCCGCCCCGATACGGAGCGTCTTCAATATGGCAGGAGTTAAATGCTGGTCCGCTGAGCCGAATGTTCAGTGGTCAACGGTTTGGCCCGTTAGGGCGTGAAGAATCAGGGCGGGTCGAACGGCCACTTGATGGCAACATGAATGGCGTGGGCTGGGCGTGGATAGACACGTCCCTGGTGTCCTGCATCAGCCCAATCGTTTGCGCTGACCGTGTAGCTCGTCGTACTCATGGCTACCGTACCCCCGGTAGATGCGGCTTTTTTATTGACGTAGGAGCGCCGACTCAATGCACAAACCCGTCTTGATGTGCAGGGGCTGAGCGAGCGCAGAGGGAAAACTCTAAATTCTGAACAAAAGTAGACGACTTTGCGAATGGTGTCTAGATATTTAGGACTAGAAATACCGAGGTTTTTACAATTGGAACGGCCCAGTATGCCTAGTTTGGTAAACCAATTGATTTAGATATGCTCGCCACTGGAATTTGTTAACGCACGGAAATATTTCTAGAGATCGATTGATGGATTGATATATCCCCGACTGCGCAAGGGTTAATAACTGCGCGGGCATTTCAAATAGAACTTTGCGCAAAAAAAAAGAGCGGCGCGCCCTTGTCGGGGTGCGCCGCTCTTTCATTGAGCACGGATTGGGGTATTTGGACGAGCGCTGTGCGGGCAGTGTGGGTTCGTGCCGCTAGCGAGCGTGTCTACTGCGCAGCCGGCCGCGGCACCGACGCCCGGAACCGGTGCGCAAGCGTGTGATAGAACGACGGCGTCAGCATCTTGGATACCTGGCTCGACAGCAACGCCACGGCCATGAGCGGCAAGACCATCTCGTGGCCGTCGATCATCTCCATCACGATCACGAACGATGTGATGGGCGACTGCGTGACTGCCGCCAGGTAGCCGACCATGCAGAGCGCGGCAAGGCTCGGCAGCGGGATTGCCGATGTCACGAGCGCCATGACGTTGCCAAGCCCTGCTCCAATCGCCAGCGACGGCGCGAAGATGCCGCCCGGAATGCCGGACAGGTACGAGGCGATGAGCGCACCGAACTTGAGCACCGCATAGAACGGCGAGAGCGCTTGATGCGTTTCCAGCAGGCCCCGCGCTTCGGCATAACCGCTGCCGAACGTGGTGCCGCCTGACACCAGGCCGATCAAAGCGATGGCGACTCCGCACAGGAAGGCGAACCAGACGGGTTGCGCCTGTCGGATTTCAACCAGCCGCGCAGGCATCCAGCGGGGGATGTTGAGCAGCAGCCAGCAGAACACGCCGCCCGCCACGCCACAGATGACACTCGCGCCAATCACCACAGGCACCAGCGCCAGATGGAATTGCCCGATGGCCTGGATGCGCCCGAAATACAGATAGTTGCCTTGCAGGCCCAGCGCGACCACGCCGGAAAAAATGATGGCGGTGATGAGCGTGCCGCTATTGCGCGCCACGAAACTGCGCGTCAGTTCTTCAATGGCAAACACGACGCCGGCCAGTGGCGTGTTGAACGCCGCCGCAAGCCCCGCGGCCGCGCCTGCGAGCGTGAGCTGCCGCTCGATGTGCTTGCTGCTCCGACGATAGCCCCGCCGCATGGCATACATGAGCGATGCGCCAATCTGCACCGTGGGCCCCTCTCGCCCGATCGTGAAGCCGCAGAGGATGCCCAGGAACGAGACGACGATCTTGCCGAACATGATGCGCAGGGAGAGCAGCGCGCTGGACAGCCGCCCATCCTCCAGCGTCGCAATGACCTGCGGAATGCCACTGCCCTCAGCCCCCCGAAAGAACCGGCGCGTCAGCCAGATGGCCAGTGCCGCCCCCAGCGGCGTGATGACGATCGGCAGCCAGAACGCGTGCGACACCATGTTCCGAAAAAGCTCGAAGCCAACGTCGACGAGCTTGGCGTAACCAACGGACACCAGCCCCACCAAAACGGCACCGAGCCAGAAGATGCCGTAGTTTGCCCAGAGTCTCCTGGCCCGACGCGCTGATTGATCTGCGATGTGGAGAGGAGAAAACATGGGGGCTGGCGGGTGGATTCGGCGGAAGCGGAGATTATAGGACCGTGGTTGAGCCAGCCTTTGGCGGGGTGACTACGAACGTCCGCCAAACCCGCGCATTCCGGCCTGCGGCTGCGGCGCATCCACACAGGCACGCGTGATAGAGTCGACCGCCCTCCCCTCCCGGATCGTGTAGCCCTATGTCGACATTCGCGCTCGTTCCCAAGCAAACGGCATTGTTGGTCATGCACTACCAGACCGACATCATGGCGTTGTTTCCCTCGGTCGCGCCCACGCTGCTCTCCAACACCCGCACGCTGTGCGACGCCGCGCGCGCCCAGGGCGTGAGCGTCTACTTCGCGAAGTTCCACTTCAGCCCCGGCTATCCGGAGGTCAGCCCGTTGAACAAGAACGGGCAAGGCGTCAAGCAACTCGGGCTGTTCGTTGAAGACCGCATCTCGCCGGAACTCGGCCGCCAGCCCGATGAGCCGATCATCATCGCGCACCGCGCCAGCGTGTTCTACGGCACCGATCTGCAGGTGCGGTTGTCCGCCAAAGGCATTGATACCTTGATCATGGTGGGCGTGGCGTCGACGGGCGTGATGCTGTCGTCCATTGCGCACGCGAGCGATGCCGACTACCGCCTGTTCACCGTGAAGGACTGCTGCTACGACCCCGACCCGGTCGTGCACGACCATCTGTTTGCGACGGCGTTTGAGTCGCGCACGACGGCGCTGTCACTGGCCGATGCGCTATCGATGCTGGAGTAGTCGCAACAAGCCTGGGGCGCGCGCTTCAGACGCTGACCACCTTGTTCTTGCCGGCGCGCTTGGCCTGATACATGCCACGGTCGGCGCGCTGGATGGCCCCCATGGGTGATTCATCCTTGCCGACTTCCGCCACGCCGGCGGAGAAGGTGATGAACAGCCGGGTGTCGCCTGCCGCAAAGAAGCGCAGGGTGAGCGCGCGCTGCAGGCGGACGATCGTCTGCACGCCTTCTTCCAGCGACGTGTCCGGCATCAGGATCACAAATTCCTCGCCGCCAAAGCGGGCGAGCGTGTCTTGCGGGCGCATCGATTCTCGCGCCACCTGGGCCAGGTGCGACAGCGCATCGTCGCCAAAACTGTGGCCGTGGGTGTCGTTGATCGACTTGAAGTCGTCGATGTCGAGGAACGCGATGGAGAGGGCGGTGTTCTGGCGCGCTGCGCGGGCAACCTCGCGCTCCAGCGCCTCTTCCAGACCCTTGCGGTTGAGCGCGCCGGTCAGCAGATCGTGACGCGCCGACGCCGATGCCATGTCGAGCGCCTTGCGCAGTTGCGCGACTTCGGCGGCGGCCTCTTCGGCCTTGACCTTCATGGCCGACAGCACGTCGCGATTGCGCGCCGACTCCAGCGACATCCAGCGGGTGGCCGACAGCGCATCTTGAATGGCCGGTGCGATGTCGGCGATGCTGTTGGCCGATTCGATCTTCTTGGCGCAGGCCTCCATCTGGCGGTGATGCTCGCCTGACGTTTCGGCGGCGGCGGACAGGCGCTCCATGAAGGCCGCCAGCAGCCGCTTCATCTCCTCCTGGGCTTCGAGCGACTTGCTCTTCAGGGAGCTTTGCTTCTGGATGACCTCCATGAGGCGGCGCCGCAGGTCATCCAGTCGGCGCAGGCTCACGGGCGCTTCGCTGGCTTTCATCAGGGCTTCGATCTGGCCGCGCAGCCAGCGGTCGTCCAAGGACAGCTCGGCGATGTTTTCGAACACCAGTTGTAGCAGGCTCAGCAACGCCCGGCGGATCTCGCTCTGATCTTCCGCCGCGAGCGACAAGCGGTGGTTGAACGTCGACAGCTTGGCGTTCAGGTTGGCAAGACTTTCGAATTCGGACCGGCAGGCCCGGATCAGCGCCCAGGCGGCGGGGCCGATGCTGGCATCGTCTTCGCCGAGCACCGGCAGGCAGCCTTCGACCGTGCGCGCGAGCTGCTCGCACAACTCCCGCACAAGCGCCATCCGCTCTGCATCCTGGACGTCTGCGTCGGGCTTGCTGCCGGCGATTTCGTAATAGATCGAGGCAAAGTTGTCTGGCGTGGGCGCCAACCTGCGTGAGGCCAGCAGCTTGAGGGCGTGCCGGGCGGTCTCCGAGGGATTGTTTTCTGTCATTCCGAACTACAGGTTGGCGAGCGGGGTTGGAGCGCGATTTTCCACGGTTCCGGGCCGACCGAAAAGCCGTCCGAAGGGTTATGTGGGCATTGCGCTGCAAGCTGGACGCCCGCCAAATTGGGTGTCGCGGCAAGCATCAGCGCGAAGAGCGTGACCCCGTTTGAAATGACCGTTGGAAACGACATCTCGGCGGTTTCCGCGGGTTCGGCGCATGCCGCGGCCATTCATGCGGCGCGTCGCACGCCGTCATCGAAGCGCCTGGATATGCCGGAAGAACCCGGGGGATTGGCCCCGCGCGCCATAAAACCGGATGACACCCGACACGTCGCCGTACTGCTGTACCAGGTCTTCAGTCGCGGCACGAATGCGCCGCACGCCGGACACGTTCTTCAGGAAGCAATCCACCAGCGCAGGATCGAAGTAGCGGCCGCTCTGGTCTGCCAGCGCCTCGAGTGCGTCGTCTTCCGGCATGCCTTCGCGGTAAACGCGCGGCTCGAGCATGGCGTCGAACGCATCGGCAACGGCGACGATGCGCGCGGCCAGCGGGACACCGTCCCCCGCAAGGCCGGCCGGATAGCCGCTGCCGTCAAAATGCTCGTGATGATGGCGCGCAACGCTCGCTGCCATTTGCAGGAGCGGATCGGCCGTCCCGGCAAGCAGGTCGGCGCCGATATTCGAGTGCCGCTGCATGATCTCGTGCTCTACGTCGGTCAACGAAGCGGGCTTGAGCAGGACGTCATCTGGAATGCCGAGCTTGCCGATGTCATGCACGGGCGCGACCAGGTAAATGCGCTCCTGCTCGGCGTCGTCCAGCCCCAAAACGTTTGCCAGATAGGCCGCGACAGCCGCAGTCCGGACGAGGTGACCAAGCGCAGAGGGATAACGCGATGCGCCAGCAAGCGTCAGGCTGGCGAGCATGATGTGGGGGCGGTTTTGTTGTGCCATGGTGTTGACCTTCTTGGTCGCGCGCCCATCGGCGCGCGGTGAGGCTCGATGGAGGACTGCACGATAGTCATCGCGCCGGTCGACCGCAACCACCCACGGCGCTCATGTTTGATCTATCCCATCTGCAAGCGCCGCCACAACGTCGTCTTGCTGATTCCCAAGGCTGCGCAGACGGCATCCCGATCGCCGCCGTGGGCTGCCAGCGCTGCGCGAATCTCTTCCGCCTCAACGCCTCGGCTGCGCTCGCGCAGCGTCTGGGCCGCCGGTTTGCCGGCCGTGGCGTGGACAAACACTTCGGGCGCAATCAGCCCCAGCACATCTGACGTGATGGCGTCGGTGTCATCGGCGTAGGCCAGCTCCACGGCAATCCGTTCAACCACGCTCTGCAGTTCGCGCACGTTGCCGGCCCAGGTGTAACGCCGCAGCGGCTCGGCAATGCCGGCCAGCACGCGGGCGGCGTCTTCGGTGTCGGCAATGCGCAGCAGCAGGCGCGGTTCGCGGCGCGCTGCCTGCACGAGCAGTTCTGCGGCCAGGGGCATCACGTCGTCGGGCCGTTCGCGCAGCGGGGGCAGCGCAATGCTGAGGATGTTGAGGCGGTAATACAAATCTGCGCGGAAGGTGCCGGCTTCCACCGCATCTGTCAGTGCGCGGTGCGTGGCGGCCACCACGCGGATATCAACGCGCGTGGGCTCGGTGGAACCCAGCCGCACCACTTCGCGCTCCTGCAACACGCGCAGCAGGCGGCTTTGCAGCGGCAGCGGCATCTCGCCGATTTCATCGAGGAACAGCGTGCCGCGGTGCGCCGCTTCAATCAAGCCGGTCTTGCCGCCCTTGCGTGCACCGGTGAACGCGCCCTCTTCGTAGCCGAACAGCTCGCTTTCCAGCAGCGCCTCGGGAAAAGCGCCGCAATTGATGGCGACAAACGGAAAATCGCGCCGCGCGCTGAGCTGATGCATGCCCTGCGCGACCATCTCCTTGCCCGTGCCGGATTCGCCCAGCACGAGCACCGTGGCGTCGGACTTGGCATAACGGCGAACGAGCGTACGCACACGCTCCATCGGCAGCGATTCACCGACAAGGTCTTCCAGACGGTACCGCGCGCTGAACTGCTGCGGGCGCTGGCGCGAGCGCAGCGTGCGGTCCAGCCGCTCCACCGCGCGGGATTCCTGGAAGGTGAAGACGGTGCCTTCAGCGGCGCCCGCGCCAGCGCTCGCCAGTGGGCCGCGGTGGATGACGTAGTTCACGCCGCGCACGGTGCCAAGCGTGTCGCCATCGCTATCGGGCAGCAAGCCGAGCAGGTTGGGCGCGATGCTGAGCAGCGGTTGCCCGATGGCCTGCTTGGCCTCGATGCCAAGCGCCGTGGCCAGCCGCTCGTTGATGGCTTCCACGCGGCCCTGCGCATCCAGCGCGACCACGCCGTCGCGCAGATGCTGCAGCAGGTTGTCCAGCCGCTGGCGGCGCAGCGTTTCGCGGCGCGTGGCCTGTACGACTTCCAGCGCGGTATCAAATGCGGCACGCACCGAGTCGCGCGAATACAGGAACACGGCGTTCATGCCGGCCTGCGTCGCCAGGTCCGTCACCAGGCCGGGGCCGACCACCACGCCCACGCCGCGGTCGCGCAGGTCCAGCACGCAACTCTCTGCGCCCTGGCGCGAGGTGTACGAGGCAAACACCACGTCCATGCCATAGGCGGCGACAAAACGGCGCACCTCTTCGGGCGTGTCGCCGTGGGTGACAAGCGCCACCGATTCCGCATCGCGGCGGGCGCGAGCCAGTGCATGCATCACGTCAAAGCCCGTCGGGTTGATGACGACCACCGGCAGGGACAGACGCGGCTTCAGATAAGCGCCGTTGGAGCCGCCTGCCACCACCACGTCGGGACGCTCGGGGCCGGCCGCGTCGATCTCGCGCACGATGTCTTCAAAGCCGCGCGTGATGACGCGCAGCTCGGCGCGGTCGTTGTACTCGGCGGCAATGTCGAGGAAGAGATCGCTCAGGCGGCTGATACCGCAGGCCCAGATGCGAGGGCGGTCGGTCAGGTCGGTTGCAGTGGGGCTCATGGTGCGGCGCGACAGGGAACAACAGCAGTCCGGACATTATGCGCCGCGCGTTTCCATATTGAAATCGCAAGTTTCATTTTTGAAATGGAGTGCGCGCGGGCGGCAACGTCACACCCATACAAATCAAGGGGTTACGTCAACCCGCACGGGTGGCCCGCTTCCTGCTCTCCTAGGCCGTTCTTTCTGGAGCCACACATGAGCACAACGCAACGACACCCCACCAGCGCCGGCGCCAAATTCCGTGCTGCGGTGGCTGAATCCCAACCGCTGCAAGTGGTGGGCGCCATCACTGCCTACGCCGCCAAGATGGCCGAGCAGACCGGCTTCAAGGCCGTGTACCTGTCGGGCGGCGGCGTGGCGGCCAACTCGCTGGGCATTCCGGACTTGGGCATCAGCACGATGGAAGACGTGCTGATCGACGCCCGCCGCATCACCGATGCCGTGCAGATCCCGCTGATGGTCGACATCGACACGGGCTGGGGCGGCGCCTTCAACATCGCCCGCACCATCCGCTCGTTCATCAAGGCCGGTGTGGCCGCGGTGCATCTGGAAGACCAGGTTGGCCAAAAGCGTTGCGGCCATCGCCCGGGCAAGGAAGTGGTTTCCACCGATGAAATGGTCGACCGCGTGAAGGCGGCCGTGGATGCCCGCACCGATGACGATTTCGTCATCATGGCTCGCACCGACGCCGCCGCCTCCGAAGGCATCGACGCCGCCATCGAGCGCGCCGTCGCCTACGTGGAAGCGGGCGCCGACATGATCTTTCCGGAAGCCATGAAGACGCTGGACGACTACCGCCGCTTCAAGGCCGCCGTGAAGGTGCCCATCCTGGCCAACCTGACCGAATTCGGCAGCACGCCGCTCTTTACCACCGACGAGCTGCGCAGCGCCAACGTCGACATCGCGCTGTACTGCTGCGGCGCCTATCGCGCCATGAACGCAGCGGCGCTCAACTTCTATCAAACGGTGATGCGTGACGGCACGCAGAAGGCAGCCGTGGAAACCATGCAGTCGCGCGCCGATCTGTATCAATATCTCGGCTACCACGCGTACGAAGACAAGCTCGACGCGCTGTTTGCCGCACAGAAATAACGCCTCCGCATCCAAACCAATTCAACGCATCCAAGGAGACCACACCATGAGCGAAGCCGATAACAGCACGCCGAACGCAGGCGCCTTCAAGCCGAAGAAGTCCGTGGCCCTGTCGGGCGTGACGGCCGGCAACACCGCGCTGTGTACCGTTGGCCGCACCGGCAATGACCTGCACTACCGCGGCTACGACATCCTCGACCTGGCCGGCGCGTGCGAGTTTGAAGAAGTCGCCCACCTGCTGGTGCACGGCAAGCTGCCGAACAAGGCCGAACTGGCCGCCTACAAGGCCAAGCTGAAGGCGCTGCGCGGCCTGCCCGCCAACGTGAAGGCCGCCCTGGAATGGGTGCCCGCCTCCGCCCACCCGATGGACGTGATGCGCACCGGCGTGTCGGTGCTGGGCACGGTGCTGCCCGAAAAGGACGACCACGCCACCCCAGGCGCGCGCGACATCGCCGACCGCCTGATGGCCTCGCTCGGCTCGATGCTGCTGTACTGGTATCACTACAGCCACAACGGCAAGCGCATCGAAGTCGAAACGGACGACGACTCCATCGGCGGCCACTTCCTGCACCTGCTGCACGGCGTGGAGCCGCCCAAGTCGTGGGTCGACGCGATGCACGTGTCGCTCAACCTGTATGCCGAGCACGAGTTCAACGCATCGACGTTTACCGGCCGCGTGATTGCCGGCACGGGCTCGGACATCTACTCCGCCATCACCGGCGCGATCGGCGCACTGCGCGGCCCGAAGCACGGCGGCGCCAATGAGGTCGCCTTCGAGATCCAGAAGCGCTACGACACCCCGGACGAGGCCGAAGCCGACATCCGCCGCCGCGTGGAAGCCAAGGAAGTCGTGATCGGTTTCGGCCACCCGGTGTACACCGTGTCCGACCCGCGCAACAAGGTCATCAAGGAAGTGGCGCGCAAGCTGTCGAAGGAAGCCGGCAACACCAAGATGTTCGACATTGCCGAGCGCCTGGAAACCGTGATGTGGGACATCAAGAAGATGTTCCCCAACCTGGACTGGTTCAGCGCCGTGTCGTACCACATGATGGGCGTACCGACCGCGATGTTCACCCCGCTGTTCGTGATCGCACGGACGTCCGGCTGGGCAGCGCACATCATCGAGCAACGCATCGACAACAAGATCATCCGCCCGAGCGCCAACTACACCGGCCCGGATGACCTGAAGTTCGTACCGATCGGCAAGCGCCCGTAAGAGAAACGCCACCGCACGCACTCAGACGGTTTGGCCTTTGACGTTCC
>NZ_VOSS01000135.1 GCF_007997035.1 Ralstonia sp. TCR112 | reverse complement strand
CACCGGCCACCGGTATCCGCACGCGCAGCGCCTGCCCGCTGCCGACGCCCGCCCACCGCGGCGGCTTCACCCGCGCGACATCGTCGCCGCGCTGCGCCGCCAGAGCGAACTGCTGGACATCGACCCCGAAGACATTGAAGCCGTGCTGCGCGAGATGCAGCTGCAAGCCTACACGCGCACGTTCCAGGCGCTGACCTGCGCCGACATCATGACCACGCCGGTCGTCACGGTGTCGGCCGGCACATCGATCCCGCGCGCGCTGCAACTGCTGCGTCAGCATGGCTTCAAGGCGTTGCCGGTCGTGGACGAAGGCAGGCGCGTGGTGGGCATCGTCACGCGTGTCGACCTGCTCGGCCTGGCGCCCGCAGACATGCGCCAGACGCTGCGCCGCTGGTTCAGCATCGGCGCGCTCACGCCGCCGCGCGTGGCCGACCACATGAAGACGCGCGTGCAGACCATCGCGGCAGACGCGCCCATGTCGGATCTGGTGCCGATGTTTGCCAGCGCCGGCCACCACCACATTCCGGTGCTGGATGCCGACGGCCGGCTGGCTGGCATCGTTACCGAATCCGACTTGGTGGGCGGGCTGTACCGTCAGGCGAACATCGAGCCGCAGGCGGCCTGACGCATCAGCACATCCGGCGCGCCAAGTGCGCCGGCCCCGCAGTCACAGCGCATCCCAGCGCCAGTCCTGCTGCAGCCGGTCCCGAACGTAGTCGACAAACACGCGCACGCGCGGCGCAAGGTGCTGGCTGTGCGGATAGATCGCGTGCAGCGGTGCCGCCGACACGGAGTGCCCCGGCAGCACGCGCACCAGGCGCCCCGCCAGCAGATCGTCGCCCACGTCCCAGATGGATTTGACGGCAATGCCCGCGCCCTCGGCGGCCAGCGTATGCGCGGCTTCGCCGTCGTTGGTGACGATGGAGGCGGTCACGCGCACGGTGTGCTCTTCGCCGCCGCCGCTGAAGCGCCAGTCCGCGCGGCGCTGATCACCGATGAGGATGCACCGATGCTGCACCAGGTCTGCCGGATGCACCGGCGCACCATGCTCGGCAACGTATGCCGGCGAGGCACATAGCACCCGGAAGTTCGGCGCCAGCGGCCGCGCGATCAGCGTCGAATCGGTCAGCGCGCCGAAGCGGATGGCCATGTCGTAACCGCTGTCGATCAGGTCGACCACGGCGTCGGTCAGTTCCAGCTGCACGCTCAGTTGCGGATGCTCGCGCTGAAACGCCGCCACGATGGGCGCAATGCGCCGTCGCCCGAGCTGGCCCGGCGCCGTCACGCGCAGCAGGCCGCTCACGGCCTGGCGACGCTGCATCAGCAGCGACTCGGCCTGTTCGATTTCATCGAGGATGCGCACCACGCGGCTGTGGAACAGCACGCCCTCTTCGGTCAGCGTCTGACGGCGCGTGGTGCGCTGGATCAGGCGTACGCCCAGGGCGGCTTCGAGCTGCGCCAGGCGCTTGCTGATGACGGACAGCGGCAAATCCATCTCGCGCGCCGCGCCCGACAGGCTGCCGGCGGAAACGATACGGGCAAACGAAATGAGCGCGGGCAGGTTGTCGAGCATGGGGCAATTCTTCGTGTTTCGGAAAGGATGTTTCCTATTGGCAGCGGTATTTCCGCGATTTCGCGAAGGCTAGCATGCCCCGGTCTTTCACGTTCGCGCTTGCGCCATGACCCGACTGCCTGATACCCCGCCCTCCACCGACGCTCGCGTCGACACCGCTGCCGCCCGGCCGCACGCTGGTCGCCGCACGTTTCTCAGCCGTGCAGGCGCCGGGGCAAGCGCCCTGGCTGCCGGCGCGCTGCTGGCCGGCAACGCCGCCGCGCAAGCACCGCGGGCCAGCGGCCCAGCGGCTGCGGGCGCGCCCAGCGCAGGCCAGTTCTGGCCAGACGGCATCCGCCTCGTCATTTCCATCTCGATGCAGTTCGAAGCCGGCGGCCAGCCGCCCAAAGGCACCGACAGCCCATTCCCCAAGATCGACTTTCCGGCCAGCATGCCGTCCGACCCGGCCACCAACACGTGGTTTGCCTACGGTTACCGCGAGGGCATTCCGCGCATGCTCGATCTGTGGGACCGGCACGGCGTGAAGGTGACCTCGCACATGATCGGCGAGGCGGCGCAGCGCCACCCTGAACTCGCGCGCGAGATCGTCGCACGCGGCCACGAGGCCGCCGGGCACGGCCCGCGCTGGAGTTCGCAATACGCCATGACGCGCGCCCAGGAACGCGCCTTCCTGAGCGAAGCCATGACGATGGTCGAGGCGGTGACGGGCCAGCGCCCCGTGGGCTACAACTGCAACTGGCTGCGACGCGGCCCCAACACGCTGTCGCTGCTGCAGGAGCTGGGCTACCTGTATCACATCGACGACCTGAGCCGCGACGAGCCCTTCATCGAACAGGTCAACGGCCGCGACTTCGTGGTCGTGCCCTACACGCTGCGCAACAACGACATCCTGCTGATCGAAGGCCGCAACTACTCGCCGTCGGCCTTCCTCGAGCAGATCAAGCTCGACTTCGACCAGCTCTACGAAGAAGCCGGCTCGCGCCGCCGCATGATGTCGATCAGCGCGCACGACCGCATCAGCGGCACGCCGCAGATGGTGCGCGCATGGGACGCCTTCCTCCGCTACGCCAAGCAGCATCCCGGCGTGGCCTTCCTGCGCAAGGACGAGATCGCCCGCTACACGGCCGCGAGCCCGCTGAGCGTGCGCGAGGCTGAAACCATCTGACGTCGGCCCGGCGGCGGCGCTGCATGCCCGCCGCCCGGCTGCTCGCCTACCCACTCTCTGCACGCACTGCCATGCCGCATATCGTGATCGAAGCGACCGAGCCGTTGGCACGCCGCCTGGACTTTCCCGCGCTGTTGCGCACGATCCACCAGCAGTTGGCCGACCGCGGCAGCGCGCGGCTGACCGACCTCAAGAGCCGCGTGCACATCGCCGAGACGTTTCTTGCCGGTGACGACGCCCAAGCGCAGTTCGTCGTCGCCCGCCTGGTGCTGACCAACCCGCGCCCCGCCCAGATGCAGCGCGACATGGCCGCGACGATCCACGACGTTCTGCGCGATGCCATTGCCGCCCGCGCAGACGCCGGCGCCTGGTGGCAATGCTGCGTGCTGGTGGAAACGCTCGACCGGACGCTGTACCAGAAGACCGACTCGCGGGCGCCCGCCTAGCCCGTCAGTCAGCACCGCACCCCGCAACACACACAACAACACCCAAGGAGACCACATGAACCCGCACCCGCACGCCGGTGCGCTGGCGCAGCCTGCGCCTGCCGCCGCCACGCCACCCGCACTGCCCCGCACCACGCCGGACGATCCGGCACTCGACGCCATCTACCGCCGCATCGCCTGGCGGCTGATGCCGATCCTGCTGCTGGCCCAGGTGTTGGCCTACCTCGACCGCGTCAACATCGGCACCGCCAAGCTGCAGATGGCGGCCGACCTGAGCCTGAGCGCCACCGCCTACGGGCTCGGCGCGGGCATCTTCTTCGTCGGCTATTTCTTCTTCGAGGTGCCGAGCAACCTGCTGCTGCATCGGCTGGGGGCGCGCGCCTGGATCGCACGGATCATGGTGTCGTGGGGGCTGCTGTCGGCGGCCATGGGCTGGGTGCAGAGCACGACCGGGTTTTACGTGCTGCGTTTCCTCCTGGGCGTGGCGGAAGCGGGCTTCTTTCCCGGCATCGTGCTGTATCTCACGTACTGGTTTCCGGCGCACCGGCGCGGCCGCATGACCACGCTGTTCATGAGTGCCACGGCCGTGGCAGGCATCGTGGGCGGTCCGTTGTCGGGATGGATCCTGGCGGCATTCGACGGGCAGCTCGGGCACGCCGGCTGGCGCTGGATGTTCGTGCTCGAAGGGCTGCCCTCGGCGCTGGTGGGCGTGCTGGTGTTCTTCCTCTTGCCGAGCCGGCCGCGCGAAGTGCGCTGGCTCAATGCCGATGCACTGGCGCGTCTGGAGGCGGATCTCGCGCAGGCCGCACCGGCGCAGGCGCCGCTGCATCGCGCGTCGGACATCCTCAACGGCACGGTCCTGCTGTTTGCGCTGATCTATTTCCTGCTGCTGGCGGGCCTGTATGGCGTGAGCTTCTGGCTGCCGAGCGTGATTCGCGCCGCCGGCATCGCCAGCACCGTCACGGTCGGGTGGTTGAGTGCCGTGCCGTATGCGGTGGCCATGGTGGCCATGAACCTGGTGGCGCGGCAGGCCGACAGGCGGCGCAACTGGGGCACGCTGGTCGGCGCGTGCGCGCTGGTGGCCGGTGCGGGCTTTTGTGTGAGCGCATTGACCGTCGACCAGCTCGTGCCCGCC
>NZ_VOSS01000134.1 GCF_007997035.1 Ralstonia sp. TCR112 | reverse complement strand
TCGGCCGCGCCGCGCGCGACTGGGCCTGCTTCGACAAGATCCTGGAAACGCTGCGCGAGCTGAACGACGACGAATCGCTGCTCGTGCAATCGGGCAAGCCGGTGGGCGTGTTCAAGACCCACCCCGATGCGCCGCGTGTCTTGATCGCCAACTCCAACCTCGTGCCCAAGTGGGCGAACTGGGAACACTTCAACGAGCTGGATCGCAAGGGCCTGTTCATGTACGGCCAGATGACTGCCGGCAGCTGGATTTACATCGGCAGCCAGGGCATCGTGCAGGGTACGTACGAGACGTTTGCCGAAGCCGGCCGCCAACATTACGACGGCAAGCTGGCCGGCAAGTGGATCCTGACCGCCGGCCTGGGCGGCATGGGCGGCGCCCAGCCGCTGGCCGCCACGCTGGCCGGCGCCGTGTCGCTGAACATCGAGTGCCAGCAATCGAGCATCGATTTCCGCCTGCGTACGCGCTACCTCGACAAGCAGGCCAAGGACATCGACGACGCATTCAACCTGATTCGCCACCATTGCGAGCGCGGCGAGGCCGTGTCCATCGGCCTGCTCGGCAATGCGGCGGAAATC
>NZ_VOSS01000133.1 GCF_007997035.1 Ralstonia sp. TCR112 | reverse complement strand
GCGCAAACGGCAAACGTGAAAGTGACGCATGGGCGTTGTGCGGCGCAAAAAGCCGCGGGTAAGCCCGCATCCGTGCCACACATGTCAATGCGTGCATCGCTGAAACATGCCGGCCTTTGCCGGGACAGGATGCGATGCGTTGTGGTCGTCCGGCGCGGTGTGGCCGCAACGTGTCTTATGGGGCGTCTTGCAGGAAGAGAGGAGCGCTTTATCGGAGAGGTGGCCTACGGCGGAGCGTTGCCCTGATCTCGACGCCTGATGCGTCGGCAGCGAATCCCTCGTATGGAAGGACTAGGCGCGCAACCGACAGGGGTGGCGCGGCTGGGCACGTCGAAACCGTTTCAGTTCTGAAACATGGCCCGGCACGGCAGGGGAGAAACGAGGCAAGCCTGGAGCGGTTACAGCACGACTGGCCGGTCGCTCAGCTCATTGGTGCGCGGCGTGCCATCGGAAGGCGCATGCGCGGCGAGGAGGTCGTTGATCTGCGCCAGCGCATCGAGCAC
>NZ_VOSS01000132.1 GCF_007997035.1 Ralstonia sp. TCR112 | reverse complement strand
CTTTCGCCATCTCGGGCGCGCCTTTCTTTGGTTACTTTCTTTGGCAAGACAAAGAAAGTGACTCAGCCCCGGCAGGGGATGAAACAAGAGATGGACCGGCACCAGCCATAAAAGCCGACGCCCCAATAAACGACGCTCACACGCCCCGATCCACCGGCGGCGTCCACTGATACGCCCAAGTCTCAGACAGCAACCGCTCCCCCGACTGCAACGTCAGCAACAACTCAATCGGCGCATTGCTCGCATCCGGCACCACATCAAACATCGCCCGGACACCATCGATACTCGCCAGCGGCCGCGCCGACGCAATCTCCACCCGCCCGCGCGAGGCACGGATGACGGGCTCCACAGTCGACCCCGCCGTGCTGCGCCCCAGCCGCGACAGCTCGCCGCCGGCAAAGTCCACGACAAACCGCCACGAGAAGTATTTGCGCGGTTGCCCCACCACGCCGCCAATGCCCGTGCGCGTCGCCACCACGCGCGCCAGCGGCGAGGCCGCCGCGGGCTGCGCGCCCCACGTCAGCCGATAGCCGAACGCCAGTTCCTGCCCGGCATGCGGCGCCACGGCCGGCCGCCAGAACGCGACGATGTTGTCGAAGGTTTCGTCGTTGGCCGACAGCTCCACCAGTTCCACCGCGCCCTCACCCCAATCATGCGTGGGCTCCACCCACACGCTCGGGCGCTTCTCGTAAAACACGCCGTCATCCTGATAGTGATCGGGATTGCGGTCACGCTGCAGCAGGCCGAAACCGCGCGGGCTGTCGTCGACAAACCGCTGGCTGCGCAGCATGGGAGGATTGGCCAGCGGCCGCCAGACCCACTCGCCCGAACCGCGCCAGATGGCCAGGCCATCGGAGTCATGGATTTCCGGGCGCCAGTCCGACGCACGCCAGCGGCGCGCGGCACTGTGGCGATCGCCGGCGCGGTCGGTGCGGTCGTTTTCACCGTAGAGGAACATGCTGGTCAGCGGCGCGATGCCCAGGCGCTCGATCGGCTTGCGGACGTAAAGCGTGGCGGCCACGTCCATCACGAGCGTGTCGCCGGGGCGGATGTCGAAGCGGTAGACGCCGGCCACGCTGGGTGAATCGAGCAATGCGTAGACGCGCAACGTATCGGCATCGGTGGCCGGGCGCACCAGCCAGAATTCCGTGAAGTCCGGAAACTCTTCCGCGCGCGGCAGGCCGGTATCGATCGCCAGCCCGCGCGCCGACATGCCGTACTGCCACTGCCCGCCCACTGCGCGGAAATAGCTGGCACCGAGGAAGGCGGCCACATCGCGCGTCGGATCCGCCTTGGTCGTCAGCCGGAAACCCGCGAAACCGAGGTCGGCCGGTAGCGTCTGGTGATCCAGTCCGCTCTTGCCGTAATCGAACATGGCCGGGTCGTAGGCGATCAGGCGCGACTGGCCGTCGACCACCTCGTGCATCTGCACGGCTGACTTGAAGAAGAGCCCCAGATGGAAGAACTTGGCTTCGAACGGCAGGTGCTGGCCGGCCCACAATGCGTGATCCGCGCGATAGCCAATCGATTGATAGCCATCCCAGCCGAGTGCAGCCAGCGGCGGGGGCAGCTGCGTGCTGCGCGGCCGGTAGGGCCTTGCGGCCAACGCCCGCGCACGCGCCAGCAGGCGAGCTTCGTCAAACGGTTCGGGGGCGCCAGCGGCGGTGCCGGGCGTGGCGCTGCGGGACAAACCAGGAGCCAGGGCAAGCAGCCCGGCGGCCAACTGCTTGAGCAGGTCGCGACGGTGCATGGATCGGGGCAGGACCAGGGGATGAGCCAGGGGTGATTCATCTTCGCACAACCCACGCCCGGGCAGCATCCGGCAAAAACCTTTCATTGGACCCACAACCCTGCGCCGCGACCGGGATTGCGCCTGTTGTGCGTGGCGCAGGGCAGCCAGTTGGAGCACAATCCCGGGTCTGTTCACATGTACAACGCGTGTACGTCGCCTATGGTGAACAGAACAGATCCGAGCAATCGGCCTGGCTGAAACGGGTCGATGCCCGCCACGATCCTCACGGCGCACATGCTTTCACAATCCTCCACGCCCCCGCTGCCCGACACGGCCGCGACCGAATCGTCCGCCGCGATTGCGGCTGCGCTGGAATCGTTCGACCGCTACTACGACAACGTTCTGCTGCCCATGTGGCTCGGCCCCGGTTGGAACGCGCAGGCCGGTCTCTGCTACGAGGCGCTCGTCGTCGACAACGGCGCACTCGTGCCGGCGTCCACCGCGCGGTACCGGGCGATGGCCTGTGCGCGGCAGCTGTACACCTTCGCGCGCGCCACGCAGCTCTCCAAGCGCCACCGGGATCTCTGCGCCGAACGCGCCGCCGCCCTGTGCCATGCCCTGGACACGCGCTTTCGCGACACGATCCACGGCGGCTGGGTGTTTGCGATCGACAGCGCGCTGGCTCCGCAAGACACCACCAAGGATCTGTACACGCACGCCTTCGTGCTGTTTGCCGCGGCACACTGGCTGGCCGTGAGCGAAGACCCGCGTGCCGCCGCGCTGATGCACGACGCGCACGACGTGATCACGCGCAGCTTTGCACGCGCCGGTGCCAAGGCACTGCCGGTGGCCTCCATGGACGGCACGTTCAGCACCACGCTGGCCGGCGTCGCGCAGAACCCGGTGATGCATCTGACCGAGGCGTACCTGGCCGCCGCCGCGCTGGACGAGCCGCCCGCGTGGGCCGAGGCCGGCGTGCGCACGCTGGCCGAGGGCATCCTCGCGCGCTTCATAGATCCGCGCACGGGCAGCATCGCCGAGTTGCCGGTTGATGAGGCCTGCACCGACAACCGCATCGAACCCGGTCACCAGTTCGAATGGTTCTACCTCGTGCGCGCACATGCCGACGTCTTTACGCGCTCCGAAGCCGGCCGACATCTGGCCGAGACCCTCGCCCGCGCGGTGGATGCCGCCTGCGCCGATGGCGTAGATGCCGAGACGCAGGGCGTGTGCCTGTCGCTCAACCTGGACGGCACGATGCGCGACGCCAGCCAGCGCATCTGGGCGCAGACCGAATACGGCCGCGCCCTGGCGCTGTGCACCGAAACGCGGGGCGCTCTGCTCGCGCGTCTGCTGCCGGTGTGGTCGGCACGCTTCCTGCACGCACGAGGCTGGAACGAGGTGATCGACCCCGCCGGCCAGCGCCTGCGCGACGACATGCCGTCCAGCACGCCGTACCACATCACCACCTTTTACGAGGCGGCCCGCAGTTCGCTGACCGGCTCGCCCGCACGTTGTACCCAAGCTGTTGAGTGAAATCCATCATGCATACCTCCAACCCCAACGAATCCAAGGCCCGCACCGTCTTCCGGGTGGTTAGCGGCAATTTCCTGGAGATGTACGACTTCATGGTCTACGGCTATTACGCCAAGGCCATCGCCGACACCTTCTTCCCCGCCGGCAACGAGTTCCTCTCGCTGATGCTGTCGCTGGTCACCTTTGGCGCCGGCTTCCTGATGCGGCCTCTGGGCGCAATCTTCCTGGGCGCGTACATCGACCGTCACGGCCGTCGCACGGGCCTGATCGTCACGCTGGCGCTCATGGCCTGCGGGACGCTGCTGATCGCGCTGGTGCCGGGCTACGCCACCATCGGGCTGGCGGCGCCGCTGCTGGTGCTGATCGGCCGGTTGCTGCAAGGCTTCTCGGCTGGTGTGGAGCTGGGCGGGGTATCGGTCTACCTCGCCGAAATCGCCACCCCGGGCAAGAAGGGCTTCTTCGTGAGCTGGCAGTCGGCCAGCCAGCAGGTGGCGGTCATGTTTGCCGCGCTGCTGGGCGTGATGATGTCGTACCTGCTGCCGCCGTCCGAGATGAGCGCATGGGGCTGGCGCGTGCCGTTCCTGATCGGCTGCCTGATCGTGCCGTTCCTGTTCATCATCCGCCGCTCGCTGCAAGAGACGGAAGAGTTCCAGAAGCGCAAGCACCGTCCGGACTTGCGCGCCGTGTTCCGCTCGATGGGCCAGAACTGGCGACTGGTGGGCGCAGGCACGCTGATGGTCGTGATGACCACGGTGTCGTTCTACCTGATCACCGCCTACACGCCGACCTTCGGCAAGAGCGTGCTGCACCTGTCGGACATGGACAGCCTGATCGTCACGCTGTGCGTGGGCGCCTCGAACTTCTTCTGGCTGCCGGTGATGGGCGCGGTGTCCGACCGCGTCGGCCGCCGCCCGCTGCTGATCCTCTTTACCGTGCTGATGCTGGTGACGGCGTACCCGGCCATGCAGTGGCTGGTGAGCGCACCGTCGTTCGCCCGCATGCTGATCGTGCTGCTGTGGCTGTCGTTCCTGTATGGCAGCTATAACGGCGCGATGGTCGTCACGCTCACCGAGATCATGCCGCCGGAAGTGCGCACCACGGGTTTCTCGCTGGCGTACAGCCTCGCCACGGCCATCTTCGGCGGCTTCACGCCAGCGATTGCCACGTGGCTGATCCACGAAACGGGCAACAAGGCAATGCCGGGCGTGTGGGTGTCGTTTGCCGCGCTGTGCGGGTTGATTGCTACGCTGGCGATCGTCAAGCCGGCGGGCAGGCATGAGCATGGGGCGGGGACGGCGCCTGTGGCTTAACTGGTCTCGTGGATGAATGAACGCCTCTCAGAGGGGATCTCTCTGAGGGGCGTTTTTTCTTTGTGCTTTTGGTTTTTGCTGGGATTTTTTTTGTTGGTGGTCCACCCTCCTTTCGTTCCCTGCCGGGACCGACTCACCTTTCTTTGTCTTGCCAAAGAAAAGTAAGCAAAAGAAAAGGCGCGCCCGAGATGGCGA
>NZ_VOSS01000131.1 GCF_007997035.1 Ralstonia sp. TCR112 | reverse complement strand
ACGGACACCGGCGGCTCGATCCGCATTCCGTCGGCGTTCTGCAATCTGACGGGCTTCAAGCCCACCGCGCGCCGTGTGCCGATGACGGGCGCCGTGCCGCTGTCCACGTCGCTCGATTCCGGCGGCCCGCTCGCCAACTCGGTTGACTGCTGCGCCATCGTCGATGCCGTGTTGAGCGGCGAGTCCGGCAACGATGCGTTCGACACCACCGCAGTACCGCTGGCCGGATTGCGCTTCGGCATCACGCAGGACTTTGTCGGCGCGGATCTCGACAACACGGTCGCCGTTGCGTTCGAGCGCGCTGTCGAGCGGCTGGAACGTGCCGGCGCGCACATCGTGCGTTTCGAATTCCCCGAGCTGCTGCAACTGCCGGACATCAACAGCGGCGGCGGCTTCTCGGCGGCGGAATCCTGGGCATGGCATCGCGGGCTGCTCGCGCGTGCCGAAGCGCAGTACGACCCGCGCGTCGCCACGCGCATCCGCCGTGGCGAACAGATGAGCGCAGCGGCCTACATCGACGTGATCAACGCACGCGTGCGCATGATTGCCGCCGCACGCAAGCGGCTGGGCAACTTCGATGCATGGCTGATGCCGACGGTGGCCATCGTGCCGCCCGAAGTCGCACCGCTTGAAGCTGACGACGCAGCGTTCTTCCGCGTCAACGCCCTCGCGCTGCGCAATCCGAGCGTGATCAATTTCCTGGACGGCTGCGCGTTGACGCTGCCGGTACACGCTGCCGGCGAACTGCCGGTCGGCCTGTCGCTCTGCGGTCTCGCCAACGACGACGCGCGCATCCTGCGCGTCGGCCGGGCGGTGGAGGCTGCCCTGCGTTGATCGACTAGCCAGAACATTTGCCGCCGGCGTCCGGGCCACGCAGGCGGTTCCCCAAGCCAAGCCGAAAAAAAAGAAAAGGCGCGCTGTAGACGCGCCAGGCCCAACGCATGCCTGCGTTTCGTAAAACACAGCAGCACACGAAGCGCCGGCGCCCTCACACGCTATTGGAGGAAATCATGTCGCAAACCCAAGCCCTACCGGCCAACCCGACCGACCCGGCCAGTCGCCCGCTTCCCAGCACCGAGCTGGATGCCACCTACCGCCGCATTGCGTATCGCCTGGTGCCGTTCCTGGTCGTGCTGTTCATCCTCGCGTGGATCGACCGCGTCAATGTCGGTTTCGCCAAGCTGTCGATGCTGCAGGATCTGCAGTTCAGCGAAGCGGTGTACGGCCTGGGCGCCGGCATCTTCTTCATCGGCTACTTCCTGTTCGAAGTGCCGAGCAACCTGCTGCTCGAAAAGATCGGCGCTCGCAAGACGCTCGCGCGCATCACCATCCTGTGGGGCCTGGCCTCGATGGCGATGATCTACGTGAAGACGCCGACCTCGTTCTACGTGATGCGCTTTCTGCTGGGCATCTTTGAAGCGGGCTTCTTCCCGGGCGTGGTGCTGTACCTGACGTACTGGTTTCCCTCCGCACACCGCGCGCGCATCAACGGTCTGTTCATGACTTCGTTCGCGATTGCGGGCGTGGTGGGCGGCCCGATTGCCGGTTTCATCATGAGCCGCATGGAAGGCGTCGGCCACCTCGCCAACTGGCAATGGCTGTTCCTGCTCGAAGGCATTCCGTCCGTGCTGGCCGGCTTTGCCGTGCTGGCTTGGCTGCCCGAAACACCGCGTCAGGCCAAGTGGCTTTCTGCCGCCGAGCAAGACGCCGTCGTGCGCGCCGTTGAAGTGGAGAACCGCGACCCCGCCAAACACGCCTCGTTTGGCTCCGCGCTGGCCAACGCCCGCGTGTGGATCTGCGCAGCCATCTATTTCTGCGTGGTCAGCGGCAACGCCACCATCGCGTTCTGGACGCCGTCGATCATCAAGGAGCTGGGCGTGCAGGGCAATTTCCAGATCGGCCTGATCGCAGCCATTCCGTTCATCGCCGGCACGATTGCGATGGTCTGGAACGGCGCGCATTCCGACCGCACGGGCGAGCGCCGCATGCACTGCGCCATCGCCGCACTCATCGCCAGCGCGGGCCTGGTCGCAACAGGCGCACTGCTCGGCTCGCCCGCGCTCGCGCTGATCTCGCTCACCGTCGCCGCCATCGGCATCCTCGCCGCATTCCCGGTGTTCTGGTCGATCCCGGCCGTGTTCCTGGCAGGCACCGCAGCCGCAGGCGGCATCGCCCTCATCAACTCCATCGGCAACCTCGCCGGCTTCGTCGCGCCGTACATGATCGGCTGGCTGAAGACCAGCACCGGCCACCTCTCCGCCGGCCTCTACTTCGTAGCCGCGCTGGAGCTAGGCGCCGCCGTCCTGGTCATCCTAGGCACCCGCAAACACTAAGCACGTAGACGAACCATCGTGGCGCCCCCCCGCGCCGCAATGGTTTGGCCGTTGACGTTCCTGCCCTAGAT
>NZ_VOSS01000130.1 GCF_007997035.1 Ralstonia sp. TCR112 | reverse complement strand
GACGCGGCCCGCGTGATGGGCGACGTGATGTGGCGTTTCCAATCCGAATGGCCAGCGCTCATCGAAGCGCAGTGCCGTGCCGCCATGGAGTCGCGCCTGTCGTTGCTGAGTGAGCAGCTCGCAGCGGAATTGACCCGCACGCTGGAGGCCCGCCTGATGGATTGGCTGGGCGCCGCGCTGGACGATGCGCTCGCCGCGCAGCAGAAGCCACCGCATCGCTGATCGCACAAAGAAAAACCCGCCGTCTGGCGGGTTTTTTGTGGGTGTCGCCAACAACTCAGTCCGTTACCGCGCCCTTGCTAGCCGTTGCTGCCAGTTTCGCGAACTTCGCCAGCACGCCACGCGTGTAGCGCGGTGCGGGTTGCTTCCACACGGCGCGGCGCCGGGCAAGCTCATCGTCGGGCACATTCAACTGCAGCAGGCGCTGGTGCGCATCGATGGTGATCGAATCACCGTCGTGCACGAGGCCAATCGTGCCGCCCACGTACGCTTCCGGTGCGACGTGCCCGACCACCATGCCCCACGTGCCGCCCGAGAAGCGCCCGTCGGTGATAAAGCCGACCGACTCGCCCAGGCCCTTGCCGATGATGGCCGACGTCGGGGCCAGCATCTCGGGCATGCCCGGACCGCCCTTCGGCCCGAGATAGCGCAGTACGAGAATGTCACCGGCCTTGATCTGGTCGCCCAGGATTGCGCTCATGGCGCTTTGCTCGTCGTCGAACACGCGCGCCGGGCCGGTGATGACCGGGTTCTTCAGGCCGGTGATCTTCGCCACGGCGCCTTCCTCGGCAAGATTGCCTTTCAGGATGGCGAGGTGGCCTTCCTTGTAGAGCGCCTTGTCGATCGGCAGGATCACGTTTTGATCGGCACGCGGCTGGTCGGGCACGTTGGCGAGTTCTTCCGCCAGCGTCTTGCCGGTGATGGTGATGCAATCGCCGTGCAGCAGGCCGGCGTTGAGCAGGATCTTCATGACCTGCGGGATGCCGCCGGCGGCGTGCAGATCGGTCGCCACGTACTGGCCCGACGGCTTGAGGTTGCAGATGACCGGCACGCGCTGGCGCACGCGCTCAAAGTCATCGATGGTCCATTCCACTTCGGCCGCGTGGGCGATGGCCAGGTAATGCAGCACGGCGTTGGTCGAGCCGCCGGTCGCCATGATGACGGCCACGGCGTTTTCGATGGACTTGCGCGTGATGATGTCGCGCGGCTTCAGATCGCGGCGCACGGCTTCGACCAGCACGCGGGCGGATTCGGCGGCGCTGTCGACCTTCTCCTGATCGGGATTGGCCATCGTCGACGAATACAGCAACGACATGCCCAGCGCTTCAAACGACGAACTCATGGTGTTGGCCGTGTACATGCCGCCGCACGAACCGCTCGACGGGCAGGCGTTTTTCTCGATGCCCTCGAAGTCCTCCTCGCTCATGCGCCCGGCGGTGAATTCGCCCACGGCCTCGAACGACGACACGATGGTCAGGTCCTTGCCCTTCCAGTGCCCCGGCTTGATGGTGCCGCCGTACACGTAGATGCCCGGCACATTCGTGCGCGCCAGGGCGATCATGCCGCCGGGCATGTTCTTGTCGCAGCCGCCGATGACGACGACGCCATCCATCCATTGGCCGTTGACGCAGGTCTCGATGCAGTCGGCAATCACTTCGCGCGAGATCAGCGAAAACTTCATGCCCTCCGTGCCCATCGACATGCCGTCGGAAATGGTGGGCGTGCCGAAAGTCTGCGGATTCGCGCGGGCGTCCTTCACGGCAGCCACCGCGGCATCGGCCAGCTTTTGCAGGCCGGAGTTGCACGGCGTGATGGTCGAATGGCCGTTGGCCACGCCGATCATCGGATTGTTGAAGTCGTCTTTCGTGTAGCCCAGCGCGTAGTGCATCGAGCGGTTGGGCGAGCGCGCCACGCCCTGTGTGATGTGCTGGGAACGCTTGTTGTCTGGCATGGGGGTCTCCGTGGGATCGGCACTATCGTTGTAGTCAACTGCCTGGCGCCCAGCATGCGCTTGGAGAAATGGCGCGTCAAATATATTATTGAGCGATTATTGAGTCGTAAAAAGTATCAATTGCCGATATGGATCTGCGCCAGCTTCGCTACTTCGTGACCGTTGCCGAAGAACTGCATTTCGGGCGCGCCGCCGAGCGGCTTTCGATGACGCAGCCGCCGCTGTCGCAGCAGATTCGTGCATTGGAAGACGAACTGGGCGTCACGCTGTTCCACCGCACGCAGCGTTCCGTGGCGCTGACGGCCGTCGGCGCGCGCTGGCTGGGCGAAGTGCGGCGCGTGCTGGCAGAGGCGAACGCGCTGCCGGGGCTCGCGCAACGGCTGGCGCGGGGGGAGGTCGGCACGCTGTCGCTGTCCTTCGTCAGCACCGCCGATTACGGCATCCTGCCGGCCTTGCTGCGGCATTTTCGCGATGCGCGCCCCGATGTGCAGCTTCTGCTGCGCGAGGCCACGAGCGATGTGCAAATCGAAGCGCTGCTGGCGGGCGATGTGGATGCCGGCGTCGTGATTGCGCATCACGCCGGCTCCGTGCCGGGCGAGCTGGAATACCGCCCGCTGGTGCGCGAGCGCCTCGTGCTGGCGGTGCCCGCGTCGCGCGCGGCGCAATGGGGCGCGGCGCCCGGCCAGCCGATTGCCCTGGCGGACGCCGCGGCCGAACCGCTGATCATCTTCCCGCGGCGGTCCGCGCCTGCGCTGTATGACATCATTACCGGCTATCATGCCGCGCACGGCGGACGGCCCGAAGACCCGGGCGCCGCCACGCGCATCGGCCAGGAAGCCATCCAGATGCAGACCATCGTCAGCCTCGTTTCCGCCGAGATGGGCGTCGCGCTGGTGCCGGCATCGCTATGCAACCTCCAGCGGACCGGCGTGGTCTATCTCGAACTCGCCGCGCCCAGCCCGATCATCGAGACCGGTCTGGTGTGGCGGCGCGATGCGGCTTCGCCGGTGCTGCCGTGGTTCGTGGCCAGTGCCGAAGCCGTCGCCAGGCTGCAAGAAGACAACCAAACCTGAAACCCACAGGATTCATGCTCATCCATCCGCAATTCGATCCCGTCGCCCTGCATCTGGGGCCGCTCGCCATCCGCTGGTACGGCCTGATGTATCTGGCGGCGTTCATCATGTTCCTGTGGTTCGGCCGCCTGCGCACGCGCCAGCCGCACATCGCTGCCGAAGGCTGGACCGGCCGGGACCTCGACGACATGCTCTTCTACGGCGTGCTCGGCGTGATTCTCGGCGGGCGCCTCGGCTACGTGCTGTTCTACAAGCCGGATTGGTATTTCGCCCACCCGCTCGACATCTTCAAGGTCTGGGAAGGCGGCATGGCCTTCCACGGCGGCTTCCTGGGCGTGGTCGTAGCGATGATGCTGTATGCGCGCATGCGCGGCCGCTCGTGGATGCAGGTGACCGATTTCATCGCGCCGATGGTGCCGTGCGGCCTCGCGGCGGGGCGGCTCGGCAACTTCATCAACGGCGAGCTGTGGGGCCGCGTGTCGTCGCCCAACCTGCCGTGGGCGATGATGTTCCCGCAGGCGCAGGGCGAAGATCGGGAGTGGCTGCTGTCGCATGCGCAGGAGGCCGTCACCAGCGGCCTGCAGGCCATTTTCGACCAGTACCACATGCTGCCGCGCCACCCTTCGCAGATCTATCAGTTCCTCGGCGAAGGCGTGCTGTTCTTCATCCTGCTGTGGCTGTATGCGCGCAAGCCGCGGCCGATGGGTGCGGTGTCGGGCGCATTCCTGCTCGGCTACGGCGTGTTCCGCTTCGCCGCGGAATTTGCGCGTGAGCCGGACAACTTCTTGGGGCTGCTCGCGGCGAACCTGTCGATGGGGCAGTGGCTGTCGTTGCCGATGATCCTGATCGGCATCGCCATGCTGGTCTGGTCCTATCGTCGTGCAGGCAACGGTGCAAAAAACCAGGCGCACGCCTGACATCGTCACCGCGCAAAGAAAAAGCCACCGGACTTCGGTGGCTTTTTTCATGGAGCGGCTCGCGGCTTACTTCAGCATCTGCACGGCGCCGGAAACCGTCACCGTGACCTGCGCCTTGCCGCCCTCGATGGGCACCGGCGCCGAATCGAACGATGCCGGAGCGGCTGCCATGCGCATCATCGGACGCGGGCCCGGATTGTTGCTGCCCTCGGTCACGTGCACGTCGCGGATCGTGTAGCTCGAATAACCAAACAGCTTGGTGGTCGCCAGTGCCTTGTCGCGGAACGAACTCACAGCCTGATCGATGAGCTTGGCTTCCGCCGCCGTGCGCGCCTCGCGCGAGAGCGTGAAGTTCACGTTCTGCACCTGCATCTGGTTGGCCAGCTGGCCGGCCAGCTTGGACGCCGCCGCAAAGTCCTTCGACGTGATGCGTACTTCGGCCCGGCCACGCCAGACGCTGATCTTGCCGTTGCGATCGGTGTTCGGATAGATATTGAAGCCGCCCGTTTCGGCTTGCACGCCGGACGTCCGCTTGGCCTGATTGATCACCTCATCGGCCTTGCGCGACAGCGTCGTGGAGATGGCGCCCGGGTCCGCCCCTTCCTGCTCGGCGCTCAGCGTGAGCGTGACGGTGTCGGTCGGCACTTCGGCCACGGCCTGGGCATCCAGCGAAAGCACGCCCGAATGGTTCGTCTCAGGAGCGGCCTGTGCGAAAGCAGTCGTCATCATTGCAGTCCCCAAAATGGTTGCGGCCAGGACAGATTTCATTGTGTTCTCCCAAAAAAGCAATGTGATGCGTCTGACTGGCTCCTACGCGCATCGTTCATCACGTTTGTAACAATTTCCCGCGGCGCACCCTCATTTACTCCGGATCGCGCATCAATTTCGTGGTGATGTAACGCCACTGCGCCGGTGTGACGGGCGTGATCGAAAGGCGGTTGCCGCGTTGCAGCACCGTCATGTCGGCCAATGGTTCGTGCGCGCGCAGCGTCGGCAGATCGATCAGTGCGCACTTGCGTACGAACTTCACGTCGACGAGCATCCAGCGCGGCGCTTCTGGCTTTGATGCGGGGTCGTGGTAGTGGCTTTTGGGGTCAAACTGCGTGGGATCCGGATAGCTGGTCGAGCAGACTTCCGCCAGCCCAGCGATGCCCGGTTGCGGACAGGACGAGTGGTAGAACAGCACGCCGTCGCCGATGCGCATGCGGTCACGCATGAAGTTGCGCGCCTGGTAATTGCGCACGCCGGTCCAGGGCAGGGTGCCTTCGGCGTGCAGCGTGTCGATGCTGGCCTCGTCGGGCTCGGACTTCATCAACCAGTATTGGGTGGCCATCGTGGGGACGCGCGGGCGACGTGCGGAAGTGGCGGTGTGCGCAGCATAGCAACACGGCCGCGGCCCCGCCATTGGCGGTGCGGCAACGGCGAGCGCATCGCAAACAGGCAAAGAAAAAGGCAGGTAGCGCACATGTGCGCTACCGCCTTTTGTTGGGTCCCCAC
>NZ_VOSS01000013.1 GCF_007997035.1 Ralstonia sp. TCR112 | reverse complement strand
CCTCGTCCAGCAGCAGCTTGACGGTCGTGATGTGCCCGCCCATGGCCGCCATCATCAGCGGCGTGGTCGCGTTGGGGCTTTCGGCATCGATATAGGCCGCGTGGTCGAGCAGGTATTTGACGATGTCGTCATAGCCGTTGGTGGCGGCGTAATGCAGCGCGGTCCAGCCGGTCTTGTTGACCTCCACGTCGTACGTTTCCACCATCAGCTTCACCATGGGCAGCAGACCCTGGTAGGCAGCCATCATCAGCGCGTTTTCGCCTGCGGCATTGGTGCGCTCGAAATCGATGTTCTTGGCGCGGATCAGCGCCTCGGCCACCTCGATGTTCTTCTCCTTGAGCGCATCCACCAGCAGCGGCGTGCCATCGCGGGTCTTCAGGTTCGGGTCGACGCCCTGCGCGACATATTTCTGCACCAGCGCCGGACGGTTGTATTCGACGGCGTTGCGCAGATCGTCCTGCGGCGTGGCGAGTGCGACACCCGACAACGCCATCGTCAACGCACCAGCGAGGCCGATTTTGTTCATTGCTTGCTTCAAGTTATCGCGGTATCGCATTGAATAGATTGAAGAAATTCTCGGTGGTAACGCCGGCAATCCGGTCCAGCGGTTCGCCGCGCAGCGTTGCCAGGAATTCGCCCACGTGGCGCACGTACGCCGGCTCGTTCGTCTTGCCGCGGAACGGCACCGGCGCCAGGTACGGCGAGTCGGTCTCGATCAGCATGCGGTCCAGCGGCACCTTCTTGGCGGTTTCCTGCAGATCGACGGCATTCTTGAACGTCACGATGCCCGAGAACGAGATATAGAAACCGAGGTCCAGCGCGGCCTTGGCCACGTCCCAGGTCTCTGTAAAGCAGTGCATGACACCGCGCGCGGCCTCGGCGCCTTCTTCGCGCATGATCGCCAGCGTGTCGTCGGCCGACGAGCGCGTGTGGATCACCAGCGGCTTGCCGGTCTGCTTCGACGCGCGAATATGCGTACGAAAGCGATCGCGCTGCCACTCCATGTCGGCCACGGTGCGGTCGCCCAGGCGGTAGTAATCGAGCCCGGTTTCACCAATGCCGACCACGCGCGGGTGGTCAGCCAGCGTCAGCAGGCGCTCGAGCGTGGGCTCTTCAATGGACCGGCCTTCTTCAACGTCCGCCTCGGCATCGGGATGCACGCCCACGGTGGCGTACACGTTCGGCTCCTGCTCTGCGATCTCCAGCACGCTCGGGAAGTCTTCGAGCGTGACGGAAATGCACAGCGCGTGGGTGACGCGGTTCTCGCGCATGCGCGTCAGCAGCTCAGGCAGGCGCGCGCGCAAGTCAGGGAAATTGATGTGGCAGTGGGAATCGACAAACATCGAATAATCAGAAAGTTACGGCGCAAACTTCGTGCGCCGTATCAGGTAAAAATCAGAGGGTTTGGGTCGGGCGCTGCGAGTTGATCTGCTTGCCCAGCACTTCTTCGATCACACGGCGCAGGACGCGGCACTGCTCATCTTCGCCAAGATGTACGCCAATGCCCGGCGTCTTGGCCGGCGTGCCTACGGGCGTGATCCAGGCCACCTTGCCGGCCACCTGATACTTCTGCGGGCGGTCCAGCAGCGAGAGCACGAGGAAGACTTCCTCGCCGATCCGGTAAGGGCGCTGCGTCGGCACGAAGATGCCGCCGTTCTTGAGGAACGGCATATACGCGGCATGCAGGCCGGCTTCATCCTTGATGGCCAGCGAGACGATGCCCGGACGGGTCGGTGCGCCCGGGGCCGTGCCGGCTGCAGCGGGTGTGCCAGGGGTGACGGGAGTGCCGGGCGTACGAAGAGGTGCAGTGCTCACAGGGTGTCCACAAAGTGCAAACGTTCAGGTGCAGGTTGGAATTCAGGCAGCGGGAAACAGCTGCCGGTAATCCATTAACAAGCTTTCGATGACAAGTCGCGCGGCAAGCGGATGCTGCTCGGTGCGGCGCCGCTCCGGCAAGGCACGCGCAAAACGTTCCAAGCGATCCAGCGGGATGCTGTTCGCGCAACGTTGCAGCGCATCGCGTTGCCCCGGGAAATAACGCGGACGCCCCGCCAGCCGTGCCGCCATCAGGTCAAAGACCCACCGGTGCATGGTACTGAGAACGGCAGGCACCGACAATTTCTGTAAATGATCTGCCGTGGCGAGTGCGTCCAGCTTTGCGCCCTGGCCCAGTTGTTCGAGCAGGAATTGCAGCAGCGGGCGGTCTTCGGATTCAGCGGCGGCCAGCGCGGCCAGCGGCGCATTGCCGAACTCGGCCAGCAGGTTTTGCGCATGCGGCACGCCTTGCTGCTCCAGCCACTGGCGCGCCGCCTCGGGCTGGGGCGGCTGCAGCGGAAACTGCCTGCAGCGCGACAGGATGGTCGGCAGGATGCGGTCGATGCGATCCGTCACCAGCAGGAAGACGGTGTTCTGCGGCGGCTCTTCCAGCGTCTTGAGCAGCGCGTTGGCGCCTTCGGTCTGCAACGCGTCGAGCGGATACAGCACGACCACCCGCAACCCGGCGCGGTGCGTGCCGACCCCCACCCCTTCGATGAGGTTGCGGACCTGCTCCATGCGGATGATCTTGCTCGGCGCCTTCTTCTTGCCGTCGGCGTCCTTCTCTGTCTCGGGCGCGTCTTCCATTGCTTCAGGGCGCACGAGATGGAAATCCGGATGGTTGCCCTGCGCAAACCAGTTGCACGCGGCGCACGTGCCGCACGGCTGGCCGTCGGCCGCCGGCGTATCGCACAGCAGGCTTTGCGCGAAATGCATGGCGAAATCGCGCTTGCCGGTACCAGCCTGGCCGTTGAGCAGAATCGCATGCGGTAACTTGGCCCGCATTGCTTGCAGACGAGACCAGTCAGCGGATTGCCAGGGATAAAGCATCATGAATCAATGGGTTACGTTAGATTGTTGATGCAGAGACTCGCCGTGAAACCATTATTTCCGTATCCGAAATTGCCTGCAGAATCAGAGCGTTGCAAGCACATTCTCTAAGTCTTTCTGGATATCGGTGCGCTCGCGGTTGGCGTTGAGCACGACAAAGCGATCCGGCTCCGCCGCTGCGCGGCGCAGGTATTCGGCACGCGTGCGGAGGAAAAACTGCGCGGACTCAGCTTCGAACTTGTCTGGCGTACGGGCATCGGCCAGGCGTGCAGCGGCAATTTCGGGTGCCAAGTCGAAGAGGATGGTCTTGGTCGGCTGCAGACCCTGCTGCACCCAGTGCTCCAGCACCTCCAGCCGGTCGATCGCCAAGCCCCTGCCCCCGCCCTGATAGGCGAACGTGGCATCGGTGAAGCGGTCGGAGATGACCCAATCGCCGGCGTCCAGGGCCGGTTGAATCACTTCGGCGATGTGCTCGCGGCGGCCGGCAAACATCAGCAGCGCTTCCGTTTCCAGGTGCATGCGTTCGTGCAGCAGCACTTCGCGCAGCCGCTCGCCTAGCGGCGTGCCGCCCGGCTCGCGGGTGACGACCACTTTTTTGCCCAGGGGCGCGAGCTTCGCCTGCAGTTGCTGTGCAAACCACGCGAGGTGCGTGCTCTTGCCTGCCCCGTCGATCCCTTCGAATGTGATGAACTTGCCGGTCATGGTTGGCCGCGCTGATATTTGTTGACGGCCCGGTTGTGGTCCGTCAGGTTGGTCGAAAACTGGCTGCTGCCGTCGCCGCGCGCCACGAAATACAGCGCGTCCGACGGTGCCGGGTTCAGCGCCGCCTGCAGCGAGGCCATGCCCGGCAGCGCGATGGGCGTGGGTGGCAGGCCCGTGCGCGTGTAGGTGTTGTACGGCGTGTCGGTCTGCAGGTCGCGCTTGCGCAAATTGCCGTCAAAGCCGGCCCCAAGGCCATAGATGACCGTCGGATCGGTCTGCAGGAGCATGTTCTTGCGCAGCCGGTTGACGAACACGGCGGCGATCATCGGGCGCTCCAGCTTCTGGCCGGTCTCCTTTTCGATGATCGAAGCCATGGTCAGCGCCTCGTACGGCGTCTTGTATGGCAGATCCTGCGAGCGCTTGGCCCAGGCATCGTTCAGGCGCTTCTGCATGGCCTGGTAGGCGTGGCGATAGAGCTCCACATCACTGCTGCCGCGCGCAAAGAGGTAGGTGTCGGGAAAGAACAGGCCTTCGGGGTTGGCCTCCGGCGCGCCGATCTTGCGCATCAGGTCCGCATCCGACATGCCCGCCGTGTCGTGCTTGAGCGCAGGCTCGGCGTCGACCACCGCCCGCATCTGCCGCATCGACCAGCCCTCGATGACGGTGACGACGTAATGCGTGACGTCGCCGCGCGCCATCTTGTCCAGGATCGACATGGGCGTCGCGCCGGTTTCCAGCGCATAGCCGCCGGCTTTCAGGCTCTTGGCGTTGCCCGTGGCGCGCGCCAGCAGCGAAAACAACTGCGGCTGCACGCCGACACCGGCATTGGCAAGCTGCTTGCCAACCGAGATCACGCTCGAGTTCGGTTTGATCACCACCTCCAGCGGCGACGCCGCCAGGCTCACCGGTTGCTGGGCCCACCACACCACGCCACCTGCCGCCGCCAGCACAATCAGGATGGCCAGCAGGACCAGGCGTTTGAGAAAAGAGAGCATTCTGTTGCGAATCTGCGTGAGGAACCGGCCGACACCGGCGATTTCCGCACTCTTGAAATGGATAGACAGGGCACAAGCTGCCCTTCAGACAGCCCAATATAATACCGGGTCAATCTCAGGCCGCCCCGCACCATGAACGATGTCTTCCACGATTTTGTCGATAC
The DNA here is from genome assembly GCF_007997035.1 of Ralstonia sp. TCR112. Lineage (GTDB taxonomy): Bacteria > Pseudomonadota > Gammaproteobacteria > Burkholderiales > Burkholderiaceae > Ralstonia > Ralstonia edaphi. The sequence goes on along the minus strand of NZ_VOSS01000013.1, from coordinate 44,937 downwards.
GCTGAGCTTTCCCCCGCTCGACGTGCAATTTGACGCCGCCACGCGCGGCAGCGTGCTCTGCGCGCCGACCGATCTGGCCCGCATCGCCGTCGAAGGCGCCGATGCCGCCGAGTTCCTCCATAACCAGCTGACCAACGCCGTCACGGGCCTGGGCCTGAACCAGGCGCGTCTGGCGGGCTACTGCTCGCCCAAGGGTCGGCTGCTTGCCACGCTGCTGGTGTGGCGTCAGGCCGATACGTTCGTGCTGCAGACCGACAAGGCCATCGCGCCGGCACTGACCAAGCGCCTGTCGATGTTCGTGCTGCGCGCCAAGGCCAAGCTCCGCCCGATGGACGAGTTCATCGCCATCGGCGTCGCCGGGCCGGACGCGGCGGACGCGCTGCGTGAGGCCGGTGCCGTGTTGCCGGAGCCGGATGCCGTCAACGCGGTGGCACAGCAGCCCGCCACGGTCGGCCAGCAAGTCGGTGCCGTCGTCCGCCTGCCGGATGCCGGCGGCCGCCCCCGCTATCAATGGATGGTGCATGCCGAGCACTTCCAGGACGCCTGGAAGACGCTGTCGTCGCGCCTGTCGCTGGTCGGCACCGAGGTGTGGGATTGGCTGAGCCTGCAGGCAGGTGTGCCGCACATCACCCTCCCCACCCAGGAACAGTTCGTCCCGCAGATGGTGAACCTGGAGCTGCTCGGCGGCGTCGATTTCCGCAAGGGTTGCTACCCCGGGCAGGAAGTCGTGGCGCGCAGCCAGTATCGCGGCACGCTCAAGCGGCGCATGCACCGCGCCCACGTCAATGCCCCCACCTCGGCCGGCGCCGAGGTCTACAGCGCCGCCGATCCGAACCAACCGTGCGGCATGGTGGTCAACGCAGCCATGGCGCCCGATGGCGGGACCGACCTGCTCGTCGAATTGAAGCTGGACGCGCTCGACACCGCGATCCATCTCGCCACGCCGGACGGCCCGGCGCTGACGTTGCAAGCGCTGCCGTACGTCATTCCCGTTTCAGAAAACGCCTGACACCGCCCCCATCATGGCCGACCACCTGTTCGTCTACTTCCGCATCGCCGAGCGTGACGCTGCCGCCGCCCTGCCGCGCTGGCAGCGTTGGCTCGAGACTGTGGAAGAAGCGACCGGCGTGGCCGGCGCGTTGATGCGCCGCCCCGAAACACGCGACGGCCAGGCCACGTGGATGGAGTCTTACGACGACGTCCCGCCCGCATTTGCCGCCACGCTGGCGGCGCTGTGGGAAACCGGCGGCCCGCGCGAATTGGTCGCGGGTGAACGCCACGCCGAGCTGTTTGTCGATCTGGAAAACAGCTGACGGCGCCCTGCCGCAATCCTCATCGCAAAAATCCGGCAGGCTGCTATGCTTGGCCGAAGCCCGCGCGACACAGGTCGTCACATTGACCATTTGCCGTTCGTTGCGCGGCATGTTCAAAGGAAGTGCTCATGTGTTTGATTCTCACGGCCTGGCACGCCCACCCCGCCTACGCGCTGGTGGTGGCCGCCAACCGGGACGAATTCTATGACCGCCCTGCCGCGCCCTTGGCGTGGTGGAGCGACGCGCCCAATGTGCTGGCCGGGCGTGACATGGCCCAGGTGGTCGGTCACGCAGGCACGTGGATGGGCATGACGCGCGACGGCCGCTTTGCCGCGCTGACGAATTACCGCGCGCCGTCCGAGCGCCGGCCCGATGCACGCTCGCGCGGGGAGCTCGTCTCCAATTTCCTGATGGCGGACGACATGTCGGTGCCCGCCTATCTCGATAGCCTCACTGCACGCGACCGCGCCTACAACGGCTACAACCTGCTGACCGCCACGCGCGACGAACTCTGGTGGACGAGCAACCGCGCCGAAGCGCCCCGCAAGCTCGCGCCGGGCCTCTACGGGCTGTCCAACGCATTGCTCGATACGCCGTGGTTCAAGGTGCGGCATCGCATGGCCGCCTTTGCCGAAGCGCTGGCCGCAGATACGGGCCGGCACGGCAACGCGCTGGACGTGGCGCGCTATCTCGATCTGCTGTCGGAAACGCGCGAAGCACCGACCGGCGCCCTGCCCGCCACCGGCGTGGCGCCCGAGTGGGAGAAGCTGCTTTCCGCCGCCTTCATCCGCTCGCCGCGCTACGGCACACGCGCCAGCACCATCCTGCGCATCCGCCACGACGGCTGCTTCGACGTGACCGAACGCCGCTTCGATGCCCAGGGCCAGATTGGCGAGACGCGCTACCTCGGCGTGCTCGATACCGTCACGCACGCCGATACGTAAGCGCTGGGCCGCTCAGGCCGCTTCCTGCCTAGCGCTGGCTGCCTGATCCACTTCCATTTCGGTGATGGCCGCGCCGCCCGGGCGCAACGCCGAATGTTCGCGCTTGGACTGCACCAGCGGATAGAACATCTGCGCCGTCCACGGCTCGGCGCCGAACAGCACGTCGTCCTGCAGACCAATCTTCGCGGGATATTTGCGCGTGATATGCGCGGTGCCGAACAGCACATCCCAGAAGAACAGCAGGTTGCCGAAATTGCCCTTGTAGTGGCCGATGCCGTCGGCGTTGGTGAGTGCGTGATGCGCCCAGTGCGTGGCGGGCGTGGAAATCGTCCGCTCGATTACCCACATCAGCGGGCGCAGCACGCGAATGCGGTACAGCGGCGCATCCCAGGGCCAGGCGCAATGCGCGCCAACAATGACGGTGAGCTTGACGACCAAGTACGCGGCATAGACGGGCCCAAAGCCCAGGTACACGGCCACGCCGCCAATCCACAGCCCCGGCATCATCAGGTAGTAGAAGAAGTTGTTGCGGTACGTCACGCGCACGCTCATGTACGACGCGCTGTGGTGCGCACGGTGCAGCGGCCACAGCAGCGGTGTGTGCGAGGCGCGGTGCCAGAGGTATTGCGTCAGGTCATCGCCAATGAGCAGCAACCCGGTCATCGCCCACCAGGGCAGATCGGCCCAGGCGTTGTGCTGCGCCGGAATGAGCCAGTTGCACAATGCGTTGCTGCCCAGCAGCGCGATCGGCTGGGTGACGGCGACGAGGCTGATGAACATCAGCACTTCCAGCCAGGCATCGTTGGCGGTCGCGCGGCCGCGCACGCTGACCTGATAGCGCCGCGTCACGAACTCCATGGCGGCAAATCCGAGGATGCAGGCGACGATCAGCGCGTGCTCCATGTGCGAACTCATTGGTGTCTCCTCGCTTTTGTTGTGCAGACAAGCCTAGGAGTGCCAGGTCAATGCGTCCAATGCATAATGAACATCCGTTCAATGCGCAGGACGCAACATCATGGATTTGCGACGCCTCAGCCACGTTGTTGCCCTCGCCGACACGCTGCACTTCGCGCGGGCCGCGCAGGCGGTGCATCTGAGCCAGCCCGCATTCAGCCGCAGCATCCAGGCGATCGAAGACGATCTCGGCATCCGCCTGTTCGATCGCGAAACCGGCGACGTGCGTCCCACCCCGGCCGGCGAATTCGTCATCGAACGTGCGCGGCGCCTGTTGTTCGAAGCGCGCTGCCTGCAACGCGATGTCGATCTGTATCGCGACAGCCAGCTTGGCGACACGGCATTCGGCGTCGGGCCGCTGCTGACGGCCACGCTGATGCCGCAAGCACTGCAGGAACTGCGGCAGCAGCATCCCCAGGTTGCTCTGCGCATGGAAGTCGGCAATTGGGTGCAACTGCTGGAGAGCCTGCGCAGCGAGAGCATCGAGTTCTTCGCCGCCGACGTGCGCGACATGCCGAAAGACGCTGCGCTGGATATCCAACCGATCGGCGGCCAGCCCCCTCACCTGTACGTGCGGGCCGGCCATCCGCTGGCGGGGCACACGCACACGCTGCGCGAGGTCTGGGAATACGGCATTGCCGTACCGAAGCTCCTGAGCCCGTCAAAGGTGGAGCTGGCGATGCTGCTTGGGTTACCGGCAGGCCAGGAAGCCAGCATCGCGTTGGAATGCGACAACTACGGCGTATTGAAGACGGTGGCACTCACAACGGACACCGTGCTTGGCGCCACGAACGCAGCGGTGCGGGAGGAGCTGGAAACCGGCGCGCTGGTGCGGCTGGCGGTGAAGGGCTGGCTGTCGCCGCCCTCGACCACGGGGATTGTGCGCCTGCACGGCAGAACCGCGTCGCCGGCAGCGCAGGCGGCCATCGCAGCCATTGTGCGGGCCGCCCACGGCATCAACGTGTAAGCAGACGGCGCATGGTTCGGTGCGGAATGCCGGCCTCCTCGAACTCCTCGCCCTCGGCCGTAAAGCCCGCGCGCACGTAGAACGGCATGGCGTGCGTTTGCGCGTTCAGGATCAGCTCGGGGTAACCCAGCGACTGCGCCTTGTCGATCAGGGCCTCCAGCACGCGCGCCCCGACGCCCGTGCCCCGCGCCTCCTTGCGCACCGCCATGCGGCCGATATGTCCGTCGGGCAGCAGGCGGCCGGTGGCGACGGCACGCCCGGCCGTGTCGTGTGCCAGCGCATGCCAGCACTGGTCATCCCATTCGTCCCATTCCAATTCAACGGGCACGCCTTGTTCGGTGACAAACACGTCGTAGCGGATGGCGCGGGCTTCTTCGCGCACGGCGTCCCAGCGGGCAACTTCAACACCAGCAAGCGGGCGGACAGATTCAGGGGCAGTCATGCTCGGTTCTCACACTTCAGGCTTCAGGACTTCGAAATTGAGGATGCGCTCGCGCAGCGCGTCGGGAATCGGCGCGGAGGTCTGCGTGGCAGGGTCGGCGCACACGTAAATCACTTCGCCGGTCACGAGGTGTTCGTCTGCGCGATACATCTCGATGATAAAGCGGATGCTGGAGCGGCCCAGGCGCGCCACGCGGCAGCGCAAGTCCAGCTCGTCGTCAAAGCGCGCGGAGGCGTGGTATTCGAGCGTGGATTTGACCACGTAGAAATCCACGCCGAAGGTGTCGACCACATCGACCGGATACCGCACGCCGATGCTGCGCCAGTATTCGGTGATGCACACATCGGCGTACAGCAGGTAGTGGCCGTTGAAGACGATGCTCTGCGCATCGACTTCGGCCCAGCGTACGCGCAGGGGTGTGCTGTGGCGGAAATCCTCGATCGCCATGTGGTCTCCTTTTTTTGCTCTGGTTATGGGGATTCGGTCTCGGTGCCGAAGGCGCGGCGTAGCGCGTTGGCGGCGTCGCGGTGTGCGTCTTCGACGGCCGGCACGAAGCGCCCGATCTTAAAGAAGTCGTGAATCATGTCTTCGTACAGTTTCAGCTCGACTGGCACCTCGGCTGCGCGCAGCTTGTTGGCGTAGCCGATGCCGGCATCGCGGATCGGGTCGAAGCCCGCCACCGCAATCCACGCGGGGCATACGCCTGTCACATCCGCGCCGTGGCCGCCTGCATCGAGCGGGGCGAAACGCCAGTCGTCGCGGTCGGCATCGCTGCGCAGGTATTGCGAGAAGAACCAGCGGATCATCTCGTGCGTCAGCAGGTAGCCCTCGGCAAACTCGCGATGCGACGGCGTGGATTCGCGTGCGGTGGTGCCCGGATAGATCAGCAGTTGCAGCACCGGCGCCAGGCCGCGGTTGCGTGCCTCGATGGCAGTCACGGCCGCCAAGGTTCCGCCCGCGCTGTCGCCACCGAACGCGATGCGCGCCGCATCGGCGCCAATGGTGGCGGCTTCGTCGAACACCCACTGCAGCACGTCGAATGCGTCGTTCGCTGCCGTGGGGAATTTCCACTCGGGCCCAAGCCGGTAGTCCACCGACAACACCATCGCGCCCGATTTGGCCGCCAGCGACCGGCAAAGCTGGTCGTGCGTCTTGATGCTGCCCACGGTAAAACCGCCGCCGTGGAAATACACCAGCAACGGCAGCGGATCGGCCCAACTGGCCTCACGCGCCGCGTACGTGCGGATAGGAATGGCATGGCCGTCGCGCGCCGGCACCGTCAGGTCGTGCACGGCCTCCAGCGGGATGGCCGGGATGTCGACGATGGGGCTGCTTTTTTCGTAGGCGATCTTGGCGTCGGCTGGGTCAAGGGCGTTCAGCGGCGGACGCTTGGCACGCGCCACCAGATCGAGCAACTGGGCAACGTGCGGGTCGAGAGATGGGTGCTGCATGCGGGGCGGGAACTGAACGATCGTTCTAATTTGGCTATCATCGGAGTATCCATTGAACCACGCCCGCGCGACAAGACGGGCGACGCAGGCAAACACCCTCCGGAGACAGCATGGCCCTCATCTTTTACCTCACCCACGTTCACCTCGGTTTCGGCACCGTCAACGAACTGAAAAGCGAATGCGCACGCGTCGGCATCCGCCGGCCGATGATCGTGACCGACAAGGGCGTCGCGGCAGCAGGCTTGGCGCAGCGCGCCATTGACGCTACAGGCGGCTTGCCCGTCACCGTGTTCGACGAAACGCCTTCCAACCCGACCGAGGCGATGGTGCTGAAGGCCACGGCGCAGTACAAGGACGCCGGCTGCGACGGGCTGATCGCCATTGGCGGCGGTTCGTCGATTGACCTGGCCAAGGGCATCGCCATTGCGGCCACGCACCCGGAACCGCTTACCACCTACGCGACCATCGAGGGCGGCAGCACGAAGATCACGGAAGCGGCGGCGCCGCTGATTGCGATTCCCACCACGGCCGGCACCGGCAGCGAGGTCGCACGCGGCGCGATCATCATCCTGGAAGACGGCCGCAAGCTCGGTTTCCACTCTTGGCATCTGCTGCCCAAGTCGGCCATCTGCGATGCGGAGCTGACGCTGGGCCTGCCGCCCGCGCTGACGGCCGCCACCGGCATGGATGCGATCGCGCATTGCATCGAGACCTTCCTCGCGCCGGCGTTCAACCCGCCTGCGGACGGCATCGCCCTGGATGGTTTGGAGCGCGCATGGGCCAACATCGAACGTGCCACGCGCGATGGCGCCGACCGCGATGCGCGCCTGAACATGATGAGCGCGTCGATGCAGGGTGCGATGGCGTTTCAGAAGGGCTTGGGGTGCGTGCATTCGTTGTCGCACCCGCTGGGCGGCGTGAAGGTCGACGGCAAGACGGGGCTGCATCACGGCACGCTGAATGCCGTGGTACTGCCTGCGGTGCTGCGCTTCAACGAAACGGCCGAGACGGTGGTGCGCGACAACCGCTACGCCCGCATGCGCCGCGTGATGAACCTGCCGGCGGGCGCTGACCTCGCCCAGGCCGTGCATGACCTGACGGCGCGTCTGGGCCTGCCGACCGGCCTGCGCCAGATGGGCGTACCCGAAGATGCGCTGGAACATGTCGTGGAAGGCGCCCTGCTCGACCACTGCCACAAGACCAACCCGCGCATTGCCACGGCGGACGACTACCGCCGCATGCTGGCGGAATCGATGTAACGCGGGCGGGTCAGGAAACGAACGACCGGATCAGCGCCGTAACGCGCTTCGGTTGTTCGTGCACGACCCAGTGCGTGCCGTCGGGAATGCGCTCCAGGCGCATGTCCGGAATGAACCGCTCTAGCCCGTTGAGCAGGCTTTTTGGCAGCGCCATGTCCATCTCGCCCCAGATCACGAGCGTGGGCACCTTGACGACGAACGCCTCGGGCGGCATCTGGTCGATGCGCAGCGGCGCCGTGCCCTCCGCGGGCGGGTGCAGCGGCGAGGCGCGGTAATAGTTCACGCCGCCTGTCAGGCCATGCGAGCCGCCCTCGCCCGGCTGGCTCCAGGCCGCGTGATAGCGCGCCCGCACCTCGGGCGTGAACCAGTCGGCCACGGGCTGGCCCATGCCGCTGAAGAAGCCTTCGAGCTTTTCGAAGTCGTTGGCGGCCAGCGCCTGCTCCGACCCTGGCTGGCGCAACCAGTTCATATACGCCGATGAAGCCTGCTGCGCCGGATCGCTCAGCAGCGCATTCGCAAACACCCAAGGGTGCGGCGAATTGACGATCACCAGTCGCTCGACCAACTCCGGATGCTGAATGGCAAGGTTCCAGCAGATCGCCCCGCCCCAGTCATGCGCGACCACAATCGCACGCTCATAGCCCAGCGCCGTGATGAACTGCGTCAGATCCTGCACCAGCAGTTTCGGGCGATACGCATCCACCGCAGCTGGCTTGCTCGACAGGTTGTAGCCGCGCATGTCGGGCGCTACGGCGAAGTGCGTGTCGCCAAACGCAGCCAGCTGCGCTTCCCACTCGTACCAGAACTCCGGAAAGCCGTGCACGAACAGCATCAGCGGCGCGCCACGCTTGCCGCGCTGGCGTAATGCAGCCGCGTGCCGTTGGGCAGATCGGCGAATTGCGATTCCGTGATGGCGGCAGCCGTTGCAGTGTTCATGGCGATCTCGGCGTTGTGGCAGTCGTGGAGGTGGAATTACCCGCGCAGCGCATCAACCAGACGCGCGCGCACGTCCGGCTTGCCTTCAAACGGATCGGACGGATTGCGTTGCGAGATGATGTCTTCAAAGCGATGCTGCACGGGCGCCAGCGCGTGCGGATGCGAGTAGATGTAGAAGCCCGCGTTGCGGATCGCATCGAAGGTCATCTGACCGACCTGCTCGGCGGTGACCTTGCCGGAGCTGACCGCCTTTTCCGACATGGCGCGCGAAACGAGCTGCGACTTGGTGGGCGGCGCCGTGTTCGCCAGATCTTGCGGGCGATTGCGGTCAGACTGCGTGATGCCGGTCGGCACGAAGTACGGACACAGCACCGAGCAATGAATCTGTTCGGTCACCAGGCTCAAGTCCTGGTACAGCGATTCGGACAGCGCCACCACCGCGTGCTTTGACACGTTATAGATGCCCATGGCCGGCGCATTCAGCAGCCCCGCCATCGACGCCGTATTGACGATATGGCCCTCGTACGACGGATCTTTCTTGGCGGCTTCGAGCATCAGCGGGGTGAAGATGCGGACGCCGTGGATCACGCCGTGCAGGTTCACGCCGAGCACCCAGTCCCAGTCGCGCTCGGTGTTCTCCCAGATCAGGCCGCCTGCGCCCACTCCGGCGTTGTTGAACAGCAGGTTGACCTTGCCGAACGTCTTGATGGCGAGGTCCGCCAGCGCCTGCACGTCTTCCACCTTCGACACGTCGACGCGCAGGCCGATCACTTCCACGCCCTGCGCCGAGAACTCGGCCACAGCGGCATCCAGCGCATCCTGCTGAATATCGGCCAGCACCAGCTTCATGCCCAACCCCGCGCCGATCTTGGCGAATTCCTTGCCGAAACCCGACGCACCGCCCGTGATGACGGCCACACCGCCTGCGAATTGCTTCATACGTGTCTCACTGATGTCGTTGTAGTAGGAAAGGCGATCGAGATGGGAGGCGTATCAGCCTGCCGCTTCGACCTTGCGCACGGCATAACCCACGCGCGGAAAATGCACCACCACCTGGCCGACGCGCGGGTCCTCGCGCAGCACGCCGACGCTGTCGCGCGTGGAGACGACGAGGTCCCCTTCGACCGGGTCGACGCCGTAGTCGACTGCCGCCACCGTCACGCGCGTGCCTTTGGGCAGGCCGTGGCTGTCGTCGAAGGTGGCCTTCGCTTCAGGTTCCGTCAGCGCATGCGGTGTGGCGGCCTTGGCAATGTCCAGCGCCTCGGCCGACGTCATCGGTTGCGCTTGCGAGTGGCCGAACGCAGCAACGCGATGCATCCACGCCACGACTTCGGGGTGCGCATCGAGAATGCCCGCCACCGCCGTCGCGCGGCGGATGAACCACAGGCAGTGGTAGACGGAAAAGTCGGCCACGGTCGGCTGCTCGCCAAACAAGAAGATGCGTTCACCCGTGGCCAGTTGGCGCTGCAGTTGTGCCAGGAAGACATTCAGCGTGGAGGTGGCTTCCGGCAGTGGCGTGCGCAAGCCGGTGCCGCCCACACGCATCGCCTTGCGATCTTCCACGAAGGCTTTGACGAAGGCTTCCGGCGCATCACCGAACAGGCTTTGAAAGCCCGCCGGCTGCGTCACGAATGTCGCCGTGGCCCAGAACAGCGTCGTATCGGCCCACTGCGCCATGGCAAACACCGCCGCTGCATGTTCGGACGGCACGAGCCGCGGCAGCGATGAATCGATTCGAGCGCCTGCGCGATCAGCGCGGTGTCGCAATAGATGTCCGCGCCGATCTGCAGGAACGGTGTGCGCCGGTAGCCGCCAGTGAGCGGCATTACGTCCGGCTTGGGCAGGATCACGGGCACCGTGACGGACTTCCACGGCTGGTCCTTGTAGCCGAGGATCAAACGCACCTTCTCAGAAAACGGCGAGGTGGCGTAGTGATGCAGGATCAGGTCCGTCATGCGGGCTCCAGAAATGTGCGTTGCCGATCAGTCGAGCAGATCGGGTTGTTCTTTGACGATGCGCGCATACAGCGGCTGGAACTGGAACCACCCCGCCTGCGCCGATCCGACGATCGAGTACGCCTGGCGGGCAGCGGCATCAGAAATCGTGCGCGGTGCATCGCCGGTGCGGGCGGCAGCGGCTTCGGCCAGCAACTGCACCTGGCAGGAGCGCTCCATCGTGATGAACCACCACGCGGCCTCGTCGACCGTCTTGCCAACCGTCAGCAGGCCGTGGTTCTGCAGGATGGCGGCCTTGTTGTCGCCCAGCGCTTCTGCAATGCGCTGGCCTTCGTCCAGCTCGACCACCACGCCGCCGAAATCGTCGTACACGGCGTGGTCTTCGTAGAACGCGCAGACGTCCTGCGTAAGCGGATCGAGCTTGCGGCCGAGTGTCGACCACGCGCGGCCATACGTGCTGTGCGAGTGCGCAGCGGCCACCGCATCGGGCCGTGCCTGATGCACGCGCGAGTGAATCGCAAACGCGGCGGCGTTGACCGGGTAATCGCCTTCCACCACGTTGCCGTGGTGATCGCAGCGAATCAGGTTCGACACCGTCACCTGGCTGAAATGCACGCCGAACGGGTTGACCCAGAAGCTGTCCTGATGCTCGGGATCGCGCGCCGTGATGTGCCCGGCCACGCCTTCGTCGAAACCGAATTTGGAGAACAGCCGGAACGCTGCCGCCAGGCGCTGTTTGCGATGCAGGCGCTCTTCGGCCACGGTGGCAAATTGCGGCGGACGCGGCAGGTTGCGATAGCGCGCAGCGGCCTCGGGGCTGAGGCTGGCGGCCATGCTGTCGGGCCGCTTGGCTTGCGTGGTTTCAGGTGCGTTCATGGTGTCTCCTTCACGCGTTTGTTGTGGGTGGGGCCATTCTGTGGCGGCCCTCGCCCAGCGGACTGTCAAGCGATTGACAGTCCGCGTGCGCTCAGCTCAAACCAGCTTGACGAGCTGCTTGCCGAAGTTCTTGCCTTTGAGCAGGCCCATGAATGCTTCCGGTGCGCTCGCCAGGCCCTGCGCCACGCTCTCGCGGAACTTCAGCTTGCCCTGCGCCACGAAGCCGCCCAGCTCGCGCAGTGCTTCTGGCCACACGTCCATGTGCTCGGAGACGATGAAGCCCTCGATGGTCAGGCGCGACACCAGGATCAACTGCGGGTTCTGCAGCGGCAGCGGCTGACCGTCGTAGCCGGCGATCATGCCGCACATGGCGATGCGGCCGAACGCGTTCATGCGCGACAGCACCGCATCGAGGATCGCGCCGCCGACGTTCTCGAAGTACGAATCGATGCCATCAGGCGTCGCTTCCTTGAGCATCTTGTACAGCTCCTTCGGGTCCTTGGCGGCCTTGTAGTCGATGCAGGCATCAAAGCCGAGTTCGTTGACCACGTAATCGCACTTGTCCTTGCCGCCGGCAAAGCCCACCACGCGGCAGCCTTTGAGTTTGGCGAGCTGGCCGACCACGCTGCCCACCGCGCCCGAAGCGGCGCTTACCGCCACGGTCTGGCCGGGCTTCGGATGCATGATCTTGTTCAGGCCGTACCACGCCGTCACGCCCGGCATACCGACCGAACCGAGATACGCCGACAGCGGAATGTGGCGCGTATCGACCTTCTGAATGCCGCGCCCGTCCGACACGCCCACTTCCTGCCAGCCGAACATGCCGACCACCGCATCGCCCACGGCAAACGACGGGTTCTTGGACACTTCCACCACGCCCACCGTGCCGCCGATCATCACTTCATCCAGCGGCTGCGGTTGCGCATACGACTTGCTGTCGTTCATGCGGCCGCGCATGTACGGATCGAGCGACAGGAAATGGTTGCGCACCAGCACCTGGCCGTCCTGCAGCTCGGGGAGGTCCACCGTCTCCAGGCGGAAATTGTCGGGCGTCACGGCCCCTTGCGGGCGCGAAGCCAGAACGATGCGCTGATAGGTCTTCGACATGAAAAACGCTCCTGAATATCGGATATCGGTGTTGGGTCGGGTTGTTACTTGTGTTGCATGAAGTACTCGGCCAGCGCCGCATAGGCGCGATGCGTGACCGGATCATTGGCCGCATTGGCAGCGATGGGGTGCGAGGCATAGCGCACGATCGTCATCTGGGCCACCGGATCAATATAGATGCGCTGGCCATGGATGCCGCGCGCTTCGAACGTGTGGTGGTCATTGCCCGAAACCCACCACATGTTGCGATACGAATAGCCGGGCAGCGTCGCGTAGCCTGCCTTGGCAAACTTGGCCGGGTCGCCGCCGCGGCGAATGTCGTCGATCACGCTCTTGGGCAGGATCTGCTTGCCGTTGAAGCGGCCATCGTTGCGGATCATCTCGCCAAAGCGCGCCAGGTCGCGCAGCGTGGTGTTCAGGCCACCGCCGCCCGATTCCGTACCGATGCTGTCCACTGAGAAGTACGCATCGTCCTGCGCGCCCATCGGTTGCCAGATGCGCTCGGACAGCAGCGCTGCCAGCGATTTGTTCGACGCACGGCGCACGATCCACGCCAGTGTTTCAGCGTTGACGGTCTTGTACGAGAACTCCGCGTCGTGCTCGCCTTCCTTGCGCAGCGTCGTCAGGTAGTCGTAGAAATTGTCCGGGCCCTTGTAACCAGCCGGACGCGGCAGCATGCCGCCGGCGCGGGCGTAGGCCCAGACATCGGCGTTCGGGTCGGCATAGTTTTCGGAATAACGCACGCCCACGGTCATGTCCATGACTTGGCGCACCGTGGCGTCCCCGTAGGCGGTGTCCTTCAGCTCCGGCACGTATTGCGTCACGGGCGCTGCAGGGTCGAGCTTGCCGTCCGCCACCAGCATGGCGGCCAGCGTGCCGACAAACGATTTCGTGACCGACATGGCGATGTGCTGCGTGTGCGCGTCGAGCGCGCCAAAGTAGCGCTCGTAGATCACCTTGCCCTTGTGCATGACGAGAATGCCGTCGGTGTAGGTCAGCTTGAGCGCCTCGGCAAACGTACGGCGCGTGCCGTTCGGATCGGTAAACAGCACGCCGCTGATATCGCGCTCGGCACGCGGCAACTTGCTGACCGGGCCGTCGCCGTGCCAGACCACGCGCGTCGGCACGAACTCGCGCACGTGGCTGTAGCCGTAGCGCGTGCGCGGGAACATGTTGCCCGCCAGGTCAAAGCGGATCGTGCGATCGGGCGGCGGCGGGAAGCCCTGCATCCAGCCCATCTTGTTCGGGTCGGATTCATCGGCCGTCAGCGGCTTCTGCATCGGCGGTGTCGGGGCGGGCGGCGCCTGCACCGTGGTTTTCGTGTCAGCGGCCGGCGCGGCAGCAGGCGCGGAGCTGGAGGCGCATCCTTCCAAGGTCATGATCAGTCCGGTGCAGCAAAGCAGAGTGACGGCAAGGGCGGACGCCGTCCGCCGCGCAGGTTGTTGCATGGTTGTCTCCGTGGTTGCTCTTCTTGTGTGCCGGACGCTGTCCGGTGTGCAACTGGGTACTTGGGTACAGCAATTGCGGTGTTGACGCGTCAGCCGTCCGCACCGGGTTCGGGCGTGCGCGGCGGTGGCATGCGCTTGACGAACTTGAACGTGCCTGAGCCGCGTGCGACGAGCTTGTCATCTGCATCGCGCACCTCGCCTTCGCAGAACGCCATGGTCGTGGACTGATGCACGCAACGCGCGCTCGCCTTGAGGGTGCCGCGCCCGGGCTGCATGAACGCCGTCTTCATCTCGATCGTCACCACGCCGCGGCCATGCACGTCGGCCGAGCGCCCGGCCATGGCCATGGCGACGTCGAGCATCGTCATCGTCACGCCGCCGTGGGCCATTTCCCAGCTGTTCATGTGCTGCGCTTCGAGGGCGAGTTCGACCACGCCCTCGCCGTCGGCCACCTTCAGGCAGCGCATGCCGAGAAGCTTCAGGAAAGGAATGTCGATTGGAAAACCGTTGTTGTCTGCGTTCATGCTGCGTCGGAAAGAGTGAGAAGCAGCCGAAATTAGACCACGCTCACGCCGCCATCGACGGCGAGGATCTGGCCGGTGATGTGCTTGGACGCATCCGACGCAAACAGCGCGGCCACGCCTTTCAGGTCTTCATCGTCGCCAATGCGGTGCAGCGGCGATTTTTCCGTCAGCTTGTCCACGCCGAGCTTTTCCAGCGAGCCGCGCGTCATCTTCGAGGGGAAGAAGCCCGGCGCAATCGCGTTGACGGTGATGTTGTGCTCGCCCCACTCGCCCGCCAGCGCGCGCGTGAAGTTGACCACCGCGCCCTTGCTGGTGTTGTAGGCGATCGTATCGAGCGAGCCCGGCGGATTGCCCTTCAGGCCGGCAATCGATGCCACGTTGACGATCTTTCCGTACTTGCGCGGGATCATCGAGCGCTTGCCGATCTGCTGCGTGAGCAGGAACAGGCCGCGTATGTTCAGGTTCATCACCTTGTCCCAGGCTTCGACTGGGTGGTCTTCCGCCGGCGCGCCCCACGTCGCGCCCGCGTTGTTGACGAGGATGTCGACGTGGCCGAGCTTGGCCAGCGCCTCATCGGCCAGGCGCTGGATGTCGGCTTCGACGGCGCCGTCGGCAGCAATCCAGTCCGCCTCGATGCCAAGCGACTTCAGGTGCGCCTGCGCCTCCTTCAGCTCATCAGCCTTGCGAGCAGACAAGACGATGCGCGCGCCCTGCTCGCCCAGTGCCTCGGCAATCTGCAGGCCGAGCCCGCGCGAGCCGCCGGTGATCAGCGCCGTCTTGCCGGAAAGATCGAAGAGATGTTTCAGCGTACCCATGGTGTCTCCAGTGTCGTTGTCGTAGTTAGAACCAGGCGTCCTGCATGTCCAGCGTGGTCGTGTCGAGCGAGCCCAGCAGCACGATCTGAGGGTCGATCTTCGGCAGTTCCCACTGGAAGAAATAGCGTGCGGCCTGCAGCTTGCCGCGGTAGAAATCGGCGTCTTCGCCTTGGGCGTTCGGCAATGCCTTGGCGACGGCCAGCGCCTGTTCCAGCCAGATCCACGCGACGACCACGTGGCCGAACGCTTCCAGATAGACGGAGGCATTCGCCAGCGTCACGCGCGGGTCGCCGGCGGCCCACAGCGTCTGCGTGACCTTGGCCAGTTTCTGCGTCGCCATGCCAAGCGCGCGGCCGTAGCCGACCAACGTTTCGTCGTCGGTTTCCAACGCACGGCCGACGGTGGCCTGCACACGCTCACCCAGCGCGGCGAAGGCAGCGCCGTCCTGCATCACGACCTTGCGGCCCAGCAGGTCCAGGCCCTGGATGCCGTGCGTGCCTTCGTGAATCGGGTTCAGGCGGTTGTCGCGGTAAAACTGTTCGACGTTGTATTCGCGCGTGTAGCCGTAACCGCCGTGCACCTGGATCGCCAGGCTGTTGGCCTCCAGGCACCACTGCGACGGCCAGCTCTTGGCAATCGGCGTCAGGATGTCGAGCAGCAGACCGAGTTTGGCGCGTTTGGCCGCGTCGGTTTCACCGCGCTCCTCATCGACGAGCTTGGCGCAATACAGGTTCAGGCCGAGCGCGCCTTCCACGTAGGCCTTTTGTGCCAGCAGCATGCGGCGCACGTCTGCGTGATCGACGATGCGGACCTGCGCAGACGCGGCATCCTTGCCCGACGGCCCGACCGGACGCCCCTGCGGGCGATTGCGCGCGTAGTCCACCGCATGCAGGTAACCGGTGTAGCCGAGCATCGTCGCGCCCATGCCGACGCCGATGCGCGCCTCGTTCATCATGTGGAACATGCATGCGAGGCCCTTATGCGGCTCGCCGACGAGGTAGCCGATGGCGCCGGCCCGCGGCTGCCCATCTGCGCCCTTCGGTCGGAACTGCATGCCTTCGCCAAAGTTCAGCAGGCAGTTGGTCGTGCCGCGATAGCCCATCTTGTGGTTCAGGCCGGCCAGGACCACGTCATTTCGCTCGCCGAGCGAACCATCCGCATTGACGAGGAACTTCGGCACGATGAACAGCGAAATGCCCTTCACGCCGGGAATCAGCTTGCCGTCCGGCCCGGGAATCTTCGCCAGCACGAGGTGGACGATGTTCTCCGACAGTTCATGCTCACCGGCGGAGATCCACATCTTGTTGCCGGTCAAACGATATTGCGCGCCGAGCGGCGATTCGCCCTCGTATTCCGAGCGCGTGACGATGTCCGACAACGACGAACCGGCCTGCGGCTCCGACAGGCACATCGTGCCGTAGAAGCGGCCCTCCATCTCGGGCTGTACAAACGTCTCGATCTGCGCGGGCGTGCCATGCGCGAGCAGCAGATTCGCGTTGCCGATGGTGAGGAACGGGTAGGAGCTGGTGCCGACGTTGGCGGCCTTGAAGAAACCGAAACCGGCTTTCTCGACCACGGTCGGCAGCTGCATGCCGCCGCGCTCAAAGTCCTGCCCGGCTGCCATCAGGCCCGCCTTGTTGAAGGCGTCCAGCGCGACCTTCACTTCCGGGATGATGTGGACCTTGTTGCCGTCGAAGTGCGGTTCTTCTTGGTCGTTTTTCTTGTTATGCGGAGCAAACAGATCCGTTGCGATCCGCTCGCAGGTGTCGAGTGCGGCGTCGAAGGTTTCGCGGGAGTGGTCTGCGTAACGCGGAATACGCGTGAGCGATTCGACGTTGAGCCATTCGTAGAGCAGGAAGCTGAGGTCGCGGCGGGATAGCAGTTTCGAGGACATGATGTTGGTGGTGCATCCTGTGTTTCGTGCCCTGCCTGGGCCCGACTCACTTTCTTTGTCTTGCCAAAGAAAGTAAGCAAAGAAAGGCGCGCCCGAGATGGCGATCAAGCCAGCTCTGGCAGAAACAAAACAGGCTCCCGTTTTGAGCGGGAGCCTGTCTGTTTAGAGCACCTCGAACAGGCCGGCTGCGCCTTGGCCGCCGCCGATGCACATGGTCACGACCACGTACTTGACGCTGCGACGCTTGCCTTCGATCAGCGCGTGGCCGACCAGGCGCGCACCCGACACGCCGTACGGGTGGCCCACGGCGATGGCGCCGCCGTTGACGTTCAGGCGGTCCATCGGGATGCCCAGCTTGTCAGCGCAATACAGCACCTGCACGGCGAACGCTTCGTTCAGTTCCCACAGGCCGATGTCTTCCACCTTCAGGCCGGCCTTCTTCAGCAGCTTGGGCACGGCAAAGACGGGGCCGATGCCCATTTCGTCCGGCTCGCAACCGGCTACGGCAAAGCCGCGGAACACGCCCAGCGGCTGCAGGCCCTTGGCGGCTGCCACCTTGCCATTCATGACCACGGCAGCGGATGCGCCGTCGGAGAATTGGCTGGCGTTGCCGGCAGTGATCACGCCCCCGGGCATGGCCGTGCGGATCTTCGACACGCCTTCGAGCGTGGTGTCAGCGCGGATGCCTTCGTCTGCCGAGATCGTGACTTCGCGCGTCATGAGCTGGCCGGTCTTGGCATCGGCCACGCCCATCACCGTGGTCATCGGGACGATTTCGTCGTTGAACTTGCCGGCCGCAGCAGCAGCGGCTGCACGCTGCTGGCTTTGCACGCCGTATTCGTCCATGCGCTCCTTGGGGATGTTGTAGCGCTTGGCGACGTTCTCGGCGGTCTGCAGCATGCTCCAGTAGATTTCCGGCTTGTGCTTGTTGAGCCAGCCTTCGGTCATCATGTGGCGGTTCATCTCCTGCTGCACGCACGAGATGGATTCCACACCGCCAGCCACGAAGATGTCGCCTTCCTCGGCAATCACGCGCTGCGCGGCCATGGCGATGGTCTGCAGGCCCGACGAGCAGAAGCGGTTGACGGTCGCGCCCGGCACCGTCACGGGGCAGCCGGCACGCAGGGCGATCTGGCGGGCGATGTTGGCGCCCGTCGCGCCTTCCGGATTCGCACAGCCCATCAGGATGTCTTCCACTTCGCCCGGCTCGATCTTGGCGCGCTCGATGGCGTGCTGAACCGCATGGCCGCCCAGCGTGGCGCCATGCGTCATGTTGAAGGCGCCCTTCCAGCTCTTGGCCAGGCCGGTACGTGCGGTGGAAACGATGACTGCTTCGGTCATGGTGTTGCTCCTCGTATCTGGTGGCGGGCGCGGCTCCGGCAGCGCCCGATGTATTCCGTTATCCGTTCAAGACTGTGTGCGACTGCAACCGCGCGATGCCCGCATTCGTCATGCGCTGCCACGCCTGCGCCAGCGAACCGTTGAGGTCGATCGCGCGGCAGGCATCCTCGATGACAGCGACGTCCAGCCCCGCAGCACGCGCATCCAGCGCCGACCATGCCACGCAAAAATCCGTGGCAAGGCCAACGCAGAACACGCGCTTGACCCCAAGCTCGCGCAGGTAGCCCAGCAGCCCCGTCGGCGTTTTGCGATCCGCTTCAAAGAATGCGGAGTAGCTGTCGATGTGCGGGTGATAGCCCTTGCGGACGATCAACTGCGCGTGCGGCACGTCCAGCCCATCGGCCAGCGCGGCGCCCGTGCTGTGCTGCACACAATGCACCGGCCACAGCACCTGCTGCCCATATGGCAGGTCGATCATGCCGAACGGCTGCGTGCCAGGGTGGTTGGCCGCGAACGACACGTGCTCGGCCGGGTGCCAGTCCTGCGTCAGCACAGTACGACCAACGGGCCCGAATGCCTTGGCGAGCCGGTTGACGACGGGGATGACCTGGTCGCCGTTCGGCACGGCCAGCGCACCGCCGGGCAGAAAATCATTCTGCACGTCGATGATCAGCAGGCAATCGGTGGGCGTCAGTTGCATGGTGGTTCAGTCGCGTGATTCGGTTGATTCGCCGTTCATTCAGCCGTTAAAGCCCTTGCCTTCATCGGCCAGCTTCTGCAGCAGCGGGGCAACCTTCCACGCTTCACCGTGGTAGCCCTTGCTGTAGCGGTGCATGGCTTGTGCGACGTTGTACAGGCCGACGGTGTCTGCGTAGAGCATCGGGCCACCGCGGAACAGCGGGAAGCCGTAGCCGGTCAGGTAGACCATGTCGATGTCGGAAGCCTTGGAGGCAATGCCCTCTTCCAGGATCTTCGCGCCTTCGTTGACCAGCGCGAACACGAGGCGCTCCACGATTTCCTCGTCCGAGATCTTGCGACGCGTGATGCCCAGATCCTTCGAGTGCTGGACGATCATGTCGTTGACCTGCTGGTTCGGATACGGCTTGCGGTCACCCGCCTTGTAGTCGTACCAGCCGCCGCCCGTCTTCTGGCCGAAGCGGCCCATCTCGCATAGCAGATCGGCCGTCTTCGAATAGACGATGTCCGGTTTGTCCACGGCGCGGCGCTTGCGGATGGCCCAGCCGATGTCGTTGCCGGCCAGGTCGCCCATGCGGAACGGGCCCATGGCAAAGCCGAACTTTTCGATGGCCTTGTCGACCTGCTCGGGCAGCGCGCCTTCGTCTAGCAGGTAGCCAGCCTGGCGGCTGTATTGCTCGATCATGCGGTTCCCGATGAAGCCGTCGCACACGCCGGAAACGACCGCCGTCTTCTTGATGGCCTTGGCCAGCTTCATGACGGTGGCCAGCACGTCCTTGGCGGTGTCCTTGCCGCGCACGACTTCCAGCAGCTTCATCACGTTGGCCGGGCTGAAGAAGTGCATGCCGACCACGTCTTGCGGGCGCTTGGTGAAGCTGGCGATCTTGTCGACGTCCAGCGTGGAGGTGTTCGACGCCAGGATCGCGCCCTGCTTGACGACTTCGTCCAGCTTCTTGAACACGACTTCCTTGACGCCCATTTCTTCAAAGACGGCCTCGATGACGAGGTCGGCGTCCTTGATGTCGTCGTAGGACAGCGTCGGGGTCAGCAGGGCCATGCGCTGCTCGACCTTCTCTTGTGTGAGCTTGCCCTTCTTGGCGCTGTTCTCGTAGTTCTTGCGGATGGTGGCGACGCCGCGGTCCAGCGCTTCCTGCTTGGTTTCCAGGATCGTCACCGGAATGCCGGCGTTCAGGAAGTTCATCGAGATGCCGCCGCCCATCGTGCCGGCGCCGATCACGGCAACCTTCTCCACCTTGCGCACCGGCGTGTCTTCCGGCACGTCCGGAATCTTGCTCGCAGCGCGTTCGCCAAAGAAGGCGTGGCGCAGTGCACGCGATTCGGACGTATTCACCAGTTCAATGAACAGGTCGCGCTCAAACTTGATGCCGTCGTCAAAGCGCTTTTCCACGGCGGCCTGCACGGCGTCAACGCACTTGCCCGGCGCCGGGAAATTCTTGGCGACGCCGCGACGGTGTTCCGCGCGAATTGCAGGAAACCTTGCGGGTTGTCGTGCTCGACCTTGCGATCGCGCAGCTTCGGCAGCTTGCCCTCGGCCGCGGCCTTCAGTGCGAAATCGATGGCGCCGGCCATCAGGTCGCCTTCGATCATCTGGTCGAACAGGCCGCTCTTGGCCAGCTTTTCCGACGGGATGGCGTTGCCGGAAACGATCATGTTCAGCGCCGGCTCCAGGCCGATGGCGCGCGGCAGACGTTGCGTGCCGCCTGCGCCCGGCAGGATGCCCAGCTTCACTTCCGGCAGCGCGATCTGCGCGCCCGGTGCGGCCACGCGGAAATGGCAGCCCATCGCCAGTTCCAGCCCACCGCCCATCGCCACCGAATGGATGGCCGCCACGACCGGCTTGCTGCTCGACTCGACTGCCTTGATGACAGCGTGCAGCGTCGGCTCTTGCGTGGCCTTGGGGGTGTTGAACTCGCGGATATCGGCGCGCCCGAGAAGGCCTTGCCCGCACCGGTGATGACGATGGCCTTGACGTTGGCGTCGTCGCCCGCTTTCACCATGCCTTCAACGATGCCCAGGCGCGTGGAGTGGCCAAGGCCGTTGACGGGCGGGTTGCTGAGCGTGATGACGGCAACGCCGTCCTGGACCTTGTACTCCGCAGTCATGCTGGTTCCTTTGGTGATGCGAGGGCCGGCAGATCAGGCGCACCGTGCCTCGCGGTTGAACTGTCTCTCAAGTATCGTTTTTTTAACGCGCGGTAAGGCCGCGACTCGACACAGAATACACAAAATAGCACGGTCGTTCAATTTTTATTTTGCGCTGCACGGCGCCGTCTGGCGGGCGATGCGGCACGGCCCGGCGGGTTCAAACGCGTGTGCTGCAGCACGGATTTTTTGCCCGCTACGTGACGGTTTTGATAGAGTCGCGCATTTCGTTCGCCGGGTGCCCATCAGGCGCGGGGACGTCTCGTCACATTTCGTCGATTTGATTCGCGATCCGAGCAAAATCGACCCCTCTGTATCCATGCCAGAACACGCTACCCCGTCCTCAGAGACGCCGGGCTTGCGCCGCACCTTGCGCGCGCGCCATCTCACCATGATCGCCATCGGCGGGTCGATCGGCACCGGGCTCTTCGTGGCCTCGGGCGCGTCGGTCTCGCAGGCCGGCCCCGGAGGCGCCCTTGCCGCCTACATCCTGATCGGGGCGATGGTCTATTTCCTGATGACCAGCCTGGGCGAGCTTGCCGCCTACATGCCCGTTTCCGGTTCCTTTGCCACCTACGGCGCGCTGTACGTGGACGAAGGCTTCGGCTTCGCACTCGGCTGGAACTATTGGTACAACTGGGCCGTGACGATTGCCGTGGAGCTGGCGGCCGCGCAGCTCGTCATGCATTACTGGTTTCCCGATGTGCCGGGCGTGCTGTGGAGCGCCGTGTTCCTCGCCATCATGTTCCTGCTCAACGCCATCTCGGTGCGCGGCTTTGGCGAGGCGGAATACTGGTTCGCGCTCATCAAGGTCGTCACGGTCATCTTCTTTATCGGCATTGGCCTGGCGATGATCTTCGGGATCATGAAGGGCGGTCCGCAGTCGGGCCTGCAGAATCTGACGATCGGTGATGCGCCGTTCGTGGGCGGGCTGCCCGCGATGATCGGCGTGGCGATGATCGCGGGGTTCTCGTTTCAGGGGACGGAGCTGATCGGCGTGGCGGCTGGCGAATCGGCCGACCCTGCCCGCACCATTCCGCGTGCGGTCAAGCAGGTGTTCTGGCGCATCCTGCTGTTCTATGTGCTGGCGATCTTCATCATCGGCGTGCTGGTCCCGTACACCGATCCGAATCTGCTGTCGACGGAAGTCACCAACATTGGCGTGAGCCCGTTCACGCTGGTGTTCAAGCATGCCGGCCTGGCGTTTGCCGCCGGGCTGATGAATGCGGTGATCCTGACGGCCGTGCTCTCGGCGGGCAACTCGGGCATGTATGCATCCACGCGCATGCTCTACAACCTCGCCACCGAGGGCCGTGCACCGCGCATCTTTGCGCAACTGACGCGGAACGGTGTGCCGCGCAACGCGCTGCTGGCGACGACGGCCGTCGGCGCGCTGTGTTTCCTGAGTTCGCTGTATGGCGACAAGACGGTCTACCTGTGGCTGCTGAACACCTCGGGCATGACGGGCTTCGTGGCATGGCTTGGCATTGCCATCAGCCACTATCGGTTCCGCAAGGGGCTTGTGGCGCAGGGGCATGATCCGGCGCAGTTGCCGTACCGCTCCAAGTTCTTCCCGTATGGTCCGCTGTTCGCGTTCGGGCTGTGCCTGGTCATCACGCTCGGCCAGAACTACCAGGCGTTCACGAGCGGCACCGTCGATTGGCCGGCGGTCATCGCAACCTACATTGGTATCCCGGTCTTCTTCCTGATCTGGATCGGCTATCGGCTGGTGCGTGGCGGCGGCATCGTCCGTTACCAGGACATGCACTTCCCGCGCCCGCCCGTGCTGCGCGATTCGCTGGCCGGCCAAGACCCCGGCCCTGAATTGCCGACCGTCCCGAACCGCACGCAGTAATTACACCCGCTCCGCCTGCCGTTTGCACAGCATCCGGCCGGCGTTTTTATTGGGGCGCCCGCTCCGGCGCCACCGGCTATGCATACACCCATCACCCCCACCGGCCTCGAAGCCCAATCCGAACTGCGCCGACGCCTGCGCTCGCGCCACCTGATGATGATCGCCCTGGGCGGCGCCATCGGCACGGGGCTGTTCGTCGCATCCGGCGCGTCCATTGCGCAAGCTGGCCCCGGCGGCGCACTGCTGACCTACACGCTGATCGGCGTGATGGTCTATTGCCTGATGACGAGTCTTGGCGAGCTGGCGGTGCATCTGCCGGTCTCGGGCTCGTTCGTGACGTACAGCCGCCTGTATGTTGAAGAAGGCTTCGGCTTTGCACTCGGATGGAATTACTGGTTTGCGCTGGCCGTGTCCGTTGCCGTGGAACTGGCCGCCGCGCAACTCGTGATGAAGTACTGGTTCCCGGGCGTGTCGGGCATGGTCTGGAGCGCCGCATTTCTGCTGCTGATGTTTGGCCTCAACGCCTTTTCCGTGCGCGGCTTTGGCGAGGCGGAATACTGGTTCTCGATGATCAAGGTGGTGACCATCGTCGTGTTCCTGCTGATCGGCCTGGCGATGATCTTCGGCATCATGCACGGCGGGCCGCAGTCGGGTTGGCAGAACTTCACCGTGGGCGATGCGCCCTTCGTGGGCGGCGTGCCGGCCATGGTCGGCGTGGCGATGATTGCCGGGTTCTCGTTCCAGGGCGTCGAAACCATCGGCGTGGCCGCCGGCGAGGCAGAGAACCCATCCCGCACGATCCCGCGCGCCATCCGCCAGACGTTCTGGCGCATTCTGCTGTTCTACGTGCTGGCAATTCTGATCATCGGCGTGCTGCTGCCGTACACCGATCCGAACCTGCTGCGCAATGAAGCGACGGACGTCGGTGTCAGCCCGTTCGCGCTGGTGTTCCAGCATGCGGGCCTCGCATTTGCGGCCGGCATGATGAATGCCGTGGTGCTGACCGCGCTGCTGTCTTCCGGCACGTCGAGCCTGTACGTATCGACACGGATTCTGTATGACCTAGCGCTCGAGAACCAAGCCCCGCGCTGGTTTGCCAAGGTATCGGGTAACGGCGTGCCGCACCGCGCGCTCGTCGCCACGTCCGCCGTGGGTGCGCTGTGCTTCTTCAGCTCGTTGTTTGGCGATCAGGTCGTCTACCTGTGGCTGCTGAATACGTCTGCGGTGACGTGCTTCATCGCCTGGTTCGGCATTGCGCTGGCGCACTACCGGTTCCGCAAAGGGTTCACCAGCCAGGGGCATTCCGTGACGCAACTCGCGTATCGGTCGCCGTTCTTCCCGTTCGGGCCGATCATGGTGGCGATCCTGTGCGTGGTGATCATTCTTGGGCAGAACACCAAGGCGCTGTTTGCGCCGATCGACAACTTCGGCACCTTCATCGCAACCTATTGCGGCGTGATCCTGTTCGTGGCGATCTGGCTGGCTTACCGCTGGAAGTTCAAGACGCGGTTCGTGAAGTACTCGGAGATGCAGTTCAGCGCCGCGCATCTCCAACAAGCCGAGGCGACCACGGAAGCCACTGCGGCGCGCACTGTCGTCAACTGACCGCCATAAAAAAGCCCGCACGGTTGTCCATGCGGGCCATCTGTACGCCGTGAATCGACCTGCGGCGCTTAAACCTCCAGCCACTCCTGCCGGACCTTCGCGTCCGCCTTCAACTGCTGGGGCGTTCCTTCAAACACGATCTGCCCGTGGCCCATCACATACACCCGCTGTGAAATGTCGAGGGCAATGGCGAGTTTCTGCTCCACCAGCAGCACGGAGATCCCCCGCTCCTTGAGCGTCTTCAGATACTCGCCCACGAGCGTCACGACCAGCGGCGCAAGACCTTCGGTGGGCTCGTCGATGATGATGAAATCGGGATCGCCCATCAGCGTGCGGCACAGCGTCAGCATCTGCTGTTCGCCGCCCGACAGCACACCGGCGGCCGTGTTCTCGCGCTCTTTCAGGCGCGGGAACATCTGGTACATGTCTTCCACCTGCCAACGCGGCTTGGGCTGACTGGGGTTGCGTTTCTCGCCAAGCAGCAGGTTCTGCCGCACCGTCAGCGTGGGGAAAATATCCCGGTTCTCGGGCACATAGCCGATGCCCTTGTGCGCCACTTCGAAGGTTCGCAGGCCGCTCACGTTCTTGCCGCGCAGCAGAATTTCGCCTTCGTGCCGCACCATGCCCATGATGGACTTGGCCAGTGTTGAACGCCCGACGCCGTTGCGGCCGAGCAGCGCAACGATCTCGCCCTCGCCCACATGCATGTCGACGCCGTGCAGGATGTGGCTCTTGCCGTAGTACGCGTGCAGGTCGCGCACCTCCAACATCGGAGTATTTGTTGCCATCAATGTGCTCCTGCAGGTTCGTCCAGCGTGGTGCCGAGGTAGGCCTCTTTCACGCGACGGTTGTTGCGAATGGCTTCGGGCGTGTCGGTGGCGATCACTTCGCCGTAGACGAGCACCGAGATGCGATCAGCGAGGCCAAACACCACGCTCATGTCGTGCTCAACCATCACCAGCGTCTTGCCAACGGTGACCTTGCGGATGAGGTCCACTGCGTGGTCGGATTCGGAGCGGCTCATGCCGGCGGTCGGTTCATCCAACAGGATCACGTCAGCGCCGCCCGCAATGGTGATGCCGATTTCCAGCGCCCGTTGCTCGGCGTATGTCAGCAGGCCCGCGGCAGCATCACGCCGATGCGTCATGCCGATTTGCTCGAGCACTTCTTCGGCGCGTTCGCGTGCGTCGCGCAATTCGGCCAGCTTGTGCCAGAACGAATACTTGTAGCCGAGGGACCAAAGCACCGCGCAGCGCAGGTTCTCGAACACCGACAAGCGATGAAAGATGTTGGTGATCTGAAAGCTGCGCGACAGGCCCTTGCGGTTGATCTCGAACGGCGCCAGGCCGCTGATCTCCTCCCCATTCAGTCGCACGCTGCCCGAGCTGGCCGGGAAGCGGCCCGAGATCAGGTTGAACGTGGTCGACTTGCCGGCACCGTTCGGGCCGATGAGCGCATGGCGCTCGCCCTTGCCGATGGTGAGGTTGACGCCCCGAATGATTTCAGTCGCGCCAAAGCGCTTGCGAACATCGCGCAACTCAAGCGCTGCGGTCGGACCGGATGTCGGTTGGCTCATGGTTGCGGCTCCTGCAATGCGTTGTCCCAAGCGGCGCGCAGCTTGCCCGCCGCAGCGCGCAGGCCGAAGGCGCCCACGAGCCACAGCACGGCGGCGACGATCCACGGCTTCCAGGTATTCGGTTCAACCGACAGGCCGAACAGCGTCGCCACGCCACCCGAAGCCTCGTCCTGCACGGCGTAGATCATTTCCACGGTGGAGATCAACGCGACCAGCAGGATGGCCGCCGGCACAATCGCTACGCCGTAGGCCGGCAGCAGCGTCTTGAGCTTGCCGCGCCGCAGGATCGGCAGATGCATGACCAGAAGACTGGCGATACCACCCGGCGCGTACATGACCATCAGCACAAAGAACAAGCCCAGATACAGCAGCCATGCCTTCGTGATGCCCGACAGCGCGACGGTGAAGAACACCGTGAGCACCGCGCCGATGATCGGCCCGAAGAAGCTGCCCATGCCGCCAATGAACGCCGCCAGCAGCACCGAGCCCGACCGCACGGCTGACACGTTCTCGGCGGTCACGATCTCGAAGTTGATGCACGACAGCGCGCCCGCAATGCCCGCGAAGAACGCCGACAGAATCACCACTAGGAAGCGCACGCGCTGCGTGTTGTAGCCGATGAATTCCACGCGCTCGGGGTTGTCGCGCACCGCGTTGGCGATGCGGCCCAGCGGCGTCTGCGTCCATGCGTACATCAGCGCCATCGAAATCAGGCACCACGCGGCGATCAGGTAATACACCTGCCTCGCCGGGCCAAACGTCACGCCAAGCAGTCCTTCACCGATGCTGCGGTTGGTCGACACGCCGCCCTCGCCGCCAAAGAAGTCCGGAAACATCAGCGCGCTGGCGAACACCATTTCGCCGATACCCAGCGTGATCATGGCGAACGTCGTGCCGGACTTCTTGGTGGTGACGTAGCCGAAGATCACGCCGAACAGCGCGCCGCCCAGACCGCCGGCAATCGGCAACAGCGCCACGGCGAGCGGGCCGCCGATGCCCAGCGTCTGCACAGCCCCGATCTTGTTGAGCAGGTGCACGGCCATGAAGGCGCCCAGGCCGGCGTACACCGCGTGCCCGAACGACAGCATGCCGGACTGGCCGAGCAGCATGTTGTACGACAGGGCGAAGATGATCATGATGCCCATCTGCGAGAGCAGCGTGATCGCAAAACCCTGCGGCCAGATGAGCGGCAGCACGATCATCACGAGTGCAGTCAGGCCCCAGAGCAGCCAGCGGGCAAGATTGACCGGCTTGAACTTCATCGTCCGCGCACGATCGTTGGCCGGCAGTGCGGCTTGCTGTTGCGCTTGTTGGTGCATGGTGCGTTCCATTTAGCTCTCCCG
Source organism: Ralstonia sp. TCR112 (assembly GCF_007997035.1). Classification (GTDB taxonomy): domain Bacteria; phylum Pseudomonadota; class Gammaproteobacteria; order Burkholderiales; family Burkholderiaceae; genus Ralstonia; species Ralstonia edaphi. The sequence continues at coordinate 17,474 of NZ_VOSS01000013.1, read as the reverse complement.
CGTTCCCATCAGCCCGCGCGGGCGGAAGATCAGCATCAGCACCAGCAGCAGATACGGCAGCACCGGTGCGACTTGCGCAATCGTCAGGTTCCAGACCGAGATGAGCGGCGCGTCGGAGTTGAGCGTGACACCGATCTTCCCGAGCAGGCTGGTCACCGAAATATCGAGCGTGACGGCAAAGGTCTGGATGCAGCCGATCAGCAGCGACGCAATGAATGCGCCTACCAACGACCCCATGCCGCCCACGACCGCCACCACGAAGACAATGGAGCCGACCGCGGCCGCCATCGATGGCTCGGTCACAAAGGCATTGCCGCCGATCACGCCTGCCAGGCCGGCCAGCGCGCAACCACCACCGAACACCAGCATGAACACGCGCGGTACGTTGTGGCCCAGCGCTTCGACCATGTCCGGATGCGTCAGCGCGGCCTGGATGACGAGCCCGATCCGCGTGCGCGTCAGCAGCAGGAAGATGCCCACCAGCATCAGCAGCGACACCAGCATCATGAAGGCGCGGTACTTTGGAAACGACGAGGTGAACAGCGTGAACAGCGGGCCATCCAGTGCGTCCGGCACGCGATACGGCACAGCGGGCAAGCCCCACACCAGCTTCACGCCTTCTTCAATGAGATAGGACAGTCCGAACGTGAACAGGAGTTCGGCAACGTGCCCATAGCGGTGCACCGTGCGCAGGCCGAAGCGCTCGACCACTGCGCCCAGCGCACCCACGAGCAGCGGTGCCACGATCAGCGCCGCCCAGAAGCCCAGATAGCCGCTGACGACATAGGCGAAATACGCGCCCAGCATGTAGAAGCTGGCATGCGCGAAATTGAGGACGCCCATCATGCTGAAGATCAGCGTCAGGCCCGAAGACAGCATGAACAGCAACAGCCCGTAGCTGATGCCGTTCAAGAGATTGATAACTAGAAATTCCACGCTGCAGCCCTTCCAGCAGATTCGGCGGAGCATGGGCCGCACGCATCAAAGCGCGGGCCCATGGACTCCGTTTAAAACATCGCCGCACGATAGCATCGGGCGGCCCTTCGGCACACCACCTGCCGCGTTATTGAGGACGCTTCATCTGGCAGGAGGTCGGCTGCGACGCGACGTACTGATCGAGCACCGCGTCGGTCTTCCAGCCGTAGCCGGTGTTTTCCTGGTCGTACTTGACGTTCTTGCCGTTGGTTTTTTCCCAGGTGGCGATGTAGAGCGGCTGCTGGCCCTGGTGGTCAGACGCGCGCATCTCGAAGGTGCCGTTCAGGCTGTCGACCTTCATGCCTTCGAAGGCCTTGGCCACCTTGGCTGGTTCTGCCGACTTGGTCTGCTTGATGGCCTTGGCCAGCATGGCGATGCCGGTGTACGACGCCATGAGGTAGTAATCGTCGTTGTACTTCTTCTTGTAGCCCTCGACGATATCGGCGCCCTTGTAGCCTTCGTTATTGACGTTCCAGTAGCCGACGTATTTCACGTGGTCGGCGCCGGCGGATCCCATCGCAGTCGGCACCCCGGTTGTGGAGGCGTAGTACGTGTAGAAGTTAGCGTTCAGGCCAGCGTCCTTGCCGGCCTTGATGAGCAGTGCCAGGTCGCTGCCCCAGTTGCCGGTGATGACGGTATCGGCGCCGGACGATTTGATCTTCGACACATACGGCGAAAAGTCTTTCACCTGCGCCAACGGGTGCAGATCTTCGCCCACGATCTCGATATCCGGACGCTTGCGCTTCAGGTATTCCTTTGCCGCACGCGCAACCTGATGCCCGAACGAATAGTTCTGGTTGATCAGGTAGACCTTCTTGACCTTCGGATCCTTCGCCAGGAAGCTCGTCAGCGCTTCCATCTTCATGTCGGAGTTGGCGTCCAGGCGGAAGTGCCAATAGTTGCACTTGCTGTTCGTCATGTCCGGGTCCACCGCGGCGTAATTCAGGTAGATGATTTCCTTGCCCGGATTGCGCTCGTTGTACTTGGCCACGGCGTCTTCCAGCGCCATGCCGACGCTCGAGCCATTGCCCTGCACGATGTAGTGGATGCCCTGATCGGCCACCTGCTTGAGCACGGTCAGGCTCTCCTGCGGGGAGAGCTTGTTGTCGAAGCCCACCACTTCGAACTTGGTGCCGTCGCCGGCCCAGTTCTTCTGCGTGGCGAGATCGGCGATGTACTGCCAGCTGCGCAACTGGTTCTGGCCCAGTGCGCCCATCAGGCCGGACAACGGATCGATCCAGGCGATCTTCACGGTTTCGGCGGCGGACGCTGCAGTAGGCAAAACTGCCCCACCGATCGCCGCAACACATGCAACAGCCACAACCAACGGACGGAACTTCGTCATGCGTGTCTCCTTCATGTGGTGGAGCCGCCGGCGAGTCACTCTCCGCGTGCCTCTGGTGGGCCTGCGGCTGCTTGCGTCTCCAGGTTGCAACGCGCCCGGGCTTCATTCCGCTGCATGAAGGTTCGATGCGTAGCGGCCGGCCCTGATCCGGTTGTCTTACGTCCGCCGTCCTCGTGCCGGAGTGGCTCCCCTGCACGGGCGGCGGTTTCTATGTCTAACTAAGCCTGTACAGCGGGAAACTGATAATCCTTGAACTGCTCGCGCAGCTTGAGCTTTGCATCTTGCCGGTGGCCGTGAGCGGAATTTCGGTGACGAACACCACGTCGTCCGGAATCCACCACTTGGCAACCTTGCCTTCGAAGAACTTGAGCATCTCCTCACGTGTGAGTTCCACGCCGGGCTTCTTCATCACCACCAGCAACGGGCGCTCGTCCCACTTCGGGTGATGGCACGAAATGCATGCGGCCATGTGCACGCCGGGGTGCGCAGCGGCCACGTTTTCCACATCGATGGACGAAATCCATTCGCCGCCCGACTTGATCACGTCCTTGCTGCGATCGGTGATCTGCATGTAGCCGTCGGCATCGATGTTGGCCACGTCGCCTGTCGGGAACCAACCATCCACCAGCGGCGACACCTCGTTGCGGTAATAGCTCTGGATGGTCCAGGGCCCGCGCACGTAGAGATCGCCGAAAGCCTTGCCATCCCACGGCAACTCGTGGCCCTCGGCATCGACGATCTTCATCTCGACACCGTAGATGGCGCGCTTGGCGCTCCAGCACATGCTGCTTGGCCTCATCCGGCAGATCGGCATGCTTGCCCATCAGCTTGCACGTGGTGCCCAGCGGCGACATCTCCGTCATGCCCCACGCGTGGATGACTTCCACGTCCAGCTCGTTGAGCGTGCGGATCATGGCCGGAGGCGCTGCGGAACCACCGATGACCGTGCGGCGGAACGTCGAAAATTTCAGCTTGTTGGCCTGCACGTGTTGCAGCAGACCGAGCCACACCGTTGGCACGCCGGCCGAGAACGTCACCTTTTCCTGCTCGAACAGTTCGAACAGCGAAGCGCCATCCAGTTTCGGCCCCGGGAAGACGAGCTTGGCGCCCACCAGCGGCACCGAATACGGCAACCCCCATGCGTTGACGTGGAACATCGGCACCACCGGCAGGATCACGTCCTGCGCCGAGCACCCCAACGCATCCGGCATGGCCGACGCATACGAGTGCAGCACCGTGGAGCGATGCGAATACAGCGCGCCCTTGGGGTTGCCCGTGGTGCCCGACGTGTAGCACAGGCTGGAAGCGGTGTTCTCGTCGAACTGCGGCCAGGTGTAGTCGGCGCTCTGCGCGTCGAGCAGCTCTTCGTAGCAGAGCATCGGCACGCTGGAGGTCGGCATGTGCGCGCGATCGGTCATCGCCACCCAGCCCTTCACGTTCGGGCAATGCGGCGCGATGCCCTCGACAAGCGGCACGAACGTCAGGTCGAAGAAGACGTACTGATCGTCTGCGTGATTGACGATGTAGGCGATCTGGTCCGGAAACAGCCGCGGGTTGATGGTGTGACACACCGAGCCCGAGCCGGAGACGCCGTAATAGATTTCAAGGTGGCGATAGCCGTTCCAGGCCAGCGTACCGACACGCTCGCCGGGCTGCACGCCCAGTGCGGCCAACGCATTCGCCAGTTGCTTGGAACGGTCTCGCACTTGCCGGTACGTGGTGCGATGGATATCGCCCTCGACACGGCGCGACACGACTTCAGTCGAACCGGAATTGCGCGCTGCATGTTCGATGATGGTCGAGATGAGCAAAGGGGTGCTCATCATTTGTCCCATCAGGGCCATGGTGTCTCCTAGAAAAACTGAACAACCGTTCTATTTTTTGGCCGATTGTTCCCGTGATCGCCAAGCACGTCAACGGGATATTGTTGTGCGCTGCCACATCGGCCCCCATGTTTACCCGGCCATCTGTAAAACCCTGCGAATCGTTGTGGTGCAAGGGTTCGCAGGCTGCAGCTTTCTTTACTCGCAAGTACAATACGCGATAGCGTTGCTGCGTCTCAACATGGCGTTTTCCCCTACGCAGCGTGCGTTTTGCTGCACTGCAAAGCGCACAATATTTGAGGATTCGGCACTGTTTTTGCGCCCTTTCCTGTGCTACCGGCCACTGGCCTGCCGCCCCATCCCATGACTGCCTCCCCCGCCGCCTTGCCTGACGATTCCCTTGCGAGCCATTTCGACTGGCCCGGCCGCCCCGCCACTGCCCCCGGTTTCTCGGCGCTGGGCGAACGCTTTCTGACACGCCTGCCCCCGATGCCCATGCCTTCGGGAGCGATTGGCGAACCGTATCTGGTCGGCTTCTCGCCCGATGCCGCGGCGCCGCTGGGCATCACGCGCGCCGAACTTGATACCGCCGCGGGGCTGGCCGTATTCACCGGTAACGCCGTCGCCGCCTGGAGCGACCCGCTCGCCACCGTCTATTCGGGCCACCAGTTCGGCGTGTGGGCGGGCCAGCTGGGCGACGGCCGCGCGCTGCTGCTGGCGGAATTCCAGACCGCCGATGGCCCGTGCGAAGTGCAGCTCAAAGGTGCCGGCCGTACGCCGTATTCGCGCATGGGCGACGGGCGCGCCGTGCTGCGATCGTCCATCCGCGAATTCCTCTGCTCGGAAGCCATGGCAGGCCTCGGCATTCCGACCACGCGCGCCTTGTGCGTGACTGGCGCCGACGCCCCCGTGCGCCGCGAAGAGATCGAAACCGCCGCCGTCGTCACACGCCTTGCCCCGTCGTTCGTGCGCTTCGGCCACTTCGAGCACTTTGCGGCCAGCGAACAACTGCTCCAGCTTCGCGCACTTGCCGATTACGTCATCGACCGCTTCTACCCCGCCTGCCGCAGCGAGCCGCAACCGTATCTCGCCCTGCTGCGCGAGCTGGCCCGCCGCACGGCTGAGCTGATGGCCGACTGGCAGGCCGTCGGTTTCTGCCACGGCGTGATGAACACCGACAACATGTCGATCCTCGGCCTCACGCTCGACTACGGCCCCTTCGGCTTCCTCGACGGTTTTGACGCCAACCACATCTGCAACCACTCCGACACCGGCGGCCGTTACGCCTACGCGCAGCAGCCCCAGATCGGCTACTGGAACCTGTTCTGCCTCGCGCAGGCGTTGCTGCCGCTGTTTGGCGAAGATCCCGACGTTTTCGTCAATTTGAGCGACGAAGCGCAGGCCCAACCCGCCATCGATGCTGCGCAAAACGTATTGCTGACCTACCGCGACGTCTACGGCGCAGCGTTCTACGCACGTTATCGCGCCAAGCTCGGCCTCTCCACCGCTCAGGACGCAGACGAGGCGCTCTTCGGCGACTTGTTCAAGCTGCTGCACAACCAGCGCGCCGACTACACATTGTTCTTCCGCCACCTCGCCGAGGTACGCCGCGACGACACGCCCGCCGCGGCGGAAGCGCGCACCGTCCGCGATTTCTTCTTCGACCGCGCCGCCGCAGACGTATGGCTTGCCGCTTATCGCCAGCGCTTGCAGGCCGAACCGCAATCCGATGACGAGCGCGCGGCCGCCATGTACCGCGTCAACCCGAAATACGTGCTGCGCAACCACCTCGCCGAAATCGCCATCCGCCGCGCCAAGGAAAAGGATTTTTCCGAAGTCGAAAACCTGCGCGCCGTGCTGGCCCGCCCGTTTGACGATCACCCCGGCTTCGAGCACTACGCACAGCCGCGCCGGACTGGGCATCGTCATTGGAAGTGAGCTGCTCGTCGTGATCCGGTATGTCGAGATGCGGGCACGCGTGATGTGCCGGAACTGACACCGTGCTCTAATCCGCGCCTGTCAGGATTGCCGCCGCAGCGCGACAAACAACATCAGCCGCCCAGACGTTCTCACCTTGCGGTGGCCGAATCCAACAAGGAGTCTCATCACCATGACCGTCAAGAAATCCGACGCCGAATGGCGCGACCAACTCTCCGACATCGAATACCGCGTCACCCGCGAAGCGGCCACCGAACGCCCCTTCACCGGCAAGTACTGGGACCACTGGGAGCGCGGCGTCTACAACTGCGTCTGCTGCGGCACACCGCTGTTTGAATCGTCGACCAAGTTTGATGCCGGTTGCGGCTGGCCGAGCTATTTCCAGCCCATCAACGGCGAGGTGATCGCCGAGAAGACCGACCGCTCGCACGGCATGTTGCGTATTGAAGTGCAGTGCAAGAACTGCGGCGCGCACCTTGGCCACGTGTTCGAAGATGGCCCTGCACCTACCGGGCTGCGGTATTGCATCAACTCGGCTGCGCTAAAATTCGGCGATTGATCTCTCTAATGGCCCGCAAAGGCCCGCACAAGCGCGTTCCCGCATGAAATTCCTGTTCGATCTGTTCCCGGTCATCCTGTTCTTTGCTGCCTTCAAGGTGGCCGGTATTTATGTGGCGACCACCGTCGCGATGGTCGCCACCGTGCTGCAGATCGCCTGGGTGTGGTTCAAGCACCGTAAGGTCGACGCCATGCAGTGGCTGTCGTTGCTCATCATCGGTGTGTTCGGCGGCGCCACGCTCATCTTCCACAACGAGACCTTCATCAAGTGGAAGCCGACGGTCCTGTACTGGCTGTTTGGCGTGGTGCTGCTGGGCAGCGTGGTGTTCGTTCGCAAGAACCTCATCCGCGCCATGATGGAGCAGCAGGTATCGCTGCCCGAGCCGATGTGGGGCCGCCTGAACCTGGTGTGGGCGCTCTTCTTCCTGATCATGGGCTGCCTGAACCTCTACGTGGCCTACAACTTCGACACCGACGTGTGGGTCAACTTCAAGCTGTTCGGCTCGATGGGCCTGATGGTGGTGTTCATCCTTGCGCAAAGTGTCTGGCTGGCTCGCCACATGCAGGAGCGCCCTGCCAGCGCGGCCAACGACGCCAACATCGGAGACGACCGCTGATGGCTGCAGATCCGCGAGAAATCGAACGCCTCCTGCGCGAGGCCTTCCAGCCCGCCCACCTCGTCGTTGAAGACGACAGCGCCAAGCATGCCGGACACGCCGGCGCAGCCTCCGGCGGTGGGCATTACAACGTCGAAATCGTCAGCGCAGCCTTTGCCGGCAAGAACCGTTTGGCGCGTCATCGCATGGTGTATGATGCGCTGCACACGCTGTGGCCAGCGGCAATTCATGCCCTGGCGATCCGCGCGGTCACTCCCGAAGAAAACACGTAAGCGCATTCCACGCTCACTCGTCCTTCCCTCGAACGCAATCCCATGAAGATTTCCAGCCTCACTGCCAGCCTGCTGGCTGTTGCCTTTGCTGCGACCGTTGCTCCCGCCATGGCGCAGAATGCCGCGGTGGTCAACGGCAAAGCCATTCCGAGCGCCAAGGTGGACGCGCTGATCAAGAAGTCGGGCCAGCCCGAATCGCCTGAGCTGCGTGCCAAGGCCCGCGACATGCTGGTCGACCGTGAACTGATCGAGCAGGACGCCGCCAAGCGCGGTCTACTGGAGCGCGACGACGTTCAGGAGCAGCTGGCTTCCGCACGCCTGAACGTGCTGGTGGCCGCCGAGTTCGAGGACTACGTCAAGAACAGCCCCGCCACCGAAGACGAACTGCACAAGCAGTACGACAAGATCAAGGCGCAGTTCGGCAACGGCAAGGAATACCACGCCCACCACATCCTCGTGGACAAGGAAGCCGACGCCAAGGCCATCATCGCCAAGCTGAAGGCCGGCGCGAAGTTTGAAGACATCGCCAAGGCGCAATCGAAGGACAAGGGATCGGGCGCGAACGGCGGCGATCTGGACTGGGCAAATCCGGGCACCTACGTGCCGGAATTCTCGGCCGCGCTCACCGGCCTGAAGAAGGGCCAGATCACGCAGACGCCGGTCAAGACGCAATTCGGCTGGCACGTGATCCGCCTGGATGACACGCGCGACGCCAAGATCCCGTCGTACGAAGACGTCAAGCCGCAGCTGCTCGAGATGATGATGGGCGACCAGAACTGGCAACGCAGCAAGTTCCAGGCGATGCTGAAAGAGCTGCGCGAAAAAGCAAAGATCCAGTAAGCAGCCGCCCGTTGGGGCAGTGAAAAAAGGGGCCGCGTGCCCCTTTTTGATTTGATGGCCGGGTTGCATCGCACGCAACCGGAATACCCCACCGGCACCCCCCGAGTTCTTTTGAAGTGTTTGCTGAAAAGCAGTGCGATTTGTCCCATAATGTGCGCCCACGTGCGCCGACATTGCACTGCTTCGGTGCACTCACGCATCAACAGAGTCTGAAAAACCAACCACGCCGGCACGGGCACATCCCGCTCGCCGCCAGAGCGAAACCACCCAAAAGGAAACAGGAGATCCTTATGTCCACGTTCAAGCACGCTTTGCGCATTGCGGCGCTCGCCGCCATTCCGATGGCCCTGCTGCAGGCTGCACCGGCACTGGCCCAGGCCACCAAGTCGGTCGAAGTGCTGGCCATCGTTGAGCACCCGGCGCTGGACGCCATCCGCGACGGCGCCAAGGAGCAGCTCAAGGCCGAAGGCTTCGACGCAGGCAAGAACCTGAAGTGGGAATACCAGAGCGCGCAAGGCAGCACGGCCACCGCTGCGCAGATCGCCCGCAAGTTCATCGGCGACAAGCCGGACGCCATCGTTGCCATCGCCACGCCGTCGGCGCAGGCCGTTGTGGCTGCCACCAAGTCGATCCCCGTCGTGTATTCGGGCGTGACGGATCCTGTCGCCGCACAACTGGTCAAGAGCTGGGAGCCGACCGGCACCAACGTGACCGGCGTGTCGGACAAGCTGCCGCTGGACAAGCAGATCGCCCTGATCAAGCGCGTGGTGCCGAATGCCAAGCGCGTGGGCATGGTCTACAACCCGGGCGAAGCCAATTCGGTTGTGGTGGTCACCGAGCTGAAGAAGCTGCTGTCGGCGCAAGGCATGACGCTGGTGGAGTCGGCGGCTCCGCGTACGGTGGATATCGCGCCGGCCGCCAAGAACCTGATCGGCAAAGTCGACGTGATCTACACGAACACCGACAACAACGTGGTGTCAGCGTACGAATCGCTGGTGAAGGTGGCCAACGAAGCGAAGATCCCGTTGGTGGCCGGCGATACCGACAGCGTCAAGCGCGGCGCCATCGCTGCGCTGGGCATCAACTATTACAAGCTGGGCCAGCAGACCGGCAAGGTCGTCGCCCGCATCCTGAAGGGTGAGAAGCCGGGCGCGATTGCCTCGGCCGGCAGCACCGACCTGGAGCTGTTCGTGAACGAAGGCGCGGCCAAGAAGCAAGGCGCGACCCTGTCGGCCGATCTGCTGAAGGACGCCAAGGAAGTCATCAAGTAACTCGCAAGGCGCCGGGCCGGCCTCCGCCCGACGGAGCCGTCCTGGCGCGGGTCTGGCTGCCCGAGCCGCAACGTGGCTATCCGCCGCATAATGGCCGGGCGCTTACGCTCCTACCCGAAAGCGTCCCCGTTCATTGCACACCGGCCGGTGCCCGACCACCGCGCCCTACTCTGTCATGTCACTGTTTTCATTGCTCGGCGCCCTGGAGATCGGTCTGATCTTCAGTCTCGTGGCGCTCGGGGTGCTGATCTCCTTCCGCATCCTCAATTTCCCTGACCTCACAGTCGACGGCAGCTTCCCGATGGGGGGCGCCGTGGCAGCCACGCTCATCGCCGGCGGACACGATCCGTTCATGTCGACGCTGGGCGGCACGCTGGCCGGTGCGGTTGCCGGTTTCATCACCGGCTGGCTCAACGTGCGCCTGAAGATCATGGATCTGCTCGCCAGTATCCTGATGATGATTGCGCTCTACTCGGTCAACCTGCGCATCATGGGCAAACCGAACGTGCCGCTCATCTCCGAGCCGACGATCTTCTCGCTGCTGCAGCCGGAGTGGATGCCCGACTACGTGTTCCGCCCGGTGCTGCTGGGTGTGGTCGTGGTGGTCGTCAAGCTGCTGGTGGACTGGTTCTTCTCGACGCAGATCGGCCTGTCGCTGCGCGCGACCGGCGCCAACCCGCGCATGGCCCGCGCGCAGGGCGTCGCCACTGGCGCGGCCACGCTGGCCGGCATGGCGCTGTCCAACGCACTGGTGGCGCTTGCTGGTGCGCTGTACGCGCAAACGCAGGGCGGCGCGGATGTGTCGATGGGCATTGGCACCATCGTCATCGGCTTGGCCGCCGTCATCATCGGCGAGACCGTGCTGCCGGCACGCCGCCTGGTGCTGACCACGCTGGCCGTGGTGGTGGGCGCGATCCTGTATCGCTTCTTCATCGCCCTGGCGCTCAACAGCGATTTCATCGGCCTGCAGGCGCAAGACCTGAACATGGTGACCGCCGCGCTGGTGGTGATCGCGCTCGTGCTTCCCGGTGTGCGCCGTAAGGTGTTCGGCAAGCTCGCCAAGAACGGTACCAAGGGGAACTGACATGCTGAGCGCACAAGGACTCACCCTCACCTTCAACCCGGGCACGCCCATCGAGACGCGCGCGCTGCGCGGTCTGTCGCTGGACATTCCGGCGGGCCAGTTCGTCGCCGTGATCGGCTCGAACGGCGCCGGCAAGTCGACGTTCCTGAACTCCATCAGCGGCGACCAGCTGGTCGACTCCGGCCGCATCACGATCGACGGTGAAGACGTCACGCGCAAGACCGCGTGGCAACGTGCCGACAAGGTCGCCCGCGTGTTCCAGGACCCGATGGCCGGCACCTGCGAAAACCTGACCATCGAAGAGAACATGTCGCTGGCCATGTGCCGCGGGCAACGTCGCGGTTTCTCGTTTGCGACAAACCGCAAGTGGCGCGAGATCTTCCGCGAGCAACTGCGCCGACTGGACCTCGGCCTGGAAAACCGCCTGACCGACCGCATCGGCCTGCTCTCGGGTGGCCAGCGCCAGGCCGTGAGCCTACTGATGGCCTCGCTGCAGCCGTCGCGCATCCTGCTGCTGGATGAGCACACCGCCGCGCTCGACCCGAAAACGGCCGCCTTCGTGCTGGAGCTGACCGCCAAGATCGTCTCGGAGAGCAAGCTGACGACGATGATGGTGACGCACTCCATGCGCCAGGCGCTCGACTACGGCGATCGCACGGTGATGCTGCACCAGGGCAACGTGATCCTCGACGTGCAAGGCGAGGAACGCCGCGGTCTGGACGTGCCGCACCTGCTGCAGAAGTTCGAGGAAACGCGCGGCGCCAAGGTGGACGACGACGCGCTGTTGCTGGGCTGATCCATCGCACCAACATCACATCGACGCTCCCTTAGCGGAGCCCGCGACATTTCCGCTCCATGACCAAGGCCAACCGCCCTGCCATCAGCATCGCGCCCAATCCGCACGCGGACGATTCGCCGACGCTGTCAAAAGGCCAGCGAGCCTTCAACGCGCTGATCAAGCAGATCGAGAATCGGCGCAAGCGGCTGGCGGACTGGGAGACGGCTACCGTTCAGTTCCAGGGCCGATACGCCGGCGAATTCTTGCCGCTGGAGCGTAGCCGCATCGCATTGCAGGTCCGCTTGGTGCGCAGCCTGGACCAGGTCTACGAGCACGATGCCTTCAGCAAGGCCGAGCGCCGCAAGATCTCCGCGCTCATCATCGATCTCGCACGAGACTTGATCGATGAAGACGCGAGCCTGAAGGCGCTCTACAACAAGTACAGCGGCACGGACTTCGACCGGGAAGCCGCAATGCAAGCCGCGGAGATGAAGGCAAGGCTGGAGGCCGCACTCGGCGTCGGCCTGGGCGACGACGCGGATGTGCATTCGGAAGAGGCGCTACTGCAACGCGCCCGCGAGCACCTCGCGCAACGGGCTGAGAAAAAGGCCGCCGCCGCAACCAAGCGTGAAGCCCGCCGGGCCGCGCGAAAGAAATCTCCGAAGCAGCGTGCGGCAGAAGCGCGGGAAGAAGACGAACAGACGCAGATCAGCCTGTCCATCCGCGAGGTCTATCGCAAGCTGGCCAGCGCCCTGCACCCCGACCGCGAAACCGATCCGCAGGAGCGGGACCGGAAGACGCGGCTCATGCAGCGCGTCAACGAGGCCTACGACAAGAACAACCTGCTGCAACTACTGGAATTGCAGCTTGAGCTGGAGCACATCGACCAGCACTCGATCAACCGGATCAGCGGAGCGCGGCTGACGCACTACAACCAGATCCTGAAAGACCAGGTGCGCGAGCTGGACCGCCAGATCCATCGTATCGAAACGACGTTCCGATACACGTACGGGTATCAGCGGTTCGAAGCGCTGCCGCCGGACGCCGTCTTGCAAAAGCTGGATGTCGACATCGCAGCGTTGCGCCAACAGGTGCGCAACATCGAGCAGGACCTTGCCGCCTTTGACGATTTCCGCGACGTGCGGCGCATGCTGAAATCCCGCACGACGCTCGACTGACGGCCGGCCGAGCCGCGCGCCGATCCAACAAAACGGGCACCCGAAGGTGCCCGTGTTTTTGACTGCGATCGGCCGATCAGAAGCGGTGTTGCAGGCCCGCCGTCACACCGACCTGGTTGTTGCCATAACCCACCACGTCGCGCGACAGGCTCACGTTCTGGCCGTTCTTGGCCTTGGCATAACCCGCGGACAGGTACGCCGTGGTGCGCTTGGACAGTGCGTACTGGCCGCGCACGGAGAACAGGATCGGATCGGCATCCGTGCCGTCCTTGATGTTCTGCTTGTACACCGCGCCATACAGCGTGAAGGCCGGCGTCACGTCGTAGCTGGCGCCCGCCCAATACATATCGCTGCGCAGGCTGGCGGTGGCCGTGGTGAACGCCCGCTTGTAGTTGCGGTAGCCCGCGAACAGCTTCAGTGCGCCGAAGTCGTAGCTGGCGCCGGCGTGAATGCCCTGGATGTAATCGGTCGTGTCTGCCGGCGTGGTGCTGGTGCCTGCGCCGTTCTGGCGATCCCAGGTGACGGCTGCCGAGAAGCCGCCCACGCTGTAGCCGACGCCCAGGTCGTACTTGGAGCTGCTCTTGAAGTTGCCCGCTGCCTCGCCAAAGCCCACGGTGGCACCGAGCTTCAGGCCGCCAAACGTGCCGTCATAACGCACGGCGTTGGAAGCGCGCGAGAACAGACCGTCCTTGCGGTCACCCGTTGCCGTGGACGACGTCGCCCACGAGTAGTTCGGCGCGTAACCCATCGGGTCGTACGGCAGCATGAAGTCGTACGTCGTGGTGAAGGTGCGACCGGCGACCACCTGGCCGAAGCCGCCCGCCAGCCCCACCACCGCGCGGCGGTCGAACAGCGTGTTGTCGGTGTCGAGCTTGCCGGTGTCGATGGCGATGCCGCTTTCCAGGTTGAAGACAGCCTTCAGGCCGCCACCCAGGTCTTCGGTGCCGCGCATGCCCCAGCGCGATGTGTTCTTGCCGCCCGAGACGAGGCGCGTGGCGCTGCCGCCGTTCGGACCGGCGTGGTTCACGTACTCGATGCCCGAATCCATGATCCCGTACAGGGTCACGTTGGAGGATTGTGCGGCGGCCGTGCCAGCCGTCGTCGCGGTGGCGAGCGCAACCACCGCCAGCGCCATCGAAGTCTTGTTCATCTGGTCTCCCTTATTCGTTGTCCTTGCGCAAAAGCCTCAGTCACAGGGCCGTTGGGCGGGACGGATCGTATGAGGGGCGCACTTTCAGTTCACTTTCGATTGACAGGAATTTGCCGGGCTGTGTCGCGGCGTTCTCGGGGGTTTCCCTAGCTTCAAAACATGCGGCGATGTCTGTATTCCTCTGCGGCTGATTGAGAGACGTCCCGATATGCGCATCCTGTTGGTGGAAGACAACCTGAAGCTGGCCAGCACGCTGGAAGAAGCCCTAGGCCAGGCAGGCTTCACGGTCGATTGCGTACATGACGGCCACGCGGCCGACTTGCTGCTCACCACGCAGGACTACGCGCTGGCCATTCTCGACATTGGCCTGCCCCGCCTGGACGGGCTGGAAGTGCTGCGCCGCCTGCGCGCCCGCAAGAACCCGCTGCCGGTGATGATCCTGACCGCACACGGCGCCGTGGAAGAACGCGTGCGCGGCCTCAACCTCGGGGCTGACGATTACCTTGCGAAACCGTTCGACCTGACTGAAGTCGAAGCCCGCGCCCGCGCGCTCATCCGACGCAGCCACGGCCACGAAAGCACGCAGCTGCAATGCGGCCCGCTGCACTACGACGGCATCAGCGGCGCCTTTACGCTCCATGGCGAACTGCTCGCCCTCACCGGCCGCGAACGCGCCGTGCTGGAAGTCCTGATGCTGCGCGACGGCCGCGCCGTGAACAAGGCCGCCATTTCGGAAAAGATCTTCAGCATCAACGAATCCGTCAACGCCGACGCCATCGAGATCTACGTGCACCGCCTGCGCAAGAAGCTCGACGGCAGCGGCGTGGCCATCGTCATGCTGCGCGGCCTCGGGTATCTGCTGGAAGCCACGGAAGGCGCTGCGCCATGAACCCGTCGAGCCTGCGCCGGCAGCTTTCGTTCTGGCTGCTGCTGCCGCTGCTGGGGTTGCTCGCGCTCGATGCGTGGCTGACTTACACGCGCGCCATGACGGCCGCCAACGCCGCGTTCGACCGCACGCTCGAAGCCTCGCTCAAGGCCATGCGCGAAGGCGTGCGACTGCGCAACAAGCAATTCGCCATCGACCTGCCTTACCTCGCGCTGGACATCCTCGAATCGGAAACGGGCAGCAGCATCTTCTACCGGATCGTCGATGCCGGCGGCGGCACGCTCACCGGCTACGACGATCTGCCCATGCCGGGCGGCCGCGCCCCACGCCGTATCGCACCGTCTTTTACGACGCGCTGTTTCGCGGCATGCAGGTGCGCATGGCCGCGCAACCGCTGCCCGTGCGCGATGCGCAGTCGGCCGAAACGCAGGTCGTCTGGCTGCTGGTGGGCGAAACGCTGGAGCCGCGCGAGGCGCTGGCGCACGAGATCCTGGCGGGCTCATTGCAGCAGGAAGTACTGCTGGTGGTGCTGGCCGTGGGCATCGTCTGGCTGGGCGTGCGACGCGGCTTGCGGCCGCTGCGGCAGTTGAGCGAAACCGTGGCCGGCCGCGGCACCGATGAGCTGGCCCCGCTGCCGCAGCAGGGCCTGCCGGCAGAGGTCGCGCCGCTGGTCGAGGCCATCAATCAATACGTGGCGCGCCTGCTGCGCATGGTGCAGGCCCGCAAGCGCTTCTTTGCCGACGCCGCGCATCAATTGAAGACGCCGCTGGCCGTGATCCAGGCGCAGTCCGAACTGGCCCTGCGCGAGCCCGATGGAGAACGCATCCGCCGCCACCTTGAGCCGCTGCACGGCACCGTGCGCCAGGCCGCGCGCGGCGTGCAGCAACTGCTGTCGCTCTCGCGCCTGGAGACCGACAGCGGCTACGCCCCGCAACTCCAGCCGCTGCGCCTCGACACCCTGGCCGGCGATGTCGCGCTGGAACTGGCACCCGTTGCGCGCCGATCCGGCGTGGACCTCGGCTTTGAAGGCGAACCCGTGACGGTGGCCGGCGAATCCCAATGGCTCCAGGAGCTGATCGGCAACCTGCTCGACAACGCCATCCTGTATGCAGGCAACGGGGCGCGCGTCACGCTGCGGGTCAAGCGGCAGGCGATGGCGATGCTCGGCGAACAGGCCGTGCTGCAAGTGGAAGACGACGGCCCCGGCATTGCCGTGCCCGAGCGCGATGCGGTCTTCGGCCGTTTCTATCGTGGCGCGGCATCGGAAGGCCACGACGGCAGCGGCCTTGGCCTGGCGATCGTCCGCGAGATTGCCCGCCTGCATGGCGGCACGGTGGCGCTGTCGGAAACGCCCGGCGGCGGGCTGACCGTCTCCGTCTACCTGGCGCTGGCCTTGATTGAAGAGCCGACAGCCTGAAAACGGGTTGCTGCACGACAACATCGTCGTGTAGCGGTCGCGCGTGCCCCCAAGGTGATGCACCGTTTGCGTGAAGACGCGGCGCACCATTTCCGCGCGGCTCGAATGGGCTGCTGTTCCGGCCAAATTGGTTCCATCCGGGCTCTGTTATGCCCGCCGCACGCGGGCTGGCGCACGACCTACACTCAAACAGTTCACAACGACCACACGATCGGCCGCCGAGCTTGCTCGGGCAAGGCATCCGGGGTTTTCCCTATTGTGGTGCCGCGGGCCCGCACGCCCGTGGGATGTGCCTGCGCGGTGGCGGTAAATGGCTCCATCAAATAACCAGGATTGGGTCCACTTTGCAGAACAATGAGCCGCTATAGTCCATCAACAATTCGTCACAACACGGCATGTTGACCGACCCGGGTGGATCGGAGAACGGCGCGACGGGCAGCGTGGGCGCAAGCCAGCGAATGCCGCCTGCAGCGGCAGGGCTCAGGCTCGATGACCGACATGGTATGGAGGAAGCAGCAATGAAGACCGACGACGTGATCGTCAGCTTTCGCGGTGTACGCAAGACGTATGACGGCGAGACCCTCGTGGTCAAACACCTGGACCTGGACATCTACCAGGGCGAGTTCCTCACCCTGCTCGGCCCCTCCGGCTCGGGCAAGACCACATGCCTGATGATGCTGGCCGGGTTCGAATTCCCGACCGGCGGCGAGATCCGCCTCGAAGGCGCGCTGCTCAACAACGTGCCGCCGCACAAGCGCAACATCGGCATGGTGTTCCAGAACTACGCGCTGTTTCCGCACATGACAGTGGCGCAGAACGTGGAATACCCGCTGACCGTGCGCAAGCTGCCCGCCGCCGAACGTGCCGAGCGCGTGCACAAGGCCCTGCAGATGGTCCGCATGGAAGGCTTTGCCAAGCGCTACCCCGCGCAGCTCTCGGGCGGCCAGCAGCAGCGCATTGCACTGGCCCGCGCGCTGGTGTTCGAGCCCAAGCTCGTGCTGATGGACGAACCGCTCGGCGCGCTCGACAAGCAACTGCGTGAACACATGCAGTACGAGTTGAAATCGCTGCACGAAAAGCTCGGCGTGACCTTCGTCTACGTGACGCACGACCAGGGCGAGGCGCTCACCATGTCCGACCGCGTGGCCGTATTCGACAAGGGCATCGTGCAGCAGCTCGACACGGTCGACAGCCTCTACGAGCGCCCCTGCAACGAGTTCGTCGCCAACTTCATCGGCGACAGCAACACGCTGCGCGGCACCGTGACCCGCGTTGACGGCGAGTACTGCGAACTGCAACTCAACGACGGCGCCCGCGTGGTCGGCCGCAACGTGGCGGGCGC
>NZ_VOSS01000129.1 GCF_007997035.1 Ralstonia sp. TCR112 | reverse complement strand
GCGCGCCTTTCTTTGCTTACCTTTCTTTGGCAAGACAAAGAAAGTAAGTCGGCCCCGGCAGGGGACGAAACAAGGGATGCACCATCAACAAAAAAACCCCGCCAGCAAGGTCCCAAACCCCACCCCCACCGTTACGAACCTTAACCGGCCACCTTGTAACCCATCCGGAACCCGCCCCAGTGCCGGCCCTTGACGTAAATCGGCGCCGACACATCCTTCATCATCACAAACGTCCCGTTCCCCATATCGCGACGATACGTCTGCAACAAGAATGCCTCGGTATTGCGCGCCGCCCCCAGCCCCGTGCGGTCGGTAAAGAGCCGGCGGTTCCGGCTGTTGGCCGCGTTCCAGGCAGGATCACTGCCCTGCGGCTGCGAGAACTTCAGGTTGTGCGTCGGCAGATAGCCATTGGTATCGACCGCCGCACAGAACACCACGCGCGGATCCAGCTGGAGCAAAGGCTCCTGCACCGGAGGCAACACGCGATCCGTGAACGCCGTAAACCGTGTCATGTGCTGCGGCGGATCGGTATTCGGGACCGGCGCATAGGTGCGATCGAACAAATCGCCCTCGCTGATATCGCCGCGCGCCAGCGCCGATTCAAACAGCGCGCTGATCTTGCCGGCCGCCGCTTGCACCGCTTCGATGAACGGCGTATCGGCACTCTGCACACCGGTTGACGCCGTCAAGCGGATCAACGTTTCCGACGCGCCCAGCAAGCCCGACAGCTGCCGCTGTGCGTTGTCGATGTTGTGGCTCGATTGCTTCACGCCCTCGGCCATGGCATCCACCTCACGCGCGAGCGACGCGCATTCACCTTCAATGGCGGCGGTGGATTCGGCAATGCTCGTCGCCTCGACATCGAAGCGCGCGATGGCTTCGCCCGCCACGCCAATCACCGCACCAATCGCCTGCGTGCCGGCATCCACGCGCTGCGCGCGCGCCACGTTGGCGCTGCTGTCGCCGATCAGCTTGTCGGTCTGGCCGGACAGATCGGCCAAGGTGGTTTCGATACGCTGCGTCGCTTCGGCGGTCTGCCCAGCAAGCTGCTTCACCGCGCCCGCAACCACGGCAAAGCTGCGGCCCGATTCCCCGGCGCGTGCGGCTTCAATGGCGGCGTTGATCGCCAGCAGATTGGTCTGCTTGGCAATCTGCGAAATCTGCTCGGACGCCTGCGCCACCTGGATCAGCGCTTCACGCAGTGCAGCAATCTGCTGCTCCATGCTCGCCACGCCAACGGCCAGTTCGCGAATGTCGCGCAGCGATGCATCGACCGTTGCGCGTGAGCCGCTCACTTCTTCGCTGGCGTGCGATGCGACTTCGCGCGCATGCCGCGCCGCCACGGCGATGTCGTGGTTGCCGCGCATCGTCACGTCGGCTGCGTTGCGCAACTGGTCGAACACGTCGGCCTGCCGGCGCAGGCGCACGGCCACGTCTTCGACGTTGCCGGAGACCTCGCAGATGCCCATGCCGACGCGGCCGGCCTCTTCGGCAATGCGGGCGACAAGGTCGGGAGAGGCTTTCGGGCCGCGGGCCCAGGCGAATGGCTTCACGTGCGGTTGTCTCCAGATGTCGTTGTTGTTTGTGTGCTCGCGCCGATGGCAAAGCAAACCCTCTACGGGGAATATCGGCGCGGGCGGTGCGCGCTTGAGCGACGCTACGCGCACCGGCTTACGCGGGCATTACATGCGCCTTGCGCAGCACTACGCCTGCGCGGAACGGTCGCGGCGCAGCCGCGCCTCGTAGGCGCCAGCCGTCATGGGGGGGCCAAACAGGAAACCCTGCAACTTGTCGCACCCGGCGGCTTGCAGGAACTCGGCCTGCTCCAGCGTCTCGACGCCCTCCGCCGTGACGGTCATGTCCAGCGACGCCGCCATCGCGACCACGGCGCGCGAGATCACCACCGAATCGCGATGGCGCGGAATGCCCGAGACGAACGAGCGATCCACTTTCAGGTTGTCGATCGGGAAGCGCTGCAGATACGACAGCGACGAATACCCCGTACCGAAATCGTCGATCGAGATGCGAATGCCCAGCGCCGTGAGCGCGTCCAGCATCGGCATCACGGCGGCGGTGTCGCGCATGAGCAGGCCTTCGGTGATCTCCATCTCCAGCGCGCTGGCGGGCAGGCCGGCCTCGGTCAGGCAGCGCGAGATGGTCGGCACCAGCCCCTCGCCAAACTGGCGCGGCGACAGGTTCACGGCGACAAAGAACTCCGGCATGCACGTGGCACGCCAATGCGCGGCCTGATGGCACGCCTGCGCCAGCACCCATTCGCCAATGTCGCCGATGAGCCCGGCGTCTTCCGCCACGGGGATGAACTCGGCGGGCGACACTTCGCCCAGTTCCGTGCTGTGCCAGCGCAGCAGCACTTCAGCACCGACGATGTCCATCGATGTGGCATCGACAATGGGCTGGAAGCGCAGCGACAGCTCACCCGCCGCCAGCGCGCGGCGCAGGTGGTATTCCAGCTGGAAGCGCCGCTGCGCGCGCTGCGACAGGCGCGCCGTGTACACGCGATGCTGGTTGCGGCCGTTCTGCTTGGCGTTGTACATGGCGGCATCCGCGCAGCGCAGCAGCGTGGCGGCATCGTTGCCATGCTCGGGGTACACCGCGATGCCGATGGATGCGCCCAGGTAGTACTCCGTGCCGCTCGTTGAAAACGGTTGCGCGATGGAATGGACGATGCGCTTGGCCAGGCGCTCCGCCTCGCCCAGCGAGCGGACGTTGTCGAGCAGCACGACAAACTCGTCGCCGCCGAGGCGCGCCAGCGTATCGCTCTGCCGCACACAGGCCGACAGGCGTTGCGCCACGATGCGCAGCAGGTGGTCGCCGGCTTCGTGCCCGGCCGTGTCGTTCACCTTCTTGAAGCCATCCAGATCGAGAAACAGCACCGCAACCTGGCGCGCCTCGTTGGGCTGGCTGGCGGCCTGCTCCATCACGGCCTGCATCCGCTGCGAGAAATACGCGCGGTTGTACAAACCGGTGAGCGCATCGCGCTGCGCAAGGAACGTGAGCTGCTGCTGCGCCGCGCGTGCCGGCCCGATGTCGTTGAACGAGATCAGCACCGCCGACGGGGCATCGTCCCCGGGGCGCACGATGGGCAGCACGTTTTCGTGCACCCAGACCACATCGCCGTTCACCAGTTCCAGGCCGACGGTCAAGCCGAGCAAGGGCCGGCCGGTGGCCAGCACCACGCGCGTGGGGCGCTCGTTGAGCGGGATCTCGCTACCGTCTTCGCGCAGCGAGCGGCGCATCAACGCCAGGTGGCTGGTGCCGACCGGCGACACGTTGCCCGCCCGCAGAATGCGCCGCGCGCTGGGGTTGCACGCGAGGATGGTGCCGTCGGCGGCCTGCACGACGATGCCTTCGGTCAGGTTGTCGACGGCCAGGCGGTAGCGTTCTTCGCTTTCCTGCAGATCGCGCGCGATATGGGCCTTCTGCACCGCCACGCCGATGATGTCGGTAATGCCGTCAAGCAGCCCCATGGCGTCGCGCGTGGGCGCACGCGGCGTGTCGTAGTAGATGCCCATCGCGCCGATCATCTGCGCGTTGTCACCGCGGATGGGCGTTGACCAGCACGCGCGCAGGCCCAGCGGCGCGACGATGTCGCGGTAGCCGTCCCAGAGCGGGTCGGCGTCGATGTCTTCCACCACCACGGTCTTGTTCAGGAACATGGCCGTGCCGCACGAACCGACCGCAGGGCCAATCGCGATTCCTACCAGCAATTGCGAGAGGATGAACGGCAGCGACGGCGCCACGGCCTGCGTGATGTGCTCGCCGTCGCTGCTCAGCAGGACCGAGCACATGGCGCCGTCGTCGAGCAGTGCTTCGACGAGCCGGCAGACTTCGGCCAGCAGGTCAGGCAGCGGCACGTTGCGCGAGCTGAGTTCGAGCACGGTCTTTTCGCAGCGCAGCAATTCCTTGGCGCGTGCGGTTTCAGCGGCGAGTGCCCGGTAATTGGCTTCGGATTCGCGCAGGGCCTGTTCGGCCTGCTTGCGCTGCGTGATGTCGCGCGCCACGACCTGGATGGCGGTGCGCCAGCCGAGCTGCACCGGCGCTGAGAGCACCTCGACTTCCACGGGCGTCCCATCGCAGCGCAGCAAGGTCTGCTCGACAGGCGGCAAGCCTGCACCGTGCGTGACCATCCACTCCCGGCGCTGGCGGGCGAGGTGCAGCGAGTTGTCGTGCACGAACTCGTCCAGCTCGTGACCGACGATGTCGCGCGCCGTCTGGGCGCCAAACAGCCGCACGCCCGCCTCGTTGACGAAAACGATGATGTCGTCCGCCACGATGTACAGCGCATCCGGCATTTGCCGGACGAGCGCCTCGTAGCGGTCGTCAGCGAGCGGCAGCGGCCTGGGGCTGTCCTGGTCGATTACATCCGGTTCGGGACGGTCAGGCCGCCCAGCAGAGGTGGCGTCCATATCTGGGTTGTTTTTCACGATATCGACCATCGTGTCGGGAAAGTTAAGGCGTTTGACTGCCTCTCCCTACTTCAGGGTGGGGCAAATGGCCGATGTGCGGTCAAGCGGCACGTCAGTTGCGGCACAATGCCCGCACGACGTTCCTGCGCAACTGTTCGCACCTGGGCCTTATGCAATCGTTTTCGTCTTCCGTCGGCCACGTAGCCGGCCTGATTTCGCGGCGTACCCTCCTGCCCGGCGGGCTGGTGGAAGCCGCCGTGCACTTCCGCGATGGGCAGATCGCCGCGTGTGATGCCCGCCCGACGCGCGGGATGATGGACTGCGGCGACCTGCTGGTCCTGCCCGGCATCGTCGACCTGCACGGCGATGCCTTCGAACGCGCCGTCATGCCGCGCCCCGGCGTGGCCTTTCCGTACGAGACCGCCCTCGCTGACGTTGACGGCCAATTGCTTGCCAGCGGCATCACCACCGAATTCCACGGCGTGACGTATTCGTGGGAAGGCGGCCTGCGCGGGCGCACCTATGCGCAGCGCATGCTCGATACCCTTGATGCGATGCGGCCGCACCTGGGCGCGCAGCACCTGATGCACCTGCGCTTCGAGTTGCACCACGCCGACGGCGTTGCCGATGCGCTGGCCTGGATGGATGCCGGCCGCGTGCACTTCCTGTCGTTCAACGATCACCTGCCGGGGATGCGCGACAAGCTGGGCGACGCGCGCAAGCTCGCACAATACGCCGATCGCGCCGAGTGCGACATCGACACGTTCCTCGCACGTCTGCATGCCGCCGCAGTCAATGCCACGCGGCTCGGCGAAGTGACCGGCACGCTCGCGCGGGCGGCGCAGCAACGCGGCATTCGCATGGCTTCACACGATGAACCCGACATTGCCACGCGCAACACCTTTCACGCGCACGGCTGCACCGTGACGGAATTTCCGTTGACCGAGGATGTTGCGCGGGCGGCGCGCGCTCATGGGGGGCATATCGTCTTCGGGGCGCCAACGTGGTGCGCGGCGGCAGTCACAACGGCGCGCCGAATGCGGCGGCCATGGTGGCGGCCGGCCTGGGTACCGTGCTGGCATCCGACTATTACTACCCGGCGCTGCTGGCCGCACCATTCAAGCTGGCCGAGCGCGGCGTGGTGCCGCTGGACAAGGCGTGGGCGCTGGTGGCCGCCAACCCCGCTGAAGCCGCAGGGCTGACGGATCGCGGCACGCTGGCAACCGGCCTGCGCGCTGACGCCATCGTGGTGGATGACCGCCGCCCAGGCCTGCCGCGCGTGGTGGCCGCCGTGGTCGGCGGGCGGCTGCGCCATGCCGCGGCCCAGCTGCCTCTGATCGGCTGAACAACGCCATGGAGCCGGTGCGGGCATCCCTGTCGCGGCCGATACCGACTGCGTGGCGATACGCTCTGTACCTGCTGCCGCCCGAGCCCTGGTACGGGCTGGGCACACGCTGGCTCGGCCGTTGCGCGCGTACCGGCGCTGCAGTCTCCGCAAGTCAACGCGAGGTGTTTGTCCGCGAAGCCGGCGTCGACCTTGCCACGCTCGACCGCTGGACGGAAGCGCCACGCCAGTACGGCCTGCACGCCACGTTCAAACCGCCGTTCCGCCTGGCAGGCGATCGCACGGTCGAGGAACTGGACACCGCGCTACGCCGCTTCGCACAGCAGCAGCACGCCTTCACGATCGAACCGGCCCTGCAGACGCTGCGCGGCTTCGTGGCGTGGAGGCTGCGTCATGGCGATCCTGCCCGCGACACGCTTCACCGGCTCGCCGACGCGTGCGTCAGCGAATTCGACGGCTTCCGCGCACCGCCACCGCCCGCTGAACTCGCGCGGCGCCGTCGCGCCGGGCTCTCCGATGCGCAGGAGCGTCATCTGCAGCGCTGGGGCTATCCGTATGTGTTTGGCACATTCACGTTTCACATCACGCTGACGGGACGGCTTGACTCTGCCGAGCAGCTTGCCTGCTACCGCGCGCTGGAAGCCACGCCCGTGGCGCTGCCAGCCGCCATGCCCGTCGACCACATTGCGTTGTTCTCGCAGGCTGCGCCGGAAGCGCCGTTCAACGTGGCACGTGTGTACCGGTTTGACGGGAGTACCGAAGACTTCGACGCGGCGCAAAGCACGTTCAGCGCTTGAGTTCGACCACGTCGATCAACTGCGTCTGGCCGTGCTGCTCGACCTCCTGGCGCATCACCACGGCCGCTTCGGGGCAATACCAATCGGTGATGTGCGCAACGGTGGGATCGGGCTCGAGCGTTTCATTGCCCAGCCGCAGCACACCGAGGCGGGCCGTGCGCGTGTAGCGGATCGGCCGGCACTGCAGCTCACCCACCACGGTGTTCATCGGCTGCGGAGGCCCCACCTCGCGCTCCGACACCTCCACCTTGGCGCGCTCGGCCCGCATGCGCCCCACGGAGATCCCCAGCCGCGGCGACACCACATCGAAATCGAAGCTGGACTCGTACGTGTCGCCAGGCAGCATCTCGGCTTCGGGCGCCAGGCCGGCGCCGTACAGGAACATGCCGGAAATGGCTGTACTCACAGTGCCAATCAGATCGGCATGCTCGCTTTGCGCAAATACGCGACCGTTGATGCTGACGATGCGCGTAACCACGCCGGCTTCGTCCACAAGCAGCTGGTGCTCCTGGACCGTCTCGATGGGCCGGCCGCCGAGTGCCACCAGGCCGGATTTGGCGTAGATGTGCAGGCCGATCTCGCAGCCGTCCTGCATGTCGCGATTGACGTCGTGCAGCGTGAACTCGACGATCATCGGCGTCTTGCCGTTGCCGTCCAGGCGCACGCGGCTGCCGTCGTGCACCCACGGCGCGGAGCACAGCCCCGCCGCATGCGCGGGTAGCGCCAACGCAAACGCCGCCACGGCTGCGGCGGCGTTCCACAAAGAAAAACGCCGATGCATCGGGCGATGCATCAGCGTCTTCATGAACCCGCTCGGCACGGGCTTACTGCTTGGGCGCGTCCTTCTTGTTGGCGCCTTCGCTGTACGGGTCAAACTTGCCGCCCGCCTTGGCACCCTGGCTATACGGATCGAACTTTTCACCGGCCTTGGCGCCCTGGGTGTACGTGTCGTACTTGCCCTTCTCGACATTGGCCGGCTGGGCGCCGGGGTTGAGCGCGCTGGCGGTGCTGTCGTTCTTGTTGGCGCCTTGCGAATACGGGTCGAACTTGTCGCCGGCCTTCGCGCCTTGTTGGTACGGGTCAAACTTGTCGCCGACCTTTGCGCCTTGGCTATAGGGGTCGAACTTCTTCTGGTCAGTCTGCGCGTGGGCTACGGTGCCGATGGCTGCTACGGCAGCGACCGCTGCCACGAGGGTAAGACGTTTGTACGGCATCTGAAGCTCCTTTCCTATGGGTCGTTTGGGCTGGCTGACAGCACAGCCTCGTTTTGAACGCATCCCGGTGTCATGCGCACTGGCATGTTGGCGACGGCGCCGGGAAACCCCCTCTCCTCGTCGTACGCTATGGCAAGCGCACAGGAAAGTCAACGCACAGAAACTGCATATTTTTTGGGCAATTTGCGTGCTGAAGCGCAGGCGGATCAGTGGCGTTCCGGCACGCGGATCGCACGCGGGCCCATCGCCGCAATCAACGCCATGGTGAGCGCCACCACGGAGAGCCCCCAGCGCAGGTCGGAGCGGTGCGCGATCAACCCGATGATGACCGGGCCGATCAGCAAGCCCACGTAGGCAAAGCGCGCCACGGCGGCAATGCCTTCGGCCGCCGGCACGCCAGGCAGGCGCGACGCGGTGATGAAGAAGATCGGCACCATGTTGGCGGCGCCCACACCCATCAGCGCAAAGCCTGTCAGGACAGCCATCGGTGCGGGCCACAACAGCGCAAGCAGGATCCCGCCCGTTGCCAGCACGCCACTGGCGCCGAGCACGCGCATGTTGCCCCAGCGCCCGCGTGCGAAATCGCCGCCAAAACGCGCCAGCGCCATCCCGCCCGAAAACGCTGCGTATCCGGCACTGGCAACGGCCTCGGGCGATTGCGCGATCTCGCGCATGTACACGGTCGTCCAGTCATACATCGCGCCTTCGCCGACCAGCCCCAGGAAGGCCAGCACGCCGAGCAGAAACAGCGTACGGCCCGTGGTCGGATGTGCGGATTCGCCTTCAGCATGCACGTGGTCGGGCAGCATGAACGGGCCGGCACACAGCGCCGTCGCCATGGTGACGAGCGCCATGCCGCCGCAATGCACGGCCGGCGGCACGCCCAGTTCCAGCAGCACGCCACCCACCGCCGCGCCCACCATGCCGCCCAGGCTGAACATGCCGTGCAGCGAGGAAATGATCGGCTTGTGATGATTGGCCTCGACCGTGGCAGCTTGCGCGTTCATTGCGACATCGAAACCGGCGTTGGTGATGCCGAACAGCAGCAGCACGGCCAGCAGTGCCGGGTAGCTCGGCATCAGCATGATGAGAGCCGTCATGACACCAAATGCCACGCCGGCCTGCACGCTTGCGCGCCGCGTGCCGACGCGCGCCGCCCACTGGCCCGCAAACTTCATCGCGACGATGGCACCGGCGGCCACCATGAACATCGCCAACGACAGCGACGCCTCGGACAGCCCAAAGCGCGCCTTCACCGTCGGAATGTGAATGCCCCACGTCGCAAACGTTGCACCGTTGGCAAAAAAGAGAGCCATCGTCGCCGCGCGCGCCGACAGGGGAAGCCGGCGGGGCCGCAGCGCGCCGGCAGATTGGACGTATTCGGAAGACATGAAGGACAGCTGGGAAAAACGCGCAGCGCGAGCGGGTCGCGCCGCAAAGGCCTCATGCTACCGCGCTCTGCTGATGAACGTATGACGCCGCCCCGCGCCGCGCAGGTATGCGGCTTGCGTCACCACGCTCGAATCCACCGCATCGGGAGACCTGCCATGCCCCGCGTGATCTGGAAGGGCGCCGTGAGTTTCGGCCTCGTCCATATTCCCGTTGCGCTGTATCCGGCCACCCGCAGCGACGACCTCGACTTCGACTGGCTCGACCGTCGCACCATGGACCGCGTCGGCTACAAGCGCATCAACAAGACCACCGGCAAAGAAGTGCCGCGCGAACAGATCGTGCGCGGCTATGCCTACGAGAAAGACCGCTATGTGATCCTCACCGACGAGGACATCCGCGCCGCCAACCCGGTCTCGACGCAGACGGTTGATTTGCTGACCTTCGTGGATGCCGCGGAGATTCCGTTTCTCTATCTCGATACGCCGTACTTTCTTGCGCCCGACCGGCGCGGGGAAAAGGTCTACGCGCTGCTGCGCGAGGCGTTGACGCGCTCGCAGAAGATCGGGGTCGCCAACGTCGTGCTGCACACCAAGCAGCATCTGGCCGCGCTGATCCCGATGGGGCCGG
Source organism: Ralstonia sp. TCR112 (assembly GCF_007997035.1). Classification (GTDB taxonomy): domain Bacteria; phylum Pseudomonadota; class Gammaproteobacteria; order Burkholderiales; family Burkholderiaceae; genus Ralstonia; species Ralstonia edaphi. The sequence continues at coordinate 1,528 of NZ_VOSS01000129.1, read as the reverse complement.
TGCTCGTGCTGCATACGCTGCGCTGGTCCAACGAAGTGCGCGACTGGTCCGAACTCGACTTGCCGGAAGAAGGCACGAAGGCCGCCAAGCTCACGGCCAAAGAAATCGACATGGCCGAAAAGCTGATCGACGACATGAGCGGCACCTGGGACCCTGCCGAGTATCACGACACCTTCCGCGACGACATTCTCACGCTGGTCGATCGCAAGGTGCGCGAAGGCCGCACGGAGTCGGTCGAGCCGATGGAAGCCGAAAACGCTGCGCCGCGTACCGGCAACGTAATCGACCTGACCGACCTGCTGCGGCAGAGCCTTGCCAAGCGCGGCAAGGGCAAAGGGGCATCTAACGACGACGATGCGGAAGACGAACCTGCTCCGCGCAAGCGTGCACCGCGCAAGGCCGCCGCCAAGACAGCGCGCAAGACCGCCACACGCAAGCGCGCATAACACGACGGAGCCGACGCCATGCCACGCCATCTCGCCGACTACCGCCGCAAGCGCGATTTCACGCAGACCCAGGAACCTGCCGGCGCGCGCCGCAAAGCCGATGAGCGGCGTGACAACGACGCCCTGCACTTCGTGATCCAGAAGCACGACGCGACGCGGCTGCATTACGACTTCCGGCTGGAGCTTGACGGCACGCTCAAGAGTTGGGCCGTTCCCAAGGGCCCGAGCCTGGACCCGGCCGACAAGCGCCTCGCCGTGCATGTTGAAGACCACCCGCTCGACTACGCCGATTTCGAAGGCCACATCCCCGAAGGCCAATACGGCGGTGGCGATGTGATCGTGTGGGACCGCGGTACGTGGCACCCGCATGGCGATCCGCGCAAGGCGTACCGAGACGGCAAGCTCAAGTTCGATCTCGACGGCGAGAAACTGCACGGCGCGTGGGCGCTGGTGCGCACGCATTTGCACGGCACCGGGCGGCATCCGAAAGAACAGTGGCTGCTGATCAAGGAGCGCGACGATCAGGTTCGGCCATCCAGCGACTACGACGTGACGCAGGCCTTGCCCGCAAGCGTGATCACCGGAGAGAACGTCGGCGCGAAACCCAAGGCCAAAGGAAAGGCCAAGGCCGATGATGGCAAGACGGAGCGCTCGGAACCGGCGCAAGTCCAACCGCCCGCCGGCGCCGTGCCCGCCACGTTGCCCAGGACGCTGGAGCCCCAACTCGCCACGCTCGTCGCTGGGCCGCCCACGCAGGGCGAATGGGACTACGAAGTGAAGTTCGACGGCTACCGCATCCTCGCGCGCATCGACGGCAACACCGTGCGCCTGTTCAGCCGCAACGGCCGCGACTGGACGGCCAAGCTGCCGCGTCAGGCGCGCACGCTGCAGGCGCTGGGCCTGCGTGAGGCGTGGCTCGACGGTGAAGTCGTGGTGATGGGCGAGCGCGGCGTGCCCGACTTCCAGGCGCTGCAGAACGCCTTCGAAACCGCGCATGCCGAACACATTGCCTACTACCTGTTCGACATTCCGTTCTGCAACGGCATGGATTTGCGCGGCGTGCCGTTGCGCGAGCGGCGGGC
>NZ_VOSS01000128.1 GCF_007997035.1 Ralstonia sp. TCR112 | reverse complement strand
TTGCTTACTTTTCTTTGGCAAGACAAAGAAAAGTAAGTCGGTCCCGGCAGGGAACGAAAGGGGGGTGGACCACCAACACAAAAAAACAAGTTGCATATCTAACCATCATCCCCTACCATCCACCTCACCATGTTCGACCACTGCCTCTACTTCAACACCACTGCCCTGGCCCGCAAGCTCGACCGCGTCTGGGCAGACGCCTTTGCGCCGTTCGATCTCACGCCGCCGCAAGGCTTCATGCTCCGTGCGATCGTCGATCGCCCGGGCATGCTGCAAAGCGAGTTGTCGGAAGCCATGTCGGTCACGCGCCCCACGGCAACGCGCGCGCTGGATGGGCTGGAAAGCAAGGGCCTGATCGAACGTCGCAAGACGGAAGCCGACGGCCGCGAGACCGCCATTTTCCCGACGCCGGAAGCCGTCAAGATCGGTGCGGCGTTGAACGAGGCCAGCGGCGCCGTCACCGCAAGGTTGAAGCGCGTGCTGGGCAGTACCGAATTCACCGATACGGTGACGAAGATCCGAGGTGTGCGCTCTACCCTGACATGAGCGTCCATTTTTTTTGGCCATGTAGTTGCATTGCTAACTAACAGGAGAAACCATCATGCCCATCCTCAACGTCAAAGTCAGCGCCAAACGTTCTGCAGAAATGACGCAGAAGATCGCCGGCACCTTGCTCGAACTCACCTCCCGCATCCTCGGCAAGGACCCGAAGGTCACGGCCATTGCCATCGACTATGTCGACCCGGAAGACTGGATCGTCGGCGGGCAGACGCTGGCCGCACAAGGCAAGAACAGCGTCTATTTCGACATCAAGGTGACGGACGAAACGAATACCAAGGCCGAGAAGGCGCAGTACATCGCCGCGGCGTTCACGGCCTTTGCCGAGCTGCTCGGCAATCTGCACGAAGAGAGCTATATCTATGTGCAGGACGTTCGCGCCGCAGCTTACGGCTACGGCGGCAAGACGCAGGAATACCGCTACCAGCACGCGTAAATGTGCCGGCCGCACCGCTCCCCACCCAACAACGATCAGGTGACATCATGAACCGCATGAGCGCTTTCTTCGCGGCCAGTTGGCTGGCCGCCGCGTTGCTGTACTTTGGCCAACATTCGTTGCCGCTGACCGCGCTCTCGGGCGTGGTGTTGCTGGCCGGCTTCGATCTGCTGCGTCCGTGAAGCTTCAGCGGGTGCGGTGCTGCGCCCGGTATTGCAGCGGACTGCAACCGCGGCCGGCAGAAAACGCGCGGCTCAGTGCGCTGACGCTGCCGTAGCCGCATTCATCGGCAATGTGATCGAGCGGCTGCCGGCCGGTTCGCAGCAGAAACGCGGCCAGTTCCAGCCGCAGCGTCGCCACGTAGCGCCGCAGATTGCTGCCGGTGGCGACGGCAAAGCGGCGCGTCAAGCTGCGCTCGCTCATCGCTGCCTGGGCGGCCAGCTCCGCCAGCGTTGGGGGCGCTGCCAGTTCCCGTTCGACGATGTCCTGGATGGCGAGCACGGCCGCATCGCCGTGGCGCTTGAACTGAGCCGTCCACACGGCCATGTGTTCGTATGACGGCAGGGATTGCGTGAGCGCCGTGCGCAACATCCGCCGCGATGCGCCGGCCCCGCGGCAGTGATCGATGACGTACGCGCAGGCGTCCACGGCGGGGTTGATGCCGCTGACGGTGATGATGCGGCCATCCACCGCAAGCGGCCGGTCGGGCGTGTAATGCACGTCGGGAAAATGCCGTGCAAACCAGGCGCGCTCGCTTGCCAGCCCGGTCGCTCTACAACCATCCAGCAATCCAGCCTTGGCGAACAGCGGCGCCGCGTTCATGCCAACCACCAGGGCGCCAGCCTCATAGCGCCTGCGCAGCCACTCGGCGAGGCACGCTTCTTCCGCATCCAATGTCGCCTCCGGGGCGAACTGTGCGGGCACGATCACGACGTCGTAGGGCGCATCGGTCAGCGCGGCGGTGGCGGGCACAGGCATATCGCCAAAGCTTCGGACGGCCGCCCCATCGGCGGACAACACATCGATGTCGAAGAGCCGGCTGCCCATCACATCCACGCTGCGCGCCTGCATGGTGCCCGCCACCAGCAGCATCTCCTGGGTCAGAAACACGTAACCCGCAAACAGGCGCGGCGGCAGCAGGATGGCAATGCGCGCTCGCGTGTGCAAACCGGCGCGTTTGGAGGCAGCTTTCGGCTGGCGCTTCATATCAAGAAAGTGGCGATCCGGATCAACCGGAATTGTCGCGGCCTTGTTGAAATACGGCAACCCATCCGCCGCCCATTCCGGAGCCGCCATGATTGCCCGTACGCTGTTCGACGCTGAACACGACACCTTCCGTGAATCCGTCCGCCGCTTCATCGACGCCGAAGTCCTGCCCCACCACGAGCGCTGGGAAGACCAGGGCTACGTCGACCGCGCCATCTGGGAAAAAGCGGCCGCCGCCGGTTACCACTGCGCCAGCATGCCCGAGGCCTATGGCGGCGCGGGGGCCGACATCCGCTACAGCACGGTGCTGATCGAGGAGATTGCCCGCACGGGCGCCACGGGCCTGGGCTTCGGCCTGCATTCTGAAATCGTCGCGCCGTATCTGCTGCACTACGGCAGCGAGGCGCTGAAACAGCACTACCTGCCCAAGCTGGCGAGCGCCGAGATGATCGGCGCGATTGCCATGACCGAACCCGGCGCGGGCTCCGACCTGCAAGGCGTGCGCACCACCGCCACGCGCAGCAGCGACGGCAGCCATTACGTGCTCAACGGATCAAAGATCTTCATCACCAACGGCTGGCACGCGGACGTGGTGATCGTCGTGGCGCGCAGCACGCCCGAAGGCGGCGCCAAGGGCACGAGCCTCTTTGTCGTCGACACCAGCATGGACGGCTTCAGCAAGGGCAAGCGGCTGAAGAAGGTCGGCATGAAGGCGCAGGACACCGCCGAGCTGTTCTTCGACAACGTGCGCGTGCCGGCCGCCAACCTGCTCGGCGAAGAGCATCGCGGTTTTGCGTACCTGATGCAGGAACTGCCGTGGGAGCGCCTGCAGATCGCCATCGGCGCCATCGCTTCGGCCGAGGGCGCGCTCGAATGGACGCTGCGCTACGTGCGCGAGCGCCAGGCCTTCGGCAAATCCATCCTCGATTTTCAGACCGCGCGCCACGCGCTGGCAGAACTGAAAACCGAAGTGCAGATCGGCCGTGTGTTCGTCGACCAGTGCATCGCGCTCAAGCTGGCCGGCAAGCTCGATGCCGCCACCGCATCGATGGCCAAGTACTGGACCACCGACCTGCAATTCAAGGTGATGGACCGCTGCGTGCAGCTGCACGGCGGCTACGGCTACATGTGGGAATACCCCATCGCCCGCGCGTGGGCCGATTCTCGCGTGCAGCAGATCTACGGCGGCACCAACGAGATCATGAAAGAGCTGATCGCCCGCACCCTTTAACGAGCACGACCTTCAGGACGCAACGCTATGGAAGCCTATATCTACGACGCCGTTCGCACCCCGCGCGGCAAGGGCAAGAAGGACGGCAGCCTGCACGGTGTCACGCCGCTGCGCCTGGCCGCAACCGCACTGCGCGCCATCCGCGATCGCAATCAGCTCGACACGGCATTGGTGGACGACGTCGTGCTCGGCTGTGTGGAACCGGTGGGCGAACAAGGCGCGTGCATCGGCCGCGTGGCAGTCCTGTCCGCCGGCTATGCCGAGACGACGGCCGGCGTGCAGATCAACCGCTTCTGCGCCTCGGGCCTGGAGGCCTGCAACATGGCCGCTGCACAGGTGATGGCCGGGCAGAGCAACTTCGCCATCGGCGGCGGCGTGGAGAGCATGTCGCGCGTGCCGATGGGTGCCAGCGGCGGCGCATGGCCTGTGGACCCGGCCGCGGCCATCCCGCTGTATTTCGTGCCGCAAGGCGTGTCGGCCGACACCATCGCCACCAAGTGGGGCTACAGCCGCCATGACGTCGACGCCTACGCCGCCGAGAGCCACCGCCGCGCGCATGCGGCCAGCACCGCTGGCTGGTTCACAGGTTCGATCGTGCCGGTGCGCGACCAGAACGGCCTGACCATCCTCGACCGCGACGAGATGATCCGCCCGCAGACCACCGTCGACACACTCGCGCAGCTCAAACCCTCGTTTGCGGAATTGGGCGAGCAATACGGCTTTGACGCCGTGATCCGCCAGCGCTATCCCGAACTCGAACGCATCGAACACGTGCATCACGCGGGCAACAGCTCGGGCATCGTCGATGGCGCCGCAGCCGTATTGATCGGCAGCCGCGAGGCCGGCAAGCGCGCGGGCCTCAAACCGCGTGCGCGCATCCGCAGCTTTGCGAGCATCGGCTCGGAGCCGTCGATCATGTTGACCGGCCCTTCGTACGCGGCCGAGAAGGCACTGAAGCGCGCCGGCATGTCGGCGGCCGACATCGACCTGTACGAACTGAACGAAGCGTTCGCCTCCGTCGTGCTGCGCTTCATGGAGGTGCTGGCCGTGCCGCATGACCGCATCAACGTCAACGGCGGGGCCATTGCGATGGGCCATCCGCTCGGCGCCACAGGCGCCATGATTCTCGGCACGCTGCTCGACGAGCTGGAACGGCGTGGCGCAAGCACGGGCCTGGCCACGCTGTGCGTCGGCGCCGGCATGGGCACCGCCACCATCATCGAACGCGTTTAAGGAGCGTGCTGACATGATCGACATCACCATCGACACCGACGGCATCGCCACGCTCACGTGGGACCAGCCGGGCCGTGCACAGAACGTGCTCAACGGCGAAACCTGTGCCGCCTTCTTTGCCGCCATCGACCGCGTATGCGCCGATGCCAGCGTCAAAGGCATTCTCGTCACCTCCGCCAAGGCGGACTTCATTGCCGGCGGCGACCTTGAATGGCTGCAGGCCAGCGACGATGCAGCCACGTTGTTTGAACGCACGTGCGAACTGCACCGCATGCTGCGCAAGTTGGAAACCTGCGGCAAGCCGGTGGCCACCGCGCTGCCGGGCTCGACGCTGGGCGGCGGGCTGGAGATTGCGCTGGCCTGCCACTACCGCGTGGCCGCCGACAACGCCCGCGCGCGCTTCGGCCTGCCCGAAGTCACGCTCGGTCTCTTGCCGGGCGGCGGCGGCACGCAGCGTCTGCCGCGCTTGATTGGTGCGCAGAAGGCGCTGCCGATGCTGCTTGAAGGCAAGCGCATCAACGCGGCAGACGCGCTCAAACTCGGCATTCTCGATGCGGTCGTCAATGCGGGCGACGAGGCCGATGCCGCGCGCACGTGGCTGCTCGGCGAAGGCCAGACCCGCGCGCAGCAACCGTGGGACATCAAGGGCTACAAGGTGCCCGGCGGCGGCATCGCCAGCCCCGCCGTGCAGCAGCTCTTCACCGCGGCCAACGCCATGCTGCGGCAGAAAACCTACGGCAACTATCCGGCCGCGGCGAGCATCCTGTCGTGCGTGTATGAAGGGCTCATCACCGATCTTGATACGGGGCTCAAGACCGAGGCGCGCTACTTCGTGCAGGCGGTGCTGTCGCCGGAGGCACGGGCGATGATCCGTACCCTTTTCTTCAGCCTGAACGCCGCCAACAAACTGGCCGCACGCCCCGCCGAGGTGCCCGCGCGGCGCTACGCCAAGATCGGCGTGTTGGGGGCCGGCATGATGGGCGCCGGCATCGCCTACGTCACCGCCAAGGCAGGGTTGCCCGTCGTGCTGCTCGACACCACGCAAGAAGCCGCCGAACGCGGTAAAGACTATTCACGCAAGCTCGTCGAGAAACAGGTACAGCGCGGCCGTCTGCATGCCGACGAAGCTGAAGCGCTGCTCGCGCGTATCCAGCCGACCACGTCCTACGCCGACCTGGACGGCGCGGGGCTCGTTGTTGAAGCGGTGTTCGAGCAACGCGACATCAAGGCCGACGTGACACGCCAGGCCGAGGCCGTGCTGTCGCCCGATGCCATCTTCGCGTCCAACACATCGACGCTGCCGATTACCGGTCTGGCAGAAGCGAGTCAGCGCCCAGGCAACTTCATCGGGCTGCATTTCTTCTCGCCGGTCGACAAGATGCCGCTGGTGGAGGTGATCGTCGCAAGCCAGACCACGCGGGCGACGCTTGCGCAGGCGCTCGATTACGTCAAGGCCATCGGCATGACGCCCATCGTCGTCAATGACAGCCGCGGCTTTTATACGAGCCGCGTGTTTTCGACCTACGTGCTCGAAGGCCTGGCGATGCTCGCCGAAGGCGTGGCGCCTGCGCTGATCGAAAACGCCGGGCTGCTGGCCGGCATGCCGGTGGGGCCGCTTGCGTTGATCGACGAGGTTTCGAGCGAACTGATCCACAAGGTCAACCAGCAGACCCGCGCCGACCTGGGGGTCGCCTACATCGAGCGCCCGGGCGAAGCCGTGGCCGAGCGCATGGTCGCGCTGGGCCGCATCGGCCGCAAGGCGGGCCGCGGCTTCTACGACTATCCGGAAGGCGGCAAGAAGATGCTGTGGCCCGGGCTGGCGACCGAATACCCCAACGCCGCCGCGCAGCCCGACGTGCAGACGCTGGTCGACCGCCTCATCACCGTGCAGGCCGTGGAGACGGCGCGATGCCTGGATGAGCGCGTGGTGACCGATCCGCGCGATGCCGATGTGGGCGCGCTGCTCGGTTGGGGGTTCCCGGCATTCCGTGGGGGGCCTGTGTCGCATATCCATCGCGTGGGGGTGGGCGCCTTTGTCGAACTGTGCGACCGGCTCGCGGCAGAACACGGCCGCCGCTTTGCGCCCCCTGCCCTGTTGCGTGACATGGCAGACAAGCAGGCCGCGTTTTACGAACGCTGACCCTGCCGGCGCCCGCGTGCCTTCGGCCGCGCGGCGCCTCTCTCTGCAGGCGTTGCGCCGCACAAACAGCAACCAAGGGTAAGTCCGGGTTTTACCTGCCCCGGGCAAACGATTGCGCTCCTGCTGCCCTGCCTCCACGGTCGGGTTAAGACACATGGGGCCCGCTCCGATATAGAGTGAGAGGCACATGAATTGCCGACACCCAGGCACGCTGCGCGCGTGCCCTAGGCAACTGGACACGCAAACGCTGGAGTGGGGATGCCCGCAGAGCAATCGAAGGCTTCTTCTGATAGCACGACCGAGACAACACCGCGGCAAGGATGGCGGCAGAGGTTGCTGTCGCCGCTGAACATCGGGGCAGCGGTGGTCCTGCTGTTCATCTGGACGTTCACGTTCCATCAACTCACACAAGAACGCGACCGGCTGATCCGTGATGCGCAGGCGCGCACGCAGGTCGAAGCACGGGCATTTGGCGAGTACTCGCTCGGCAGCGTGCGGCGCGTGTCCGAATTCCTGCTCGATCTGCGCGCGAGCTGGCTATCCGGTCGCGACGTGTTCGACCACGTGATCCACGAGCGGCAGGAAGCCGTGCGCGACCTGACCTTCCAGGTGGCTGTGATCGACGAGAACGGGATGCTCGTCTACTCCAGCATCGGCCCCACGACAGAACGCCTCGACCTGAGCCAGCGCGAGCACTTTCGCGTGCACAAGGAATCCGGCGGACGCGACGTGCTGTTCATCAGCGACCCGGTGCAGGGCAAGGTCTCGAAAAAGTGGTCGATCCAGTTCACGCGCCCCATCCTCAGGGCGGGCCAGTTTGCCGGCGTCGTGGTGGTGTCGGTCAGCCCGGAACAGTTCGCGAGCTTTGCCAATACGCTCGCCATCGGCAAGGACGGGGCTGCCACCATCATCCGCGAGTCCGGTCAGATCCTGGCCCGCGTGCCGAACCCGACTGCAGGTATCGAAAAGCCGCCGCGCCGCCGGCAGTTCAACAAGCCCGGTGCGCAGGACACCGGCAGCTACCGCGTGGTGTCGGGCACCGACGGAGTGGAGCGCATCATCGGCTATCACCATGTGCCGGAGATCGGGCTGTACTTCCTGGTGGGCGAGTCGGTCGTCTCGGTGCTGGCGCCTTACGACGGCTACCGGCGCACCGCGCTGGTCGAGGCGGCGGGCTCCACCCTGCTTCTCGCGCTGCTGTATTTCACGCTGCGCCACCAGGGAGCCGAGCGCAAGCGGCACATGGAAGACATGCGCCTGGCGTCCATGGTCTATGCATCGAGCAGCGAAGCAATGATGGTGATGACGCTCGACGGGCGCGTGATCGACGTGAACCCGGCCTTTACCGTCACCACGGGCTATTCGGCGCAGGAGTTCAAGGGCCAGTCCAGCGACGCGATCCGCTCCGAATGCAACGAGCGCGCCGTCATCGACGCCATGCGCGAGGGCGTCTCCACCAGAGGCACGTGGAGCGGCGAGTACCTGATCCGCCGCAAGGACGGCAGCGAGTTCCCCGCGCTGCTCACCATCGACACGTTTGCAGACAGCACGCTGGGCGAGCCACGCCGCGTTGCGCTCATCCACGACATGACGGAGAAGAAGCGCGCCGAAGAGGTCATCTGGCGGCAGGCCAACTTCGACGCGCTCACCGATCTGCCCAACCGGCACATGTTCTACAACCGCCTGCGCCAGGAGATTGCACGGGCGCGCCAGACGTCGACACAACTGGCGTTGCTGTTCATCGATCTGGACCGTTTCAAGGAAGTGAACGACTCGCTCGGCCATGACCAGGGCGACATCCTCCTCAAGGAGATCGCCCGGCGCATCTCGGCCATCGTGCGCGGCACCGACACGGTCGCGCGGCTGGCCGGCGACGAGTTCACCATCATCCTGCCGGACCTGCCCGATGCCCCAGCGGCCACACCCATCATCCGCAGCTTGCTCACGCGCATTGCCGCGCCGTTGCAGCTGGGCGAGGAAAGCGTGGAAGTGTCGGCCAGCATCGGGGTAGCGCTGTATCCGCGCGATGCCGACACCGCTGAATCGTTGCTCGTGTGCGCAGACCAGGCCATGTTTGCGGCCAAGAGCGCCGGGCGCAACCAGTGGGCCGTCTTCACCCCGGCCTTGCAGCGTGCCGAACAGGAACGCCTGCGCGTGACCAGCGACTTGCGCGTGGCGCTCGCACACGGCCAGCTGGCGGTGCACTACCAACCCATCGTCGATCTGGTCACGGGAAAGGTTTGCAAGGCGGAGGCGCTGACCCGCTGGACGCATCCGGCGCGGGGCGAGATCGATCCGGCAGACTTCATTCCGGTGGCAGAAGACAGTGGGCTGATCGTCGAGATCGGAAAGTGGGTGCTGAACCAAGCGCTGGACCAGCTCACGCACTGGCACGCCACCCTCGACAACACGATGCAGGTGTCGGTCAACAAGTCGCCGCTGGAGTTCCGCGCGCACCAGTCGGGCACCGAATCGTGGCCGAAGGTAGTGGAGCGCCGGGGGCTTGCGCCGCACAGCCTCGTCGTTGAAATTACCGAGGGCTCACTGATGGCCGACAGTGCAGAGGTGATGGAACACCTGCACGAATTCCGGCGCGCGGGCATCGACATCGCGCTCGACGATTTCGGTACGGGGTATTCGTCGCTGTCGTA
>NZ_VOSS01000127.1 GCF_007997035.1 Ralstonia sp. TCR112 | reverse complement strand
GAGGGTTTGAGGGTCGACCGCCGGGGTTCAGGGTCGGAAGGCGAGGGTTTGAGGCTCGACCGTCGCAGTCCAGGCTCGGAACGCGAGGGTTTGACGCCCGACCGCCGGGTTCCGGACCCGGCGTGCCGCGCTCCACGCTCCGGCGTTCAATGTGCGACCGACGTGGCGGCAGGTTCATCGGCCAGCGCCGCCTCATGCCGCCCGCCCCTGCGCCACAACACCACCGCCACCACATGGCACGCGGCGGCTGCCCACCCCAGCATGCCCGGCCCGCCATGCGCCAGGGCCAGCGCGCCAACGCTCGACCCCAGCGCGATCCCCACGTACACGGCCGACGCATGCAGCGACAGCGTGATCGGTGACACATCGGGCGCGAGGCGGATCAAGCGCGTTGCCTGCGCCGGGCCGAAGCCCCAGCCGGCCATGCCCCACAGCACGACCGCGCCGATGGCGACCGCGCCGGCCACCATGCCGTGCAGCACCTGCGCTGACAGCGACAGCACCGAGAACGCCAGCACGATGCCCGCGCTGCTGACCGCCAGCACGCGTGCCACACCTGCGCGGTCGGTCATGTGGCCGCCCAGGCCCGTGCCGAGCGCCGCAAAGCTGCCGACCAGGAACAGCACGATGCCCACGTGCTGCGGCGCGAACCCCAGCCCCTGCACAAAGAACGGGGCGACGTAGGTGTAGAACGTAAAGCCGCCTGCGGCCCACAGCGTGGACACCGCCAGCGCGCCCAGCATGCCGGGCCGGCGTGCCACGGAGAGGCGCTGCGCCAGCGTGGTCACGCTGTGCGGCAGCGCACGCGGCAGGCCGAAGGCCAAGCCAGCCGTGGCCAGAGCCGACAGCACACCGCATGCGATGAACGTGGAGCGCCAGTCGCCCTGCGCCGCAATCCATGCGCCCAGCGGCACGCCGAGCGCCACTGCCACCGTGCCGCCGCCCGTGATGATGGCCAGCGCCGAGCCGCTGCGCGAGGCGGGCACCAGCGAGGTCGCCACCGCATTGGCCGTCGGCAGGAACACGCCGGCCGCCAGCGCCAGCAGCACGCGCGCCGCCATCAACTGCCCAAAGCCGTGTGCGGTGGCCGCCAGCAGGTTGCCTGCCGCAAAGATGGCCAGCGCGCCGATCAGTACGCGTCGGCGGTCAACGTTGCCGAGCAGCGTCGCCATCACCGGCGAGCCCACGGCATACGTGACGGCAAACACGGTAACGAGCTGCCCCGCCGCCGGCACGCTCACGCCCAGGTCTGCGGCCAGCACCGGCAGCAGCCCGGCGATCATGAAACCTTCAGTGCCGATGGCGAACGCGCCCAGGCACAACCACCACAGCGATGCCGGCATGGTCGGCTCCTGTCAGAAAGCAAACTTGGAAGGGAAGCGGAGCGCGCAGGCTCCGCAGGGTTCAGCGCGCGGTGGAGGTGGCCGTCTGGCCGAACAACACGCTGCGCTCGTCGTCGGAGATGTCTTCGCGGCGGCGCGAGTAGGCACGTTCCACCCCGGCATAAGCGCGCTGCGTGGCCGGCCGTGCGCCCACGGCTTCGAACCAGCGCTGCAGGTGCGGGAAGTCGTTCAGGTCCTGCCCATGCCCGGCGTGCGGGACGATCCACGGATAGGCCGCGATGTCGGCGATGGTGTAGTCGTTGCCGGCAATGTACGGGCGGTCGGCCAGGCGGCGGTCGAGCACGCCGTAGAGGCGGTTGGTCTCTTTGGTGTAGCGGTCGATGGCGTAGGGCACGCGCTCGGGGGCGTACACGTTGAAGTGGCCGATCTGCCCCGCCATCGGGCCCAGGCCGCCCACCTGCCAGAACAGCCACTTGAGCACTTCCATGCGGCCGTGCAGGTCGGCGGGCATCAGCTGGCCGGTCTTCTCGGCCAGGTAAAGCAGCATGGCGCCCGATTCGAACAGCACCACTGGCTCAGTCCCCTCGGCCGGGTCGTGATCGACCATGGCCGGGATCTTGTTGTTGGGCGAGATGGCCAGGAACTCGAGCTTGAACTGGTCACCCCGGCTGATATCGACGGGGATGACGCGGTGCGGCAAGTCGGTTTCGGCAAAGAACAGCGCCATCTTCAGGCCGTTGGGCGTGGCGCAGTAGTAGAGGTCGATCATGGCGGGGCCCTCGTGTTCTGTCATGTTGGTGGACAGAGTAGGCGCGCGAGTGGCCTTTTGTAATTGCCAAAAACGGGAAATTTCAGGTAGCCACTTAGTGACCGTGCGCCTGCGCCGGCTGCGGGGTTTCACACGAGCGTGCGTACCCTTCCCAGGCGGCCGTGGCGCAGAGCACGCCCGTGGCCAGGGCCGAGACGCCCAGCGCCGGCATGGCATCGGCCACGAGCCACACCAGGCCGAGCACCACCAGCCCCACGCCATGCGCCGGCCGCACCCGCCCGAAGATCGCCCACTTGAACAGCAGGTTGCCCAGCAGGTACAGCGCCGCGCTGCCGAGCACCGCCGTGGCCGCGCCCGCATGCGCATGGCCCACGGGATGCGCCAGCACGAATTCGTCCGCCACCGCGCCAACGATGATGCCGGCCACCAGCAACACGTGGATGTAGGTGTAGGCCAGCCGTGCAAGCCGGCCAGGATCGGCCGAGTGCGACATGGTGTGCGCACCGCGCTCGGCAATCGTGTCGAAATACAGCCACCACATCGCCAGGCTGCCGATGAACGACACCGCCATCGCCGCGATGTTGGCCGCGTTCCAGTCGAGCCCGGCAAACGTGGAGCCCGTGACCAGCACCGATTCGCCCAGCGCGATGATGATGAACAGCGAACAGCGCTCGGCCATGTGGCCGCCTTCCACGTTCCAGTCGTTGGTGGTCGAGCGGCCCAGGCCCGGCGTGTAGAAGCCCATGGACGGCCCGACCCATTCGATGGCCAGCGCGACGATCCAGCACGTCCAGCGCACGGAACCGTCCGACAGGCCGCCCGCCAGCCACAGCACCGCAGAGATGCCGAGCCACGTGGCGATGCGCTGGAAGTTGCGCCGCATGGGCAGCGACTCGCCGCGCACGGCCCACAGGAAGAACACCGTGCGCCCGAACTGCATGAACACATAGGCGAGCGCAAACGCCAGCCCGCGCGAGCCGAACGCCTGCGGCAGCGATGCCGACAGCAGCAGCCCGCCCGTCATCAACACGAGCATCAGCATGCGGATGGCGAGCTTGTCCGGGTCGAGCCAGTTCGTCACCCACGAGGTGAAGATCCATACCCACCACACCGCCAGCATCAGCAGCAGCGCCTGCGCGCCGCCTTGCAGCGTGAAGTTGCCGATCAGCAGGTGCGAGAGCTGCGTCACCGCAAAGACGAACACCAGATCGAAGAACAGCTCGATGTTGGTGACGCGGTGGTGGCCGTGGGCCCCTTCGGGCGAGGGGCGGAGATAGCTTCGGTGCATCGTGACGAACCTCGTACGGGCAGGTTCAGGCCGACTGCATGCCGAGCGTGAGCGTGCCAGCGCCCACCATCACCGCACCGCCCGTGTAGCCGAAGCGGCGCTGCGCGGCCACGCTGGTCAGGCGCTTGGCGAGCAGCTTGGCGGCCAGCGCGTACATCGACGCGTTGGCGGCGGCCAGGATGACGAAGGTCGGCAGCAGGATCACGCTCTGCGACAGGAAGGTCTGCTCGGCCGACATGAACTGCGGCACGAAGGCGACGAAGAAGACGATGCTTTTGGGGTTGAGCGCCGTGACCGTCCAGGCGGACAGGAAGCGGCGGCCAGCGGACTTCTGCTGCACCGGGATGGTCGCCTCGGGCGCGTCGTCGCGCAGGCGGCGGGCGCTCAGGATGGACTTGATGCCCAGATAGACGAGGTACGAACCGCCGATGAGCTTGAGCGCCGTGAAGGCCGCCGCCGATGCGGCCAGCAGGGCGCCCGCACCGGCAAGGGACACGGCCATGGCTGTGGTGTCCCCAGCGGCCACGCCGGCAACGGTGCTCCACGCCGAGCGGCCACGGTTGGCCAGCGAATCACCAATCACCAACAGGATCGTCGGGCCGGGGATGAGCAGGATGATGATGCTGGCGCCGATGAAGGCCAGCCAGGTTTGGAGGGTCATGGGGTGGCTCGCTGTGTTGTTGGGGGAGGGGAGACAGTTATCCATGAAAAAAATGGGGCGTCAAATGGGGTGGGGTTTTTTTGTTTTTCTTTTTGGTTTTGGGGTGGGTGGTTCATCCCTTGTTTCATCCCCTGCCGGGGCTGACTCACTTTCATTGTCTTGCCAAAGAAAGTAAGCAAGAAGAAGGCGCGCCGAGATGGCGAGGGATTCTTGAATTTATGTC
>NZ_VOSS01000126.1 GCF_007997035.1 Ralstonia sp. TCR112 | reverse complement strand
GCCCCCGGCAGGGGGTGAAATAGAGATGCACCACAAGAGCCAGCCCCCGCAGGGGAACAAAACAAAACCCCAACCACAAAAACAAAAAAGGCCGCCAAACAAGGCAGCCCCTCCAGCAAAGGAAAACGCCGAATCAACGCCGCTGATACTGCGTAGCCCCAAACAAAATCTCCTTCGCCTTGTCGTCCTGCACCGCAGGCCGTTCCTGGGCCAGCACCTTCACCGCGCGCTGCACGGCCGGGCGTTCTTCAATGGCCTCAAACCAGCGCTGCAGCTTCGGGTAATCCGACAGCTCGATCCCCTGGTTCTTCCAGCTCCGCAGCCACGGCCACGTCGCAATATCGGCGATGGAATACTCCGGCCCGCCCAAGTATTTGGATTCCGACAAGCGCTTGTCGATCACGCCATACAGACGCTTCGCTTCGTTCGTATACCGATTGACCGCGTACTCGATCTTCTCAGGCGCGTAGATGCGGAAGTGGTGTGCCTGGCCGAGCATCGGGCCGACGCCCCCCATCTGGAACATCACCCACTGCAGCACTTCGTATTTGCCGCGCACGTCCTCGGGCAGGAACTTGCCCGTCTTGCCGGCGAGGTACAGCAGGATCGCGCCCGATTCGAACAGCGAAATCGGTTTGCCGTCCGGGCCATCCTGATCGACGATGGCCGGGATCTTGTTGTTGGGGCTGATCTTGAGGAAGTCGGGTTTGAACTGGTCGCCGGCACCGATGTTGACGCCGTGAACGCGGTACGGCAGCCCGCATTCTTCCAGCATGATGTGCACCTTATGCCCGTTGGGCGTGGCCCAGCTATAGACGTCGATCATGACTTGCGTGCTCCTGAGCAGGTAAGAAGGGAGAGCCGGTCATTCAAGCACAGAACGTCGAAACGCGCTGACGGCTTGCGCGGGCAAAAAAAAACCCCGCTTGACGCGGGGGCAAGGAGTGATCCGTGGTGCCGGCCTTACGCGCCGCGCGTGACTGGCATGTCTGCCACATCGGCAAGCCTGTGCAGATGCTTGGCCAGTTCCAGCTTGGCGATGGCCGCGCGGTGCACTTCGTCCGGGCCGTCGGCCAGGCGCAGCGTGCGCTGGTGCGCGTAGGCCGAGGCCAGCGGGAAGTCGCCCGACACGCCGCCGCCGCCGTGTGCCTGGATCGCCCAGTCGACGATCTGGCACGCGATGTTCGGGGCCACGACCTTGATCATCGCGATCTCGGCCTTGGCGACCTTGTTGCCGACGGTGTCCATCATGTACGCGGCCTTGAGCGTCAGCAGGCGGGCCTGTTCGATCATGCAGCGGGCTTCGGCAATGCGCTCGTGCCAGACGCTGTGCTGCGCGATGGCCTTGCCGAACGCGATGCGCGACGACAGGCGCTTGCACATCAGCTCCAGCGCACGCTCGGCCACGCCGATGCTGCGCATGCAGTGGTGGATGCGGCCCGGGCCGAGGCGGCCCTGCGCGATCTCGAAGCCGCGGCCTTCACCGAGCAGGATGTTGCCCACCGGCACGCGCACGTTTTTGAGGTCGACTTCCATGTGGCCGTGCGGCGCATCGTCGTAACCGAACACGCTCAGCGGGCGCATGACGGTGATGCCCGGCGCGTTGGCCGGCACCACGATCATCGATTGCTGCTCGTGGCGGCCGGCGTCGGGGTTGGTCTTGCCCATGACGATGTAGACGGCGCAGCGCGGGTCGCCAGCGCCCGACGACCACCACTTGCGGCCGTTGATGACGTACTCGTCGCCTTGGCGCTCGATGCGGCATTCGATGTTGGTGGCGTCCGACGAGGCCACGGCCGGCTCGGTCATCAGGAAGGCGGAGCGGATCTCGCCGCGCAGCAGCGGCTCCAGCCAGCGGTCTTTCAGTTCTTCGGACGCGTAGCGCTCCAGCGTTTCCATGTTGCCGGTGTCGGGCGCGGAGCAGTTGAACACTTCCGGCGCCCAGGGCACGCGGCCCATGATTTCGCACAGCGGTGCGTATTCGAGGTTCGACAGCCCTTCGGGCGCGCGCGGCGAACGCGGCAGGAACAGGTTCCACAGCCCGGCCTTGCGCGCCAGCGGCTTCAGCTCTTCGATGACCTTGGTGGGAATCCACGCGTTGCCGGCACGGCGGTTGGCTTCGACTTCTTCGTGGAAGCGGTGCTCGTTCGGGTAGATGTGCTGGTCAAAGAATTCAAGCAGGCGTGCCTGCATTTCCTTGACCTTGGGCGTGTAATCGAAATTCATGGTGTCTCCTCAGTACATCGAACAAGCGCCTCGAACGGGCAACCATCAACTCAGTTCAGACAGACGGGCTCGGCCATGCGTCAAACACGTCCGCCGAGCACGGCAAATACGGCACTCGCGCGCGCAATCAACCGGTCGCCGCGATGGAAGAGGGCCTGCGCAAAGGCCAGCTTGCTGCCCGTGCGCAATCCCTCCGGGGTGATCTCGATCCAGTCGCCTTCTCCGGCAGAGGCGATGAAATCCACCGTCAGGCTGGCGGTCGACATGGCCAGCGCGCCGCCGGTGCCTTCGCCGGGTTCGGCCAGGCAGTAACCGAGCGCCGCATCGGCCAGCGATGCCACCACGCCGCCATGCAGGATGCCGCGCCGATTCAGGTGGTGATGCTGTACGTGGAAACCCATCACCATCGACGCGCCCATCCCCTTGGCATACACCGGCCCCAGCATCGTCAGGAAGGGGCTCGGCTTGTTCAGCAGTTCAAAGCCCGTCGGTACGGCGAGATGAGGGGTTGTGGTCATGGCGCGCGGCGCAACTCACAAGTGGTGTCCGCAGAATAAGCCTTCGCCTACAATAAGAGAAATGAATTTCGTAGATTGCGGTCCATCAATGTCATGCATATATCGCGCGTCGATTTGAACCTGTTTGTCGTTTTCGACGCCATCTATACGGAAGGCGGGATTACGGCGGCCGCCCGCACGCTCAACCTGACGCAGCCGGCGGTGAGCCACGCCCTGGGGCGGCTGCGCGAGTTGTTTGACGACCCGCTGTTCGAACGGCGCGGGCAGGGCATGGTGCCGACGCCGCTGGCGCGCACGCTGATCGCCGAAGTCCGCACAGCGCTGCAGGGCTTTGAGCGCACCCTGCGTGAGGGCACGCGCTTCGACCCCGCCACGAGTGAGCGCCGCTTCACGCTGTCGATGCGCGATGCGCTGGAAGCGACGTTGCTGCCGCCGCTCATGGCCGCCATCGCCAAGGAGGCGCCGCGCATCGACGTGACCACCGTGCGCGGAGACCGCCGCCAGCTCGAAACCGAACTGCTGGCCGGCACCATCGACGCGGCGGCGGACATCCTGGTGCCGGCATCTCCGGCCATCCGCCATGCGCCGCTATTGACCGACCCGATGGTGGTGCTGGCGCGCCCCGGCCACCCCATCGCCAACGAACCGCTGACGCTGGAGCGCTACCTCGCGTGCGAGCACGTGCATGTGTCGTCGCGGCGCCGTGGGGCCGGGCTGGAAGACGTGGAGTTGCGCCGCCTGGGGCACGAGCGGCGCGTGCGGCTGCGTTGCCAGCATTACCCCGCCGCCTGCCGCGTGGTGAGCTGCACGGATCTGCTCGCCACGTTGCCGATCCGCTACGCGCGCATCGCCAACGAGCCGTATGGCAACGTGATGCTGCCGCTGCCGTTCAACGTACAGCCGCTGGAGCTGTATCTGTACTGGCACACCAACAGCGACCAGGATGCCGCCAGCCGCTGGCTGCGGGACCACGTATTCGCCGCGATGGCGGAGGTGGCCCTGGACGACGCCGTAGCGGCATTCGCAGACGGGCGTTGACGAACGCAAGGGCGGACGCACTCATCGGGGCTGCGGCGCACAAATGGCGTAACCACGCCGGTTTATGACAGATTGATGGCATTCGGCGTGCCACTGTCCAGCGCCTGCGCCTCCTGGCAACCGTCTTCTCTTCCGATGTATGACTGCGACTGCGTCCGCGATCAGTTTCCAATCCGACAACACCGGTTTCATCTGCGGTTTTCGCTTCGAACCGGGCAAGCCCGGCGTGGCGCTGGATTCGTCCGAGATTGCGGATGCGCTCCAGCGTGCAGAGAACGAGGATGCCGACGACGCGTTCATCTGGCTGCATTTCAACCTGTCGCGCGCTGGCTGCATGCGGTGGCTGCAGGGCCATCTTGATCTGCCCGAATCGTTTCTCGAGTTGCTGGGCGAGGAGGCGCACTCCACGCGCATCGAGCAGCAGGACGGTGCGCTCGTCGCTGTCTTCAATGATGTGATCTTCGATTTCGAGCGCACGCCCACGCAGGTGGCGACGCAGTGGGTATACGCACACCGGCGCCTGCTGGTGACGTTGCGCCGCAAGCCATTGCATTCGGTCGACCGCTTGCGCGAGTGCGTGCGCAGCGGCGAGACGTTTCGCTCGCCAGCGGACCTGCTGGGGCATTTGATGTGCGATCAGGCCGACCTGATGACGCAGATCGTCCGCACCACCGGCATCGACATCGACCGCATCGAAGACCGTTTCCTTGCGTCAAAGATCACCTCCGGGCGGCAGGAGCTTGCGGGCACCCGTCGCGTGCTGGTGCGTCTGCAGCGCATGCTGGCACCGGAGCCCGGTTCGGTCTTTCGCCTGCTGGCCCGGCCGCCGGCGTGGCTGCATCCGGAAGATGTGCAGCAATTACGCGAATCGACCGAGGAGTTCTCCGTCGTCTTGCGCGACATGAGCGGATTGATCGAGCGCATCAAGCTGCTGCAGGAAGAGGTGATTGCGCGCCTGGACGAGCAGAACAACAGGACGCTGTTCACGCTGACGCTGGTGACCGTGCTGGCCCTGCCGATCAACATCGTCGCAGGGCTTTTCGGCATGAATGTGGGTGGCGTGCCGCTGGCCGACAACCATCACGGCTTCTGGCTGATGGTGGGGCTGGTGGCGGCGTTTACGTGCATCGTGGCCTGGTGGGTGGTCCGCCGCCGCAACAACCAATAAGAACGTCTACGTATTCGCGGTGACGGCCGACTTGGCTTTGGCGGGTTTGGGCGATGCCGTTGCCGCCTTTGCCGTCTTTGCAGCCGGGAACGGGTAACGCGCGCTGAACTCCGCAAAGCGGGCGGCGAGGAAGTCTGCACATGCCGTCAGCCGCGCGGGCCGATGGCGGCGCGCCAGGGCCACGAGCTGTAGCGGCGTGGGGGCATGGCTCCATGCCGGCAAGGCCACCTCCAGCCGGCCCGCGCTGACGTCTTGCGCGACATCCAGCCACGACTTGAAGGCCAGGCCGCGGCCGGCGATCGCCCAGTCGCGCACCACGGCGCCGTCGTCGCATTGGAAATCGCCGCGCACGTCGATCGGGGCGGGGCCGCTGGCGTGCGTGAGTTGCCAGCGGGTGACGGGCTCGCCGTTGCGCAGGAGGATGAGGCAGCGGTGGTCGGCGAGGTCGCTCGGGTGGGCAGGCCGGCCGTGCTGCTTGAAATACGACGGCGCGCCCACGATCACACGCGGATGCGACGCAAGCGGCCGCCGCACCAGCGCCGAATCCTGCAGATGCCCATAGCGCAGCGCGAAGTCGAGGTCTTCTCGCATCAGGTCGGCCAGCCGGTCGCCGAGCACCAGCGTGATCCGCACGCCGGGATGCTCGTCGCAGAAGGCATCGAGCCACGGGCGCAGGATGTGCCGCCCCAGGTCGGATGTGGCCGCAATGCGGATGGGGCCGGACAGCTCGGTGCGATCCTGCCCCAGGCTTTCGGCGCCTTCGTCCAGCGCTTCCAGCGCCTGTCTTGCATACCCCAGATAACGCTGGCCGGCTTCGGTCGGACGCATGCTGCGCGTGGTGCGCTCGAACAGGCGGGCGCCGAGTTCGGTTTCCACGCGCTTGAGTGCGGCGCTGGCGGTGGCGGGCAGCCAGCCGAGCTGACGCGCGGCGGCGGAAAGGTTGCCGGCGTCGGCAATGCGCACCAGCAGGCGGAGGTCGTCGAGGGCGATCATTGTCAAAGCAGATTTGGAGAATCATCAAAGCATAGCCAGATTATCTTGCTTTTGTTTGATGAAAGAATGGCCCCAGTCGATTGACGGTTTTTTCTTTTTCTTCTCAAAGGAGCATTGGCATGACTTCGAAGACCTTGCAGGACCAGTCCGTGGTGGTGTTGGGCGGTACGGCCGGTATTGGCCAGGCGGTGGCACGCGCGGCGGCAGCCGAGGGCGCGCGCGTGACGGTGCTGGGGCGCTCGGCCAAAGCGACGGACGGCACGCACGGCATTGCCGTCGACGCGAACGATACGGCGTCGCTGGGCAGCGCGTTGGCGCAGGCAGCCGAGTTGTCGCCCAGCGGCAAGATCGATCACCTTGTCATCACCATCGGCTCGCGCACGAGCCCGCCGCCGTTTGCTTCGTTGCAGCGTGCCGATCTTGAGCAGGCCTTCGGCACCAAGTTGTTTGCGGCACTGATGGCGGTGCAAGCTGCGTTGCCGTATCTGACAGAACGCGCATCGATTACGCTCACCTCGGGCCTGCTCTCGCGCAAGGCGACGGCAACCGGGCTGCTGCGTGGCTCGATCAATGCTGCAGTGGAAGCCGCCGCCAAGAACCTGGCGAAGGAACTCGCACCGCGCCGCGTCAACGTGATCAGCCCCGGCGTGGTGGATACGGAAGTGTGGGGCGCGCCGGCCGATCGGCAGGCCATGCTCGCGCGCATCGGCAGTGGCTTGCCGGTCGGCCGTGTCGGCACGCCGGAAGACCTCGCGCAAGGCTATCTGCTGGCCATGACAAACGGCTTCATGACCGGCGCCATCATCGACATTGAAGGAGGCGGTTTGCTATGACGACTGACAGCGATTGGACCTTCGACCACGTGAACTTTCACGTGGCAGGAGAGGCACCCATCCTGAAATTCTTCGCTGATGTGCTGGGCTGGAAACCGGGGCCGCGCCCGGTGTTTCCGTTTCCCGGCACATGGCTGTACCAGAACGACGATGCGCTGGTCCATCTCGTGACGCAGGAAGGTGATACGCCGGAGTTGGTGTTTTCGCATATCGCGTTCCGCACCGGGAAGGATGCCGCCGATGTGCTGGCCGCCGTGCGTCAGAGCGGCGTGCCGCACCAGGTCAGAAAACACCCCGCGCGGCCTGCCGCACAGATCTTCGTGCAGTTGCCGGGCGGGGTGGTGCTGGAGCTGGAGGCGCCGCTGTCCGGTCCGCTGGAAGCGCGCGCGAGTACGAGAAGCCTGCTACGAAGTGAGGCGCAACATCATGCGCCGGCCTGCTGGGCGTACTTCCAGCCCAGTTCGGCCATCGGGCGGGCGCGCTTGCCCGCTTCCATCGCCTGCGCCGACGACGCCGTGCCATCCACCACGCGCTTCATGATCCCCTGCAGGATGCCGGCAATGCGGAACATGTTGTAGGCGAGGTAGAAGTTCCAGTCGCCCGTGATGCGGCGGCCGGTGCGTTCTTCGTATTGGCGGATGTACTCGGCTTCTGTGGGGATGCCCAACGCGGCGAAGTCCAGGCCGGCGACGCCGCGGAACTGGCCTGGCTCGATGTGCCAGCTCATGCAGTGGTAGCTGAAATCGGCGAGCGGATGGCCGAGCGTCGACAGCTCCCAATCGAGGATGGCCAGCACGCGCGGCTCGGTCGGATGGAAGATGAGGTTGTCGAGCCGGTAGTCGCCGTGAACGATGCTGGTGATTTCCTCGGCTTCCTGCGGCACGTGCTTGGGCAGCCATTCGATCAGGTTGTCCATGGCCGGAATCGACTCGGTTTCCGACAGCTTGTACTGCTTGCTCCAGCGCTCGATCTGACGCGCGAAATAGTTGCCGGGTTTGCCGTAATCGGTCAGGCCGATGGCGGCGTAGTCCACCGTGTGCAACGCAGAGATGACGCGGTTCATCTCGTCATAGATTGCGGTGCGCTCGGCGGGCGCCATGCCGGGCAGGGCTTGATCCCACAGCACGCGGCCCTGCACGAACTCCATGATGTAGAAGGCGCGGCCGATCACGGCTTCGTCTTCGCACAGCGCATACATCTTCGCGACGGCACGTCGGTCTTGGCGAGAGCATCCATCACGCGATATTCGCGTTCGATCGCGTGCGCGGACGGCAGCAGCTTCGCCTTCGGCCCGGGCTTGGCGCGCATCACGTACGTGCGCGACGGCGTGATCAGCTTGAACGTCGGGTTCGACTGGCCGCCCTTGAACTGTTCAACCGTGAGCGGGCCGGCAAAGCCTTCAACCTGCTCGCGCATCCACGCTTCCAGCGCGCCGATGTCGAACTTCTGCTGATCTGCTACCGGGCGCGTGCCCTCAAAGGCCGAGAAATCCTGCTGGTCCGTTTGTGCCATGGGTGTGTCTCCGAATCTTGTTGTGTATCGAGGAAAGTTCAGGTCGGTTGACGATGGCGAAGGTACTGCTGCAGCAGTACTTCCATCGTCGTCAGGCGCGAGCCGACATGCGCGGGCGAGGGCGCCGAAAAATTGCTCATGCGCAGCACCCAGTCGGTCGGGGCCTCGCCAACATCGAGCACGTTGATGCAGCCGGCGGTCTGCGCGAGGCTGCCGAAGAACACGCGCTCGCCGCCGGTGATGGCATGCGAGAGGATCGCGCGGTTGGTGCCGCCATGCAGCACGAGCAGCACGGTGTCCCAGTCCGTTTGCGCGCGCAGCCGGGCGATGGCCGGAATCACGCGGTCAAGAAATTCGCCGATGCTTTCTCCGTTGAGGAAGCGCCGGTCTTCGGACACCGTGCCTTCAAACGCGCCGATGAAGGCTTGCGCGAGTTCGTGCTCGGGAATTTCCGCCAGCTTGCCGCCGCGGATTTCCTGCAGCTCGGGCCAGTGCTCAAGCGCGATGCCGCGTTCCTGCATCGCCGGCATCTCGGCCAGCACGCGCTGCGCGGTTTCTACCGTGCGCGGCAGGCCGCTGACGATGACGCGGTCGAAGATGATGTTCTCGGCCGCGAAGACCTTGCCGGCGGCGGTGGTCTGGCTGCGGCCGAGTTCGTTGAGCGGCACGGCTTCGGGCGACGGAACGGGCCGGCCGGTTTCGTCGAAGTACGTCACCGCGCCATGACGCATCAGGTAGACGCGGCGGCGATTGGGTGTCGGGAAGGGAACCATGCGAGCCGGAAACTAGCGGTATTGGGGTTTGCGCTTTTGCAGGAAGGCGGAGATGCCTTCGTTGCCGTCGGCGTGGTGCAGCGCTTCGACAAAGCTGTGCTGCTCGGCCTTGAGGTGATCGTGCAGCGAGGCGTCTTCGGCGTGCGCGATCAGGCCCTTGATGCGGCCCACCGCGTGCGGCGATTGCGCAGCGAGTTTTTCCGCCAGTGCCAACGCCTGGTCCAGCGCCTCGCCGGGTTTGACCACCTCATTGATGAGGCCGAAGTGCGCGAGCCGCTCCGCGCTGACAGGCTTGCCGAGCATGATGATTTCGCTCGCCAGCGGGCGCGGCAGGAAGCGCGCGATGTGCCACGAGCCACCGCCGTCCGGCGTCAGCGCGACGTTCACATACGCCATCACGAACTTCGCGTCCGATGCGGCAATCGCAAAGTCGCACGCCAGCACCAGCGAGAAACCTGCGCCGGCCGCTGGGCCTTCCACCGCAGCAATCACGGGCTTGGGGAACGTGCGGATCGTCTCGATCCAGTGGTTGAGCGCGTCGATGCCGTCTTCCTGCACGCTCCTGGGTTTGCTTCGGTTTTCCAGCAGGCGGTTCAGATTGCCGCCCGCACAGAAGGCATTGCCGTCGCCCGTGAAGATGATGGCGCGAATTTCGTTGTCGTTGGCGGCGCGGTCCAGCGCTTCCATCGACGCGGTGTACATCACCGGGTCCAGCGCGTTGCGGGCGTCAGGGTTGGACAGCGTCAGCACCAGCGTCGAGCCGATGCGTTTGGAGAGCAATTGCGCGGTCATGGCGGCCTCGTCAGGGTAAGCGGCAATCAGGCGTCAGGCGTATCAGGCATCAGGCGTGAGCAGCGACATGCCGAGACGGGCACGGCGCAGCAGCCACGGGCTCGGGCGATAGCGCGGATCGCCATACAGCACGTAGAGGTTCTGCAGGACTTCAAGGATGGCGTTCGTGCCCAGCGTATCGCCGAGTGCCAGCGGCCCTTTGGGATAACCGAGCCCCAGCGTGACAGCGAGGTCGATGTCCGTCGGCGTGGCAATGCGCTGCTGGGCGATGTCGCACGCGATGTTGACGATGCACGCGACGATGCGCTGCGCCACAAAGCCACCCGAATCCCGGATCACCGTGACGGGCACGCCGTCGGAGGCCAGCAAGCCGTGAGCGGCGTCACGGTAGGCCGCGTCGGTGGCGGGCGTGGTCATCAGCGTGCGGCGCTTGGTGGCGGCAAACGGATAGAGCGTGTCGAGCGCGACGGTGCGGCGTGCGTCGAGCCCCTCGGCGGCCACGCAGGCCGTGGCGTCCAGCCCGCGCGGCGTCACGATGATCAATGCATCGGCGGACGGTTTGGAACCGCCTTCGGGCGTGATGCCCAGATCGAGCAACAGGCGCTGCGCTGCGGCGTGGCCGGCGTCATGCGCGCGGCTGATCCACACCGAAGACGGGCGCGCAGACGGGGCGGGCGTTTCTGCCGGTACCTGTTTTTGCCCCTCCGGATAGCGGTAGAAACCTTCGCCCGTCTTGCGGCCCAGAATGCCGCCGGCAAAGCGCACCGCCGTGATCTGCGACGGACGATAGCGCGGCTCGTCATAGAACTGGCGGTAGACCGATTCCATCACCGGGTGCGAAACGTCCAGCCCCGTGAGGTCCATCAACTCGAACGGCCCCATGCGGAAACCGGCCTGCTCGCGCATGATGGCGTCGATGTCCGCATACGCCGCCACGCTTTCCTGCGCCACGCGCAGGCCTTCGGTATTCATGCCGCGACCGGCGTGGTTGACGATGAAGCCCGGCATGTCGATGCAGCGCACGGCGGTGTGCCCCATGCGCTGGGCGAGTGCCGCCAGGGCATCACCGGTGGCGGGCGCGCTGCGCAGGCCGTCGATGACTTCGACCACCTTCATCAGCGGCACCGGGTTGAAGAAGTGAAAGCCAGCAACGCGTTCCGGGCGCTTGCATGTGGCGGCAATCGCGGTGATCGACAGCGATGAGGTATTCGACGCCAGGATGGCATCCGCGCGGACGATGTCTTCGAGCTGGCGGAAGAGGTCGCGCTTGACGTCGAGCTTCTCGACGATGGCCTCGACCACGAGATCGCAGTCCGCCAGATCGGTGAGCGCGCCTGCAGGGACGAGCCGCGCGACGGTGGCGTCGGCTTCCTCCGCCGTCATCTTGCCCTTGGCGGCCAACTTGGCGAGCGTATCGGCCAGTGCAGTGCGCGCCGCTTCCACGGCTTGCGGGTTGGCGTCGAACAGTTTGACGCGCAAACCTGCCTGGGCCGCGATCTGCGCAATGCCGCGCCCCATGGCGCCGGTGCCCACAATCCCGATAGTCTGCATATGAAATCCGCTGCGATCGAAAGAAGTCTGGCTAAAATAGCACGAGCGTGCGATTTCTGGCATCCGCACCGACCATAACGGACGGCCAAATTACCAAGGAGACGGCTTCATGCTGACGCTATACGGTTTTTCTGCGAGCAACTACTACAACAAGGTCAAGCTCGCCCTGCTGGAAAAGGGCATCCCTTTTGAAGAATCACTGCGCTGGCCGGATCAGACCGACGGCGAAATCTCGCCGCTGCACAAGGTGCCGTATTTGAAAGATGGCGATCGCGGCATGTGCGAATCGCAGGTCATTGTCGACTACTTGGAAGCGCGCTATCCGGAACATCCGCTGATTCCGGCCGATCCGTTCCAGGCGGCCAAGGTGCGGGAGGTGGTGACCTTCCTGGAGCTGCACCTGGAGTTGGTGGCGCGCCAGCTGTTTCCCGAGGCGTTCTTCGGCGGCAAGATCAGCGACAACCTGAAGGTCAAGGTGCGCGAGCAACTGCAGAAGAACATCCCGGCGGCGGCCAAGCTGTTCAAGTTCTCGCCTTACGTCGCGGGCGAGACGTTCACCATTGCGGACTGCGCGGCCATCGTGCACTTCCCGCTGGTCAGCCAGGCCACCAAGATCATCTACGGTGAAGACCTGCTGGCGCAGGTGGAGGGCGTCAAGCCTTACCTGGCCAAGATGGCCGAGAACCCGAACGTGCAGAAGGTTCGTGCAGACAGCAAGGCCAATCTGGAGCAGATGCTGGCGCACTACGCCAGCAAGCGCTGATCGGCCTCAGCTTTACGGTCTTACACCTTCGACAAGCGCTCCAGGGCAACCTGGAGCGTTTCGTCCTTCTTGGCGAAGCAAAAGCGCACCACGCCCGATTCGTGCGGCTGCGAATAGAACGCCGATACGGGGATCGCCGCCACACCAATCTCGCTCGTCAGCCACTTGGCGAATTCGGCTTCGGGCAGGTCCGAGATGGCGCTGTAATCCACACACTGGAAGTACGTGCCCTGGCAGGGCAGCAGCTTGAAGCGGGTCTTCTCCAGGCCCGCGCGGAACAGGTCGCGTTTGTGCTGGTAGAACGCAGGCAGCTCCAGGTACGGGCGCGGATCGGCCATGTAGTTGGCCAGCCCGTGCTGCACCGGCGTATTGACGGTGAACACGTTGAACTGGTGCACCTTGCGGAATTCCGCCATCAGCGCGGCGGGGGCGGCCACGTAGCCGACCTTCCAGCCCGTCACGTGATACGTCTTGCCGAAGCTCGACACCACGAAGGCGCGCCGCGCCAGTTCCGGAATGCGCGCCACCGATGCATGCGGCACGCCGTCGTACACCATGTGCTCGTACACCTCGTCGGAGAGCAGGAGCACGTTGGTCGGCGCCAGGATCTCAGCCAGCTTGCGCATGTCGTCCGCATGCCAGACCGTGCCGGTCGGGTTGTGCGGCGTGTTGAGCATGATCAGGCGCGTGCGCGGTGTGATGGCCGCCGCCAGCGTGTCGAACGGGATGCGGAAGTCCGGTGCGTTCAGCGTGATCGGCACGACCTTGCCGCCTGCCAGTTCAATCGATGGAATGTAGCTGTCGTACGTCGGCTCGAAGACGATGACTTCATCGCCGGGGTGCACGCAGCACAGCACGGTCGTCAGCAGCGCCTGCGTGGCGCCGGCGGTGATGGTGATCTCGCGGTCGGCATCGTAAGCGTGGCAGTACAGATTGGCGATCTTCGCTGCGATGGCCTGGCGCAGGGCGGGCACGCCCGTCATCGGCGGGTATTGGTTCAGGCCGGCGCGCATGGCCTCGGACACGGCTTCGACGATGCGCGGATCGCAATCGAAATCCGGAAAGCCCTGGCCCAGGTTGACGGCCTGCTTTTCCACGGCCAGCGCCGACATCACGGTGAAGATGGTGGTGCCGACATTCGGCAGCCGCGATGGCGGCGGGGCGATGGGTGCGAGCGATTCAACAGTGGTCATGACAAGACGGCTTCAGGCTTGATTCGGGATGGCAGCTAGGGGCGTGTTTTCCAGCTGGACCAGCGCGACGAACTGCTTGGGCGGCAGCACCGCCACGTCGCAATACTTCGCCATGCGGCGCTTGAGCTTGAGCACGGCGCGGTCCTTGGAAACGAGATAGGCAACGTTGGCGGCATCGGCCAGCGCGAGAAATTTCTGGTCGTCGCGATCCTTGCAGCGTGGGACGAACGCTTCGCCTTGCACGCGGGCCGCGTCTTCAGGATCGGCGACGGACCGGGTCACGCGATCGACCCACGCGAGCGCAGCTTGCGCGTCAACGGCGTAGCGGGCGAATTGGGGATAGTCGAGCACGCGGCGCAGCTCTTCGCGACAGGCGGGGCTGATGATGGCGTCCAGCCGGCCGGCTTCCAGCGCAGCGCGGATGGGGCGCGCAACCGCATCGTCGAAGATCAGGATGTCGACCCAGATGTTGGAGTCCAGCACCACGCGCGGGGCCGGAGCCTGGGTGGAGTGGGCGAGGGCGGCAGCGTCTGCCATTCGATACAATTCCAGACTTGTGAACCGCGATTCTGACATGATCATCGTCCTCTCGCCGGCCAAGTCGCTCGACTACGACACGCCGCCGCGCACCAAGACCCACACGCTGCCCGATTTCATCGCGCGCTCCGCAGAACTCATCGAAGTGCTTCGCAAGCTGTCGCCGGCCCAGATCGGCACGCTCATGCACATTTCCGACCCGCTGGCGGCGCTCAATGCCACGCGCTACGCCGATTGGTCGCCCGAATTCACCGCCGAGAACAGCAAGCAAGCCGCGCTGGCCTTCGACGGCGACGTCTACGGCGGGCTCGACGCCAATTCGCTGGCGGTCGACGATCTGCAGTTCGCGCAGAAGCATCTGCGGATTCTGTCGGGGCTGTACGGCGTGCTGCGCCCGCTCGACTGGATGCAGCCGTATCGGCTGGAAATGGGCACGCGCCTTGCCAATCCGCGCGGCAAAGACCTGTACGCCTTCTGGGGCGACGAGGTGACGCTGGCGCTGAACAAGCTCTTCAAGCAGGACGACGATCCCGTGCTCGTCAATCTCGCGTCGGAAGAGTATTTCAAGGTGGTGCGGCCCAAGGTGCTCAAGGCGCGCATCGTCACGCCGGTGTTTGAAGACTGGAAGAACGGCCAGTACAAGATCATCTCGTTCTATGCGAAGCGTGCGCGTGGTCTGATGGCGCGCTACGCGATCGAGCATCGCATTACCGATCCGCGCAAGCTCAAGGCGTTCGATGTCGACGGCTATGCCTTTGCCGCTGCCGATTCCGACGACGAGCGCTGGGTCTTCCGCCGCAAGCTCATCTGATGACAGGATCCGACATGACTGCCAATCAACCGCACATCTCCAGCGCATTCGACAGCGGCGCCATCGAAATCGTCGATGTTGCCCGCGCCGATGCCATCCGCCTGCGCATTCGCCGCGATTCGCACGCTGATTTCATGCAGTGGTTCCATTTCCGTCTGCAAGGTGTGCGAGGCCAGGCCTGCAAGTTGGTCTTGGAAAACGCCGGCGAATGCACTTACGCCGCCGGCTGGAAGGACTACCGCGCCGTCGCCTCGTACGACCGCGAGCATTGGTTCCGTGTCCCGACCCGCTACGACGGCAAGACGTTGACGATCGAGGTGACGCCCGAGCACGACAGCATCTGGTTTGCCTATTTCGAGCCGTATTCGGACGAGCGCCACCTTTCACTCGTGGCCGCTGCGCAAACGAAACCCGGCGTGCGCACGCAGCGCTTGGGGCAAACGGTGCAGGGCCGCGACATGACGAGCATCACCGTCGGCGAACCCGGCCCCGGCAAGAAAAACGTGTGGATCATCGCGCGCCAGCATCCGGGCGAGACGATGGCCGAATGGTTCGTCGAGGGCCTGCTCGCGCGTCTGACGCGCCAAGGTGTCTGGAGCGGCGATCCCATCGGCCGGGTGCTTGCCGAGCGCGCCGTCTTTCATATCGTGCCGAACATGAACCCGGATGGCTCAGCGCTGGGCAACCTGCGCACCAATGCCGCGGGTGCGAACCTGAACCGCGAGTGGATGGAACCCGACGCGCAGCGCAGCCCCGAAGTGCTGGCGGTGCGCCAGGCCATCGAGCAAACCGGCGTCGATCTGTTCTTCGACATCCACGGCGACGAGGCGCTGCCTTATGTATTCGTGGCCGGTAGTGAAATGCTGCCAGGCTTTACCGACGCGCAGCGTGCGGATCAGGACCGCTTTGTCGCGGCGTTCCTCCGTGCTTCACCGGATTTCCAGACGCGATACGGCTACGAGGCCAGCAAGTACAACGAAGACGCGCTCAAGCTCGCCTCCAAGTACATCGGCCACACGTATGGCTGCCTGTCGTTGACGCTGGAAATGCCGTTCAAGGACAACGCCGACCTGCCCGACGCGCGCGTCGGCTGGGATGGCGCCCGCAGCGCCGCATTGGGCGCGGCCATGCTGCAGGCGATCCTGGAGTATCTCGGCTGAAGATAAACGCCGCGCCGCCTGGGTTGGCGGCGCGTTGCGCTTAGTTCGAGGACGACTTCTTCGTCGTCTTCTTTGCCGTCGACTTGGCGGTGGATTTGCTTGCCGTGGTCGACTTGGTCTTGGCGGTGCCGCTGCCCTTGGCTGACTTGGCCGTCGCTTTTGTCGAGGCCTTGCCCTTGGCGGTGGACTTGCCATGTGCTGCTGCACTGGTCGTGCAGCGATGGCCGCGGCGGCAGTGCGTGCGCGCTGTCGAAGAGGAGGGCGCGGCCGGCGCAGCGAACGGCTGACCGTTGGCGTCGAGCAGCTCATACGCCAGCATCATCCCTTCGTCATACCCGCAGCGCACGCGCACGGGTTCCCACTGGTCATTGCCCGTGCCGCGCTTGTGCACGGCGGCATTGAAGGTGATCACGCTCGACACCTTGATCGCGCCTTGCTTGCTGGACGAGAAGCGCGAGTCCCACGGCTCGACCTTGGCCTGGTCGTTGGAAAGCGCACCGGTTGGCAGGCGGAACTGATCGAAATTGGTCGAGCGCGGAATGATCCAGCTCGCATGCGCAGCGCAGTCCGCCACGTCGGGGCGGGCACCTTCCGATTGAATCAGACGGTCACGGGTTTGTGCGCGGTACTCGGACAAGCTCATCTTGTCCTTGGACGGCAGGTTGACCGTGGTGGTGCCGCTGTTGTCGGTCGAGCCGAAGACGATGGGCGGCGTGGTCGGGGCCGGCTGGATGGCCGGCTTGGCTTGTACGGCTGGGGTGCTTGGCGTGGCGTTGGTGGCCTGGGCCGACGCATCGGTCGGTTCAGTCTGCAAGTTGGAGCAGGCGGCCAGCAAAGCGACGACGCCGAGACAGAGTAGTTTGGGTCGCAACATCACGAGTGTTACAGGGTGTCGGCGTGGAAATCGCCATGATAGAGGAAAGCTCAGGACGAAAGTTCCTGCTAGTTACCCCAATGCGGCACATCGGGCGAATTTGCTGTAACAGCGCGTTACGGCACGGTGTTCGTTACCAAGCGATCATCATTGCTTGGTGAACAACCAGGCAAGCGACCATTCGTCGGTGCGGGCCTCGTAGCGAATGCCCTTGCGCATGGCCCACGTGGCGAGCTGGTGATGCGACGGGATGATCGCGTAGTCGGTCTGCGCAAAGCGCGCCGCGGTCTTGGCGGCCTGCTCGTGAGCCTGTTCGCTCGACACCGTCGAGAGCGACGTCTGTACCAGTTTGTCCAGCTCCGGATTGCTGTAGCGGCCCCAGTTCCAGGAGCCGTAGCCGGTTTGCGCGTTCGGCGTGCCCAGGATACTGCGCAGCGCGACATCGGCCGCTACCGAGCCCCAGCCGAGCATCATGAACGAGAACTCGCCCTGACGTGCGCGGGAGAAATACGCTGCCACCGGCAACGTTTCCACCTTCGTCTGGATGCCGATGCGCGTGAGCAGCTGCGCAGTGGTCTGCGCGACCTGCACGTCGTTCAGATACCGATTGTTGGTGGCGTGCAGCGTGAGCCCGAAACCGTCGGGGTAACCGGCCTCGGCAAGCAGTTTCTTGGCGCGAGCCGGGTCATATGCGATCGGCTTGCCGCCCGGATGCCCGAAGATCTGCGGCGAGACGATGCTCGACGCCACCACGCCTTGGCCCTCGAGCACGCGGCTGACAATGGCATCGCGGTTGATGGCCAGCGCGATGGCCTCGCGCACGCGATGGTCCTTGAGCGGATTCTTGGCGAGGGGCTTGCCGGCCTTGTCGGTCACGAACGGCGAAGCATCGCGGCTCTGATCCATCTGCCAGAAAATCGTGCGCCATGACACCTGCTGTTCGAGGTGGAATTTGGGGTCTTGCTTGATGCGCGGCACGTCCGCAGCCGGTACGGCCTCGACGACATCCACATCGCCCGAGAGCAGCGCGGCTGTGCGCGCCGCATTGTCCGTGATGATCTTGAACGTCACCTTGTCCCACTGCGGCACGCGGCCCCAATAGTGCGGGTTCTTCTTCAGGACGATTTCCTGCCCGCGCGTGAAGTGGTCGAACAGGAACGGACCGGTGCCGATCATGGCGCGGCCAGCATCGAAGTCCGCCTGCGCCGCGTTGGCCACTTTCTTCGGGATGATGGGCAAGCTGTTCAGATCGTTGGGGATGCTCGCGTAATTGGGTGTCGACAACTTCAGCCGCACCGTTAGCGGATCGACGATCTGTACATCGGTGATCGATTTCGTATAGCTCGTGAACGGGCCTGGGCTGTTGGTGAGGCGCGCGGGCCGCTCGATCGATGCCTTCACGTCTTCGCCGGTGAACGGCGTGCCGTCGCTCCACTTCACGTTGGGGCGGAGCTTGATCTCCCAGGTGTTGGCGTCGACGGGTTTCCAAGACGTGGCCAAGCCAGGCGTGTAGCGGCCGTTCTTGTCGAGAAAGACCAGCGACTCGAAGATGTGCAGCGCCATGGCGTTGTTGGGGCCGGCGTTGTTCCACTGCGGGTCCATCGACGTGACGTCGGCGGACAGGCCGATGCGCAGGTCGTCGGCGTGCGCGGCGAACGGCGCCGCGGCAGCCGCTGCCAGCGCACAGGCTGCGAGGTTGCGGATCAGGGCGCGGATGGGAACACACAAGAGGGCACGGGTTGTCATCGGGAGGCTCCTGGGGTTCGGCGGTGATGCCATGTGGCGGAAGACCGTCATTGTGCCGCAGCCCGGCGGGGCGCGTGCGACGCAAACCGACAATCAATATGAACGATCGCGGAGCAATAAAGAAGCCACCCGGAGGTGGCTTTGATCACGCGCGTCGCCCGTCAGTGGAACAGCGGCTGCTGGGTCGGCGCGTCTTCCGGCATTTCTGCGTGGACGATTTCGGCCGAGCGGTCTGCATAGAGCGGGGCGCCGCAGTCTTCGCAGTACTCGGGTTCGAAGAGCTGGCCGTGGCGGAAGATGTCTTCGATGCCGCAGGCGCGCAATTCATCGCAGATCTGCTCCAGCGGGCTGCCCGGTTCGCCTTCCGCGGTGACATCGGTGGCGCCGCCGTCTCGGCCGTAGACGGGCCAGACGATGCCGTAGATGAGGTCTTTCTCGCCGCGCACCGTGAAGGCCACCCGGTATTCCTCGATCTGCTCTTCACCGAACGCGCCGATGATGGCGCCAAAGCGGTTGGCCGGCATATCCAGCGCGCCCTGCAGGTAATTGACGGCGGCGCGCACGGTCAGCGGACGGATCTGCTTGTCGGATTCGCGGCAGGACAGGAAGAAGGCGTCGGGCAGCAGCAGGTCGAACTCGCAGCCGGGCATCAGCGTGGAGATGGTCGGCGTGACCTGTTCGCGCCATTGCTCGAGGCAGGCGGAGCGCTCCGCGTGGTGCTCCTTGGCGTCTTCCTGCCAGCGGAACAGGGCCTGGCCGTGCTGCGCCACGACGATCGCCACCAGGTAGCGAGGGTCGGCCAGGATCGGCGCCGTTTCCGGCATGTCGCGCAGTTCGACCTTGGCCGGCTGGCCCGACAGCGCATACGCCGCCAGCTTGTGCGTGAGCGCAAAGGTGTCGGAGTGCGTGCGCGGCAGCTGATCGATGCTGTACAGGTAAGGGGCCAGCGCCACGCGGGCGTTGGAAGCCATCACATGCGCCTGCAGGTGGACCTGCAGCGTTTGCGCCATCTCGGGCTTGATGGTGCCCGACGGGATCATGTAACGCGTGTGCGCCAGGATGGGCGCCGCGATCAGCAGCGCGTCATATTCGACGCCGCCCGAGCTGAGGATGGCCGATTCGGCGAGCGTCTCGGCCTGCTCGGCGAGCACGTCGGAGGCTTCCTCGTTGTGCTTGAAAAGATGGTCTAGCGCGGCGTCGAGCGCGGTCTGGCTGCCGTTCTTGAGCAGCCGGGAAAGACGTTCGGACAGCCTTTGTTCCCAATAGACGTCTTCGATGCGGCTGCCCGACGCGTCGAGCGCCAGCGCATCGGCCACCAGCCGTTCTGCATCGGGGGAAAGACGTTGGGGAGCCTTGGAGCGGAATCCTGCCATGCTGTGCCGTACCGTTCGTTGGAAGAATGAAGGGGCGTTATTTTACCCTTGTACGCTGCTGCGCGACGCCCATTGCGAAACCTGTCAGGCGAAAACCTTAAGGCTTGGCCGCAGGCGCCGAGGCTGCGGAGGCCGCGCTGCTTGCGCTCGCAGGTGCGGAAGCCGCTGCGGGTTCGGATGCAGCCGGCGTGCTGGCCGGTGCCGTATGCGTCTCGGCAACCGGCGCGGAAGCTGCCATTGGCGGAGGCGGGGGCACAGGCGCCGCTGCTACGGCGGGCGTTGCCGGGGCCGGGGCCTGGGCGTCGGTCTGCGGTGCCTTGAACAGGATGTAGAACACGGCAGCCGCCACGACGATGAAGGCAAGTACCACTTGGGCCATGGGTGCGGGACTCCAGCAATGAAACGGTCAGGCGAGGCCGGGCGGCGAGCGTGCCTCCAACGGGGCGGGCACATCACACGGCCGATTCGGCACACTGTACCAAAGCCTGCTTGCCGATTGGGGCATCGTCACCTTGTTTGATTTGGCAGGCAATAAAAAACCGGCTCCGAAGAGCCGGCTTTCGATCTGCACCTTCGCAGCGTGGTGGCTTGAAACTTAAGCCGCCAGCAGCTGGCGCAGCACGAACGGCAGGATGCCGCCGTGCTTGTAGTAATCCACTTCGATCGGCGTGTCGATGCGCAGCAGCACTTGCGCACGCGTGGTCTCGCCGTTGGCGCGATGGATGACCAGGGTGACGTCCTGTTGCGGCTTGATTTCGCCGTCGAGGCCCTCGATGTCGAAGGTTTCGTCGCCCACGATGCCCAGCGATTGCGCCGAGTCGCTGCCCTTGAACTGCAGCGGCAGCACGCCCATGCCCACCAGGTTCGAGCGGTGGATACGTTCGAAGCTGCGTGCGATCACGGCCTTCACGCCCAGCAGCTGCGTGCCCTTGGCGGCCCAGTCGCGCGAGCTGCCCGTGCCGTACTCTTCGCCGCCGAACACGACCGTCGGCGTGCCTTCGGCGATGTACTTCATGGCGGCGTCGTAGATCGACATTTGTTCGCCGCTCGGCTGGAACAGCGTTTCGCCGCCTTCCACGCGCGAACCGTCCGCCTTGGCGGGGATCATCAGGTTCTTGATGCGCACGTTGGCGAACGTGCCGCGCATCATCACCTCATGGTTGCCGCGGCGCGAACCGTAGCTGTTGAAGTCGGCCTTGAGCACGCCGTTAGCCAGCAGGTACTTGCCGGCGGGCGACGTTTCCTTGATCGAACGGCCGGGGAGATGTGGTCGGTCGTCACGGAATCGCCGAACACGCCCAGTGCGCGTGCGCCCTTGACCGATGCCGAAGCCGCCGCCGGCGTCATGCCAAAGCCTTCGAAGAACGGCGGCTCGGCGATGTACGTCGACTTCGGCCAGTCGTAGACCTGGCCCTTCGTGCCCTTGACGTTGGCCCACAGCTTGGACGGCTTCTTGACCTGCTCGTAGTTCGTGCGGAACGTGTCGGCGTTCATCGCGAACTTCATCAGCTTGGCGATCTCGTCCGAGCTTGGCCAAATGTCACCTAGATACACGTCCTTGCCATTCTTGCCCTTGCCGACCGGCTCGGTCATGAGGTCGCGCGTCACGTTGCCGGCGATCGCGTAGGCGACGACCAGCGGCGGAGAAGCCAGGAAGTTGGCGCGGATGTTCGGGTGGATGCGCGCTTCAAAGTTGCGGTTGCCCGACAGCACGGCGGCCGCAACGATGTCGTTCTTCACGATGGCTTCGTTGAGTTCCGGCGTTAGGTCGCCGGCGTTGCCGATACAGGTCGTGCAGCCGTAGGCCGTCACGCCAAAGCCGAGCTTTTCCAGATACGGCAGCAGGCCGGCGGCTTCCAGGTACTTCGTCACCACGCGGCTTCCCGGGGCGAGCGAGGTCTTGATGTGCGGCGCCACTTCCAAACCGGCTTCGACGGCCTTCTTGGCCAGCAGGCCCGCTGCCAGCAGCACGCTCGGGTTGGACGTGTTCGTGCACGAGGTGATTGCCGCAATCAGCACGTCGCCGCTCTTCACGTTGACGCCGTTGGTGGTCGTGAAGGTCTTGTCGAGGTCTTCCGCTTTCTTGTTGAAGCCGTTCTCCGCAACGGGCTTCGAGAACAGCGACGAGAACGTCGACTTCACGTTGCCGATTTCGATGCGGTCTTGCGGGCGCTTGGGGCCGGCCAGCGACGGGGCCACCGTACCCAGATCCAGCGTCAGCGTCTTGGTGTAGTCGATTTCGCCGGCCTTCGGCACGCCGAACAGCTTTTGCGCCTTGAAGTAGCCTTCGAACGCAGCGATTTCTTCCTGCGTGCGGCCCGTGCCCTTGAAGTAATCGATGGTCTTTTCGTCGACCGGGAAGAAGCCCATCGTGGCGCCGTATTCCGGAGCCATGTTGCCGATGGTTGCGCGATCCGGCAGCGACAGGCTGGCCGTGCCTTCGCCGAAGAACTCGACGAACTTGCCGACGACCTTCTCCTTGCGCAGCATTTCGGTGATCGTGAGCACCAGGTCGGTGGCGGTGCAGCCTTCACGCAGGCGGCCCTTCAGCTCAACGCCGACGACGTCCGGCGTCAGGAAGTACACCGGCTGGCCGAGCATGCCGGCTTCGGCCTCGATGCCGCCCACGCCCCAGCCGACCACGCCGATACCGTTGATCATGGTGGTGTGGCTGTCGGTGCCGACCAGCGTATCCGGGTAGAACACGCCGTCCTTCTTGTGCACGCCGCGCGCCAGGTATTCCAGGTTGACCTGGTGGACGATGCCGAAGCCCGGCTGCACCACGCCAAACGTGTCGAATGCCTGCATGCCCCACTTCATGAACTGGTAGCGCTCGTTGTTGCGCGAGAATTCCAGTTGCATGTTCAGATCCAGCGCCTTCTTCTCGCGGAAGTGGTCGATCTGCACCGAGTGATCCACCACCAGGTCGACCGGCACCAGCGGCTCGATCTTCTTGGGGTTCTTGCCCATGCGCTCGGCCACGTTGCGCATGGCGGCCAGGTCGGCCAGCAGCGGCACGCCGGTAAAGTCCTGCAGCACCACGCGAGCGACCACGAAGGGGATTTCGTCGACGCGCTCGGCGGTCGGCTTCCAGTTGGCCAGTTGCGCGACGTGCTCTTCGGTCACCTTCTTGCCATCGCAATTGCGCAGCACGGATTCCAGCACGATGCGGATCGACACCGGCAGGCGCTCGATCGCCACGCCCAGTTCCTTGCCCAGTTGCGGCAGGGAGTGGAACTTGCCGGTCTGGCCGCCGTTGATCTTAAATTCCTTGAGTGTATTTTTGAGATTGTGGGGCATGGCATGACTCCAAGGCTTGAGGATTGCGCGGGGTGCCGGGGCGCCCGTTGCGGATACATCAAATCGACAAAATCAAATCACGTACAAACCGACAACACGCTTTGACCGGCACAGCTTCTGGCCGGTCGGGTACTCCGCCACGACACCGCCGAACGTCTTGCCGCCGTGGATGCGGGCGGTGATGCCGTGGGCGATCGAACGCATTTTGGCGTCGTGGTCATTCGTGGGGAAAGGCTGGTCTTCCTCGCGGGCGGCTTTCATGCGCAGCACATCGGTGCGCGGGCCGCGGGCGACGGTATCTTGCTGATCTTCGATGGCCTGACGGCCGAAGCGCGGTGTGCCGGGAGCCGCCGTACACGACGTGCCCGTCGGGGCATTCGGCAGGACGGTCCCAGACACAAAAGGCCCAAGGCGCCCGGCGTATCCAGGCAAGGTCACATCGTCGACGATGACCTTGTCCGGATTCGTGCGGATGTTCGCAACCGGTGCGGACATGGGCGGTTCCTGTGGGCCTCTTGCGCGATATCGCGTTACTGCTGCGCCGGTTGCGCTGCACCCGGAGCGGGGGCCGGAGCCGGCGACGGGCTGTCCGGCATCATCAGCGGCAGGCCGGCCGGGGCGCGCAGGGCGCCGGCTTGCGTCGGGGCCGGTGCGCCGGCAGCCATTTCGGCGGTCTGGCACTCATCGGCCAGGCGGTGGCCTTCGTTGCGGTCGAACAGCATGGCCTTGGACGGGATCACCACCAGGTCCATGCCGGTCTTCTGGTCGAAGTAACGGTCGGCGCCGGTGCGGGTCATCTGGCGCGGCAGCTGGTAGTTCTTGCCCTTCCAGTGCATCGTGATGATCTGGTCGCGGGCCATGTCGCCCTTGAGGTACAGCTCGTTGCCAAGCTCACACTTCCATTCGACGCCTTCCGGCTTGACGGCGGCAACAGGCGCGGCCTTCTTGGCGGCACGCTTCTTGGCCGGAGCCTTCTTGGCAGCCGGCTTGGCCGGGGCCTGGGCGGTTGCATATTGCGATGCAGCCAGCGAAAGAACGCCAGCACAGGCGCCCACGATGAATTTGTTCATAGGGTTTCCTTCGGTAAGACAGAGTGGGGGAGGCGGCTGCCAGGCCACGGAATGCCACGGCATTTCGCACACCGGCCGGTATTTTGACCGATTTGGACGCCGTGCCCAACGTTCTGTTACATGCTCGCCCGACCGCTACGCCAAACGGGGGTGTCGCGCCAGCATCGGCACCGTTTTCCGGGTTGTTTCCGGGGCAAGTTATCCCGCAGTCTTGTCTTCCGTTCTCCTTGTTTGCGTTGGGATGGATGGGGGAGTGGCTCAACCGCGGTTCTGTGCGAACAGCGCGTCCAGCTTGGCTTCGTAGTCGTGGTAACCGATGCTGTCGTAGAGTTCCATGCGCGTCTGCATGGTATCGACGACGTTCCGTTGCGTGCCATCGCGGCGAATGGCTGCGTACACGTTCTCCGCAGCCTTGTTCATCGCGCGGAATGCCGACAGCGGATACAGGATCATCGACACCCCGGCGGAGGCCAGTTCGTCGCGCGTGAACAGCGGCGTCTGGCCAAATTCGGTGATGTTGGCCAGCACCGGCACCTTCACCGCGTCGACGAACTTGCGGTACATCGACAGTTCCGTCATCGCCTCGGGAAAGATCGCGTCCGCGCCGGCTTCCACGCAGGCCACGGCGCGTTCCAAGGCGCGGTCGAACCCTTCGACGGCAAGCGCATCGGTGCGGGCCATGACGACAAAGTCGGCGTCGGTGCGGGCATCGACGGCGGCCTTGATGCGATCGACCATCTCGTCCCTCGAGACGATTTCTTTGTTGGGCCGATGGCCGCAGCGCTTGGCGCCGACCTGGTCTTCGATGTGCATGGCCGCGGCGCCAAACTTGATGAGCGACTTGGTCGTGCGCGCCACATTGAAGGCGGAAGCGCCGAAGCCCGTGTCGACGTCCACCAGCAGCGGCACGTCACACACATCGGTGATGCGGCGGACGTCGGTCAGCACGTCGTCCAGGCCAGATATGCCGAGGTCAGGCAGGCCCAGCGAGCCTGCTGCCACGCCGCCGCCTGACAGGTAGATGGCGCGATAGCCGGCGCGCTTGGCCAGCAGCGCGTGGTTGGCGTTGATGGTGCCGACGATCTGCAGCGGCGATTCTTCGACCAGCGCCTGGCGGAAGCGGGCGCTTGCGCTGGTTTGGGTGTTTGCCGTCATGGCGAATCTCCTTTCTACGGTTGTCACGCGAAGAACCGCGCGACGGCGTCGGCCGGCATCTCCACGCCGGTGGTATGCGCACGTTGCAGCACGGCCCACCAATAGCGATAGCTCGCGCGGTCATGCAGCCGGCCTTCGTGCTGGATCGGGCCCCACGAGGCATCCTGCGCAGCCGCAAGAATGGCGCCCGCGTGTGTCACTTCTTCGTGCGATGGGCGGAATGCGGAAACGATCGGCGCGATCTGGTCGGGATGGATGCTCCACTTGCGCAGATAGCCGAACTCGTTGCGGGCACGCGCGGCATCGGCGCCGGCGCGGTCCGGGTGCTTGATATCGGTGCTGACGTTGTGCGACGGCACCTTGCCGTGCGCGTGGCACGCGGCAGAAATCTCGGCAAGCGCGCGGCGGATCAGCGGATGTTCGAACTGCTCGGGCGAGCCCATCGCCGCGCCCGGAATCGCACCGTTGTGGGCGGAAACGAAATCCATCAGGCCGAAACTCAGGCATTCGACCTGCACCAGCGAGGCGATATCGAACACCTGTGCCAGCGCGCCATGCGTTTCGATCAGCACGTGAATCGGCAGGTGCCTCGCAATGCCGGCAGCCTTGGCCGCCTGGTTGACGCGATCGGTCACGCGCGCCACTTCCACGACGTCACGTACCTTCGGCACGGTCACGTAGGCGAGGCGGCGGCCGGCAAGGCCGACCAGGATGTCGACGTCTTGCGTCCACGCATCGTGGTTCGGATCGTGGATGCGCACGCCAACGCGGTTGAAGCGGTTGTCGTCGCTGTTGATGAGTGCGGCGGCCAGTTCGGCATGCGCGCGTTCCTGGCCGACGGCGGCGCCGTCTTCGCAGTCAAACGTGATGTCGAAAACCGGGCCAAGGGTTTGTTGCAGGGCGAGCGACTTGCGCATCAGTTTTTCTGCGCCCGCGTAGTGGTCGCAGACCGGCAGCTGGGCCGGCAGGGCATCGTCCTGGAACAAAACCTCGGTGGGGTGCACGGGGTGGTATCGGTTGGGCGGCGCGGTAACGCCTGCGTTTTGTTCGAAATGCAGGTGTAAAAAAACCGGAGGGTTCGCTGCCGATCCGCTCCGGTTTCTTCTTTTAGATCATGCGGATCACAGCAGATGCTGCACGCCCGCACGCTCGCCTTCCAGCTCGTCGAGCGTGATCTTGATCTTGCCTTGGCTGTACTCGTCGATTTCCAGGCCTTCGACGATCTTGTACTTGCCGTTTTCCGTGGTGACCGGGAAGCCGAACATCACGTCCTTCGGAATGCCGTATTCGCCGTTCGACGGGATGCCCATCGTGACGATCTTGCCGTTGCTGCCGAGCACCCAGTCACGCACGTGGTCGATGGCGGCGTTGGCAGCCGAAGCAGCCGACGACAGGCCGCGCGCTTCGATGATGGCGGCGCCGCGCTTGCCAACGGTCGGCAGGAACACGTCGTTGTTCCACACCGGGTCGTTGATCATGTCCTTGACGCTCTTGCCGTCGATCGTGGCGTAGCGGTAGTCGGCGTACATCGTCGGGCTGTGGTTGCCCCACACGAACAGCTTTTCGATGCTCGACACCGGCTTGCCGGTCTTGGCGGCGATCTGCGACAGGGCGCGGTTGTGGTCCAGGCGCAGCATGGCGGTGAAGTTCTCGCGCGGCAGGTCCGGCGCCGACTTCATGGCGATGTAGGCGTTGGTGTTGGCCGGGTTGCCGACCACCAGCACCTTGACGTTGCGCGAGGCAACGGCGTTCAGTGCCTTGCCTTGCGCCGTGAAGATCTGGGCGTTGGCCGACAGCAGGTCTGCACGTTCCATGCCCGGACCGCGGGGGCGGGCGCCCACCAGCAGGGCCACGTCGACGTCCTTGAACGCGGTCATCGGGTCGGAGTGGGCTTCCATGCCGGCCAGCAGCGGGAAGGCGCAGTCTTCGATCTCCATCATCACGCCCTTGAGCGCCTTCTGGGCCTTCTCATCGGGGATTTCCAGCAGTTGCAGGATGACGGGTTGATCCTTGCCCAGCATTTCGCCGGCAGCGATGCGGAACAGCAGGGCGTAACCGATCTGTCCAGCAGCGCCGGTCACTGCGACGCGCATGGGTGCTTTTGCCATGAGAACTCTCCAAACGGTAGTGAAAGCGGATCGCACTGCGTGCGGCGCGCATCCCGGCGGGATGTCGGTGCAGCCTCGCAGGCATTGCCGGCAACGGTCGGCGCCTCGTGGGCGGTCGGCTCAGAATCGGCAAGAGCCTCGCAGTTTACTGCGTCCGCATGACGATGTGGAAACACACGTGCGATTGACCTTGGCGTCGTCGTGGCGTGTGTGTGGGCCGTCGCCCGGAACAGGCGCGAGTGTAGGTCGGGCCTCGCCGGAAAGTCAATGAATCTTCTGTCTTATATAAGACATAAGACATTCTATAAACGGGCTGGACGCCTTTGTCGCTTTTGTGGTGAAATCGGCGGTTATGTCGAGCACACCAAGCCCTCTATCCGCTGCGATGCCGCCTTCAAGCGGCGAAGGCGGCGCATCGCCCGCTTCTGCGGGCGGCGCGGGCGGCTCTCCCACGTTCAGTCCGCTGTATCAGCAGATCAAGACGCTGATCCTGCAAAGCTTGCAGGCGGGCGAGTGGAAGCCCGGCGAGATGATTCCCAGCGAAATGGAATTGGCCGCCCGCTACAAGGT
Organism: Ralstonia sp. TCR112; assembly: GCF_007997035.1. GTDB lineage: Bacteria > Pseudomonadota > Gammaproteobacteria > Burkholderiales > Burkholderiaceae > Ralstonia > Ralstonia edaphi. The sequence continues at coordinate 11,716 of NZ_VOSS01000126.1, read as the reverse complement.
CAGCCAGGGGACCGTGCGCAAGGCGATCGACGAATTGGCAGCCGAAAACCTCGTCGCGCGGCGCCAGGGCAAGGGCACCTTCGTGACCACGCATTACGAAGAAGGCGTGCAATTCCGCTTCTTACGTCTGATGCCGGAGCAGGGCGAGCAGCATTACCCGAGCAGCCGCGTACTGGAGTGCAAGCGCATGCGGGCGCCGGCCGAGATCGCCAGGCTGCTCGAACTGAAGGCCGGCGACAGCGTCGTGCAGATCCGCCGCATCCTGTTCTTTTCGGGCGAGCCGACGGTGCTGGAGGAGATCTGGCTGCCGGGGGCGAGCTTCAAGGGCCTCACGGCCGAAAAGCTGACGGAGTGGAAGGGGCCGATGTACGCGTTCTTCGAGGCGGAGTTCGGCGTGCGCATGTTGCGTGCCACGGAGCGCATCCGCGCTGTGGCAGCGGACGCCGCCACGGCCGAGTTGCTGTCAGTGGCGGTTGCCTCGCCGCTGCTCTCGGTGGAGCGCGTCTCGCACACGTTCGGCGACAAGCCGGTGGAAATACGCCGTGGCCTGTACGTCACGACGCGGCATTACTACCAGAACGAGCTGAGTTGACGGTGCGTCCTCAGGCGCGATTCGTGCGGCTGAGCCAACTCAATGGCGTTTCACCTTGTGCGTCGCGCAACACCGCATTGCGCGTCATGAGGCAAGGTAAAGAGGACAATCTGCCCCCGTATCACGCCGCTGGCAGGCGAGGGCACGAAGCACAAAAGTGGAGCGCGTCGCATGGAATTATTGGTGCGCTGCGCAACAAAAGCGCGCTAGAATCTCGCGGATTTGTGCAAAGCTGTTTTGTTTGTTGATTAGCCAATTGGGGTCTGACCATGGCAGAAGCCATCAAGAAAGCCAGGCCGGTCTACAGGAACATCGGTTTGGGCGATATCGCCCGCTACCGCTTGCCCTGGGCCGGTAAGGTGTCCATCCTGCACCGTGCCAGCGGTGCGCTGATGTTCCTTCTTCTTCCGTTCGTGCTGTACTTGTTCGAGCAAAGTCTCACGTCGGAAATCAGTTTCGCCAAATTCTCGGCGCTTCTGTCCAACGGCTTCGCCAAGGTTGTCGTCCTCGCGCTCATCTGGGCTTATCTGCACCATTTCTGCGCAGGCATCCGTTACCTGATCCTCGATCTGCATATCGGCATCGACAAGACCTCGGCTTCCAAGTCGGCTGTGAGCGTCCTCATCGTCAGCCTGCTGCTGACGGTCGTGTTCGGCGCCAAGCTGTTCGGCCTGTTCTGAGGAGTCCCTGATGGCAAATAACAATATCGGTCCCAAGCGCCTCGTTGTCGGCGCGCACTACGGCCTGAAGGACTTCCTCGCGCAGCGCGTCACCGCCGTGATCATGGCGGTCTACACGATCGTGTTGCTGGCTGCATTCCTGCTCTCGAAAGACACGTCGTACCAAAGCTGGGCCGGCCTGTTCTCGAACCAGTGGATGAAGATGCTGACGTTCCTGGCGTTCGTGTCGCTCACGTATCACGCCTGGATCGGTGTCCGCGATATCTGGATGGACTACGTGAAGCCCGTGGCAGTGCGTTTGACGCTGCAAGTGTTGACGATTCTGTGGCTCGTCGGTTGTGCGGGCTACGCAGCTCAGATTCTCTGGAGGGTTTAAGACATGGTCGCAGTCAAGACTGGGCTGCCGCGCCGCAAATTCGACGTCGTGATCGTCGGTGCGGGCGGTTCGGGCATGCGCGCATCGCTGCAGCTGGCAGAAGCCGGCCTCTCCGTGGCCGTGCTATCCAAGGTTTTTCCCACCCGCTCGCACACCGTCGCGGCGCAGGGGGGTATCGGTGCTTCGCTGGGCAACATGAGCGAAGACAACTGGCACTATCACTTCTACGACACCGTCAAGGGTTCCGACTGGCTCGGCGACCAGGACGCGATCGAATTCATGTGCCGCCAGGCGCCGAACGTGGTCTATGAACTGGAACACTTCGGCATGCCGTTCGACCGCAACGCCGACGGCACCATCTACCAGCGTCCGTTTGGCGGTCACACGTCGAACTATGGCGAGAAGCCGGTGCAGCGTGCCTGCGCCGCGGCCGACCGTACCGGCCACGCACTGCTGCACACGCTGTATCAGCGTAACGTGCGGGCCAAGACCCACTTCTTCGTCGAATGGATGGCGCTGGATCTGATCCGCGATCAGGACGGCGACGTTCTGGGCGTGACGGCGCTCGAAATGGAAACCGGCGAGGTCTACATCCTCGAAGCCAAGACGACGCTGTTCGCCACGGGCGGTGCAGGCCGGATTTACGCAGCTTCCACCAACGCCTTCATCAACACCGGTGACGGCCTGGGCATGGCAGCGCGCGCAGGCGTCCCGCTGGAAGACATGGAGTTCTGGCAGTTCCACCCGACCGGCGTGGCCGGCGCGGGGGTGCTGATCACGGAAGGCGTGCGCGGCGAAGGCGGCATCCTGCGTAACAAGGATGGCGAGCGCTTCATGGAGCGCTATGCCCCGACGCTGAAGGATCTGGCGCCGCGTGACTTCGTGTCGCGCTCGATGGACCAGGAAATCAAGGAAGGCCGCGGCTGCGGCCCGAACGGCGACTACGTGCTGCTCGACCTGACCCACGTCGGCGCCGAGACCATCATGAAGCGTCTGCCGTCGATTCGCGAGATTGGCCTGAAGTTCGCCAACGTCGACGCCATCAAGGAACCGATTCCGGTGGTGCCGACCATCCACTACCAGATGGGTGGCATCCCGACGAACTATCACGGCCAGGTCGTGGTGCCGAAAAACGGCAACCCGAACGAGGTCATCAACGGCTTCTACGCGATCGGCGAATGCTCGTGCGTGTCGGTGCACGGCGCCAACCGCCTGGGCACGAACTCGCTGCTCGACCTGGTGGTGTTCGGCCGTTCGGCGGGCAACCACATCATTGCGCAGAACCTGAAGAACCGCGAGCACAAGCCGCTGCCGGCCGATGCTGCAGACCGCGCGCTGTCGCGCCTCGCCAAGCTCGATTCGTCCAGCTCGGGTGAATACGCGCAGGACGTCGCCAACGACATCCGCCGCAACATGCAGTCGCACGCTGGCGTGTTCCGTACGCAGAAGCTGATGGATGAAGGCGTCGAGCGCATCATGGAAGTGGCCGAGCGCGCTGGCAACATCCACCTGAAGGACAAGTCCAAGGTGTTCAACACCGCGCGCGTCGAAGCGCTGGAAGTGGCCAACCTGGTGGAAGTGGCAAAGGCGACGATGGTGTCGGCCGCCGCCCGCAAGGAATCGCGTGGTGCCCATGCCCACAGCGACTTCCCGAACCGCGACGACGAAAACTGGATGAAGCACTCGCTGTGGTACAGCGAAGGCAACCGCCTCGACTACAAGCCCGTGCAGTTGAAGCCGCTGTCGGTGGAATCGGTGCCGCCCAAGGCGCGTACGTTCTAACGGATAAGAAGGGCCCACAAAAATGAAGCGTATTTTTGAAGTCTATCGCTACGATCCGGACAAGGACGCAGCACCCCGCATGCAGACCTACGAGGTCGAACTCGACGGTCACGAGCGCATGCTGCTCGACGCGCTGGTCAAGCTGAAGAAGCTGGACGAGTCGATCGCGTTCCGTCGTTCGTGCCGTGAAGGCGTGTGCGGCTCCGACGCCATGAACATCAACGGCAAGAATGGTCTGGCCTGCCTGACCAACATGCGTGAGCTGCCCGAGAAGATCGTGCTGCGTCCGCTGCCGGGGCTGCCCGTGGTGCGCGACCTCATCGTCGACATGACGCAGTTCTTCAACCAGTACCACTCGATCAAGCCGTACCTGATCAACGACGAGCCGCCGCCGGAGAAGGAGCGTCTGCAGTCGCCGGAAGAGCGTGAAGAGCTTGACGGCCTGTACGAGTGCATTCTGTGCGCAAGCTGTTCGACGTCGTGCCCGTCGTTCTGGTGGAACCCGGACAAGTTCGTCGGCCCGGCCGGTCTGCTGCAGGCGTATCGTTTCATCGCTGACAGCCGCGACCAGGCCACCAGCGAGCGTCTGGACAATCTGGAAGATCCGTACCGCCTGTTCCGCTGCCACACCATCATGAATTGCGTCGATGTGTGCCCGAAGGGTCTGAACCCGACCAAGGCCATCGGCAAGATCAAGGAATTGATGGTGCGTCGCGCGGTGTAAGGCGCGAGTCAGGGCACTTTGGCATTGTGTGTCGCCGGAGCGGTTTCTCCGGCGACGCATTTTTAGGAAGTATGGTTGCTGTGAACACTCCGACGTTCTCCCATCAGTCCGATCCGCACAAGCGTGCCCGTTTGCGCTGGCGTGCCCGACGCGGCCTGCTTGAGAACGACATCATCGTCGAGCGCTTCTTCAACCGCTACGAGACGGAACTGTCGGACGACGACGTTGCCGCACTCTCGCAGTTGTTCGAGTTGCCCGACAACGACCTGATGGATCTCCTGCTTGCACGCAAGGAGCCGGAGGGCGAACTCGACGTGCCCCACATTCAGCACGTCCTGACCTTGCTGCGCTCGGTCTAAGCCGGCGCGCGAGAGGTTGCCGCAAGACGAATCGGTCCAGCCGCCCCCGGCCGGCGCCCCTTGATCCGTCTGGCGGGAGTCTCCCGACTTCATTTTTATAAACAGCAGAGAAGGAAACCGACATGACGCCGTCCGAAGTGAAAGCCACCCTATCGTTTTCCGATGGCTCGCCCAGCGTCGAGCTGCCGATCTACAAGGGCACGGTTGGCCCGGACGTGATCGACATTCGCAAGCTGTACGGTCAGACGGGCAAGTTCACGTACGACCCCGGCTTCATGTCGACCGCGTCGTGCAATTCCAAGATCACCTACATCGATGGTGACAAGGGTGAGCTGCTGTACCGCGGCTACGCCATCGACGATCTGGCCAGCAAGTGCGATTTCATGGAAATCTGCTACCTGCTGCTGAAGGGCGAGCTGCCCAACGCCAAGCAGAAGGAAGAGTTCAACCATGTGGTGACGAATCACACCATGGTCCACGAGCAGATGCAGTTCTTCCTGCGCGGTTTCCGTCGTGACGCCCATCCGATGGCCGTGCTGACGGGCCTGGTCGGTGCCATGAGCGCGTTCTATCCGGACGCTGCCAACATCAATGACCCGCGCGAGCGTGAAATCTCGCAGATTCGCCTGATCGCCAAGCTGCCGACGCTGGTGGCCATGGCATACAAGTACAACATCGGCCAGCCTCTCATTTATCCGCAGAACAACCTGTCGTACACGGGTAACTTCATGCGCATGATGTTTGCCACGCCGTGTGAAGACTACAAGGTGAACCCGGTGCTGGAGAAGGCACTGGACCGCATCTTCATCCTGCACGCAGACCACGAGCAGAACGCCTCCACGTCGACGGTGCGTCTGGCGGGCTCGTCGGGCACCAACCCGATCGCTGCCATCGCTGCCGGTATCGCCTGCCTCTGGGGCCCGGCGCACGGCGGCGCGAACGAAGCTGCGCTGAACATGCTGGAAGAAATCGGTACCGTAGACAAGGTGCCCGAGTTCATCAAGCAGGTGAAGGACAAGAACAGCGGCGTGCGCCTGATGGGCTTCGGCCACCGCGTGTACAAGAACTATGACCCGCGCGCCAAGCTGATGCGCGAAACCTGCCACGAAGTGCTGAACGAGCTGGGCCTGCATAACGACCCGCTGTTCAAGCTGGCGATGGAGCTGGAAAAGATCGCCCTGGAAGACGAATACTTCGTCAGCCGCAAGCTGTACCCGAACGTCGACTTCTACTCGGGCATCGTGCAACGCGCGCTGGGCATCCCGACCTCGATGTTCACCTGTATCTTCGCGCTGGCCCGCTCGGTGGGCTGGATTTCGCAATGGGAAGAGATGATCACCGATCCGGAATACAAGATCGGCCGTCCGCGCCAGCTGTTCAACGGCGCCGCTACCCGCGAAGTGCCGTCGATCGACAAGCGTTAAGCCAAGGCTGTTCGCCTTGCAGAAACCCCGCCCGGGAAACCGGCGGGGTTTTTTGTTGGGCGCCGCTTGAGGGCCGGGAAAGGGCCTTCGCGAAATGGCGAAACCCCCTTTCGCCAGTCACGTCCGGTGCCCAATGCACCGGGTGGCATAATCGATCACTCCCCACGAAACAGCTCGCGCAGCGGCCCTGAATTTCCAAGATGGGCACGTTGTGTACGGATCGCATCATGGCCAAGACGCTCTACGACAAACTTTGGGACGATCACGTCGTTCATACCGAAGAAGACGGCACGACCGTCCTCTACATTGATCGTCAACTGCTGCACGAAGTGACGAGCCCGCAGGCGTTCGAGGGCCTGAAGATGGCCGAGCGTCCTGTGTGGCGCATCAGCGCCAACCTGGCCGTGTCGGATCACAACGTGCCGACCACCGACCGCTCGCACGGCATTGCCGACCCGGTTTCCAAGCTGCAGGTCGACACGCTCGATGCCAACTGCGACAGCTACGGCATCACGCAATTCAAGATGAACGACAAGCGTCAGGGCATCGTGCACGTGATCGGGCCGGAGCAGGGCGCGACGCTGCCGGGCATGACCGTGGTCTGCGGCGATTCGCACACCAGCACGCACGGCGCATTTGGCGCGCTCGCGCACGGCATCGGCACGTCGGAAGTGGAGCATGTGTTGGCCACGCAAACGCTGCTCGCCAAGAAGAGCAAGAACATGCTCGTGAAGGTGGAGGGCACGCTGCCGCGTGGCTGCACGGCCAAGGACATCGTGCTCGCCATCATCGGCAAGATCGGTACGGCCGGCGGCACGGGCTACGCCATGGAGTTCGGCGGCTCTGCCATTCGCGCGCTGTCGATGGAAGGCCGCATGACGGTGTGCAACATGGCGATCGAGGCAGGCGCCCGCGCCGGCATGGTCGCCGTGGACGATGTCACGCTGGAGTACGTCAAGGGCCGCCCGTTCGCGCCGCAAGGCGTGGAATGGGAGCAGGCCGTCGCCTACTGGCGCACGCTGCACTCCGACGAGGGGGCGCACTTCGATCAGGTGGTCGAGCTGCGCGCGGAAGAGATTCGCCCGCAGGTGAGCTGGGGCACGTCGCCGGAAATGGTGGTCAGCATTGAAGACCGCGTGCCGGATCCCGACAAAGAGAAAGACCCGAACAAGCGCAATGCCATGGAGCGCGCGCTCGAATACATGGGCCTGCAGCCGAACGTTGCCATCAGCGATATCAACATCGACAAGGTCTTCATCGGCTCGTGCACCAACAGCCGGATCGAAGACATGCGCGCCGCAGCGTGGGTCGTGCAGAAGCTGGGCAAACGCATTGCGTCGAACGTGAAGCTGGCGATGGTCGTGCCGGGCTCGGGCCTCGTGAAGGAGCAGGCCGAGCGCGAAGGGCTCGACAAGATTTTCAAGGCGGCAGGTTTCGAGTGGCGCGAGCCGGGCTGCTCGATGTGTCTCGCCATGAACGCGGACCGCCTCGAGCCGGGCGAGCGCTGCGCGTCCACGTCCAACCGCAACTTCGAAGGCCGTCAGGGCGCGGGTGGCCGCACCCATCTGGTCAGCCCGGCGATGGCTGCCGCAGCCGCGCTGGAAGGCCACTTCGTCGACGTGCGCAAGCTCGCTTGAGCGGCAGGATAGAGAGAGCAATCATGGAACAATTCACCATCCACACCGGCCTCGTGGCCCCGCTCGACCGCGAGAACGTCGACACCGACGCGATCATTCCGAAGCAGTTCCTCAAGTCGATCAAGCGCACCGGCTTCGGCCCGAACCTGTTCGACGAGTGGCGCTACAAGGACGTGGGCGAGCCTGGCCAGGACAACAGCAAGCGACCGCTGAATCCGGACTTCGTGCTGAACCAGCCGCGTTACAAGGGCGCCTCGGTGTTGCTGGCGCGCAAGAACTTCGGCTGCGGCAGCTCGCGTGAGCACGCACCGTGGGCGCTGCAGCAGTACGGCTTCCGCGCCATCATCGCGCCGAGCTTTGCCGACATCTTCTTCAACAACTGCTTCAAGAACGGCCTGCTGCCGATCGTGCTGACGGAGTCGCAAGTCGACCATCTGTTCAACGAGACGCAAGCCTTTACGGGCTACCAGCTGACCGTCGACCTGGACAAGCAGGTCGTCGTCACGCCGGGCGGTACGGCCTATCCGTTCGACATCACGGCGTTCCGCAAATACTGCCTGCTCAACGGCTTCGACGACATCGGCCTGACCTTGCGCTACGCCGACCAGATCAAGGCTTACGAAGCGCAGCGCCTGGCCAAGATGCCGTGGCTCGCCCACAAGCTCGTCGGCTGAGCGGATACAGAACAACAAGGACAACCACATGACCAAGATTGCAGTGTTGCCGGGTGACGGCATTGGCAAGGAAATCGTCGCCGAGGCCGTGAAGGTGCTCAAGGTGCTGGGCGAGCCGTTCGAGATGGAATTCGCCCCGGTGGGCGGCGCGGGCTACGAGGCCAAGGGTCATCCCCTGCCGGAAGACACGCTCAAGCTCGCCAAGGAAGCCGACGCGATCCTGTTCGGCGCCGTGGGCGACTGGAAGTACGACACGCTGGCGCGCGAACTGCGCCCGGAGCAGGCCATTCTGGGCCTGCGCAAGCACCTGCAGCTGTTCGCCAATTTCCGCCCGGCTATCTGCTACCCCGAGTTGACCGGCGCGTCGAGCCTCAAACCGGAAATCGTCGCCGGTCTGGACATCCTGATCGTGCGTGAGCTGAACGGCGACATTTACTTCGGTCAACCGCGCGGTGTGCGTGCGGCACCCGATGGCCTGTTCGCTGGCGCTCGCGAAGGTTTCGACACCATGCGCTACGCCGAGCCGGAAATCCGCCGCATTGCGCACGTCGCCTTCCAGGCTGCCGCCAAGCGCGGCAAGAAGCTGTGCAGCGTCGACAAGGCCAACGTGCTCGAGACGTTCCAGTTCTGGAAGGACATCGTCACCGACGTGCACAAGGAGTATCCGGAAGTCGAGCTGTCGCACATGTACGTCGACAACGCGGCCATGCAGCTCGTGAAGGCGCCGAAGAACTTCGACGTGATCGTCACCGGCAACATGTTCGGCGACATTCTGTCGGACGAGGCGGCCATGTTGACCGGCTCGATCGGCATGCTGCCGTCGGCGTCGCTCGACGCGAACAACAAAGGCTTGTATGAGCCGTCGCACGGCTCCGCGCCCGACATCGCGGGCAAGGGCATTGCCAACCCGCTCGCGACGATCCTGTCCGCCGCGATGATGCTGCGCTACTCGCTGAACAAGGCCGAGCAGGCCGATCGCATCGAAAATGCCGTCAAGAAGGTGCTCGCCCAGGGCTATCGCACGGGTGACATCCTGACGCCGGGTTGCAAGCAGGTCGGTACGGTGGAGATGGGCGACGCGGTGGTCGCTGCCCTGTAAACGAAACGTGCGTTGCGGTGCCGTCACATCCGGCGCCGCAATCGTCGTTTTTTCGGTGGACACATGTTGCAGGGCATTGTGTGGCCGCCAAATCGTGTATATTTTTGCAGATGATCTCGATCGCGCTCCCCGTCCTCGTACTGGGCATTCTGGGCACCCTGGCTATCGCCGCCAAGGGCACCGCCGCGCGCGCTCGCATGACGCCTGTCGAGATTCGCACGACCACCAAAATCATTACCAAAAAAACGATCTCGTAGATCGTCCGTCGTGCCCGTTCGCCTTCCCCGCGCGGTCACGCCGGGCGACCGAGGCGGGGAAAATCACTAGAGGTTCACAATCATGAAGGTAGGTCTCGTCGGTTGGCGCGGCATGGTCGGCAGCGTGCTGATGCAGCGCATGCAGGAAGAAAAGGATTTCGACCTGATCGACACCGTGTTTTTCAGCACCAGCAACGCTGGCGGCAAGGCACCCGCATTCGCCAAGACGGATGCGCCTCTGGCCGACGCCAACGACATCGAAGCACTGAAGGCCTGCGACACGATCATCACGTGCCAGGGCGGTGACTACACGACCGAAGTCTTCCCGAAGCTGCGCGCTGCAGGCTGGAACGGCTACTGGATCGACGCCGCCTCGACGCTGCGCATGGAAGACGACGCCGTGATCGTGCTGGACCCCGTCAACCTGTCGCTCATCAAGAATGCGGTGGCGGCTGGCACAAAGAACTTCATCGGCGGCAACTGCACCAACTCCATCTTGCTGATGGGCGTGGGCGGCCTGTTCCGCGAAGATCTGGTCGAATGGGTCAGCTCGATGACCTACCAGGCGGCTTCGGGCGGTGGTGCGAACCACATGCGCGAACTGCTCAAGGGCATGGGCGTGATCCACGGCGCCGTGGCCGATGAGCTGGCCAATCCGGCTTCCGCCATCCTGGACATCGACCGCAAGGTTGCCAAGACGATCCGCGAAGACGTGCCGACGGAGTTTTTCCCGGCGCCGCTGGCCGGTGGCCTGATCCCGTGGATCGACAAGCAGCTCGACAACGGCCAGTCGAAGGAAGAGTGGAAGGGCCAAGCCGAGGTCAACAAGATCCTGGGCACGGCGCAGACGATTCCGGTCGATGGCCTGTGCGTGCGGATCGGCGCAATGCGCTGCCACAGCCTGGGGCTGACGCTCAAGCTCAAGCGCGACCTGCCGCTCGAAGAGATCGAACAGATCATCCGCTCGGGCAATCCTTGGGTGAAGTGGGTTCCGAACGATCGCAGCATCACCGAGAAGGAGCTGACGCCGGCTTCCATTACCGGTGGCCTGCAAATCGGCGTCGGCCGCGTGCGCAAGCTGAACATGGGGCCGGAGTATGTCAGCGCCTTCGTGATCGGTGATCAGCTCCTGTGGGGCGCTGCCGAGCCGCTGCGCCGTACGCTCCGTATCCTGCTGGGCAAGTGATTCAGGCTTTGCTTTCGTTATCGGGCCGTGCATCTGAGGCCGTCGTTGCGGCCTGACAACAGAAAGTGTGCTTTTTCAACCAACGCCGCGCGGCCTGCGCGGCGTTGTGCCATCTGGATGCCCACGGCTTGTAACGTTGGTACACAATAGCGGCCGGAACGCCGTCCGCCCATTCGTGGGGTGGACGGAGCACGGGGAAGGGTTAGCGCCACATGAAGCACGCGCATTCCGGGGGGTACGTCGGGTGCTTCAGAATCTCGCCAATTGTGTCGTTTTCATAAAAAATTGACGGCGGTTCTTATCCAGCATTTCACGTTTTGGGTGAACTTGCTGCGCTAACTCGTTGATGTTAAGTTCGTTTGCACATTAAAAGATAACGGAGTCGAAGGTGAGGGTGAGCCAATACCGCCGGAGAGAATCGTCCCATCGCAGTCCTCGCTGGTCGGCCGTCGCGTTTGCTGCGGCGAGCCTGCTGCTGATTCAGCCCGCTGCGCAAGCGGCCGGTTTCGGCGCGCTGCATGTGCGTTCCAGCCTCGGCCAGCCGCTGCAGGCCGAAATCGATCTGACCGGCGTGACGCCCGAAGAGGCGCAAAACCTGGTCGCCAAGCTGGCTGCACCGGATGCCTATTCGCGTGCCGGGCTGACCTATAACCCGATCGTCTCCTCGCTGCGTGCCTCGTTGGAACGCCAGTCGAACGGCAATTACGTGGTGCGCCTGCGCTCGACGCAGCCCGTCGCAGAGCCGTTCGTCGATGTTCTGGTTGACCTGAACTGGGCGAGCGGCCACGTTTCGCGCGCCTATACGTTCCTGCTGGACCCGGTCGGCTCCAGCAATACCGCACAGAATTTCGCGCCGACGCCGGTTGTGCAGGCCACGACGCCTGGCGCGGCAGAACCGGCACCGTCTGCTTCGACTGCTCAACCGC
>NZ_VOSS01000125.1 GCF_007997035.1 Ralstonia sp. TCR112 | reverse complement strand
GCTGGGGTGTTTGTCTTTGGCGCTTCCTCAACGCACGCGCTGCCTCCGTGACCTTGACAGGGATTCTTGCGACTGGCCTGCGAAATCGATTTCCTCGTATTCGTCGCCAGATGTACATCTGGATAAGCGCCCCTTAAAGCACTTTGTTGATTGAAACCAATCAATGCGCGCCATGCTTACGGCGAGGCCCGCATTCAGTTCCAGTGCTTTGATGTTGCGCTATCGCCGTCCCACAACGCATACACAAAACCAGGCTGCGCTGACCAGAAGTTGTGATACTGTATATTCATACAGTGTCCATCGGCTTGCCTTGGCGTTTCCATGTTTGCGTTGTCCCCGTCTCTTTTCATCGCCGAAGATGTGGCGGAATGTCACGTCCGCGCTGGGTGCGTGGTGTCCGGGCTGCGTCCGCCTTTGCCGAAAGCTCCGACGGCGCCATTGCCGGAAGCGCTGCATCCAGCGTTGTGGAGCGCAGGCCGTCTGGCGCGCGGCGACGGGCGCGTTCTCGCCACGGGGTATGACTCACTGAATGTCGAGTTGCCTGGTGGTGGCTGGCCCCTCGGTGGATTGACCGAGCTGCTATGCCCGCAATCCGGTATTGGTGAATGCCGGTTGCTGCGTCCGGCATTGTCTACGCTATGCACGGGCGCAGGGCGCATTGCGCTGATTGCTCCACCGCATCTGCCGAATGCAGTGAGGTTGGTGGGGTGGGATTTCTCTCCTGAACAAATCGTCTGGGTGCGTGCTGACAAGCCGGCTGATCTTCTGTGGGCCGCCGAGCAGGTTCTGCGCAGCAAGGCTTTCGGTGGTGTGCTGATCTGGCTGAACCGGGCGCGCCAAGGAGAGTTGCGCAGGCTGCAAGTGCTGGCCCAGGCAGGAGAGAGTGCCATCTGGGTGTTTCGACCGTCCCAGGCGCAGCGTGAATCGTCGCCAGCGGTGCTGCGGCTGGGGCTGGAGCCGGCCGGTGCCGATGCGTTGTCCATCTTCTTCCACAAGCGGCGCGGGCCGTTGCGTGAATCTCCATTGCTGCTGCCGTTGGCAGATCCGCTTCGGGCCGGTCGCGCTTCCGTGGCTCCGTTGCCTGTGCCGCCTGTCGAGCCCTTCATCATGGATCCAGCCACAGCGAAATTGCTGGCCGCGCTTTCGTCTCCTTCGTCTTCAGTTGCGCTCGACGCTTTGTCGGACGCTCCCCATCAAAACCCTCCCGATCATGCCGTTCTGGATCGCGGTGCACTTGCCCCGTCTCCCTCTCGACGCGCTTCGACCCCGGTGGTCTGACCCGGCCGCGCTGCCTTTGCCGGTGGTGGTGCTGGAGCAGGAACGCGTGGTGTCGGCCAACCGTTTGGCGATGCGCGAAGGCGTGCATGCAGGCTTGCGTCGGGCGGGTGCCCAGGCGCTCGTACCGCACGCTATACAGCTTGATCGTGACAGGGCGGCCGAGGCACGGTTGGTGCAATCGCTGGCGCTTGCATTGCTGGCATTCACGCCGCATGTCACGTTGGATGTGGTGGATGAGGCAACTGTCTTGTTGGAGGTCGAGGCCAGCTTGCGCCTGTTTGGTGGGCATCGCTCGCTGTGTCGGGCAGTGAAGTATTGCGCGGTTCGGTTGGGCGCCATGCCGCAGCTTGGCACTGGGCCGACGGCACGCGGTGCGGCATGGCTTGCCAGTGCGCAGCCGGCACCGATACGTGGCCGTCGTCGCACAGCAGCCCGCCACGCGCGCCCGCGGAGGGCGGTGCGGCAGGAGCGGTTGTCGACGTTGCTCGATCAATTGCCGGTCGATGCAGTGGCGTGTCTTACGCGGCCTGATTGGCTTGAAGGCCTCGGCTGCCGCACGCTGGCTGATTTGCGGGAGTTACCACGTAGCGGCTTGCGGCGGCGCTGTGGGCCGTTGCTCGTAGATACGCTCGACGCGGCGTATGGCAACGGGCACGAGAGCTTCACCTGGTTTATCGCGCCGTTGCGCTTTGATGTGTCGTTGGAATTGCCAGGACGCATCGATAACGCGGAAGGGGTGTTGGTTGCCTCGGAGCAATTGTTGTTGCAGCTGGTCGGCTGGCTGTCGGCGCTTCAGTTGGGCGCCAAGACGTATCGACTCACGCTGGAGCACGAACGCCGGCGTGGCCGGAGCAGTGAAGACGCCGCCTCATCCACGCCAGTGGAGATCGCTCTGGCACAACCCGTTCGCACGCTGGCGCACTTGTCGCGGGTGCTGCACGAGCGCGTGCATCGGCTCACGCTGATCGCTCCGGTGGTCGAACTGCGTTTGACGGTGACTGATGCCACGCCGCTCGCGCCGCCCACGGAATCGCTGTTTCCCGAGCCCGGTGGTCGCGCTGAAGACGCTGCACGCCTGATCGACACGCTGATCGCCCGACTGGGTGCTGAGAACGTACTTCACCCGCAGCCGTGTGCCGACCATCGCCCCGAGCGCGCCAACCACTGGGTCGAGGTGAATGCCGCGACCACCGCGCAGAGCCGTGCCGCCGCGCGTCAGGCATTGGCGCAATGGCATGCGCAGCAGCCGGAGCGGCCGCTGTGGCTGCTGGAGAAGCCGATCCCGCTGCTGACACGTCAGCATTATCCGTATTACCGAGGGCGGTTGCGGCTGGTGTCGATGCCTGAGCGTATTGAATCCGGCTGGTGGGACGACGATCTCATCAAGCGCGATTACTTCATCGCCGAAGGAGGAAAAGGCGAGCGTTACTGGGTGTATCGCGAGCGCGTTTCTGCAAGCCAGGCCAACACGGGAGACGAAGACGCCCGCTGGTATCTCCACGGTTTGTTCGGCTAAGCAGTCATGACTTCGGCCACGCCGTTTCCCACGCTGCCTGACTATGCCGAGCTGCATTGCATCAGCAATTTCACGTTCCTGACCGGCGCGTCGCATCCGTACGAACTGGTGGAGCGTGCCAAGTTGTATGGTTATCAAGCGCTGGCGCTGACCGACGAGTGCTCTGTGGCCGGCACCGCGCGAGCGCTTGTGGCCTCCAAGGAGTATGAGCTGAAGCTCATCATCGGCAGCCGCTTTACGGTGCGCAATGCCGATGGCGAACCCTGGCTGCGGCTGGTGTTGCTGGCACAGAACATCGAGGGTTACGGCAACCTGAGCGAGATCATCACGCATGCGCGGCTGGCCGCCCCCAAGGGCGAATACCGCTTGTTGGCAGACGATTTGGCCGCGCCTAAAGGGGAACTTGCCCACCTGCGCGGCGTGCCCGATTGCCTGGCGATTCTATTGCCCGATTACGATCCTGATCCGCAGCAATTGCTGGCGCAGGCATGGTGGTGCCAGCGCGTGTTCGGTGATCGACTATCGATTGCGCTGGAGTTGCCGCTGCGGCACGCGGATGACCGCCATCGCGGCACGGTCGCGGCGGTATCGGAGCAGACCGATGTGCCCATGGTAGCGACCGGCGGTGTGCAGATGCACACGCGCCAACGCAAGCCGCTGCACGACGTGCTGACCGCCATCCGTTTGTCCAAGCCGCTTTCCGAGTGCGGTTTGGAACTTGCGCCCAGCGCTGAACAGGGGATGCGCACGCGCGTGCAACTCTCATTTCTCTATCAAGGCGAGCGTGGGAAGAAGATCCTGCGTCGGACGGTGGAGCTGGCGGCGTTGTGCAATTTCTCTCTCGACGAGATCGAATACGAATATCCAAGCGAAGTCGTACCGGAGGGCATGACACCGGCCGAATACCTGCACGCCGAAACGCTCGCTGGTGCCGCACGACGCTATCCAAATGGTGTGTCGGAGAAGGTGCGCGAGCAGATTCAGGAGGAACTCGGACTGATTGCCGAGCTGGGCTACGAGCCGTTCTTCCTGACCGTCTATGACGTGGTGAAGTTCGCTCATAGTGAGAAGATCCTTTGCCAGGGACGCGGCTCGGCGGCCAACTCGGCGGTGTGCTACTGCCTGGGGATTACCGAGGTGGATCCGAGCGATGGCAACACGCTGTTCGCGCGCTTTCTTTCGCGGGCGCGCAATGAGCCGCCCGACATCGACGTCGATTTCGAGCACCAGCGTCGCGAAGAGGTCATCCAGTACATCTACAAAAAATACGGTGTGACACGCACCGCGCTGGCAGCTGCGCTCATCACCTACCGCACGCGTAGCGCACTGCGTGACGTCGGCCGCGCGTTGGGCATCGATCTGGGCATCATCGAGCAGGTGGCCAAGGGGCAAGCGTGGTGGGACAGCCGCAAGGAATTTGCCCAGCGCGCAGGTCAGCAGGGGCTGGACCCGGAATCGCCGTTGGTGCTGCGCTGGGCGCAACTGGTGGATCAGTTGCGTGGTTTTCCGCGTCATCTGTCGCAGCACGTGGGCGGGTTCGTGATTGCGCAGGGCAAGCTTTCGCGCCTGGTGCCGATCGAGAACGCCGCGATGGAAAACCGCCGCGTCATCCAATGGGATAAAGACGATCTCGAGTCGCTGCGCCTGCTGAAGGTGGACGTGCTGGCGCTGGGCATGCTGACGGCCATTCGCCGCACGCTCGATATGGTGGATGCGTTGCCTGGCCGCCGAGCGCATTACAAAACGACCGACAAACTCGTCATGCAGGACCTGCCCAAAGAAGACGAGAAAACCTACAACATGATCTGCCGCGCCGAGACCATCGGCGTGTTCCAGATCGAATCGCGCGCGCAGCAATCGATGCTGCCGCGTCTGCGCCCGCGCGAGTATTACGACCTGGTGATCCAAGTAGCGATTGTGCGGCCTGGGCCGATCCAAGGCGGCATGGTGCATCCGTATCTGCAGCGGCGAGAGGCAAAGCGCAATGGCAACACCGATTGCGTGACTTACCCCGGTCCCGAGGTAAAAGCCGTGCTCGAACGCACGCTAGGTGTGCCGATCTTCCAGGAGCAGGTGATGGAGATCGCCATGAAGGCCGGCGATTTCACTCCAGATGACGCAGACCGCCTGCGCCGCGACATGGCCGCCTGGAAGCGCAAGGGCAATCTCACGCAGCATCAGGAGCGCCTGGTGCATGCGATGGTCGAGAAGAGGGGCTACGACCCTGCCTTTGTCGAAGCGCTGTGCAAACAGATGGAAGGTTTTGCCGAATACGGCTTCCCCGAAAGCCACGCGGCAGGCTTTGCCAAGCTGGCTTACGTCAGCAGTTTCCTGAAATGCCACGAGCCGGCGGCGTTTTTTGCGGCGTTGCTCAACAGCCAGCCGATGGGGTTCTATTCACCGTCGCAGCTGGTACAGGAGGCGCGGCGCAGCCATGTGCGCGTGCTGCCGGCGGACGTGACGGCCAGCGTTTGGGACAGCACGCTGCATCTCCGCGCCGATGGCGAGGTCGGTGAGAATGGCCTGGTGCAGCCCGATATCCGCCTCGGGTTGAATCGCATTCGAGGCATGCGCAAGCCGGCTGCCGAGCGAATCGAAGCAGCTCGCGCCCAGGCGCCATTTACCAGCGTGGAGGATCTCGCCCATCGCGCCGCGCTCGACCGTCACGACCTGAACGTGCTGGCCGCAGCCAATGCGCTGAAGTCGCTGGCTGGCCACCGTCGTCAGGCGCTCTGGCAAACGCTCGCCCTGCAGGAGCCCGGCCACGATCACGCGCTGCTGCGCCAGGCCCGTCCGGTGGAGGCGCCGCTCGTGCTGCCCGCGCCGCCCCTTGGTGAAGAGGTGATGGCCGATTACGGCAGCCTGGGGTTGTCGTTGCAGAGCCATCCGGTAGGACTGCTGCGCGCACGGCTCGAACGCATGCGTTTTGCCACTGCCGCCACGCTGGCCGGTTATCGCAACGGACAACTGGCGCGCGCTTGCGGCATTGTCACGGTGCGGCAGCGGCCGGGCACCGCCAACGGCACGATCTTCGTTTCCATTGAAGACGAAACGGGCGCCATCAACGTCATCCTCTGGCCCCACTTGATCGAGCGTCAGCGGCGCGAAGTGTTGAGCGCCCAACTGCTGGGCGTCTACGGCAAATGGCAATGTGAGCGCGAAACCCGACACCTTGTCGCCCAGCATCTGGTGGATCTGACCCCACTTCTGGGGCGCCTGACGACTTCCAGCCGCGACTTCCATTGATTTCCTGGCAACTGGCCGCCGCGTCACCTTCGGCACGGCAATTGCGTGACGAGAGGCACGCGCAGTCGCCCGGCCGCAAGGCAGGAGGCTCCGGTGGTTCTCTCCTGCCGGGCACCCTCCAATTGGCGGATAGGGCAAGCGCGGATCGACGGGACGTGGTGCGGATGCAAGGATTTGCGCTTGAGGCGTCACAAAAAGCGCCCGACAAGCGAAGAAAGCGGCATCTGCGCGGGAACTGACCCCGCGGGCGCCTTGTCACCATAAGCAAGGTTGACGAGATGCGCTTTCATCACGCGTCGATATTGGGTGCAGTCGAAATTACGTCTACTCTGTAGAAAACACATCTCGGAGACGGCCCCCAAAAACATGTGCAACGGCGTGCATACATGACGACCGCCGCCGTTGACGTGCTGTGTATGACCGCGGACGAAGGTGCAACCACCCGACCCGCATATTTTTAGCCCATCGTTCGGGTCCAGACCCGGCGGTGTTTCCCATCTCAGGTGCAGGAGCGAACAGATGGAACAGCCTTTCAAGCAGTTACACAGTCTGCGCAAGTCGCGCAAGCTCAAACAGGAAGATGTCGCCAAGATGGCCGGTATCTCTCGCGAAGCGTATTTGCGCGCGGAATCCGGTCGTGCCGATCCCCGCCTGTCGACGCTGATGGCCGTGGCCGGCGCGCTGGGGCTGGAGGTCGTTCTGGCGCCGCGAGAAGCCGTTGCCGAGATTGAGCGCGTGATTGCCAACCACCCGGCTCAGCCCGCGCAAGCCGGGGGCGGAGCAGAAGCCGGCCATGAGCGTTCAGAGCACGGCTCGATGGGCGGCACGGGCGGCGGTCATGGCCTGGCAGGTCAGTATCGCGGGCCGGAGCGCCATCCGCAGTCGGCCTATCACCCGAGTGCCTCGCATAGCCAGGCTGGCCAGCAAGGCGCGCCACATGCCGGCGGCAACGCGGAAGATCGCTCGCGCATGACGTCGTCGGACCGCCCCGGTGCCGGCGGCTCGTCGGGCGGCTCGGATCGTCCGGGCGGTTCGGGCTCGCGCGAGTCGTAAACAGATCGTTCCGATACAGGCCGGGCACGCAAGCGCCCGGCTTTGCGATTGAGCGCAGGAAGCGGTCGCACTACAATCGGCCGGGCAAACCGCGCCCGGCTGGTTTGTGCGCTTTTGCGCCAACGTTTCCTTTTTCTTTCGTATGAACGGCGATCCGCCACGCAAACACATGGCGCAAGCCGTGTCCCAACACCCGCCGTTCTGGCACAGCCTCAAACAAGACGTCTTCTTTTGGTCCCTGCTGGCGATTTGCGGCGCGCTGACGCTCGCGGCACCGCAGCGCATCGTCGACTATCCGGCGCTGATTGATTGGCACACCATTGCCGCATTGGCCGGTTTGCTCATCCTGACCAAGGCGGTTGAGGCCAGCGGCATGCTTCAGTTGCTCGGCCGCCGCCTCGTCGAAGTGGTCAGCAGCCAGCGTGTTCTGGCCCTCAGCCTGGTAGCGGCTTCGGCTGCGCTGTCGACCGTGTTGACCAACGATGTGGCGTTGTTCGTGATCGTGCCGCTCACCGTCGGTTTGCGGCAGGTGGCCAGCCTGCCGGTGGCGCGGCTGGTGATATTCGAGGCGCTGGCGGTCAACGCGGGTTCCGCGCTTACCCCGATCGGCAACCCGCAGAACCTCTTCCTGTGGCATCAATCGGGGCTGTCGTTCGGTGCGTTTGTCTGGCAGATGGCGCCGATGGTCGTACTGCTGATGGTCTTGCTGCTGGTGGTGACATGGCTGGCATTTGCCTCGGACGAAATCCATCTGCATGCCGAAACCGCCGATGCGGAATTGCACAAGCGCCTGCTTGTGCCCGCGCTCTTGCTGTACGTGCCGTTTCTGGTGTTGACCGATTTGGGCCACCCGCTGGTGGCGGCGGCCGGGTTGATCGTGCTGTACCTCGTCAGCGCGCGTTATGTGCTGGCGCGGGTGGACTGGGGCCTGCTGCTCGTGTTCATGCTGATGTTCATCGACCTGCGACTGGTGGCGCAGCTTGGCATCGTGCGGCAGGCGCTGGATGCACTGGCGCTGAGCAATCCCATGCATCTGTACTGGGCGGGCATCGGTGTGTCGCAGGTCATCAGCAACGTGCCGGCGGCGATCCTGCTGGCCGAGTATTCGCATGACTGGCCGATGATTGCCTTTGCGGTCAGCGTGGGCGGCTTCGGCACGCTTATCGGGTCGCTGGCCAACCTCATTGCGTTGCGCATGCTCGGGGACCGCCGTGCCTGGTGGGTGTTTCACGCGTACTCGATGCCGTTTCTACTGGCTGCGGCGGGCATTGTGTACGCGTGGCTGATGTGGCTGCGTTAGGCCGGCACGGCATCCCAATCCGGCGCAAAGGCCGGTTGGACGTAACGCAACGTTTTGGGCAAGGCAGCAATGGCGGCACGATCTGCGTCGTCCAGGCGCAACCCCAGCGCGTCGAGATTTGCCCGCTGGCTTTCAGGCCGCTGGGCCTTGGGGATGGCGATCATGTCAGGCTGCTCCAGCAACCATGCAATGGCTACCTGTGATGCCGACGCGCCGTGCTTGCGGCCAATCGCCTGCAGCGTGGCATCTTCGGCCGCGCGCCCTTGCGCCAGTGGCGCGTAGGCGGTCAGCGGAATGCCCTTGCCGCCCAGGTAGCTCAGCAGCGCCGATTGGTCCAAAAACGGGTGGTATTCCACCTGCACACAAGCGAGGGGCGCGCTGATCGTTTCGATGGCGGTTTTGAGCATCGCCAGGTTGAAATTACACACGCCAATCGCCCGCACGCGGCCGCTTTCACGCAGCGCCATCATCGCTTCCATCGTTGCCGCCATGTCCATGCCGGGCGCGGGCCAGTGGACGAGATACAAGTCGACGTAATCGAGTTTCAGCTTGGCAAGGCTCTGCTCCAACGCCAGAGGAACGGCGCGCGGCGCAAGTTGGTCATGCCAGACCTTGGTGGTGACGAACACCTCTTCCCGCGGCAGGCCCGAGGCAGCGATGGCCGCGCCGACAGCGTCTTCGTTGGCATACATCGCGGCGGTGTCGATGTGCCGATAACCGAGCGCCAGCGCGCTCTCGACGGCGGGTTGGCACACGTTGCTTGCCATGCGGAATGTGCCGAGCCCCAGCCGGGGAATGGAAACACCTTGCGTCTTCAATGCGTGTTGCATGTGCGGCTCCTTCGGTTGCCATGAACGATGGACGCCATGGTGCCGATTGCCGATCTTTGAATAAAGTGCGTACCATGCAAATCATTCGTGAAAAAACTCCCGCAATAGCCGCGAAAGGGAAGGGATTGCATGACGTTCGATGGGCAATTGTTCTCCGGCATTACGCTGCTGGCGGCTGTCGTGGAAAGCGGCAGCTTCGTGCGCGCCGCCGATGCGCTCGGGTTGTCACCGTCCGGAGTGAGCCGCGCCGTCAGCCGCTTGGAAGCGCGCATCGGCGTGCGGCTGATTGAGCGGACGACGCGTTCGCTCACGCTCACCGACGAAGGCCGCCGCCTCTACGAACAGGTCAGCCCACACCTGACGGGCATTGCCGACGCCGCAGCGATGGCCTCCGGTGCGGTGGGTGCGGTGCAGGGGCGCTTGCGGGTGAATGTCGATCCGTTTTTTTCGCGGATGGCCCTCGCGACGCCGGTGGCCGGTTTTCTGGAGCGCCATCCGGACTTGTCGCTTGAACTCATCATGCGGGACGACGTCGGCGATCTGGTCGCCGACGGGTTTGATCTGGCCATCCGCTTCGGGCCGCCGCCCGTGGGTTCGTTCGTGGCCCGCAAGCTGGTCGAGACGCGCATCGTGACGGTGGCATCGCCGGATTACATCGCGCGACGCGGTAAGCCGGCGCATCCGCGCGATGTGCCCTCACACGAGCGCATCCTGTTCTACAACCCGGTGACGGGGCGTCCGTACGAGTGGGAGTTCTGGCGCCAGAATGAACGCATCGAGATCCGGCCCGCCGGGCGGTTGATGGTGTCGGACGTGCGCACGATGCACGCGGCATGCGTTGCCGGCGCCGGTATTGCGCAGGTGATGGCGCTCGGTACAGAGGAGCTGCGGCGCAGCGGTCAGCTGGTCGACCTGTTCCCTGATTGGCCGGACGAGCGCTTTGCGCTGTACGCGCTGTATCCGTCGCGCCGTTACCTGCCGGCCAAGGTGCATGCGTTTATCGATTTCTGCGTCGAGAACCTGCCTGCGGGCTAGCGCACAAAGCACTGCGGCCGCGCTAGGCGGCCGCAGCAGATCAAGCAAAAAAACGTCAGACCTTCTTGGCTGCCATCACGGCTTCCGACACGTTGCGCGGTGCTTCAGCGTAGTGCTTGAACTCCATCGTGTACGTCGCGCGGCCCTGGCTGAGCGAACGCAGGTTGGTGGAGTAGCCGAACATCTCGGCGAGCGGCACCTCGGCGTGCACGACCTTGCCGCCGCCGCCCGGAATGTCTTCGGTGCCTTGCACCATGCCGCGCCGCGATGACAGGTCGCCGATCACGTTGCCCATGTAGTCTTCCGGCGTTTCCACTTCCACGGCCATCATCGGTTCCAACAGGATGGGGCCGGCCCTGCGCATGGCCTCTTTGAACGCCATCGAGCCGGCCATGCGGAACGCGTTTTCGTTCGAATCCACGTCGTGGTACGAGCCGAAGGTCAGGCGCACCTTCACGTCCACCACCGGATAGCCCGCCAGCACGCCCGTGTTGAGCGTGTCGCGGATGCCCTTGTCCACCGCCGGGATGAACTCGCGCGGGATCACGCCGCCCTTGATCTCGTCGACGAACTCGTAGCCCTTGCCGTCGTTGGGCTCCAGCGTGATGACCGCGTGGCCGTACTGGCCGCGTCCGCCCGACTGCTTGACGAACTTGCCTTCGACGTCTTCAGCGGCCTTCTTGATGGTTTCGCGGTAGGCCACCTGCGGCTTGCCGACGGTCGCTTCCACGCCAAACTCGCGCTTCATGCGGTCGACCAGGATTTCCAGGTGCAACTCGCCCATGCCCGAAATGATGGTCTGGCCGGATTCCTCGTCCGTCTTCACGCGGAACGACGGGTCTTCCTGCGCCAGCCGGTTCAGGGCGATGCCCATCTTTTCCTGGTCGGCCTTGGTCTTGGGCTCCACAGCCTGGCTGATGACGGGCTCAGGAAATTCCATGCGCTCCAGCACGATGACGTGCTCCGGATCGCACAGCGTTTCGCCCGTCGTCACATCTTTCAGGCCCACGGCAGCCGCGATGTCGCCGGCCAGCACTTCCTTGATCTCTTCGCGCTGGTTGGCGTGCATCTGCAGGATCCGGCCCAGGCGCTCGCGCTTGCCCTTGACCGAGTTGTAGACCGTGTCGCCCGAATTGATCTTGCCCGAATACACCCGGAAGAACGCCAGCTGGCCGACGAACGGGTCGGTCATGATCTTGAAGGCGAGGGCGGCGAAGGGTTCGGTGTCGCTGGCGTGGCGCTCGAGGGGTTCGTCCTTCTCGCCGTGGCCCTGGATGGATGGAATGTCCACCGGAGACGGCAGGTAGTCGACCACCGCATCGAGCATCGCCTGCACGCCCTTGTTCTTGAACGCGGAGCCACAGAGCATCGGCACGATCTCGCCGGCGATGGTGCGCTGGCGCAGGGCGCGCTTGATCTCGGCTTCGGAGAGCGTCTCGCCGCCAAGGTACTTGTCGAGCAGGGCTTCATCGGCCTCGGCAGCGGCTTCGACCATCTTGTCGTGCCATTCCTGCGCGGTGGCCTTCAGCTCTTCGGGAATGTCGGTGTACTCGAACTTGACGCCCTGGCTGGCGTCATCCCACACGATGGCCTTCATCTTGACGAGGTCGACCACGCCGCGGAAACCGTCTTCCGCGCCAACGGGAATCTGGATCGGTACCGGGTTGCCCTTCAGGCGATCGCGCATCTGGCGCTCAACGCGGAAAAAGTCCGCACCGATGCGGTCCATCTTGTTGACGAACGCGATGCGCGGCACCTTGTACTTGTTGGCCTGGCGCCAGACGGTTTCCGACTGCGGCTGCACGCCGCCCACGGAGTCATAGACCATGCACGCGCCGTCGAGCACGCGCATGGAGCGCTCGACCTCGATGGTGAAATCGACGTGGCCGGGGGTGTCGATGATGTTGATGCGGTATTCCGGGCGGTCCCCCGCCATGCCGCGCCACATGCAGTGCGTCGCGGCGGACGTGATGGTGATGCCGCGCTCCTGCTCCTGCTCCATCCAGTCCATCGTGGCGGCGCCGTCATGCACCTCGCCTATCTTGTGATTGACCCCGGTGTAGAACAGGATGCGCTCGGTCGTGGTGGTTTTGCCGGCGTCGATGTGCGCCGAGATGCCGATGTTGCGATAGCGCTCGATGGGGGTCTGGCGGGGCATGATGTTTCTCTTCCGTTGAAGGACACTCGCATCGCCGACTCCGCACCATGCGAAGGGCGAATGTGCGAGTGGGAACACATTATAGGATCGGTCCTAACCCATCGCATGTAGGGGTATTGGACGAAATTTCACCCCCTGCCCATCTCATATCCGAGCTGGTGGAGGCGCGCAAAGTCCAGCAGTTCGATTTCTCCGTAGGCCAGCCTGAGGATGCCGCGCGCTTCGAAATCCTTCAAAACCTGGTTCACGGTCTGACGGGACAGGGACAGCAACTGCGCAAGCTGCTCCTGTGGCACGTGCAGCACACGCCGCGTGCCGAGGCGCAGGTCGCCGTAGCCGTCGGCCATCAGTAGCAGGCGCCGCGCCACCCGCACGGGGGCGGGCAGGAGGGCGGTTTCTTCCAGCACGATGAATGTCAGGCGCAGCTTGTGAGTCAGCAGCAGGGCAAACGCATGCAGCAGCGCGGGCGAGCCGTCCAGCAGGGCAATCAGCGCCGCCTGCGGCATATGGAGCAATATCGTAGGGCCGTCGGCGCGGGCGTCATGCGTGCGGGGCTGCCGGTCGAACACGCCGATCTCGCCAAACCAGTTGACCGGCTCCAGCACGGCCAGCAAGGCTTCGCGCCCGTCTGCGCTGGTGGCGCCGATGCGGATCGTGCCTTCCACCACGCAGTACAGACCGTCGGGCGCGTCGCCACGCTGGAAGAGGATCTCCCCGGCCCCCAGGCGCCGCACTGCCGCGATGTCGATCAATGCCTCTTGCAAGGTCGCGTCGAGCGTGCCAAACCAACTGCTGGCGTGCAGGCGTTCGCGGTAGGAGCGGGCGTCCAGCGTGCCGGATGGGGCGACGGGTTGGTCCATGGGGGCGGCTGAAGGGCGCTTCGGAAACGTCGAATGTGTCGGCTACGCGACAGAGCGGCGTGGCGTTCACTGATTAGGATGAAACGATCATAACGAGCGTGCGGCTGGAGCGTCCATGCTGCAAACGCACAAAACCGGAGGCCCTCATGCGCAACCTGTCTGACCATCTTTCCAACTACGCCGCCTACCACCAGGACGGCCGTAACATCGCCACGCACTTTGTCGGCATCCCGGCGATCGTGCTCGCGGTCGCGGTGTTGCTGTCGCGGCCTGTGCTGGCAGACCTGTCAGGCGTGCCCGTGACACCCGCGCGGATCGTGCTGGCGCTGACGACGCTGTTCTACCTGCGCTTGGACGCGGTGTTCGGCGTGGTGATGTTCGGGTTGATCGCCGCGTGCGTTTGGGTGGGCAACCATGTCGCCGCGCATTCGACGGCGGCCTGGTTGTCAGTGGGCATCGGCCTGTTCGTGATCGGCTGGATCATCCAGTTCGTCGGCCACTATTACGAGGGGCGCAAGCCGGCGTTTGTCGATGATCTGGCAGGGCTGGTGATCGGCCCGCTCTTCCTCGTGGCCGAGACGGCGTTTGCCCTGGGTTTGCGCACCAAGCTGCGCGACGAGGTGGTCAGCCGCTCCCACGCCATGCGAGCCGCGATGGGCGTCAAGCACGCTACCGCCTGAGCTGCCAGCGTCAGGCTATTTCTCATTTCTATTCAGACTTCGCGGCCGGCTGAAAAACCGGTGCGCGATTCTGCATGCCGGCCAGCACCGCCTCGCGCTGATTTGGCGTGCCGATCAGCCGGTCCTGCTCGACCGACTCGGCCTGCAGAATGGCAGCGGTGTCGCCGTCTTCCACAACGCGCATCAAGCGCTTGCCTGCACGGATGGCGTCGGGACTCTTCTGGGCAATGTCGTGCGCCGCCGCCAGCGCCGCCGCGCGCGGATCGTCCACCACGTGCGTCGCCAGGCCCAAGGCGGAGGCTTCTTCGCCGTTGACGATGCGGCCGCTGTAGATCAGCTCGCGCAGGCGATCCGGGCGGACCAAGCCGCGCGTGAGCGCCATGCCGCCCATGTCGGGCACCAGGCCCCATTTGATTTCCATGATCGAGAGGCGCGTGTCGGCGGTCACGTACCGCACATCCGCGCCCAGCGCGATCTGCAATCCGCCCCCGTACGCGACACCATGCACCGCAGCCAGCACAGGCACCGGCAGATCGCGCCACACCGTGCAGGCGTACTGCGGCAGATTGGCCGCGCCATGCGTGCGCTTGGCAAGACGGCCGGCGCTGAGGTCGGAACTTGCATCGCTGCTGCCCAGGCTCGCCATGCTCGCCATGTCCAGCCCCGCGCAGAAGGCACGCCCCTCGCCTGACAACACCACGGCACGCACGTCCGTCTCGCTCATCAGACGTTCACCCACGGTGACGAGCGCTTCGAACATGGCCGGGTCGATGGCGTTCATTTTCTCGGGGCGGTTGAGCCGGACTTCAGCCACGCCGGCGTCGATGCTGAGCAGGATGCGGTCAGTCATGGAGAGGTGTTCTGTGTGAGGTCAACGTCGAATCAATCGGGAGCGATGACCAATGCGTCGCGCTTGTCCTTCACCTGCGCCCAGTGCGCATGATCGGGCAGCGGCGGTTGCACCTTGGTCAGTCGGGGCCAGTCGGCGCGGCGCGAGAGCTGTGCGTTCAGCGCGATGAAGTCCTGCTGATCGGCCGGCACCTCGGCTGCGGGATAGATTGCGCCCACCGGGCACTCCGGCACGCAGATCGAGCAATCAATGCATTCATCTGGATCGATTACCAGGAAATTGGGGCCGGCGTGGAAGCAGTCCATGGGGCAGACGGCGACGCAGTCGGTGTATTTGCATTGGATACAGGATTCGGTGACTACATATGGCATTGCGGGGCGGTATTCGGAAGCCGTTTGGAAATCGCCCGAAATTATGCTCCATCAACCGGTGTGCCAGTGCCCAAGGCCGCGTCGCCCCGGATCACGCCGTGGCGGAAAACAGGCTTCCCGAGCTTTTCCCTTCAGCTTGCTGCGCCTGTGCGAGTTGGCCCTGCGCAGTTTCAAGTGCTGCCGATACCGCGCTCGCTTCCGTCGACAGTGCCTGCAGTTTGGCGGCGGCCTCCTTGTCGACACTGGCTTGTTTTGATTCGGCCTCGATCTGGCGCTGCAACGCCGAAAGCCGTTGCCGCAGCGCGTTGATCTGCGCCTTCAACTGCTTGACCACGGGGCTGTCGCCGGATTCCGCGCCATCGTTCGATGATGCTTTCAGGCCAGTTGAAGAAGGGGCTCCATCTGCCGTGGGGCGAACTTCATCGCCTTTTGACGCGGATGGGGGCGTCATTGCGCTCTCGGCTGAAGCGTTGGGATGCCGGCTCAGCGACGGGAGCGCGGCATTGATGGCGACGGACGGATCGACTCGCATAGCATTGTTTTTCGTTGGACTTTGGCAAGGCGGTCATGCGCTTGCCGCTATACATCGCAACCTCCTTCGGCATGTTCTTCCGGAACTTGAGGAGGTGCGCAGTCGAAATCGACGCCGCGCATCGTCTGGCCAAGTCATTGGTCGAGTTGCCGCCGCTCGAAAAAGCCGATCTAACTGGTTGATCTACATGCGAAAAATCCAAATCGCCGATCGGCGTTGAACGCGGGGGAGGGCCGGTTCGCAAGCTCGACTCTTATATAAGATATAAGACATTTGACCGTGAGGGGTTATTGCGATTAGAATCGCGCCCAAGCGGCGCCCCGGACAGCTCGGCGCGCCCGAAAAGATTCCCCTGTAACGTCATCTCAGCAGGTCTTCCATGCTTGAAAACTATCGCGCTCACGTGGCCGCTCGCGCCGCGCTCGGTATTCCCCCGTTGCCGCTGACGGCTCAACAGACCGCCGAACTGGTCGAACTGCTGACCAATCCGCCCGCTGGCGAAGAACAGACGCTGGTCGACCTGATCACGCATCGCGTGCCCGCAGGCGTGGACGAAGCCGCTCGCGTGAAGGCCGGCTTCCTGGCCGCTGTGGCCAAGGGCGAGACCGCCTGCGCGCTGATTTCGCGTGCCCACGCCACCGAGCTGCTCGGCACGATGCTGGGCGGCTACAACATCCAGCCGCTGATCGAACTGCTGTCCGACGCCGACGTCGGCGCCACGGCCGCAGAAGCGCTGAAGAAGACGCTGCTGATGTTCGACCAGTTCCATGACGTGAAGGAACTCGCCGACAAGGGCAATGCCAACGCGCGCGCCGTGCTGCAAAGCTGGGCCGACGCCGAATGGTTCACGAGCCGCCCGGAAGTGCCGGAAAGCCTGACCATCACCGTGTTCAAGGTCACGGGCGAAACCAACACCGACGACCTGTCGCCGGCACCGGACGCCACGACCCGCCCGGACATCCCGATGCACGCGCTGGCGATGCTGAAGAACGCGCGCCCCGGCATCACGCCGGAAGAAGACGGCAAGCGCGGCCCGGTCAAGTTCATCGAGTCGCTGAAGGAAAAGGGCCACCTGGTCGCCTACGTGGGCGACGTGGTCGGGACCGGCTCCTCGCGCAAGTCGGCCACCAACTCGGTGCTGTGGTTCACGGGTGAAGACATCCCGTTCGTTCCGAACAAGCGTTTCGGCGGCGTATGCCTCGGCGGCAAGATCGCCCCAATCTTCTACAACACGATGGAAGATGCCGGCGCGCTGCCGATCGAACTCGACGTGTCGCAGATGGAAATGGGCGACGTGGTCGAACTGCGCCCGTACGAAGGCAAGGCATTGAAGGACGGCAAGGTGATCGCCGAATTCCAGGTCAAGTCCGACGTGCTGTTCGACGAAGTGCGCGCCGGCGGCCGCATTCCGTTGATCATCGGCCGCGGCCTGACCGCCAAGGCGCGTGAAGCGCTGGGCCTCGCACCGTCGACGCTGTTCCGCCTGCCGCACCAGCCGGCCGACAGCGGCAAGGGCTTCTCGCTGGCGCAGAAGATGGTCGGTCGCGCGTGCGGCCTGCCGGAAGGCCAGGGCATCCGTCCGGGCACGTACTGCGAACCGAAGATGACCTCGGTCGGCTCGCAGGACACCACCGGCCCGATGACCCGCGACGAACTGAAGGATCTGGCGTGCCTCGGCTTCTCGGCCGACCTCGTCATGCAGTCGTTCTGCCACACCGCCGCGTATCCGAAGCCGGTGGACGTGAAGACGCACCAGACGCTGCCGAACTTCATCAGCACGCGCGGCGGCATCGCGCTGCGCCCGGGCGACGGCGTGATCCACTCGTGGCTGAACCGCATGCTGCTGCCCGACACCGTCGGTACCGGCGGCGATTCGCACACGCGCTTCCCGATCGGCATCAGCTTCCCGGCAGGCTCGGGCCTGGTCGCCTTCGCCGCCGCTACCGGCACGATGCCGCTGGACATGCCGGAATCGGTGCTGGTCCGCTTCAAGGGCAAGATGCAGCCGGGCGTCACGCTGCGCGACCTCGTCAACGCAATTCCGCTGTATGCCATCAAGCAAGGCATGCTGACGGTTGCCAAGCAGGGCAAGAAGAACATCTTCTCGGGCCGCATCCTCGAAATCGAAGGCCTCCCCGACCTGAAGGTCGAGCAAGCGTTCGAGTTGTCGGATGCATCTGCCGAGCGTTCGGCCGCCGGTTGCACGGTGCACCTGAACAAGGAACCGATCATCGAATACCTGAACAGCAACATCACGCTGCTCAAGTGGATGATCGCGCAGGGCTACCAGGACGCCCGCAGCCTGCAGCGCCGCATCAAGGCGATGGAAGCATGGCTGGCGGATCCGAAACTGCTGCAACCGGATGCCGATGCCGAATACGCTGCCGTCATCGAGATCGACCTGGCCGACATCCACGAGCCGATCGTCGCCTGCCCGAACGACCCGGACGACGTGAAGACGCTGTCCGACGTGGCCGGCGCGACCATTGACGAAGTGTTCATCGGCTCGTGCATGACCAACATCGGTCACTTCCGTGCCGCGTCGAAGCTGCTCGAAGGCAAGCGCGACATCCCGGTCAAGCTGTGGGTCGCGCCGCCGACCAAGATGGACCAGAAGCAACTGACCGAAGAAGGCCACTACGGCGTGTTCGGCACGGCCGGCGCGCGTACCGAAATGCCGGGCTGCTCGCTGTGCATGGGCAACCAGGCACAGGTGCGCGAAGGCGCGACGGTCATGTCGACGTCCACGCGTAACTTCCCGAACCGTCTGGGCAAGAACACGAATGTGTATCTGGGCTCGGCGGAACTGGCGGCGATCTGCTCGCGTCTGGGCAAGATCCCGACCAAGGAAGAGTACATGGCCGACATGGGCGTGCTCACCGCGAACGGCGACAAGATCTACCAGTACATGAACTTCGACCAGATCGAAGACTTCAAGGAAGTCGCCGACACCGTGCAGATGTAAATGCGTTGTCGCAGCCGCGTCGGGTTGTTCCCGACGCGCTGATGTGTGATGTGAAAAAGGCGCCGTGGGCATTCAACCCACGGCGCCTTTTTCTTTTTGATGCTTCGCTGGATTCCGCCGCTGGGCGGAACCCGAAAGGGAGCAGGCTCCCGAGCCGCGCGCGCTGTCAGTGGATGATGATCGACACCGTCGAGTACGCCGGCACCGTGATCGTCTCGCTGTACGTGCCGGCCTTCGTGCCGCGCGCCACCGGGAACTGGCCGAAGCCTTGCAGCGTGGCCGGCACGGACGTCGGCATCGTGCGCTGGCTGCTGTAGCTCGGGCCATTCAGCGCCGGGATCGAGAAGCCGCTGTCCGAACGAGCCGGATACGCGAAGCCCGACGGGCTGCCCGGCACTGGAAGCAGCGCGACCGCCGTGCCCCAGCGGCCCGTTGCATCGCCCAGGCCTGCGCCACCGCCAGCCTGGATGGCGCTGTTCAGCACCGCAATCGAATCCGTTGACGAGAAGTTCTGCAGCAGGTTCGTGTAGTACGCAATGCCGTATTGGCGCAGCAGGAAGCCGCCCAGGCTGCCCGAAATCGGATACCCGGGGCACGACGATGACAGCGACGGATCGAACGCTGTCAGCGAGCAGTCGTACGCGCTTTGCAGCCAGGCCGGGAAGCGGCTGTCGCGCACGTTGTTGAAGGTCGGATCAATCTGGCTGGAGAGCACGTCTTCCATCGTCATCGCCGTCATTTCTTCCAGCCACGTGCCGTACATGTACTGCGCGCCGTGCAACACGCCGCGCTGATAGAAGTTGGCCATGTGCGTGAACTCATGGCCGAGCGTCGAGATGACGGTGTTCAGCCCGTCCGTGCCGCCCAGGTAGATGGTTTCCGAATCCACATAGAGCGACAGCGACTGGTTCGACAGCGGCTGCGAGCTGGTCGTGAAGTTGTTGCGTGCCCAGAAGTAGCCGACGCGGCCATAGGGCTGGCTGTCCGGCTGAATATTGAGCACCACGATGTCGAGTGCCTGGTTCGGATCGATCAGGCTCGCCGAGCTGGAGTAGCTGCCCCACGGCTGGCCGACCAGCGAAGTGGCCAGCGTATAGACCGACTGCGTGCCCGAAGCAAATTTGCTGATGAGCGTGTTGATGATGCCGTCGCTGATCCTGCTCGTGCCGTATTCGGTGTTTTCCACCCACAGGTTGACGATGCGGCCATCGGGAGCCGTGGCCTGCTGCCGCAGTGTGGCCGTGCGCACGGTGGCGGTGCCGTCCGGCTGCTGGTGGTTCCACGTCCGCTGCGTGCCGACGCTGGCGACCGATTGCGGACGCAGCACCGTATCGCTGGAAGCACCTTGCGTCTTGAGCGGGCCGCCACCGGTGGCGTAGCCGTCCAGCGCATGCATGTTGAAATCGGAAAGCTGACGGTCGAATGCGGCATTGGCGTCATTGCCGGCCACGTCCGCGGCAGCCTTGGGGACCGGCGTGCCGGTGGCATTCAGCAGCCCCAGGCCCGTGAGCGAGACGGACGGCATCGGCTGTGCCGTCGCGCTCTGGTTGGTGTAGACGAGCGTCACGCTCTGGCCCGTCAGCCCCGCGATCGACACCGGAACCGTGCCGGCCGCGCTGCCCGTATTGGTCGCTTGCCACACGCCCACGCCGGAGCCGGCGTAGGTATTGCCCAGCGCGCCGCAGTTCGACCCGCTGCACGCGGCCGCCACGGTGATATTGGCGGACGAGCCTTGCGTAGCCGCTGGGGTGGCGCCCGAACTGCCGCCACCACCACCTCCGCCACATGCGGCCAGGGCGCCCGCTGCTGCCACCAGCATTGCGATGGTCCATTGCTTTGTGCCGCGTACGTTGTTGCTGCTGCGTTCCATCCACTTCTCTCCAAATCCGCAAATACCGAATGCCTGCGCGAGGGCGGCTCGTGACCGCCTCAAGCGCAACATGCGGACGGATTCTCAAGGCGAAGTGGCGGATTCGATCCGTGGAAATAACCCCCTCCCAGGCGCCAATTCCCCCCGATGTGGGGGTGCGCAAAGTTTGCGTTGTCGAAAAGGTTGAAAAAGTCGTAACCGTGGGATGTAGATGCAGAAAACGGAGGAGGGCGCTTGGCGCCGCTTTGGCGACAGAGCGGTCCGCTAGAATGAGCCGCCCGCTCGTCCACAGCGCCGCAAACGCGCTCAATACGTCACCCGCCGATGCTCGTCGCGCAGCTCAAATCGTTCTTCATGGTTGCCCGCCTGGGCAGCATCACGCTGGCCGCCAAGCAGCTCGGCCTGTCGCAGCCGACCGTGACTTCGCAGATCCGCGCCCTGGAAGAGGCCTACGGCGTGGAGCTGTTCTACCGCGGCGGTCGCCGGCTGGCACTGTCGGACGCGGGCGTGCGGCTCATGCCGCTGGTGGACCAGCTCGTGCGCCAGGAAACCGAGATCGACTTCTTCCTGCGCAACTCCGGCGACATGGGCTCGGGCCACCTGCGCATCGGCGCGACGGCGCCGTATTACGTGCTCGACATCGTAGACCGCTTCTGCAAGAGCCATCCCGGCATCGACGTCAGCATCGAAGCCGGCAATTCGGTGCAGATGCTCGAAGCGCTGCAGGAGTACCGGGTGGACGTGGCGTCGTCGTCGCAGCGCGTGGATGACGGGCGCTTTCTGCGCATTGAACTGGCACGCGATCCGCTGGTGCTGGTGGTGCATCGCAGCCACGTGCTGGCCGACCGGACGAGCGTGCCTGTGAGCGTGCTCTCGCAATGCCGGCTGCTGGTGCGCGAAGTCGGGTCGACCACGCGCGCCATGACCGAAACGATGATGGCCCAGGCAGGCGTCACGCCGGCTTCCACGGTGGAGATCGGCAGCCGGGAATCCATCCGCGAGGCCATCACGCGCAACCTGGGCGTGAGCGTCATCGCCCGCCAGGAAGTACCGAGCCACGCCGATCTGCGTGTGCTGCCGTTCGAAGGCGGGGCGCCGGAACTGAGCGAATACCTGTACTGCCTGCAGGATCGGCGCGAGGCGCGCTTGATTGCCGCCTTCCTCAACGAAGTCCGACCCGTCGCGTCATAGACCGAACCAAAATCCGGAAATGCGCGCATTGGCGTTTTTGGGGTAACTGCCACAAGGGCTACATGTCGGCTGGCTACAGTGGCGACCGTTTTTGCCACTGTCTGCGCCCCCGTGCCCCTACCTCAGCCTGTTACCAACCCCGCCTCGGGTTCCGCCGCGCCGTTCCTGTCCGTGCGACACGTCTCGCGCCGCTTTGGCGCGTTCACGGCGCTCGATGGTGTATCGCTGGATGTCGCGCAGGGCGAATTCGTCTGCCTGCTGGGCCCGTCGGGCTGCGGCAAGACGACCTTGCTGCGCATCATTGCCGGGCTGGAGGCGCACGACGGCGGCCAGATCGTCGCCGGTGGCCGCGATATTTCGAACCTGCCGCCGCGGGAGCGTGACTACGGCATCGTCTTTCAGTCGTATGCGCTGTTCCCTAACCTGACGGTCGCGCAGAACGTCGGTTACGGGCTGGACACCAGCAACGGCAACCGTGCGCGCATGCAGACGCGTGTCTCGGAGATGCTGGCCCTGGTCGGCCTGGCCGGCAGCGAGGCGAAATACCCGTCGCAGCTGTCGGGCGGCCAGCAGCAGCGCGTGGCACTGGCCCGCGCGCTGGCGCCCGCGCCGTCGCTGTTGCTGCTGGACGAGCCGATGTCGGCGCTGGACGCCCAGGTGCGCGAACACCTGCGCATCGAGCTGCGCCGTCTGCAGCGCAAGCTGAACGTCACCACGCTGATGGTCACGCATGACCAGGACGAGGCCATGGCGATGGCCGACCGCATTGCCGTCATGTCCAACGGCCGCATCGAGCAGACCGGTTCGCCGGCGGAGATCTATTCGCGGCCCGCGACCGGATTTGTCGCCGGGTTTGTCGGCCAGGCCAACTGGCTGCCGCTGGAGCGCGCCGAAGACGGCACGCCCACGCTGGCCGGCCAACCGCTGCTGCTCGATCCCGCTTTCGCAGACAGTGCCTCGACGCCAGGCCGCCTGTTCTGCCGCCCCGAGGCCGTCACGCTGCATCCCGACGACGATGCCCCCAACCGCCATCTGGCCCGCGTGGTCGATCAGATCTACCTCGGCAGCCGCACGCGCGTGACGCTGTCGATCGACGGCCTGGCCGATGCACCGCTGGTGGCCGAAGTGGCATCGAGCGCGCTGCAAGCCGGCCGCAACGGCCTGGGCGACAGCAAGCTGTGGATCGCGCTGGAGCGTGACGGCCTGCGCGTGTATGCCTGAGGCCGCCATGTCAACGCTGCCCCCCGAGGCCAACGTGGTTGCGGCCACGCAATCCGAACCGGTTCGCGCTGCGAGCCGGCCATTCTGGCGTACCGATGCGCCGGTGTTGACCGGCATGAAGCTCGGCTGGTTGCTGTTGCTGACCCTCGGTCTGCTGCTGCCCACGGCGATGATGCTCTTGCAGGCCACGGGCCTCGTTGCCAGTGCTCGGAGCACAGACGAGCATGGCTTCGCGCTGGTCGCGCACCTGGTGCAGGGGCCGAATTTCCTGGCCATGGTGGGACGTACGCTGGCCGTATCGAGCGCCGTGGCCGCGATTGTGGTGCCGCTGGCGTTTGCCCTTGCCTATGCGGTGCAACGCACGCGCATGCCGTTGCGCGGCACGATGCACACGCTGGCGATGCTGCCGCTGTTTGCGCCGTCGCTGTTGCCCGGCATTGCGCTCGTCTACCTGTTCGGCAACCAGGGCCTGTTCAAGGCGTGGATGAACGGCAGCAACATCTACGGCTTCTGGGGCATCGTGCTGGGCGAGGTGTTCTACACCTTCCCGTATGCACTGATGCTGTTGCTGGCGACGCTCACGCTGGCAGACGGCCGCTTGTACGACGCCGCACGTGCCATGGGCGCAAGCCCGTGGCGCACGTTCCGCACGGTCACGCTGCCCGGCGCGCGCTACGGACTGTTCGGCGCCTTTGCGCTGGTCTTCACGCTGGTCGCGACCGATTTTGGCGTGCCGACCGTGGTGGGTGGCAGCTACCAGGTGCTGGCCGTGGAGGCCTACAAGGCGGTGGTGGGGCAGCAGCAGTTTGCGCGCGGCGCCGTCATCGGCTTGATGCTGTTGCTGCCTGCGCTGCTGACCTTGCGGTCGAGCGCCTCGTGCAGCGTCGCCAGCACGCCGCGCTGGCAAGCCGCGCACAACCCTATCACCCGCAGCCGGATCGCCTGCGTGACGGGCTTTTCCTGTGGCTGAGCGCGTTGGTGGTTGGCGGGATTCTGCTGATGCTGGCCACCGCCGTAGGCGCGTCGCTGGTGAAACTCTGGCCGTACAACCTCGAGCTGTCGCTGCGCAACTACGACTTCGACAACATGGACGGCGGCGGCTGGCTCGCGTATCGCAACAGCCTGAAGCTGGCTGCGCTGACCACCGTGTTCGGTACCGCACTGATCTTCACCGGCGCATGGCTGGTCGAAAAGACGCGCGCCGCAGGGTGGCTGCAATCGGGGCTGCACTCGGCGATCCGCTTTGCGGTGCTGCTGCCGATGGCGGTGCCCGGCCTCGTGCTGGGGCTGGGCTACGTGTTCTTCTTCAACCATCCGGCCAATCCGCTCAACGGCCTGTATGGCGGCATGGCGCTGATGGTGCTCTGCACGATCATGCACTGCGCCACGGCGGCGCACCTCACGTCGGTGGCGTCGCTCGGGCAGCTCGATCCCGTGTTCGAGGCGGTGTCGGCCTCGCTCAAGGTGTCGGCGCTGCGCACGTACTGGCGCGTAACGCTGCCGATGTGCCTGCCCGCCGTCCTGTCATGCGCGCGCTACTTGTTCGTGTCGGCCATGACGACCGTGTCGGCGGTGATCTTCCTCTACAGCCCGGACACCGTGCTCGCGTCCGTGGCCGTGTTGAACATGGACGACGCCGGCGACATCGGCCCCGCTGCGGCCATGTCCACGCTCATTCTCGTCACGTCGATCGTCGTATCGCTGCTGCTGGAACTGGCCATGCGCGGCATCGTGCGCCGCACCCAGGCCTGGCGCACGGCGGTGCGTTGATTTCGTAGTCCGTCATTCGCAGTCCGTAACAGCAACGAAGCACAAAGGAAGCATGAACATGGGTGACTCCTCCCCGATCTCGGCACGCCAAGCAGGCGCAGACCGCCTCAACCCAGGCAGCACGCCATTGCGCCTCGAAGCCGCTGTGCTCGACTGGGCCGGTACCATGGTCGACTTTGGCTCGTTTGCACCCACGCAGATCTTCGTGGAAGCGTTTGCGGAATTTGGCGTCGCCATCACGCTGGACGAAGCACGCGGGCCGATGGGCCTGGGCAAGTGGGACCACATCCGCACGCTGTGCAACGACGGCGCGATTGCCGCGCGCTTCTCGCTCGCACACGGCCGCATGCCGACCGATGACGATGTCACCGCCATTTACAACCGCTTCATGCCGCTGCAGATCGAAAAGGTCGGTGCGCACTCCGCACTGATTCCGGGCGCGCTGGACACCGTCGTGGCGCTGCGCGAAGCCGGTTTGAAGATCGGCACGTGCTCGGGCTATCCGCGGGTGGTGATGGACCGCGTGGTCGATCTGGCTGCCAAGGCCGGCTACACGCCCGACTGCGTGGTCGCTTGCGACGAAGTGCCCCGCGCCCGCCCGTGGCCCGCGCAGGCCTTGCGTTGCGTGGTCGATCTTGCGATTGGCGATGTGGCCGCCTGCGTGAAGGTCGACGACACCGTACCCGGCATCGAAGAGGGCCGCCGCGCCGGCATGTGGACCGTTGCGCTGCTGATGTCGGGCAACGCGCTGGGTCTGCCGTACGCGCAATACGCCGCGCTGTCTGCGGATGAGCGCGCGCGGCATCGCGTTGCCATCTCGGCCGGCTTTGCCGCCTGCCGACCGCACTACGAGATCGACACCATTGCCGATCTGCCTGAAGTCGTGGCCGACATCAACCGCCGCCTCGCGCGCGGTGAGCGCCCGCAGTGCATCTGAGTTTGTTGTCCTGTCTGTTGTCTTTTCCGCTGCATCACACCATACCGAGGAAACCATGACCGCACGTCTTTCCCTGCTGGCCGCTGCAATCACGTCGGCAACGCTGGCGTTTGCCACGTCGGCGTTCGCCAAGACCACGCTGACCGTGTACACGGCGCTGGAAGCCGACCAAGTGAAGGCGTATCAGGATGCCTTCGAGAAGGCCAATCCGGACATCGAAATCAAATGGGTGCGCGACTCCACCGGCGTCGTCACCGCCAAGCTGCTGGCCGAGAAGAACAACCCGCGCGCCGACGTGGTGTGGGGCCTGGCTGCATCGAGCCTGGCCATCCTGGACAAGGAAGGCATGCTGACGCCGTATGCACCGGCCGATCTGGCGAAGATCGGTGCAACGTACCGCGACAAGGCCAACCCGCCGGCATGGGTCGGCATGGACGCCTGGGGCGCCGCCATCTGCTTCAACACCGTCGAAGCACAGAAGCAGAACCTGCCGAAGCCGACGTCGTGGGCCGACCTGACGAAGCCCGTCTATGCCGGCAAGATCGTCATGCCGAACCCGGCGTCGTCGGGCACCGGCTACCTCGACGTGAGCGCCTGGCTGCAGACGATGGGCGAGCAGAAGGGCTGGGCCTACATGGACGCGCTGCACCAGAACATCGGTCAGTACACGCACTCTGGCTCCAAGCCTTGCAAGATGGCGGCGTCGGGCGAATTCCCGATCGGTATCGCGTTCGAATACCGCGCCGTGAAGTCGAAGAAGGAAGGCGCCCCGATCGATATCGTGCTGCCCTCCGAAGGCCTGGGCTGGGACGTGGAAGCGACCGGCATCATGAAGGGCACGAAGAACCTGGAAGCGGCCAAGAAGCTGGCTGACTTCTCGGCAAGCCCGGCTGCCATGGCGCTGTACGAGAAGAACTTTGCCGTGGTGGCCACGCCGGGTTTTTCCAAGCCGGATCCGCTGCTGCCAGCCGACTACGAAAAGCGCCTGATCAAGAATGACTTCACGTGGGCCAGCGCCAACCGTGACCGCATCCTCGCCGAGTGGACGAAGCGCTACGACGGCAAGTCGGAGAAGAAGTAAGCGATGCAAGCTCCTGTATCTCAAGGGAGCCTGGATGCCAGCACCGACGTTGCCATCGTTGGGGCTGGCATTCTGGGCTTGGCGCACGCAGCCGCCGCCGTCAAACGCGGCCTGCGCGTGACGGTGTTCGAGCGCAGCGACATTGCCGTCGGCGCGTCCATCCGCAATTTTGGGCAGATGCTGGTGACCGGCCAGCCGCCCGGCATCATGCTGGACCTTGCGCGCGAAAGCCGCGCCCTGTATCTCGACTGGGCCGACAAGGCCGGCATCTTTGCGCGCGCGAACGGTGCGTTGCTGTTTGCCCGCAATGCCGCAGAAGAAGCCGTACTCGACGAGTTCATGGCAACGCGCGCACCGGCCTTCGGCTACAACGTCAAGCTGTTGCGCAGCGCAGACCTGGCAAATCTCTACGATGGCCGTTTCCTGCGCCACCGCGCGGCGCTTCAAGGCTTCGACGACTTGCAGCTCTATTCGCGGGAAGCGATTCCAGCATTGGCGTCGTGGCTCGCCACACAAGGCGTGCGTTTCCATTTCGGTACGCTCGTGCGCCATGTGGATGGCGGCCGGCTGGAGACTACCACCGGCGTGTGCAACGCCCAGCGCGTCGTCGTCTGCAGCGGTCACGATTACCAGACGCTGTGCGCTGACCACCTTCGTGTTCTGCAACCGCAGGTGTGCCGCCTGCAGATGCTGCGCGTCACGCCCGAAGACGGCTTCCACCTGGAACACGCCGTGCTGACCGGCCTGTCATGCACGCACTACGGTGCATTTGCGGACTTGCCGACCGCGCGCGCGCTGGCCATGCAGATCGAGCATCAGCGCCCCGAGCTGGCGCGTCACGGCATCCACCTGCTGGTGAGCCCGACGCCATATGGCGACTGGATCGTTGGCGATTCGCACGACTACGGCCAGGATGCCCGCCCGTTCAATGCCGAGTCGGTCGACAACATCATGCTGGATCTCGCCCGCGACACCTTCGGCAGCAAGCTGCGCGTGGTGGAGCGTTGGCAGGGCGTGTACGGCGCCAAGTGCCATGTGCCGGACAGCGGCGCATTCTCCATCACCCGCGTCGACGACCGCACCACCGTCGCGCTGATGCACAGCGGCATTGGCATGAGCGTCGGACCGGCGCTGGCGCATCGGCATATGGATGCGCTTGTCGACGGCACTGCGCTGCCGCAGTGGACGCCGCCGGCAAGCACGCCCGCAACAATGGCTGCCTGACGGACGGAGCGTTGTTTAGCGGCAAGACGCCCGCACGGTTCACGCCGCGCGGGCGTCTTTGTTTTCAGGCAGCAAAGAGTTCAACGATGGGCCAGCCGCGCGCTTCGGCCACGGCGCGCAAGGTGCTGTCGGGGCTCACGGCCACCGGATGTGAAACCGCTTCGAGCAACGGCAGGTCGTTGCGTGAATCGCTGTAGAACACGGTGCGCGAGAAGTCCGTCATGCGCTGGCCGCGCTGTGCGAGCCACTCCGTCACGCGCACGATCTTGCCGGCGCCAAACGTGGCCGTGCCGAGCGGGTTGCCCGTGAATGCGCCATCGCTCCGGCCGTCAAGGGTCTCGCCTTCCACCGCCAGCAGGTGCGGCACGTTAAAGGCCGCCGCGATCGGCTCGGTCAGGTAGCGGTGCGTGGCGGTGACGATGCAGCACAGGTCGCCCGCACGCAGGTGCGTATCGACCAGTTGCCGCGCGCGCGGCAGCATGGCCGGCGTGATGATGTCGCGCAGGAACGTGGCGCGCCAGGCGTCGAGCCGCGTGCGCGGGTGTTGGGCGAGCAGGCCGAGCGAGAAGCGTGCGTGTCGTGCAAAGTCCAGCGTGCCGTCGCGGTATTCGCGCATCCACCGTTCGTTGGCCTGCTCGAAGACGCTTCGATCTACCGCGCCCTGGGCGACCAGGAAGCGGCCCCATTCGTATTCGCTGTCAATGGGCAGCAGGGTGTGGTCCAGGTCGAACAGGGCAAGCGATTGCATACAGCAGGCGGGCGGGGGCGGTTGAAAAACCGCGAGGTTACGGCCCTAGCGCGTCGCGGCTGTGTCCATCGCCATAACTTTGGCGATGAACGCATCGGCCTTTTTCTTGGGTGCCTGGGCAAGCTGGGGCTGCAGGCAGTCAAGGAACGCCCGCACCAGCCGAGCGTCCTTGCGCTCCTTCAGGAAGTACAGGTATTCGTGGATGACCGGCGCGTTGTCGGCAAACGGCAGCACGCGCACGTCGGGCCGGCGCGGCGCTTCACGGGCGGGCACGATGCTGCAGCCCAGCCCCAGGCTGATCGCCTCGTAAATGGCTTCGCGGCTGCCGATGATGCTCGTGCTGGCGGGCTCGATGCCGGCTGCGGCGAACGCGTCTTCGGTAACGCGGCGGGTGACGGAACCCGGCTCGCGCATCAGCAGCTGGCAGCCGGTAATGTCGCCCAGCGTAATGCTCGGGCGCCGACCGAGCGCGTGGTCCAACGGCACGACCAGCACCATCGTGTCCTCAGCCAGCGTGATGCGATGCAGGCGTTCGTCATCCACCGCGTGAGACGACACCGCCAGGTCGATGCGCACCTCCGACAGCGCCTCGAGCATCTGCTGCGAGTTGCCGAATTCGATGGTGATTTCGATGGTCGGATGCCGCGCTCGAAACGCTGCCACGCTCGGCAGGATGTAGTAAGGGCCCGTGGCGCCTACGCGCAGGTTGCCGGTGCGCAGATCGCCGGCATTGCGCAGGAGAAAATCGACGTCGCCTTCCTGCTGTGCGAGGCGCTCGACGATGGGCATGAGGCTCACGCCCAGGTCGGACAGGTCCAACCGGCTGCCGCGGCGATGGAACAGCTCCACGCCGTACATCTCTTCGAGTTGGCGGATGCGTCCGGTCACGGTGGGCTGCGACAGGCGCAAGCGCTTTGCGGCGGACGTGACGCTGCCCTGGCGCGCCACCTCGAAGAACGACATCAATAGATCGCCCAGCATGGTTGTGTTTCCCTGATATGTCTTTTTTGCTCGTCAGGCCGCCCAGTCTAGGCAGCGTTTGTGACGCTACATACTGTGAAACCTTACGGTCAGCCACGGCCGCCGACGTGGGCGGCGGGCAGTTGCCACGCGCATGTCAACGTGATGGGTGCCGAATGCAAAAGGAACGGCGCCGCGAGGAGGGCGCCGGGCGCACATCGTGCTACCGTGTGAACCTGTGCGCGTAACAGAGGAGACACCATGCCGGTGCTGAAGGTCGATGTCGTCACGGCAGAAGAACGGCTGTACGAAGGCAACGCCAGGTTCGTGGTCATCCCCGGCACGGAAGGCGAACTGGGCATCCTGCCCGGCCACGAACGTCTGCTCACGCGCATGCGCCCAGGCAGCCTCCGCGTCACGCAGGAGAACGGCGAAGAAGTGGTCCTGTTCGTGGCGGGCGGTTTTGTCGACGTCCAACCGGAGCAGGTGATCGTGCTGGCCGACACCGCTGTGCGCGCACATGACCTGGACGAGGCAAAGGCGCAGCAGGCCCGCCAGGCGGCTGAGGAACTCATGCAGAACAGCAAAAGCAAGTTCGACTACGCACGCGCGCAGGCGGAATTGGCCGAAGCGGTCGCGCAACTGGCCGCCATCGAGCGTTTGCGCAAGCGC
>NZ_VOSS01000124.1 GCF_007997035.1 Ralstonia sp. TCR112 | reverse complement strand
TTGCCACTCTGGCCTGACTCGCGCAGCAGGCGCAGCACGATCGATCGTGCGTCGCGCAGCGGCACCAGCGGTTGAGCCCATTTGATGAGCGTGATCGACGAAGCGGAGGCAAACGCCAGCTTGCCCGAGTCGAGCAGCTCGATGGAGCTGTCCTGCAAGACCTCCGAATACATCTTGAGGTCATGGAACGGCGAGTCGATGAAGCCATGCAGAACCGCGTTGGAGATCGTCCCGATACCCGCCTGCAGCGGCTGCAGCGTAGGCGAAAGACGCCCCGTGCGCACTTCACGCGCCAGAAACGCGTTCAGATGCCCGGCGATGGCATTGGTCTCCATGTCGGGCGGCAACACGTTGGACGGGCTGTCGTCCTGCCCCGTGATGACGATGGCTGCAATCTTGCGCGGATCGATCGGGATATACGGCAGGCCGATGCGCTGCTCCGGAGCGATGAGCGGAATCGGCTGACGGTGCGGCCGCTGCACCGGGAAGAAGATATCGTGCAGCCCTTCCAGATTGGCCGGCATGTTCAGGTTGATCTCGACGATCACCTGCTTCGCCAGCACCGCGAAACTTGCGGAATTGCCCACCGACGTGGTCGGCACGATGCCGCCGTTCTCAGTGATGGCCGTGGCTTCGACCACCGCCACATCCAGCGGCGCAATCTGCCGCGAACGCAGTTGCTCGACGGTTTCCGACAAGTGTTGGTCAATGAACATGACCTCGCCTGCGTTGATCTTGCGCCGCAGCGTGGCATCGGCCTGGAACGGCAGGCGACGGGCGATCACATCGGCTTCGGCCAACACCTTGTCGATGTCGTTGCCCAGCGAAGCGCCGGTCATCAACGTGATGCGCAGCGGCTCGTGCG
>NZ_VOSS01000123.1 GCF_007997035.1 Ralstonia sp. TCR112 | reverse complement strand
GGATCGACATCGCGGCCCCCAAGCGACATCGAAACGTAGGCGTCAATTGCATCGACAAAGCCCTTCACGAACGGCGGCGGGAACGACTGCGCGGAGAACAGTTGCAGCTGTTCGAGCAGCATGCCCGGCCGGCATTGGCCGTGGGTGCACATGGCAGTGCGGATGCGCTTGAGGTACGCCCGCGCCTCGAGTGCGCCGTTCAGGTAGACGCGGTTTTTGGTGAGTCCGCCTGCGTTGGATGCGGTTGGGGGTGGCGATGTTGGCGGGGAGGGATACGACGCGATTCTCCGCGCCGTCTGTTCACTGCTAGACATAAGGACCTCTCGGAGATGGTGAAAGGCCCGACTTTCGTCGCTAAACGAGGGAGGCGGGCCGACGATGGGGTTAGCGATCCGGCTCTCCGAGAAAACCGGTAGACCCGAAGGTCTCCCCACCCGGCCCGCCATAGAAAGCGCGCGAGTGTGCTGAGGCCTGCCGCGTGTGACGGCGGCCTCTTCGGAGAGTTACGGATCGCTAAACCCGTGCTGCCGTTGGTGCGGCAGCGGGGGAATTATAGCGATGGGGTACGCACCGGATTCTGATTTTCGTACGCCGAGCTCTGAGCTCGGGCAGCCGAGCCAAAAGCCTCACACGCGGAGCTCCGAGCTCGG
>NZ_VOSS01000122.1 GCF_007997035.1 Ralstonia sp. TCR112 | reverse complement strand
GAGACGCTCGCACAGGCCAATGATCTGGCCGTTCGCGCGTGTCCATTTCCGGTGGAGGGCTTTGCCGTGCGGCAGCACTGGCATGCGCGGTATCACCACGAAGCCGGCAACCGTTGGCTGCGCGGCGTGGTCAGTCAGCTCTTTGGGGGATCGCGCTAGCCGAGGACGACGTTCGAGATATCCCGCGCCCAGCACCGAGTCAGACCCGGCACAAACCCATCACAGCCCATGCCGCGCCCGGTATGCGGCTTCCGCGCCCGCATGGTCCGGGCTTTCGCTGAAGTACTTCGCGCGCTCATCTTCCTCGTGGTGAATCGACTGCAGCTCGCTCGCGGTCAACTGGCGAGGCGCCGGGCGCGCCGCGCGCCTGAGCCCAACAGCAGCCGGAGCGGGTTGGCGGGCCTCATGGTCTGCGTAGGCCTGCTGATAGTTCGGCCTTTCGTTGTGGTAGCGGGCACGCTCGTCTTCG
Organism: Ralstonia sp. TCR112; assembly: GCF_007997035.1. GTDB lineage: Bacteria > Pseudomonadota > Gammaproteobacteria > Burkholderiales > Burkholderiaceae > Ralstonia > Ralstonia edaphi. The sequence goes on along the minus strand of NZ_VOSS01000122.1, from coordinate 5,645 downwards.
TCGTGCGCAATCTGGGCGCGCTGCGCATGGTCGAGCGTGGACGGAGCAACGCGCTGCATGCGCGGCGGTGCGGACTGCGCGCGGCGTTCCGGCGCCTGATTGTGGCGCGCGAGATAGCTGTCGAAGTTCGCACGGGCGCCACTGTAATCGGGATGCGTGTGGCCATGGTAAGCAGCCTCTTCCTCCGCCTCACGCTCGAAGTCGGCCAGCGTCCGCATCGGGGCGGTGTACTCATGTGCGGGCGTGGCTGGTGCGCTGGCCGGCCGGCCAGCCTGCGGCCCTCGCGCGGGCATCCCGTGCGCCTGCGTGGCCGGACGCCGCCGCTGGCTGGCGAACTCCTCAAGGTCCTTAAAGCTCAGCTTGGTCGGTGCGGCGGCCGGGCGCTGCGGCGTTGCGGCAGGCATCCGTGCAGTCGATACGCGCGGTGCCGGCGAAGACGTTCCCCTCGGCGGCCCCGCGTGCACGGCGGCCGGCTTGAGCGAGGCAACGAAGTGATCCAGGTTGAGATTGCGCGCATGATTGTCCTTGATACTCAGGATGACCTGCATCTGCTGGAGCAGCTTGACGGATTGCGCGGGCGGCAAATGTGCAACGTGCCGATCGAGCGTTTCCATGGCCTCGATCGGTTTGCGCCAGGCCTGCTTGCCGTGCTCGGTTGGCAAATGCTCGATCTGGCTCAATACGCGCGCGCGATGATGCTGGACCGAGGTGTTGCCACCCGACACGCCATGGCCTGGCGTGCGCACAGACCTGGGCGGTGCGGCAACCTCGCGACGCACCGGGGCGTTGTTGGCCATGGCCGGTTGCTGGACGAGTGGTCGAACCTGAGCAGCCGGTCGGGCCACCTGCGGTTTGGCGGGTGGCTCCGCGGGCCGATTGATATGCAGCATCCGCTGCAGCGCGCGCCCAGCACGACGCGGGCTCGCTGCGAGCGATGCCAAGACGCCCTGCCGAGACCGAACGGGGTTGCCACTGGGCTGCTGCTGCGGCGCAAGGTTTTCTTTGTTCGCCTGGTTGCGGTGATGCGGCAGCGTAGTGGGTGTTGAGCCGATGCGGTGGTTGCCCATGGACTAGGTTCTCAGATTCGGAGGGAGAGAGACAACTATCCGCTGCCCTGCACAGGCGCATAGCGTCGTCGACCATGTTAGATCGGCGCCTGCCGCGTGCTGCCGCCGCCACGAAAGGTCAAAGCATCCAGCGAAGTTGCTGCGCCACGGAGGAAGCAGAACCGTTCTTCCCCCGCCCAAGCGGCCACCAATCGCCCCCTCCAAAAAGACTAATCACCGCCGGGCCCTGTGCAACTACCTGCTCAGGCAACGTGCGCCCCCACGGCATTTCGCCCTCGTGCTGGACTGAGATCGCGCTGGTCCATGACGCTCGCGTTAGTTGCACCAATTCTCAAAATTCCTCACATGGAGAGGATTACCCCCACTTGGTCGCTTCAGCATCAAGTTTCCTTGCCGTTGCAATTTTCGAGCAGTGCCATCGGGGCCTGCCATCAACAAACGGCGCAGTCAGAAGGCCGAACGACCGGGGAAACCACAATGGGGATCAACAACTTGACGGTGCGCACCAAGCTCACCTTGGCATTTGGCTTTCTGGCGGCGCTGGTGCTGCTGGTCTCAGCGCTTGCGGTACAGGCGCTGAGCGAGTCGAACGCGCGTTTTTCAAAGTACGTGAACGGCGTCAACGCCCGGGCGTTGCTGTCCGAACGCGTGCGCACGGCAGTGGACCGCCGCGCCATTGCGGCGCGCAACCTCGTGCTCGTGACCAAGCCTTCGGACATCGATCTGGAAAAAGCCGCCGTTACGCAGGCGCATGAAGACGTGCAGAGCCGCCTGAGCAAACTCAAGGAGTTGACCGCGCAAGCCGGCGACACCGATGACCGCGCACGGGCCTTGGTTGCTGACATCGACAGCGTTGAGGTGAAGTACGGCCCCGTGGCGCTCGCCATTGTCAACGCCGCGCTTACGGGCAAGCACGAAGAATCGATCACGATGATGAACGAGCAGTGCCGCCCGCTGCTGGCCGCGCTCATCAAGGCCACCAATGCCTACAGCGAACACGCCCGCGATCGCGCCCGCGAGATGGCGCAGCAGTCTGCCGAGCGTTACGCCTTCCAGCGCACGCTGCTCATCGGCATCTGCCTTGCCACCGTGCTGGGTGCCTTGGCTGCCGGCACTCTCATCACCCGTCGCCTGACCCGCGCACTCGGCGCTGAACCCGACGCCCTGAGCGACATCACGCGCCGCGTAGCCTCCGGAGACCTGGGCCCCGTGCCCGGCGGCGCAACGGCACCGCGCGGCAGCATCCTCGCCTCCATGTCGGACATGCAGGCCAGCCTCGTGAAGCTGATCGACCAGGTTCGCCAGGCTGCGCACGGCATCGCCAGCGATGTGGGCCAGATCGCCACCGGCAATCAAGACCTTTCGTCGCGCACCGAGCAACAGGCCTCCTCTCTGCAAGAGACGGCCTCCAGCATGGAAGAGCTGACGTCCACCGTGAAGCAGAACGCCGACAATGCCCAGCAGGCCAGCGTGCTCGCATCGGATGCCTCGGAGATCGCCCAACGCGGCAGCGCCGTGGTCGGCAACGTGGTCGACACCATGAGCGACATCCGCAGCAGCTCGACCAAGGTGGTCGACATCATTGGCCTGATTGAAGGCATTGCGTTCCAGACGAACATCCTCGCGCTCAACGCCGCAGTGGAAGCCGCCCGCGCAGGCGAACAAGGCCGCGGCTTTGCCGTGGTGGCCAGTGAAGTCCGCAGCCTTGCGCAGCGTTCGTCAAGCGCCGCCAAGGAGATCAAGGAACTCATCAGCACCTCGGTGCAAAAGATCGAGGACGGCTCTTCGCTGGTGGAAACCGCCGGCAAGACCATGACGGAAATCACCCAGGCCGTGGCCCGCGTGACCGACATCATGGGCGAGATTGCGCCGCCTCTGTCGAGCAGAGCCGCGGCATCGAGCAGATCAACCTGGCGATTACGCAGATGGACGAAGTGACCCAGCAGAACGCCGCGCTGGTCGAACAGGCAGCGGCCGCATCCACGTCATTGGAAGGCCAGGGCCAGCAACTGAGCCACGCGGTTGCGTTCTTCCGCTTGCACGGAGCAACTGCGGCGGCCTGATGCAACCACGCAGTGGCAGAAGAAGCGCGGTGGCGCTACGATCCATGCCCACCGTCCGCTTCTTCTCTGCTTCGCCACTCCGCTGGTGAAGCGCCCCCCATGCCACGTCACCACCACCACGTTTATGTCGTCGAGCTGTCGCGGCAAGTGCTGAGCGAAGCGCGCTTCGTGAAGGCCAATCCCGATTACCTCGGCGGCAAGCCTTGCGTCTATGTCGGCATGACAGGACAGTCGCCGGACGTGCGCTTTGACAAGCACAAGGCGGGGCTGAAATCGAATCGGTTCGTGCGCGAGTACGGCTTGCGCCTGATGCCCGAGCTGTACGAATGCTTCAACCCGATGCCTTACGAGGCGGCGCGGGAGATGGAGGTCGAACTGGCGATCGGATTGCGCGAGGAAGGGTATGCCGTGTGGCAGGCGTAGATTGGCAACGCGCGCCTTGTCTCGGAATCGGTGACCGGAATCGGCACACGCATCCGGAACCCCGACGCTAGTTGATCAAATCCTTGGCAGCCTTGGCGCCCTCTTCCATCAGCTTGGCTTGCGCGTTGGCGCGGTTCAGCACGTTCTGCATCTCTGCGCTGCGGATCATGGTTTCGGCCTGCATCTGCATGATGCGCTCCATGCGTGAGTCGGCATCACCGTGTGTGCGCGGGAGTTCCGAGCGGGGCAGATCCGCCCGGCGTTGCTTGGCTTGCGGCTGTGCAGCATCACCGCTCGACTCGCGTGGGCGCTTCGTACCGCGCGCAGACAGCGCCCCCAGTTCCCCTTGCGACGTACGCGCCGTGCGCTGTGGCGCCTGAGGTTGCGACGGCTTTACCGGCGACGAGCCGCGCGCGTCGTTGGGGCTGATGTGTGTCTGGACGCTCGGTCCGCTGATCTTCGATGGAATCGGCATGGCGGCAGCAAATGGGGCAATAACGCTTGCATGCTAGGCGGCCGATTGCAGCGGCCAGCACGATCATGCGAAAGTGCGATCGCATGTGCGAAGTCTGAACATGCGCCATCGCATGTCGAGCAATTGCTCGCCACCACTCACACAATCAAATGCGCGCTCGGAGACGTTGATGCAGGTGCTGGACCACGAACCGCAGAGCTGGTTTTTATTTGAAGCGAACGACGAGCTGTATCTGGATGCCAATTGCAACCATGGCGCTTTTGGCTACAGCTTCATGATTCGGCTGACCACGGCGGAAGCTCGAAAATATCGCGATGACGGTCGGGGTTATTTGAGCTGGCTGGCTGAGGACATACACAATTCCGCGCCGATTTTGTCGGCCAGTTCGTCGCCGTATAGAACCCGGAAGGCGACCAAGGAGGAAGAAGCCGACGCGAGCACTGCGTTGGCGGCATGGCAGGCGGAACGGATTCGGAGCCTCAAGCTCGGCGCTTGAGGGTTAATCCTCCGACTGCCGCCACTCAACCCCCGCTTGCCGCCCTCCAAGACCCGACCGCGAGGCTTTTTGCCCCGCCGCTGCTGCTTTTTGCAGCAATGAATCGGACCTTTGACCTCGACACACGGGGTTCCGAACGCCGCGCATGGGGTTCTGAACCCGACGCGTGACCCTTTTTGCCTCGCGCTTGCTGCTTTTTTCAGCAACACATGCTGCTTTTTGGGGCACGGTCGACGGTCTGAACTCCGCGATTGAGGTTCTGAACTCGACCGTTGAGGTTCTGAACTCGGCCGTTGGTGTTCTGGACTCGATGGCTGAGGCTCGGAACCCGGCGTGTCAGGCTTTTTGCTCGGCATTTGAGGTTCGGAACTCGGCGATTCGAGTTCCGAACCCGGCGCACGGCGTTCTGGACTCCACGAATACGCGGCCCCGAGACAAACCGCAACTTGCCGCCGCCGCTTGCCACACCTAAACTCTGTCCCGCTCGCGCAAACCAAGCGCAGCCGGGACTGCAATCCCGAATTCAAGTTCACCCGTGAGTGCCGTTATAGCCCTCGCGTGCCGTCGTTCGTCCCTATGGGCGGGCCCGGCAGGGAGGGCCTCGGCCCTGCCGGTTGTGGTGAACTTGATCGGTATTGCAGACCTTGTCGTGTGCCCGCCCACCCTCACCGGTGGGTGGCTCCTCAATCAACCAGAGGGCAAGACAATGGATCAACCGACCCAAGCTGTACCCATCCCACGCGGGCATCGCCCCGCAAACTCGCACTTCACCTGCATCGCACAACGTCCTCCGTCCGGAGGTGCGCGATGAACGTCGATGACAACCTCCTGTATGCGCAGGGCGCCTTGGCCGCGAAGGAATATCTGCACAAAACGCGGATGAACATGAAGGTGCACCGGCTGTTCGAGCCCCATACGTTGCGCTTTCATTACGAGTTCCACGTCAGAAACAAGGCCCTCGAATACCAGGCCGGGTTTATGGACGCGATTGGGGCGTTCATGCTGACCGCGTTGGATGGCGTGGCAGTCGACCTGTTCCGGTGGGAAGTGCTGCAGGTGCTGGACCGAGTGAATCGCAAGAAATAACTAGAACAGCAGTCAAAGCGAACCCGCGACGGGCG
>NZ_VOSS01000121.1 GCF_007997035.1 Ralstonia sp. TCR112 | reverse complement strand
GGCAAGACAAAGAAAAGTAAGTCGGTCCCGGCAGGGAACGAAAGGGGGGATGGACCACCAAGGCCAAAACAAACCCCAAAAAAACTACTCAATCCTCAACGCCTCAAACGCCGGATTCCCCTCCGGATACTGCGGCTTCATCCCCTCAAACACCTGCAACAAAATCTCCGCCACCATCACATTCCGATGTGTCTTGGAATCCGCGGGCACCACGTACCAGGGCGCTTCGGGCGTCGCTGTGGCATTGATGGCCGCCTCGTAGGCCTCCATGTAGCCATCCCAAAACCCGCGCTCGGCAATATCGGCCGGGTCGAACTTCCAGTGTTTGTTCGGATCGTCGATGCGCTCCTGCAACCGCTTGCGCTGCTCGTCTTTCGAGATGTGCAGGAAGCATTTGACGATGGTCGTGCCGGTTTCGCTCAGCATCTGCTCGAACGCGTTGATGTGCCCGTAGCGGCGTTTGCATTCGGCCGCGTCGATGTCGCCGTGCACGCGCGTGATGAGCACGTCTTCGTAATGGCTGCGGTTGAAGATGACGATCTCGCCGCGGGCAGGCGTCTGGGCGTGCACGCGCCAGAGGTAATCGTGTGCGAGTTCCTGCGGCGTCGGCGCCTTGAAGCCGACCACGCGCAGCCCCAGCGGGTCCATCGCGCGGAAGACGCCGCGCACGGTGCCGTCCTTGCCGGAGGTATCCATGCCCTGCAGGATCACCAGCACCTTGCGCCGGTGCTCGGCGTAGAGCACATCCTGCAGCGCGTCGAGCTTGGCCGAGACTTCGGCCAGCCGCGCGTTGTCGTCCGCCTTGTTGCCGGTGGAGAACGGCTTGCTGGCGGCATCCACCTTCGCGATCTTGAACTTGTTGCTGCCGTCGAAACGGTAGTCGTCAATCAGGTTCCTGCCGTTCGTGCCCACGGTATCTCCTTGTTGTTCTGAGGTATGCGGCAGCGGCCCGCCGGGGCATGCGCGGTGTCAATGCGCGGCGGCGGTCAGCTTGAGCGCATCCAAATCCAGCGTGCCTTCAAAGACGGTCGTGGCGGGGCCCGTCATCATGACCGGCTGGCCGACGCCCGCCCACGCGATGGTCAGGTCGCCGCCATGCGTGGCGACCTTGACGGGCGAATCGATCAGGCCGCGGCGGATGCCGGCCACCACCGCTGCGCACGCGCCGGTGCCACAAGCAAGTGTCTCGCCCGCGCCGCGCTCGTACACGCGCAGACGCACGGAATGCCGATCGACGATCTGCATGAAGCCCGCATTCACGCGACGCGGAAACACGGGATGCGACTCGATCAACGGGCCGTCTTCCAGCACGGGAAAGGCTTCCGTGTCGTCGACGATCTGCACGGCGTGCGGATTGCCCATCGACACGGTCGACAGCCATGCAGTCCGGCCGTTGATCTGCAGCGCGTGCTGCGTGTCGTCGCCTTCAACGCGGGTGGGCAGGCCTTCGGGCACGAACGGCAGGCGTGCCGCCTCGAACACCGGCGCGCCCATGTCGACTGTGACCTGGCCGTCGTCCTGCATCGTCAGGGTGGCGATGCCGTTCATGACTTCCACGCGCACGGTCCGTTTGTCGGTCAAACCGCGGTCGGTGACGAACTTGACGAAGCAGCGTGCGCCGTTGCCGCAGTGCTCCACCTCGCCGCCGTCGTGGTTGAAGATGCGGTAGCGGAAATCGACGTCGGGCCGCGTTGAACGCTCGACCAGCAGGAGCTGATCCGCCCCCACGCCGAAGTGGCGGTCGGCAATGGCAGCCCATTGCGCGGGCGTGAAGTCGATCGGGGTCTGGATGCCGTCGAGCACGACAAAGTCGTTGCCCGCGCCGTGCATCTTGGTGAAGTGCAGTTTCATGGCGGGCCGCACAGATGCGGCGATGAGCGTTCGGAAAACGCCCATTCTAAAGCGAGCCGGCCGCGGTTGCCCCGAGCCGGCTCCCGGCATCAATAGATGCCCGGCATGCCCTCGGGGCGGTGCTTGAAGCGCTTGTGCACCCAGTAATACTCGGTGATGCGCGGGCGGATGGCGTCTTCAAAGAAGGCGTTCATGCGGCGCGTGTCGGCAGTCAGATCGCCGGTGGGGTAGTTCTCCCACGCCGGCAGGATGCGCAGCGCATAGCCCTCGTAGTTTGGCAGGATCTCGGTGTACATCGGCACGACCTTGGCGCCGGTCATCGACGCCATGCGCGGGATGGCGTTGAGCGTGAGCGCCGGCACGCCAAAGAACGGCACGAATTCGGAGTCGCGCTCGCCGAAATCCATGTCGGAGATGAGCTGCAACGCCTCGCCGCGCTTGATAGTGCGCATGATCTGGCGGATGTTTTCGTTGCGCGACACCATGGTCGCGCCAAAGCGGCTGCGCAGCGCCTTGATGGCGTCATCGAGCACCGGGTTCGCCATGCGCGTGTACAACGAGCAGCCCGCGTTGCCGACGTGCGTGCGCAGGTAGTCCGTCAGCGCCAGCGCGCCGATCTCCACACCCGACAGATGCAGCGTCACGAGAATGTGCGGCGTGCCGTGCAGCGCCGGCAGGTTGGCCTGATCGTCGATCTTCACCACGCGCATCAGCCGCTTTTCCGATGCGAACCACGCAAACGAGCGCTCGGCAAAGCTGCGGAAGACCTTGCGGAAAACCTCGTGCGCCAGGGCTTCGCGCTCGGCTTCCGATTTCTCGGGAAAGCACGCGCGCAAATTCGCCAAGACCACGCGGCGGCGGCCGTTGGGAATGCGGTACAGCAGTCCGCCCAGGCCTTCGCCAAAACGCGCGACGAAACCGTAGGGCAGGAAGGACAGCAGCCATAAGAAGCCGAGTCCGAGTTTGGCAGAGAAACGTTCCATAAAGGCAGCAGTGTCAGGCAGCGGGTGGAGCTTCCGCGCCCTTGGGATGCTTGTAGCGGTTATAGCCCCAGAGATATTGCGTCGGCGCCACGGCAATCAACCGCTCGATGGCGGCGTTGATGCGGGTGGCGGCCTGCGTGGCGTCTTCGGGCAGATCGCCGATCTCCTCCACGTGCAGCCGGTAGCCCGTACCGCGCGGCAGCCGCTCGGCAAACAATGCCACGACGGGCGCACCTGTGAGCCGATGCAGACGGTGCACCAGCGTCATCGTGTAGGCCGGCTTGCCGAAGAACGGCGCCCATACGCCTTCACCGCCGGTGGGCGTCTGGTCGGGCAGGATGCCAATGGCCTCGCCGCGCTTGAGTGCGCGCACCAGCATGCGCACGCCGCGCGGGTCTGCGGGGGCCATGTGCATGTTCGGCCCCGTGCGCATGTGTTCGATCCAGGCGCGCAGGCTTTCCTTGCGCGGCGGCTTGAACAGCGATGTGACGGGATGCTCGCTTGCGTAAGCCTGCGGCAGGACCTCGAAGCAGCCCAGATGCGGTGTGAGGAAGATCAGGCCGCGTCCGTCTGCCAGCGCGCGCTCGATGACGGTTCGGCAGACATCGAACAGGTGCGGCGCAACCTGCGCCCCGTTCTTGCGCACCCAGAAGTACGGCATCTCGAACACCATGCGGCCGGCGGAGCGCCCAGCCTCTTTGAGCATGGCGGGCGTGACGTCGGGATAGGCGTGGCGGAAGTTGGCGATGAGCCGGTCGTGATAGCGGCCGGGCACCTGGGCGGCCAACGCTCCCAGCCAGCCGCCCAGCGCCTGCAGCACTGACAGGGGCAGGCGTGAAAACAGCCAGTAGAGGAAGGTCATGCGTGCGTACGCTGCAATGTGTTGGTCGCAGTCGACAGGAGAGCAGGGTCTTGGCAGGCCGTGCTGCGGCCCCGAAAAGTGCCGCGTATAATAGCGCGATTCGCCGAGTTAACTGACAACTTGCGGGGCGAATCCTTGCTTGGCCACAAACCTCGGCAAGGTTGCTAAATACCGCTAAAGCGTCGCCGGCCGTGGCTTAACGGATTGGCAACGTGATAGCCAATCTGGAGCTAACAGCCGTGTCAAACGACTTCCTCTTCACCTCGGAGTCGGTCTCCGAGGGCCATCCCGACAAGGTCGCCGACCAGATTTCCGACGCCATCCTGGACGCCATCCTCGCCCAGGACAAATATGCGCGCGTCGCAGCAGAAACGCTGTGCAACACCGGCCTGGTGGTGCTCGCGGGTGAAATCACCACGTCGGCCAACGTCGACTACATCCACGTGGCGCGCGAAACCATCAAGCGCATCGGCTACGACAACACCGAATACGGCATCGACTACAAGGGCTGTGCCGTTCTCGTCGCTTACGACAAGCAATCGCCGGACATCGCGCAGGGCGTCGACCGCGCATCGGACGACTACCTGAACCAGGGCGCCGGTGATCAGGGCCTGATGTTCGGCTACGCGTGCGATGAAACGCCCGAGCTGATGCCCTTCCCGATCTACTATGCACACCGCCTGGTCGAGCGCCAGTCGCAACTGCGCCGCGACGGCCGCCTGCCCTGGCTGCGCCCCGACGCCAAGTCGCAGGTGACGGTGCGTTATGTGGATGGCAAGCCGCACAGCGTGGATACCGTGGTGCTGTCCACCCAGCACGCGCCGGAAATGTCGCAAGAGGCCATCCGCGAAGCCGTGATCGAAGAGATCATCAAGCCGGTGCTGCCGTCGCACATGCTGGCCGACACCAAGTACCTGGTGAACCCGACCGGCCGCTTCGTCATCGGCGGCCCGCAGGGCGACTGCGGCCTGACCGGCCGCAAGATCATCGTCGACACGTACGGCGGCGCAGCCCCGCATGGCGGCGGTGCATTCTCGGGCAAGGACCCGTCGAAGGTCGACCGCTCGGCGGCGTATGCCGCGCGCTACGTGGCCAAGAACGTGGTGGCCGCCGGTCTGGCGCGCCAATGCCAGGTGCAGGTCAGCTACGCGATCGGCGTAGCTCGGCCGATCAACATCACGGTGTACACGGAAGGCACGGGCGTGATCCCCGACGAGCAGATCGCCAAGCTCGTGCAGGAGCACTTCGACCTGCGCCCGAAGGGCATCGTGCAGATGCTGGACCTGCTGCGCCCGGTCTACGAAAAGACTGCCGCGTACGGCCACTTCGGCCGCGAAGAGCCGGAGTTCAGCTGGGAAGCCACCGACAAGGCCCTGCTGCTGCGCGAAGCAGCCGGCCTCGCGGGCGAGCCGGCCAAGGCGTTTGCCTGAGCCAGCACTGGCGCCAAAGAGAAACCGCCCTTCGGGGCGGTTTTTTTTCTGCCTGCCAAGAAAAAAGCCGCCCCGAAGGGCGACTTCTTTTTCTAACTTGCACATGCGGTGCGAGCTACTGCCTGGCAACGGCTGCACGGAACGCGGCATCGTCGAGCAACACGCCAACCAGCTTGCGGTAGAGCGCTTCATATTGCCCCGCCGCCTGTGGAATCGCCGACACCCCCATGAACGGAGAATCCCACGAAGCCTCGGTGCGCAATGCGCGGTCGTAGCGCACGGTGCCAGACCGCGTCACCACAAACCGTGCTGCCAGCGCTGCTTTGCCGGTCCCGACGGGAGCTTCAACGGAGCTGTCGAGCAGCGTGCCGGTGATCACCGCATCCGAACGTGCATCCAACAGGCCTGCCGACTGCAACTCGACGCGCAAGGTTTCCCGCAGGTATTGGGCAAAGGAGCCTTCCACCGGCGAACGCACTGTGTTGCTGCGAATGCTGACGCCCTTATCCACACTCGCCGATTGCGCAGCATCCAGCGTGAATTTGCCCACCTCGACCGGGCCGATGGCAGGGCTACCGCTGCGCAGTTTCGCTGCGTTCTCGATGGTCGGCTTGGGCGGCGTCATCGGCATTTCGGCGCAACCCGCCAGCAGCGAGGCGGCCGCGAGCAACGCCGCCCACAGTGCACGCACCATTCCGGAATCAGTTGAACGCGGCGTCATAGGACAGATCCTTCAGCGCGTTGCTCAACACCTCGCGCGTCACCTGCTGGACTGCGTCCAGCGCTGTCGCAGACTTCTTAGCGCCGGCGGGCGGATTGGCGTTACCCAGGGTGGTGTGGATCGCATGACGCGCAGTCTTCACGATGGGGGTCGCCTGCCCCGGCGGCAGGTAGCTCACCGTGCAGATGTAGCCATCGGTGACAGCGCTGCCGGCCAGACCAAAGGTCAGACCCGTTACGAAACCCTTGGACGCGGCATCGTCCGTGACCGGCACGTTGTTCAGCGTGACATTGAGCATGCCCACGTTCGGCGTCGGCTCTGTCGACACCTTCGAGAAGAGGCCGGTTTCGATGACTTCCTTGGCGGCCGTGTCTTTCAGAAGCGTGGTCACGCGCGGATTGGGCGCGCCTTTGGTTTGAAATTCGAACACTAGTTGCACCGGCTTCGGATCCGCAACCTTCTTCATTTCGGACGCCGGCACGGCTTTGGTCGCTGTGTCGACATAGAAGCTCGCGCAACCCGTCAAGAGAGCGGCGCCCGTCAATGCCGACGCCATCACCATACGGCGGATGAAACGCCCGCCCCCAAACTTGCTGTTGTTGTTTTGCATACCCTGATTCTTTTTGTGTGAGGTTCGACTTCGGATACGTCAGCGCAGGCGGTCAGCGTACTGGTACGCCCCCGCAGACGGCGCCCCGGAGGGGCTGGGGGATGCTATCAGAGGCGAAGTGGAGATCACGCCCTTTCGAAGAGGGGTATCACGTCGGCTGGGTCGGGCCGGGCCGTTTCAATTGCGCGCCAGACCAGGCGCATCGGCAAGCCGGCGTTTGGTGTCGGTGCCCCCCCTCCGTCTGCAGGCTCGAACAGTGTCTGTGCGATGTGTCGAGGTCTGTTCTGCCATGATGTGGCCCCGTCATCTATGAGCGTGAATCACCGACCTGTATGCCGGGGCACCGCAACGCATCGCCCACGGCAAGACCCACTCCACGGACGCCAACGCACCGCCGATATGCGCCGCATGTGCCCACCATCGCCCCATGGCAAGCGGCACGGGCCAAAGATCACGGCAGGCGATTGCGCAATTTCGATCAGGCGCGTCAAACCCGCCGGCGCTAACGTATCGCCACCCAGGAGCCACCGCATTGACCACCGCCACCGACCGCTACCTCGCCCGCTTCCGCGCCGTGCTCGCCCACATCGACGCGCATCTGGAAGACACGCTCGACGTGGACGGGCTGGCCGACGTGGCGGCGTTTTCCAGCTACCACTTCCACCGCCAGTTCTCGTTGCTGTTCGGCATGAACGTGGGGCGCTATGTGCAGTTGCTGCGCCTGAAGCGTGCCGCGCATCAACTCGCCTATCGCGACGATGCGCGCATCACCGACATCGCGCTGGCGTGCGGGTACGAAGGGCCGGAAGCATTTGCGCGGGCGTTCCGCAGGCAGGCGGGGCAATCGCCCTCAGCCTTTCGGGCCGCGCCGCAGTGGGCGTCCTGGGCCACCGATCTACAGGCGCTGCGCGCCCTCAGGAGCCAACACATGCCCGCACAACCGCACACCCAATCCGTTGAGATCGTCGAGCGCGAGGCCGTCGCCGTCGCCGCCATCGAGCACCGCGGCGACCCAGCGCGCCTGGGCGAGACCATCCGCACGTTCATCGCCTGGCGCCGCGAACACCGGCTGCACCCGAGCGTTTCGGCCACGTACAACGTCGTCTACGACAACCCCGACGACGTGCCGCCCGAGGCGTTTCGCATGGACATCTGCGCGGCGACGCAGGCACCGGTCGCGCCCAATGCGGCGGGCATCACCGGCAAGACGCTGGCAGGCGGGCGCTACGCCGTGCTGCGCCACACGGGCTCCGACGACACGCTCGCCCAAAGCGTGGCGTATCTGTATGCCGATTGGCTGCCCGCCAGCGGCGAGGAGCTGCGCGACGCGCCGTTGCTGTTCCAGCGCGTGCGCTTCTACCCCGACGTGCCCGAGCACGAAGCCGTGACCGACGTGCTGCTGCCGCTCAGGTGAACCTTCAGGCGATCAGACGATCAGGCATCCAGGTGGATCTGGATGCCGGTGGCCGTGTAGATGGCCGTGGCCTTGAAGCCGTCCACCACCACCGATGAGAACTGGCGGTTGCTGCCCGCGCCATCCACCACGGCGATGGTGTCGCCCACCTTGGGCGCGTAGCCGTTCACGAACTTCACGTGCAGCGTGCCGCCGGCAATCGTGGTGAGGCCGGCCACGCTCAGCTTGCCCTGGCCGTTCGGGCCGATGGCGAGGTCGAGCGTCGTGCCCTGCAGTTGCGTGAACTTGCCCGCAATGGCCACCGCCGCCGGCGCGTTGACCGCCAGCGTGCCAGCGCCGACATACACGTCGCCCGTGCCGAATGCGTTGGCCGAATCGGCCTCCAGCACACCGCCTGCGACCTGCGTGCCGCCGGTGTACGTGTTGGCGCCTGCCAGACGCAGCCTGCCGGTGCCTTGCAGCGTGAGCTTGCCCGCGCCCGAGATGGCGTTGCGCCACGTATCGGCCGCGTTGAAGCCGCCCTGCGTTGCATCCATCGACACGATAACGTTGCCGTTGAACGCGCCGTAGCCGTCGGCCGCCGCGAACAGGTTCAGGCGGCCCCAGCCTTCGGCGTCGTCCAGCACCGGGTAGCCGGACGGCAGCTCCGTCGTCTTCAGCACCACGCGGCGCTGATCGGCGCTCAGGTACGGAAAGCGCGTTTCCAGCAGCACTTCGGCGCCTTTGGGCACCACCGGCGCCAGCGTCGTCGCACCGATCTGCGTAAAGCCAAACGTCATGCGGCGCGTGAAATTGGCCTGGTTGGTGGCGTAGTCGGCAAAGCGGTCGGTGGCCGGCGTGCCGGACTGGGCCAGCGCCGGGAACGTCGTCGCATCCGTGCCGGTCTGCGCCATCAGCGCGGTGTGCGCCTGCGCGAAGGCCGCTGCCTTGAGCGCGGCATTGGCCGGATCGACGAGGTTGGCCGCGGCGGCGGCAATGCCGATCATGCGGCCCGACATCACGTCCAGCGGCGAATGCATGCCGGCCAGGATGCGGTTCTCGCCCAACTCCATGCCGCGCGACAGGATCTGCTGGAACCGCTCAGGCACCAGGTACGCCATCGCCACGGTGTCGCGCACGGCTTCGGCCGAGTGGCCGCTGATGAAGCCGCCGTCCGTCGTGGGCGTCGGGCTCTCGGCCGGCACCAGCGTCGGCACGACGACCACGCTGCTGCTCCAGCGGTACGGTCGGGCGTATTTGTAGAAGCGCTTCGAAGGCTCGGTGGAGGCGTTGTTGCCCACCGTGTTGATCAGGTCGACCACCTTGCCGAAGGCGGTATTGCCGCCCGAGGTGCCCACGCCCGTGTTGTTGCCGCTGTCGTTGTAGAGCACGGTGGTGGCATCGGCCGGCACGGTGGTGATGGACGTCGTCTGCTGCGCGAGCGTGCGCCACGCGGCGGTGAGCGGCCCCATGCCGTCGGTCACGCTGTAGCCCTTGCCGCGGCGATCGTCAAAGTACGCCGCATCGGCCTGGGCCTGTGTGCGGTTGGTAGTGGCGTTCACCACGTATTGAACGTTTGCGTTCAGCACCGGCAGATTGAGCTGCGTGCCGCCGGCCGTCCCGTCATTGGGCAGGCCCGTCCACGTAGACGCGACTACCGCCGGGAACGACCCGTTGGCCGGCGCGCTCACGCCCGCATCGACGATCTCCGTCAGCGGCTGCCAAAGATCGAGAAACCGCGTGAACAGGCGCACGCCGGCGTTGGTGCCCAACGTGGCGTAGCGCGCATCGCCGCGCTGGTTGGTGGCGATGTTGTCGACGAACGCCGGCACGCCCGTGGCCACGGCGGCCGTGTCGACAAAGCCCGGGTCTGCCGGCGGCGCCGGAATGGCCTGCGTGGTGGCAACGGGCGTGCTGCTGGTGTTGTCATCGCCGCCGCCGCACGCCGTCAGCGCAAGGGCGCCGAACAACGCAACAAGGCTGGAGCAAAGACGCGGACGGAAAAACACGGGGCGGGCAGTGAAGGACATGGTGCGGCGGGCGCGGAGCCCGAAGAGAGCGCTGGAAAACCTCGCAGTCTCGGCACGCGCTGTGAAACCACTGTGACGTTTCCTTGACAAATCTGCGTGATCGTCGCCCTACATTGGGGCACGCCACGTCACGGCACCGCTGACGGCGCGTTATGTCACAGCGTGATAGAATCGCCGGCTCCGTTTTTTGACTTTGGTGAAGCCTGGTCCGGGCAATCGCCGTCCGTCGACCATGTCCGCTTCACCGCTGCATCCCGCCCTGCGCCGCTGGCTCCACAGCTTCATTCCCGCACCCGTAACCGTGCGCTGGAGCGAACGCGTCCGCTCCGCCGTCGGCGCCCTCGTCGGCATCCTCTTTACCGGCACGATGATGAAAATGGTGCCAGGCGCTTCCACGCTGATTCCGCTGCTCGTCGCGCCGATGGGCGCCTCCGCCGTGCTGCTGTTTGCGGTGCCGGCCAGCCCACTCGCGCAGCCGTGGTCGATCATCGGCGGCAACCTGGTGGCGGCCACGGTGGGCGTGACATTCGCGCTGCTCGTCGATGATCCGGTGATTGCGTCGGCGCTGGCCATCTCGGCGGCCATTGCCGGCATGTTTGCGCTGCGCTGCGTGCACCCACCTTCGGGCGCGGTGGCGCTCACCGCCGTGATCGGCGGGCCGGCCGTGCATGCGCTGGGCTATCGCTTCGTGCTCGAGCCGATCCTGATCCAGTCTGCGCTGCTGCTGGTGGGCGCGCTGGTGTACCACGCCGCCACCGGCCACCGGTATCCGCACGCGCAGCGCCTGCCCGCTGCCGAGCGCCCGCCCACCGCGGCCGGCTTCACCCGCGCCGACATCGTCGCCGCGCTGCGCCGCCAGAGCGAACTGCTGGACATCGACCCCGAAGACATTGAAGCCGTGCTGCGCGAGATGCAGCTGCAAGCCTACACGCGCACGTTCCAGGCGCTGACCTGCGCCGACATCATGACCACGCCGGTCGTCACGGTGTCGGCCGGCACATCGATCCCGCGCGCGCTGCAACTGCTGCGTCAGCATGGCTTCAAGGCGTTGCCGGTCGTGGACGAAGGCAGGCGCGTGGTGGGCATCGTCACGCGTGTCGACCTGCTCGGCCTGGCGCCCGCAGACATGCGCCAGACGCTGCGCCGCTGGTTCAGCATCGGCGCGCTCACGCCGCCGCGCGTGGCCGACCACATGAAGACGCGCGTGCAGACCATCGCGGCAGACGCGCCCATGTCGGATCTGGTGCCGATGTTTGCCAGCGCCGGCCACCACCACATTCCGGTGCTGGATGCCGACGGCCGGCTGGCTGGCATCGTTACCGAATCCGACTTGGTGGGCGGGCTGTACCGTCAGGCGAACATCGAGCCGCAGGCGGCCTGACGCATCAGCACATCCGGCGCGCCAAGTGCGCCGGCCCCGCAGTCACAGCGCATCCCAGCGCCAGTCCTGCTGCAGCCGGTCCCGAACGTAGTCGACAAACACGCGCACGCGCGGCGCAAGGTGCTGGCTGTGCGGATAGATCGCGTGCAGCGGTGCCGCCGACACGGAGTGCCCCGGCAGCACGCGCACCAGGCGCCCCGCCAGCAGATCGTCGCCCACGTCCCAGATGGATTTGACGGCAATGCCCGCGCCCTCGGCGGCCAGCGTATGCGCGGCTTCGCCGTCGTTGGTGACGATGGAGGCGGTCACGCGCACGGTGTGCTCTTCGCCGCCGCCGCTGAAGCGCCAGTCCGCGCGGC
>NZ_VOSS01000120.1 GCF_007997035.1 Ralstonia sp. TCR112 | reverse complement strand
GGAACGTCAACGGCCACACCAGCGGTGGGCCGGGCGTGGCGATGTGTCTGTCGTGCCTTGGCGCTTGGCGTCACGAACCGATGGCGGCGGGATCCATCCAGATGGCTTCCCAGATGTGGCCGTCCAGGTCGGCCAGGGCGCGGCCGTACATGAATCCCAGGTCCTGCTTCGGGTTGATGTCGGCCGTGCCACCGCATTTCACGGCGGCATCGTTCATCTGGTCGACGGCGTCTTTGCTGTTGCAGGTCAGGGCGAGCATCACTTCGCTCGATCGCTTTGCGGGAGGGGGCGGGTGGTGAACGTTTGCCACTTTGCGTGCGTGAGGAGCATCACGAAGATCGACTCGCTCCAGACCATGCAGGCGGCCGTGTCATCGCTGAATTGGGGGTTGTTCGTGAAGCCGAGGGCTTCGTAAAAAGCTTTGGATTTCGGCAGGTCTGCGACCGGCAGGTTGATGAAGATCGACTTGGTCATGACAGGTCTCCTTGGGTTGGGGGCGAGCACTGCGCTTGCCTGACCGAACGATACGGGCGCGAACCTTCTTGGCGCATTGACTATTGGTAAGACGCCATCCGGCCTATCCCACACCCAAGGCGATCGCCTTGCGCAGGCGACTGAGGCTTTCCGGGGTGATGCCCAGCCAGGCGGCGATGTGGTGCTGCTTCAGGCGCCTGTGCAGATCGGGCTCGCTGCTGATGAAGTTGCGATAGCGCTTCATCGCGCTGTCGTGGCGGAAGGCGATCTCGACTGGCTCTTTCTCGATGATCCAGTGGCGCTCCATGTAATGGATGTAGAACGCCGCGATATCCGGGAAGCGCGCCATCAACGACCGAAACGCCGCAAATTCGTACTCGAGGACGCTGCAGTCTTCGATGGCGGTGATCGTAAATTGGCTCGGTTTGCCAAGCAGCGTCGCACTGACCGACCCGGCAATCCGGCCCTCCGGAAAGAAGTACTTGATGACCATGTCGCCCTCCGGCCCGACATAGTGCTGGAAGAACAGGCCCTCCAGAACAAAAGCGAACCGCGTCGGCACGTCCCCCGCCACGACAAGCGACTCGTCCTTCCGGTACTGCCGCGGTTGAAGCAGAGCAGCCCACGCCCGCTCCGCCGCCTCCGAGATTTCCGCATAGGTCCGGACCTTCCTGAAGAACGCTTCGGTATCCACTCGATCACTCTCCTGGCTGGGCAAAGCGAACCGCCCTGGAGAGAAACGCAGCAGGGCCAAAGCTCGCCCCGCATTTGTACCAGAAGGGTCGGCTGCCACCCAGCCAGGGAAAGCAACACCACATACGAACCGTCCAGCGCCCCCAAGCAGGGAGCGAAGCGAACCGCCCGCTCACCACCCACGCTTGAGCCCACGCAAACGCCCAAACCACGCCGGTTTGGCCGTTGAAGTTCCTGCCCTAGATGGCGCCTTGAATTTCTGTAAGCGGGCGGAAAAAGGAAGGAGGCCTGTCTGAGCGAAGCGAGTTTGCCTCCTTCCCCGCCCGGTTACAGAAATTCAAGGAGTGGGTCGC
>NZ_VOSS01000012.1 GCF_007997035.1 Ralstonia sp. TCR112 | reverse complement strand
CGTTCGAAATGCTCGAAGTCACCTTGGCCGGCCGCGAGTCGGTCATGACTGGCTAACAGTGCACTGCGCCGGACCCAGAAATTCGTATGTGCGGACCATTCGTCCAGGTCCGCCTCGACCGCTGGCACCCGGGCGGCCAGCGCGCCAACCACTTTGATCGCAAGCCAGTCGACATGGGCCCACGTCGTGCTGCGATTGATCAGGGCCTGCAACCATCTGACATCCGATTTGCGAAGCAGGTCGCTCCGAAGTTCGAGCACCGCGATTCCAACAGATCGCAACTCATGGGTGTCCGTATTCCAGAGAGCCTCGACCAGCCCCTTGAGGTCTTCCACAGTAAGGGCAGGGTGGTCGGCGACAAAGCTGCGGGCCACACGTCGCACGGCTGGCACGGAAGCACCGATGAAGCGGAGGTCGCTCTTCAGGTATCGCTTTTCTTGTTCCGCCCTCTCGGCAGTAGCGTCCCCGGCAAGGGACTCGGCCAGCTGGGCGACAACGGTCGTCTGGTCGTTCAAGGATGGCCCTCTTGTGCGCGTTGGCGTGCAGCATAGCCGTCCTTCGCAAATATCGGCAATTCGCCAGATCGCGCCAGCGTGCGTCACAAGCAAAAACGCCGCGCTGATCAACTCAGCGCGGCGTTTTTATTCAGAGCGTGCAGCGGATTATTCAGCCAGCGCAGCGCGCGCAAACGCAATGGCCTGCTTCACCTGTTCCGGCGCCGTTCCGCCGATGTGGTTGCGCGAAGCGACCGAGCCTTCCAGCGTCAGCACGGCGTGCACATCGTCGCTGATCAAGTCGGACTTGTCGCCCAGGCCGCAGATGTCACGCAGTTGCGCAACCGACAGGTCCGCCAGATCGCAACGCAGGTCGTCGCAGGCGCGCACGGCGTGCGCCACGGCTTCGTGTGCATCGCGGAAGGGCAAGCCGCGCTTGACCAGGTAGTCGGCCAGGTCGGTGGCCGTGGCGTAGCCCTGCAGCGCGGCGGCGCGCATGGCGTCGGCCTTGACGGTGATGCCCGGCACCATGTCGGCAAAGATGCGCAGCGTGTCGACCACCGTATCGACGGTGTCGAACAGCGGTTCCTTGTCTTCCTGGTTGTCCTTGTTGTACGCCAGCGGCTGGCCCTTCATCAGCGTGAGCAGGCCGATCAGGTGGCCGTTGACGCGGCCGGTCTTGCCGCGCGCCAGTTCGGGCACGTCCGGGTTCTTCTTCTGCGGCATGATGGAGCTGCCGGTGCAGAAGCGGTCTGCAATGTCGATAAAGCCCACGCGCGGGCTCATCCACAGCACCAGCTCTTCAGAGAAGCGCGAGATGTGCGTCATGACAAGCGCGGCGGCGGCGCAGAATTCGATGGCGAAGTCCCGGTCGGACACGGCATCCAGCGAGTTGCGGCACACGCCGTCAAAGCCGAGTTGCTGCGCGACGAATTCGCGGTCGATCGGGTAGCTCGTGCCGGCCAGCGCCGCGGCGCCGAGCGGCAGGCGGTTGACGCGCTTGCGGGCGTCGAGCATGCGCTCGGTGTCACGCGTGAACATTTCGACGTAGGCCAGCAGGTGGTGGCCGAACACCACCGGTTGCGCGACTTGCAGGTGCGTGAAGCCCGGGACGATGGTGTTGGTGTGTTGCTCCGCCAAGTCCAGCAGCGCGCTGCGCAGGGCCTTGAGCAGACCGACGATGTTGTCGATCTCGCTGCGCAGCCACAGGCGGATGTCGGTGGCGACCTGGTCGTTGCGCGAGCGGCCCGTGTGCAGGCGCTTGCCGGCGTCGCCGGCCATGGCGGTGAGGCGCGCTTCGATGTTCAGGTGCACGTCTTCCAGATCCAGCTTCCACTCGAACGTGCCGGCTTCGATCTCCTGTCGGATCTGCGCCATGCCCTTCTCGATGGCAGCGCGGTCGGCTTCGGCGATGATGCCCTGCTTGGCGAGCATGGCAGCGTGCGCCAGCGAGCCCTGGATGTCGAACAGCGCGAGGCGCTTGTCAAAGAACACCGACGCGGTATAGCGCTTGACGAGATCGGACACCGGCTCGTTAAAGCGGGCGGACCACGCTTCGGCCTTCTTGGCGAGTTGGGAGGTCATGGGCGGACAGCAGGAGGAGCGCGGCCGGCGAGGCGCCAGCCGCAAATTCAGGAAACCGCGATTATATCGCCCGCCGGGCCTTCCGGCCCCCGCGCCGGGGTGCCTACAGCGTGCTGTCGATCAGCGCGCCCTTGAAGACCACTGGCCCCGTCGGCCCCTCCGGATTGGGCGAGCCGCCACGCGGTTCCACGCTGATGGCGAGCGCCGGCACTTGCCGCAACGGCTGCGCCACCGTCAGGCGCACCGCCCGCTGGTGCCCGATCACCCCAAGTGACTGAGGATGCCCGCCGGGCGGCAGCGCCCAGAGCTGCAAGGCCTGTTCGGTATTGAGCGGCGTCGCATCCAGCCGCTTGAGCGACAGCGTGCCGGTGCGCGCATCCCAGGTGATGAGGACGGCCGCCTGGGCCTGCGCGTCCTGCAGCACGGCCACGGCGTTGGCGACAGGCGCTTCGCGCAATTGCTGCGCCAGCCGCAGGTTCAGCCCGATCGCGACCGCCGCGACAACCGCCGCGACCGCCGTGGCGCCGCGCCAGAAGCCGGTGCCTTGCCAAAGCCGTTGCCAGAGCGCCAGCCGCGGCGGCGCCGGCTCGCGCCAGCCGAGTTGGACTTCGACGCGGCAGAGGATTTCCGGCAGCGGCGCCGTGGCCGGCTGGAGCGCGGGCAGGTCGGCCAGATACCGCTGCCAGCGCTCGACCGTGGCGCGCACGGCGTCGTCGTGGCGAATGATCTGCTCGAACCGGCGGCGTGCGCCGGCGCGCAGTGTTCCAACCGCATATTCGGCGGCCAGCTTGTCGACGAGATCGGGGTGGCGGCGCGGGTCCATCACGGTGCTCCGAGGCATTCGCGCAGGCGGTCCAGACCGCGTCGCATCCAGGATTTGACGGTGCCCAGCGGCAGCGACAGCGCTTGCGCCAGCTCGCTGTGCGACAGGTCACGCAGATAGGCGAGCGATATGACTTCGCGCTGCTTCGGGTCTAGACGCTTCAGGCATTCGGCCAGCGCGCGGGCTTGCTGGCCGGCAAGCGCGAGGTCCGCCGGGCCCGGGGCGTGGTCGGCCAGGACATCGGCGTAGGTGTCGTCCAGGGGCACGGATTCCTGCACGCGTTCGGCGTGCTGCCGGCGCAGGCAATCGAGTGCACGGTTGCGCACGATGGTGGTCATCCACGTCATGGGGGCGGCCAGATGCGGGCGGTAATCGCCGGCATGGCGCCAGATGTTGACGAAGCTTTCTTGCAAGACGTCCTCGGCCCAGTCTTTCCTGACCAAGATACGCAGCGCGAGCCCAAACAGTTTCGGCGCGCAGCGCGCATATAGCGTGCGCAGGGCGTCGCGGTCACCCAGGTCGATGCGCTGCAGCAACGCCGCCAGCTCTTCCGCGTCGGCGCTCTGGGGGCGGGCGGCCGCCGCCGTCGGCGGATCGGCGTCTTGCGCGGCGTGGTCTTCGGCAGTGCGCTGGAAGGTGAGCACGTGAGCAGCTTTTTGTGGACGGTTCTGCCCAAAGTGTAGGTAGAAACCGTGGTTGGCGGGGAATTCACGTGAAAGGTGCGGAGGTATTTGCATCCAGTTGGGCACGCCGTTCGTATAAGCGGTCAGGCGCTGGACAAACGCCCGCGATCCGCACCTCGGCAGTACGTGGGTCGTGCTTCTTCCCGACATATGCAAGGAGACCGACGATGAATACGACCAACGAGATGGAACTGTTCGAGGATGAGAACCCGCGCATCGACGCGCGCCGCCGTGTGCTGCTGCGCGCGCCGGGGCTGATGGCGCTGGGCTCGCTGGCAGCGGTGTCTCTGGGGCAATCGATGCCGGCCTGGGCGCAGAACCAGTCGGGCAGCGTGAAAGACGACATCAACATCCTGAACGTAGCGCTCGGGCTGGAGTACCAGGCCATCGCCGCCTATCAGGTGGGGGCCGAGAGCGGCCTGTTGCAAAAGCCGGTGCTGGAGACGGCCGTGAAGTTCCAGGGCCATCACAAGGCGCATGCATCGGTGCTGGCGGGCACGGTCTCCAAGCTTGGCGGTACGCCCGTCATGGAAAAGAAGGTGGCCGAATACAACTTCCCGGTCAGTCAGCTCAAGACGCAGGCCGACGTGCTGCGTTTTGCCGCCGGGCTCGAGAAGGGCGCCACTTCGGCGTATCTGGGCGTGATGCCGAATTTCTACACGCGCGATCTGACCAAGGCCGCCGCCAGCATCCTGGGCGATGAGGCAATGCATTGGGCGGTGCTGCTTTCGGTGCTGGGTGAAGACCCGGTGCCGGTGGCGTTCATCAGCTAAGCGGTTTGTTGGGCCGCCACACCGGCTGCTCGTTACGGTGTGGCGGTTTTTTTGTTCGCGTCGAACGCTTCGACGATGCAATCGAGCAAGGCCCGCACGCGGGCAGTCTTGTGCAGATCGGCGTGCGTGACGAGCCAGACGTCCTGCATGCTGCGGCGGTTGGGTAGCACGCGCACCAGTTGCGGATAGGTCTGCGCACGGCGGCAGACCAACTCGGTGATCCCCATGCCCGCAGCCACCGCCTCGAACAACGCCAGCGCCGAATTGCTCTGCAAGACGACACGCCCGCGCGTGATGGGCTCCCCGCACAGGTCTTCCCACATCCACGGCACTTCGTTGCGCGGATAGAGCACCAGGTCGTGCCCGGCAAAGGCCGTCCCTTCCTCGGGCTCGCCGCGCGCGGCCACGTAGCTGCGGCTCGCATAGACGCCCGTTTCCATTTGTCCGATGCGCCGCGCGATGAGGTCCGGCGAATCGGGCCGCACCGTGCGCACCGCCACGTCGGCTTCGCGCTTGGTCAGGTTGGCAATGCTCTTCGAAGCCATGCAGACCACGTCGATGCCTGGATGCCGCTGCCGCAGTTGCGCGATGGCCGGCAGGACAAAGGTGGCGGCCATCGTGTCGGTCGTGGCCACACGGATCGTGCCGGCGAACTGATCGTCGATGCCGGCAACGCGGCGCTCGATGGTGTGTGCTGCCTGCTCCATCGCTTCGGCCGGGCCGATCAGCGCTTCGCCGGCAGGCGTGAGCACCAGCGCGGTCGACGTGCGCAGAAAAAGCTTGGCCGATAGCTCCTCTTCCAGCGCGGCAATGCGGCGGCCGACCGTGGCCTGATCCACCCCCAGGCGCTGTGCCGCACCGCGCAGCGTGCACGTGCGCGCCACGGCCAGGAAGAAGCGTCCGTTGTCCCAGTTCACGTCAGGCTCCGAGTCTTCGTAGATGTGCAATGCAAATTTGCAGCGGTGCAATGCAAAAACGCTGCTTTTTTGCATGCGGTGTCCAGCCTACACTTGGCTGCATGAAATTGCCAAATGGTTCCACCATGTCTTCGTGCAACGCCAACACTATGGATGCCGCTCCCCGGGCCGACTTGCAACCCGACCTCAGCCGGTGGCGCCGCAATGCCACGCTGGGCATTCTCACGTCGGGCGTGTTCATGGCGGTGCTCGACACCACCGTGGTCAACGTGGCGCTCATTGCCATGCGCGACAGCCTGCACAGCAGCGTCGCAGAACTCGCCTGGATCGTTGACGCCTACACGCTGGCCTTCGCCGCCTTCATCCTCACGGGTGGCTTGCTGAGCGATCGCATTGGCGCGCGCACCGTGTTCATGGCGGGGATGGCGTCTTCATGGTGGCCTCGGCCGGCTGCGGGCTGGCGCCTTCAGTGACCACGCTGATCGCAGCACGCATCCTGCAAGGCGTGGGCGCAGCGATGTTCCTGCCCAGCTCGTTATCGCTCATCCGCAGTACGTTCGAGGATCCGCGCGAGCGCGCCTGGGCCATCGGCCTGTGGGGCGCCATCGTCGCGACTGCCGCGGCCGTGGGCCCGGCGCTGGGCGGCATGCTGGTCGATACATACGGCTGGCGCAGTGCCTTCCTGATCAACGTGCCGCTGGGCGTGGCCGGCATGCTGGGTACGTGGATGATCGTGCGCAACGACCCGCCGGCACGGGCGAAGCCGTTCGACTGGGCGGGGCAGGTGACGAGCGCGGTGATGCTCGCGGCGCTGTGCTTTGCCGCGATCGAGTGGCCGGTGCGCGGCACGCTGTCGCCCTGGGTGTGGGGTGCCGCGCTGCTGACGGTGGCGGCCGGTGCGCTGTTCGTTGTGGCCGAACGCCGTGCGCGCGCGCCGCTCGTGCCGCTGGCCTGGCTGGGGCATCGCACGCTGGGCGCGGTCAACGGCGTGGGGTTCCTGCTGAATTTCGGCTATTACGGTGCCCTGTTCGTGCTGAGCCTGCATTTGCAGAACGTCGAGCATCTCAGCGCACGGCAAACCGGGCTCGTCATGCTGCCGATGGCGGTGAGCCTGTCGGCGGGCAACATCTTCGCGGGCAAGCTGATGGCGCGTTTTTCCACGCCGGCCATGATGCTGAGCGGCCTCGTGATCGGCGCAGCGGGTTTGCTGGCAACGTCGGCCGCGCTGACGGGCCATGTGCACCTGTGGGTGGTGAGCGCGACGATGGTGGCTTACGGCGGCGGGACCGCGCTGGCGATTGCGCCGATGACGTCGACCATCCTGTCAGCCGCGCCGGGCGAGCTGGCCGGCACGGCGTCGGGCCTGCTTAACGCCGCGCGGCAGACCGGCAGTTTGCTGGGCGTGGCAGCGGCGGGCGCCGTCGTGACGGTGGTGCCCGAGCTGGCGCACGCCTCGCCGATGGTGTTTGGCCTGATGACGCTGTCGTACGCCGGCGCGATGGCGATGGCGTGGATCAGCCGACGCCCGGCCGCCACCGCGCTGGCTGCCTGATCAGCCGCTGTTGCGAAGGCCTGCGGCAATCCCGTTGATCGACAGATGGATGCCGCGCCGCACGCGTGCATCGTCGCTGCCGGCCTTGCCCGAGCGGAAGCGCTTGAGCAGCTCGACCTGCAAATGGTTCAGCGGGTCGAGATACGGGAAGCGGTTCTTGATGGAACGCGCCAGCAGCGGGTTGTCGGCCAGGCGCTCCGACTGGCCCGTGATGGCGGCCAGCATCTGCTCGGTCAACGTGAACTCCGCCGAGATGCGCGAGAAGACCGCGTTACGCAGCTTGCGGTCGTCGCAGAGCTGCGCGTAGCGCGACGCCACGTTCAGATCCGCCTTGGACAGCACCATGTCCATGTTCGACAGCAGGTTCGCAAAGAACGGCCACTGCTTGTGCATGCGCTTGAGCGTGGTCAGGCGCGCGGCGCGGGCCTTGGCGTTGCCGGCGTCGTCCAACCAGCGCTGCACCGCGCTGCCAAAGCCGAACCAGCCCGGCAGCAGCAGACGGCATTGGCCCCATGAGAAGCCCCACGGAATCGCACGCAGGTCTTCGATGCGGCGGTGCTTCTTGTCCATCAGCTTGCGCGAGGCCGGGCGCGAACCGAGGTTCAGGTCGGCAATCTCGGTGATCGGCGTGGTGGCGAAGAAGTAGTCCTTGAAGCCCGGCGTTTCATAGACGAGGTTGCGGTACGCGGCAAAGGCGTTGTCCGACAGCGCCTGCATGGCGGCTTCGAACTCCTCCAGGCCCTTGGGGCGGTTGCGCGTAGGCAGCAGCGTTGCTTCCAGCGTGGCCGCGACGATGGTCTCCAGGTTGCGCCGGCCGATCTCGGGGTTGGCGAACTTGCTGGAGATGATTTCGCCTTGTTCGGTCAGACGAATCTGCCCGTTCACGGTGCCCGGCGGCTGCGACAGGATGGCCTGGTACGTCGGGCCGCCGCCCCGGCCCACCGTGCCGCCGCGGCCGTGGAACAGGCGCAGGCGCACGCCCTTGCGCTCGAACAGATCCACCAGCGCCAGCTCGGCCTTGTACAGCTCCCAGTTGGAGGTGAGGAAACCGCCGTCCTTGTTGGAATCCGAGTAGCCGAGCATGACTTCCTGCTCGTTGCCTTGCGCGGCCAGCACGGCATCGAAGACGGGCAGGGCCAGCAGGTCGCCCATGATTTCCGGGGCGTTGCGCAAGTCTTCGATGGTTTCGAACAGCGGGATCACCATCACGTCCAGCGCGGCCCCGCCGCTGCCATTGGCGCCCGTGCGGAACATGCCGGCTTCCTTCTGCAGCAGCATCACTTCGAGCAGGTCGGACAGCGTCTCGGTGTGCGAAATGATGTAGTTGCGCACGATGCGATTGCCGTAGCGGGCACGCACCTCGCGCGCGGCGCGGAAGATGTCGATTTCCGACGTGGTCTGCTCGCTGTACGCGTGGAACGGCAGCGTCAGCACGCGCGGCTGCTGCAACTCGCGCAGCAGCAGCGTGCGCTTGTCAGCCTCGGACAGCGCCGCATAGGCGCCTTCCACACCGGCCACCTTCAGCAGCTCGGCGACGGTCGCTTCGTGCACGTCCGACACCTGCCGCAGGTCGATCGACGACAGGTGGAAGCCGAACACGTCAATCGCGCGCGCCAGCGATGCCAGCCGCGCATCGGCCAGCACTTCACCGTGGTGTGCCGCCAGCGAATCGATCACGATCTGGATGTCGGCACGCAGTTCCTCTGCGTTGCTGTAAGCCGGTGCCGGGCCGACGGCGTGGCGGCCCGCATCTTCGCCGGTCAGCTCGCGGCAGGTTGCAGCCAGGCGCGCATACACGCCAATCAGCGCACGGCGGTATGGCTCGTCCACGCGATGTTCAGAATGATCGGGCGAGCGCTCGGCCAGCGCCTGCAGCTCCGCGCTCACATCCACGAGCGACGTTGACATCGACAGCTCCGCGCCCAGTGCGTGGATCTCTTCCAGGTACCACGCCAGGATCACGCTCGCCTGCTTCCGCGCAGCGTCGCGCAACGTCGTCGCGGTGACAAACGGATTGCCGTCGCGGTCGCCGCCGATCCACGAGCCCATCTGGAAGAAGGGCGGCAGCGGTGCCGGTTCGCCGCGTGCGCCGCGGCGCGGGAAGACCGTCGCGATGTCTTCTTCCAGCTCGCGGTAGAGCGCCGGGATCTCGCGCAGGAAAGTGGTCTGGTAATACGACAGCGCGTTTTCAATCTCATCGGCCACCATCAGGCGCGTGGTGCGCAGCATGCGCGTTTGCCACAGCTTGGTGACGTGGGCACGCAGCAGCGCGGTGTTGCGCTCTCGCTCGCGCGTGGTGAGCGGTGCGTCGCGCTCGGCCAGCAGGCGGGCGATTTCGCGCTGGGCGTCGAGCGTGCTCTTGCGCTGCACCTCGGTCGGGTGTGCGGTCAGCACCGGCACGATCAGTGCGGTCTCGAAGAATCGGCGCAGCACGTCGCCCGACAGGCCTTCGTCTGCGGCAGACAGCAGCGCGCGCATCAGGCTGCCCGGCTGCGGCGGCGATCCGGCCAGCGCATGCACGCGGCGGCGGCGATTGTGGTGCTGGTCTTCAGCGATGTTCGCCAGGTGAGAGAAATAACTGAAGGCCCGCACCACCGACGTGGTCTGGTCGCGCGACAGCGTCTTCAGCAGCCGGTCGAGCTCCTGCTCGGCCTGGCGGTCGCCGTCGCGGCGGAAGCGCACGGCGGTCTGGCGGATGGTCTCGACGGTTTCGAAGACGGTGCCGCCTTCCTGGTCACGCAGCACGTCGCCCAGCAGGCGCCCAAGGAAGCGGATGTCTTCCTTCAGCGGCTGATCCTTGGCCGCGGCGCTACCCGACGAGCGCCGGGAAGTGGGGCCGAGTGATGCGCCATTGGCTTCGTCCGCGCCGTTTGCCTTGGTCACCGGTTTGGCGGCTGGCTTGGCAGTCTTGATGGCCTTGGGGGCCTTGCTGGTCTTGGCGGGGGCGGCGGAAGCCTTGCGGGCGGTGGTCGCGCGCGAGGAAGCTCGGCGCGCGGCGGGCTGCGTCATGGTGTCTCCTAGGTTGGGTGCTCGAAGGTGCCTGAAGGGCCCTCGTTTCTGTATCACTTCAACGTGATAGCCGGACTGTCGCGAAAAAGCTGCGTGCTACCATTGCCGCATGTCTTCAAACGCCCGCCCGACTTCCCGTCAATCCCAGCTTGCAACGACTCCTGCAGCCCAGGCGCCGACCAAGCTGGTCATTGCCTCGCGCGAGAGTCGCTTGCCCTCTGGCAAGCCGAACACGTGCGTGCTGCATTGCAAAAATACTATCCCGCGTGCGACGTGTCCATCCTTGGAATGACCACGCGCGGCGACCAGATTCTCGATCGCTCCCTCGCGAAGGTGGGGGGCAAAGGTTTGTTCGTGAAGGAACTGGAAGTCGCGCTGGCCGAGGGGCGCGCCGATCTGGCCGTGCATTCGCTCAAGGACGTGCCGATGGAATTGCCGCAGGGCTTTGCGCTTTCCGCCATCCTCGAGCGCGAAGACCCGCGCGACGCCTTTGTTTCCAACGACTACGCCGATCTGGCTTCGCTGCCGGCCGGCACCGTCGTGGGCACCTCCAGCCTGCGCCGCGAGGCTTCGCTCCGCGCGCGCTTCCCGCATCTGGTCATCCAGCCGCTGCGGGGCAACCTGGATACGCGGCTCGGCAAGCTTGACCGTGGCGACTACGCCGCCATCATCCTCGCCGCTGCCGGGCTCAAGCGCCTGGGGCTCGCCGATCGCATCCGCTCGACCATCGCGCCGGAAGAATCGCTACCGGCAGCAGGGCAGGGTGCGCTTGGCATCGAGATCCGCGCCGATCGTGCAGATGTGCGAGCGTGTCTCGCGCCGCTGCACGATGACGCTACGGCGCTGGCTGTGACTGCTGAACGCGCCGTGTCGCGCATTCTCGGCGGTTCGTGCCAGGTGCCGCTGGCCTCGTTCGCGCAGTGGTCGGACACCGGCTCGCTGCGCTTGCGTGCCTTTGTCGCGTCGCAGGACGGCACCCGCAAGCTTGCCGTGGATGGCGAAGCCACGCCATCCACGCTGGCCGAAGCGGACGCACTGGGTGTGCGCGTCGCCCAGCAGATGCTGGCCGGCGGGGCACGTGACATTCTTGCCATGCTGGGCGCCGACGCGCCGCCTGCTACCTAACTCCCACGGCTCGCCATGGACGACCACTTGCCACCGCGCTTGTCACCATCGTCGCCCGCATCCAGCACGCCGCCTGTTCAAACGGCACCCCCGCCCGTGGTGGTGGTCACGCGTCCGCGCGCGCAGGCGCCCATGCTGGTGGCGGCGCTGGAGCGCCACGGCCTGCGCACGCACCAGTTTCCGCTGCTCGACATTGCGCCGACGCCCAATCTCGACGACTTGCGCGCCGCGCTGAGCGATCCGTCGCGCTATGCGCTTGTCGTATTCGTGAGCCCCAACGCCGTGCAGCAGGCATTTGCCGCGATGCCCGAGGGGTTCCGCTGGCCGCAGGAAGTGCCGGTGGCGGTGGTCGGCCCCGCGAGCGCACAGGCCCTTGCCACGCACGGAGTCGCACCGCCCGCGCATCGTGTGATCAAGCCCGATACGCATGCCGACGACGCGCGCCAGGATTCCGAGGCGCTTTATGCGCGGCTGGATGTGCCCTCGTTGAGCGGCCGTGAAGTGCTGATCGTGCGCGGCAACGGCGGCCGCGAATGGCTGGCCGATCAACTGCGCGAAGCCGGCGCATCGGTCCGTACGGTGGAAGCCTATCGCCGCAGCGTGCCGGTGCCCGATGCCGCTGCGTGGCTCGCGTTGCGTGCCGTGCTTTCGGCCCGCCACGCCTGGACGCTCACCAGCTCCGAGGCTGTCCGCAATCTCGATGAGCTGGCCCGCGCCAATCTGTCGCCTGCTGATCTCGATACGCTGCACGGTGCGCCGTGCTTTGCTTCGCACGCGCGCATCGTCGAGCAGGCCGAATCGCTGGGTTTTCGCGACGTGACGCTGACCGGCGCAGGCGATGACCGGCTCCTCGCCAGCGTGCTCGCCTGGGCCGGGCCGATATCCGCTCCCGAGCATGGCTCGCCAACAGTGCCGGCTGAACCCAATCCGTCTACTTCTTCTTCCACTGTGACGCAGACTCCCGTTCCCTCGTCCGCTCCCGCTTCGACACCAGCCCCCGCAGCGGCCAAGCCGAGTCCTGTCCCTGCGCCTGCTGCCCCGCCGGCAGCGTTTGCGCCCACCATGACGGTCAACCATGCGCCCGCTCGCGGCGGTTGGTTGATTTGGGTAGTCCTGGTGGCCGTCGTGGCGGCGGTGGCCGCGCTGCAGGTGCGCAACGAGCGCCTTGCACGCGAGATCCGCCAGCACGCCCAGACGAACGAAGCCCTGGCGCAGGAGATGCGCGTGCTGTCGCGTGCGGATCAGGATTCGGTTTCCCAGTTGCAGCAGAAATTCGGTGCGCTGGATGCCCGCACCGCAGAAACGCGCGACCGCCAGGCCGCCCTGGAACAGGCCAATCAAGACCTGCTGCGCAACCGCGATGACTGGCAGCGCGCCGAGATCCAGCGTTCGTTGGAAGTCACCGCCGAGCAACTGCAACTGACGGGCAATGTCGCCGGTGCTCTGGCGGCGCTGCAAACGGTCGATGCGCGCCTGGCTACGCTCGACAAGCCGCAGTTCAACGCTGTGCGCCGCGCGGTATCGCGTGACATGGCCAAGCTCAAGGCGATGCCGTCGTTGGATCTGGCCGGTGCTGCGCTGCGGCTGGACGACGCCATCAACGCGGTCGATACGCTGCCGCTCATCTCGTCGGCCCAGCCGTTGGAGGTGGAACAGGTTGCGCAGGCGCCGCATGCTGCCGTGAAGCCCACGAAGAATGCCAAGGCGCAGGCTGCGGCTGCCTCTGCGCCGGCTGCATCGACGCAACCAAACGCCGGATGGTCGGCTGGCGTGCGTGCCTGGTGGGGGCGTTTGTGGAACGACGTGCGCGGCGAACTCGGCCAGATCGTGCAGGTCCGCCGCGTCGATCAGACGGAGGCGCTGCTGCTGTCTTCCGACCAGGCGTGGTTCCTGCGCGAAAACCTCAAGCTGCGCTTGATGAACGCGCGCCTGGCGTTGCTCTCGCGCAATGACGCCGTGTTCCGCGCCGATCTCGGTCGTGCCGATACGCTGCTCGCGCGCTACTTCGATACGCAGTCTCCGCGCGTGACCACGGTGCAGAATCAACTGTCGCAAGTGCGCGCGACGGTTGGCACGCTGCAGGTGCCGACGCTGGCTGACAGCCTTGCCGCGGTGCGCGGTTCGGGCAAGGAGTGAGCATGCGCTGGGTATTCTGGGTCGCGCTCCTGTTTGCCGCCGCCGTCGGGCTGGCGCTGTTTACGGAACTGAACCTGAGCAACGTCGTGCTGTTCTACCCGCCGTACCGGGTGGAGATGTCGCTCAACTTCGTGCTGGCTGCGCTGCTGGCGACCTTCGTGGTGCTGCATCTTGTGATGCGGCTCTTCCACCATGTGGCCGGTATGCCGGCGCGTGCTGCGGCGTATCGCGAGCGCAACCGCATCCTGAAGGCATCCGCCGCGCTGCGTGAAGCGATGGAAAGCCTGTTTGCCGGGCGCTTCGGCCATGCGGAGCGCCAGGCGCGAGAGGCCCAGGCCTGGGAGCCTCAGCGCGAGACGGCCGCGCTGATCGGCGCCCGCGCAGCGCACCGCATGCAGGAAACCGAGCGCCGTGATGCGTGGATGTCAGAAGTCACCTCGCCGGATCGGGAGCAGGCGAAGCTCGTGTCGATGGCCGAATTGCTGGTTGACGCACGCGATGCGGAAGGCGCGCTGGAAAAGATCGCACAGCTGCAATCGCAGGGTTCGCGACAGATTCAGGCGCAGCGCATTGCCTTGCGCGCGCATCAGCATCTGAAGAATTGGGGCGAGGTGCTGCGCCTCACGCGCGCCCTGGAAAAGCGCAATGCCATCCATTCTGTGCTGGCTGCACGCCTCAAGCAGATGGCGTGTGAAACGCTGCTGGCCGAGCGCCGCCACGATGCCGATGCCCTGAACGGCTTCTGGCGCGAGCTGACGACCGAAGAGCGCCGCTCGCCGCGCATCGCTTCGCAGGCGGCGCTGTATTTCGCGCAGCTTGGCCGTACCGATGATGCCAAGCGCATCGTCGAAGACGGTCTGAAGACGCATTGGGATAGCCGCCTCATCCGTCGCTACGCCGATTGCGCGGTGCCGGGCAAGGCGCTGCCGCTGATCCAGCAAGCCGAGAAATG
Organism: Ralstonia sp. TCR112; assembly: GCF_007997035.1. Lineage (GTDB taxonomy): Bacteria > Pseudomonadota > Gammaproteobacteria > Burkholderiales > Burkholderiaceae > Ralstonia > Ralstonia edaphi. The sequence continues at coordinate 77,105 of NZ_VOSS01000012.1, read as the reverse complement.
GCTTGGCCCGCATCCGGTGGATGCCGACCTGTTCTACACGCTCGGCATGCTGTGCTTCAAGGAGCAGCTTTGGGGCAAGGCGCAGTCGAACCTGGAGTCTGCGCTCAAGTACGCCGACGCCGATCACTCCGGCAACCTGCGCGCCCATGCGCACTTGGCGCTTGCCCAGATGTTCGAGCAGACGGAGCGGGTGGAAGACGCCCAGCGACATTACCGGCAAAGTGCATTGCTTGCCGTGAAATGAAAAAAGGCCGGATCATCCCGGCCTTTTTGTTGCTGCTGATCAAGCCTATTTGTTCACCATCCGTGCCGGCACGGAAAGCGTCAGGATCGCGCCCAGCACCATCGATGCGGCCAGCATGTACATGCCCGAATCGGTACTCTGCGTGGCGTCTTTCAGCCAGCCGACGGCGTAGGGGCTCAGGAAGCCCGCGAGATTGCCCAGCGAGTTGATCAGCGCGATGCCGGCGGCGGCACCCGTGCCGGCCAGGAACGCGGTCGGCAGGCTCCAGAACAGTGGCAACGTGGTCAGGATGCCCATCGTGCCGAGCGTGAGCGCGGCCATGGCCAGCGTGGTATCGGTGTGCCAGACAGCCGACAGTACGAGTCCGACCGCCCCCACCACTGCTGGAATCGCGATGTGCCAGCGGCGCTCACGCAGACGGTCGGCGCTGCGGGCCACCAACACCATCGCGACGACTGCCGCGCCGTACGGGATTGCTGTCAGCAAGCCCACCGAGAGAGGATCTGCCACGCCGGTCTGCTTGATCAGCGTCGGCAGCCAGAAGCTCACGCCATACAGGCCCATCACGAAGCTGAAGTAAATCAGGCTCATCAGCCACACGCGCGGGCTGGCCATGACAGTACGGATGGGCGGGTCTTCTTTCTCGGCGTCTTCCGCGGCGATGTTGCGGGCGAGCAGCGCTTTCTCTTCGTCGGTCAGCCATTTCGCGTGGCTGATGCGGTCGTCCAGATACGCCAGCACGAAGATGCCCACGATGATCGACGGAATGCCCTCGATCAGGAACATCCACTGCCAGCCGGCCAGGCCGTAGACGCCGGCAAACGCCTTCATCGCCCAGCCCGAGATGGGGCCGCCGATCACGCCCGACAGTGCAATCGCCGTCATGAAGAAGGTGGTGGTGCGCCCGCGCCGCTGCGCCGGATACCAGTACGTCAGGTACAGGATGATGCCTGGGAAGAAGCCCGCTTCTGCCAGGCCCAGCAGGAAGCGCATGACGTAAAACATGGCCGGCGTGGTGACGAACATCATGGCCGCCGAGATGATGCCCCACGAGATCATGATCCGCGCGATCCAGATGCGCGCGCCCACGCGGTGCAGGATCACGTTGCTCGGCACCTCAAAGAGGAAGTAGCCGATGAAGAAAATGCCGGCGCCGAGGCCGTAGATGGTCTCGCTGAACTTGAGGTCGTTGAGCATTTGCAGCTTGGCAAAGCCCACGTTGACGCGATCGAGATACGCGACCACGTAGCACAGCAGCAGAAACGGAACCAGTCGCCACGTCACCTTGCGGTAGGTGGCTTCTTCAAATGCAGTTGTGGATTGGCTCGTCAGCGTGCCTGCGCCGCCGACCGGTGAGGTGGGTGGGGTGGTGATGGCCATCGGGTCTCCAGCGTTATTGTGAGTTCAGGCCGAGTGCTCCTCGTTACCTACCTCGGCCTGGAAAACCGCCACAGCATTCTGCGCTTCTCGGGCGGGCGCGCCAAGACGCCCGCCGGCAGGGTTTATACGCAGCGCCCGCCGTCCACTTCCAGGCACGTGCCGGTAATGAACTCGGCCTCGTCCGACGCGAGATACAGGCATGCGTTGGCCACATCCTGCGGCGTGGACAGCCGCCCCATCGGGATCGTCGCCAGGAAGCGCGCCCGGTTCTCGGGCGTATCGGGTACGCCCATGAACTGCTCGATGAGGCCCGTGGCGCCCATCACCGGGTTCACGCAGTTCACGCGGATCTTGTCCGGGCCCAGCTCGGCCGCCATCGCCTTGCTGGCTGTGATGACGGCGCCCTTGCTGGCGTTGTACCAGACCAGGCCCGGCCGCGGCCGGATGCCGGCAGTAGACGCCACATTGACGAACACGCCGCCGCCGCGCTCCCGGAAGTGCGGGACGATGTGATGCGCCGTCCAGTAAATGCTCTTCACGTTGACGGCCATCACGCGGTCGAACTCGTCTTCGGTGATCTGCAGCAGCGGCTTGTTCTTGTGCGTGGTGCCGGCGTTGTTCACGACGATGTGCAGATCGCCATAGCGCGCCAGCGTGGCGCCCAGCAGCTTGGCAACGGAATCGCCATTCGAGACGTCGGCCTGCACGAAATGCGCATCGCCGCCGGCCACGCGAATGGCGCTGGCCACGCGTTCACCGGCCTCCGCATTCAAGTCGTTGACGACGACGCGCGCGCCTTCGCGGGCAAAGGTGTTGGCGATGCCCTCGCCAAAGCCTGAACCCGCGCCCGTGACGATGGCAATCTTGCCGGCAAGCCGCATGGTGTCTCCTCGTGTTGTGGGTGGAATGCTGCGTTGTGCCTTAGCCGTGACGGATGGCGATGGTCTTGAGCGTGGTGAAGCCGTAGAGCGCTTCGAAGCCCTTTTCGCGCCCGTGCCCCGATTGGCCCGTTCCGCCGAAGGGCAGTTCAACGCCGCCGCCTGCGCCGTAGTTGTTGATGAAGACCTGGCCTGCCCTGAGCTTGCGCGCAAGGCGCATCTGGCGGCCGCCGTCGTTCGTCCACACGCCGGCTACCAGGCCGTAAGGGGTGCCGTTGGCCAGGGCCAGCGCTTCGGCTTCGGTGTCGAACGGCATGGCGGCCAGCAGCGGGCCGAACACTTCCTGCTGCGCGAGGCGGTGCGTGTGCGGCACATCGCGCAGCAGCATCGGCGCCTGGTAATAGCCGGTCTCGGGCGCTTCGGGCACCACTTGGCCCTGCGCCATCACCGGAATGTTGGCGTGCTGCGCATCCGAGACGAAATCCCACACGCGCTGCTGCTGCTTGGGGTTAATGAGCGGGCCGCAATCCAGGTCCAGCGACGACGGGCCGACCCTGATGGATTCGAACACCGTTGCCAGCCGATCCAGCATCGCCTCATACACGCTGCGCTCGATCAGCACGCGGCTGCCGGCGGAGCACGTCTGTCCGGCGTTCTGGATGATGCCGTTCACCACGGCGGGGATGGCCGCTTCCAGATCGGCGTCTGCAAACACGATCTGAGGGGATTTGCCGCCCAGCTCCAGCGTGACGGGCACGTGGTTTTCCGCCGCCGCGCGGACAATCGCCTTGCCTGTTTCCGGGGAGCCCGTGAACGACACATGGTTGACCCCGGGATGCGCCGCTAGAGCCGCACCGGCTTCGTGGCCATAGCCGGTGACGATGTTGAGTGCGCCATCGGGCAGGCCGGCCTCGGCCGCCAGCTCGGCCACGCGCAGGACCGACAGGCACGCATCTTCCGCGGGCTTGACCACGCAGGCGTTGCCCGCCGCCAATGCGGCGCCCACGCTGCGCCCGAAGATCTGCATCGGGTAGTTCCACGGGATGATGTGCGCCGTCACGCCATGCGGCTCGCGCACGGTCAGCACGGTGGTATCGGCCGGGTAGGGGATGGTCTGCCCGTGCAGCTTGTCGGCCGCGCCGGCGTAGAACTCGAAGTAGCGGGCCACGGCGCGGGCATCGGCGCGCGCCTGGCGCATGGGCTTGCCGGTGTCGCGGGCTTCCAGACGGGCCAGTTCTTCTTCGTGATCGGCCAGGCGCAGGGCCACGCGCATGAGCACACGGCCACGCTCGGCCGGCGCCAACTGGCCCCACACGCCTTCGAACGCGCGCCGCGCGGCATGCACTGCCACGTTAATGTCGGTGGCGTTGCCGCGCGCAATCTCGGCAAAGGACTGGCCGTCGGACGGGTCGAACACCTTGATGCGCATCCCCGAATCGGGCGACATCAGACGGTTGGCGATGAAGTGCTGGGCATGCATGGGGGGTTCCTGCAAAAGATCGGCAACGCGCGATTTTCGCACGGGCGCGCGCCGGGTAGGGCAAGCGGCCGGGTGTGAGGGGCTATAATGCCCGCCGACAGTTTTTTACGCTTCTTTCCAACCATTTGCGTCGCGTTTTTACGCAGTTCGCGCATTCCGGAGCATTTCCATGAGCTTCAACAACGTCTCGCCGGGCAAGGACATCCCCAACGACTTCAACGTCATCATCGAGATCCCGGCGCAAAGCGACCCGGTCAAGTACGAAGCCGACAAGGAAACCGGTCTGCTGTTCGTGGACCGCTTCGTTGGTACCGGCATGCGCTATCCGGCCAACTACGGCTTCATCCCGCAGACGCTGTCGGGCGACGGTGACCCGGTCGACGTGCTCGTCGTCACGCCGTTCCCGCTCATCCATGGTTGCGTGGTGCGCTGCCGTGCCCTGGGCATGCTGAAGATGACGGACGAATCCGGTGTGGACGCCAAGCTGGTTGCCGTGCCTGTCAACAAGCTGAGCCCGGCCACGGCCCACATGACCGACCTGTCGGACGTCGGCCAGAACCTGCTGGACCAGATCAAGCACTTCTTCGAGCACTACAAGGCGCTGGAAGCCGGCAAGTGGGTCAAGGTCGAAGGCTGGGGCGGGATTGAAGAAGCCCACAAGGAAATCGCCGATGGCGTTGCCAACTATAAGAAGTAAGCGATTTCAGGATTTCGCCGTACGGCATGTCTGACAAATCCCGGCCTCCGGATGGAGCGCCGGGATTTTTTCTTTGCGAATTGGTCATCGGCGTGATGCTCGGAAATGCGCCGCCTCGCGTCAGCTCGCCATCTGCGCCCGGATGGGATCTTGTATGCGTTTTTTGATATCCATCACGGAATTTGCATACTTACCGCCCGGTAGTTCTGCTACACAGAGATTTAAGAAACGCTCATTTGCCCACCGGAAACGACCGCTCTAGACTCCCCGTCAAGTTTGACTCCAACCCCTGGTACTGCGATGTTGAACAAGACCGTTGTCGTTCCCGTGCTTTCCGCCGTGGCCATGGCCGCATTCACCGTGTGGGCGCTGCTGGTGGGCCCGCCGGACGCAGCCCACGCCGGCGAGCGTGCCGTCGCATCGGCCTCCATGGCTGTTGATTCGAACGCTGCCCACTGCGTGATTGCCCAGCAGAAACCTGCCGCGCACTGAGCTTCACCCCCGCGTCCGCCGTTCGTGCGGACGCCGTCTTTCCTGGTCCCGCCGTTTTCCCCTGCTAGTCCGATCCTGACCGTTGCTTGAAAGGCGAGCGGTCCGTCAGCTCGTCCAGATACGCTTCCATGCCGGCGGTTTCGCGGTCAAGGAACCTGCCCACTGCATCGGCAAATGCAGGGTGCGCCAGCCAGTGCGCCGACAGCGTTGCCACGGGCTCGAAGCCGCGTGCCATCTTGTGTTCGCCTTGCGCGCCACCTTCGAACGTGCGGATGCCGTGCGCGATGCAGTACGTCAGCGGCTGGTAATACGCCGTCTCGAAGTGCAGGCAGGGGTGATGCTCGATCGCGCCCCAGTAGCGGCCGTACATGACCGACGCCTCGGGGCGCATGTCGATCACCAGGAGCGCGCTGGCGATGTCGTTGCCGTCGCGCGAGGCGATCACCAGCAGCAGGTTCTCCGGCATCGTCCGGCCGATCTGGCGGAAAAACTCCAGGTTCAGATACGGCGACGAGTGATGCTCGCGGTAGGTGGTGCGGTAACACCGGTGGAAGAAGCGCCAGTCCGCATCCGTCGCAGCTGCGCCGGACACGTGGCGGAAGGTGATGCCTGCGTCGTGCACGCGTCGGCGCTCGGCGCGGATGTTCTTGCGCTTCTTCTGTTCCAGCACGGCCAGAAAGTCGTCGAAGCTGGCAAAGCCGGAATTGCACCAGTGGAACTGCACGCCCTGTCGCAGCAGCATGCCGGCGGCGCGCAATTGCTCGGCTTCATCGGCGGTGGGAAACAGCACATGCAGCGATGACAACTCGCTCTGCCGCGCCACCGCCAGCATTGTGTCGACCAGCGCCGCGCGTGCCGTCGCATCCCGCGCCAGCAAGCGCGCGCCCTGCACCGGGGTAAACGGCACAGCGGACAGCCATTTCGGGTAGTACTCCAGCCCGTGCTGCGCATACGCATTGGCCCAGGCCCAGTCGAAGACGTACTCGCCGTAGGAGTGGCCCTTCACGTACAGCGGCACGGCGGCAGCGAGCACTTCGCCGTCGGGGCCGTCTTGCCACAGCGTCAGGTATTGCGGCGACCAGCCGGTGTCGGGCGATGCGCTGCCGCTCTCATGCAGGGCGTGCAGGAAGTCGAAGCGCAGAAAAGGCGTCGCTTCGGGCTGCAGGGCAAGCAGGGCATCCCACGCGTCGCGGCCGATGTCGCGCAGATCGGTCACAAGTCGCGTGCGATAATTGGTCAATTCGTGTCGCGAACCAGCGCGCGCTTGAGGCTCGGGAACAAGGGGGCGAGAGGTCATGCCGCCGATTCTAATTCCAGCTTCGACTGGCGCGCTTGCAATCCATATTGCCCCCATGACCGTCTCTGTCGCTCTCGCCCAGATCAACTGCACCGTCGGCGATTTCGCCGGCAATGCTGCCCGCATCGTCGCCGCCGCGCGCGAAGCGCACCAGGCTGGTGCGCGCATTCTCCTCACGCCGGAACTGTCGCTCACGGGCTATCCGCCCGAAGACCTGTTGCTGCGCCCAGCGTTTATCGATGCCAGTGCGCGCGCGCTCGATGCGCTGATCGCCGAATTGGCGGCCTTCTCGGGTTTGCACGTGCTGATCGGGCACCCGCAACTCTCGCTGGAAGCGCCGGCGCCCGGGGTGCTGCCCAAGCCCACCAACAGCGCCACCGTTGCCGTGGATGGCCGCGTGATCGGCCGGTACAACAAGCTCGAACTGCCCAACAACGAAGTCTTCGACGAGAAGCGCTACTTCCAGCCCGGCACCGAGCCGTTTGTGTTCGAAGTGGACGGCACGCGCTTCGGCGTCGTCATCTGCGAAGACGCCTGGTATGCCACCGCCACGGCTTACGCCAAGGCGGCCGGCGCGCAGGTGGTGCTGATCCCCAACGCCTCGCCGTATCACCTGGACAAGGAAGACCTGCGCGAGCGGATCATCGGAGCGCGCGTGAAGGAATCGGGCTTGCCGCATGTGTATGCAAACCTCGTCGGCGGACAGGATGAGTTGGTGTTCGACGGGGGCTCGTTCGTGCTTGATGCCGAAGGCAACGTCGTCGTTCGGATGGGGCAGTTCGTTGAAGGCGTCGGCTACGTGCAGTTCGACGGTGGACGCGCGTTGCCGGGCACGGTCGTGCCGGAGGCGCCGCTGGAAGCCCAGGTGTATGAGGCGCTCAAGCTGGGCGTGCGCGATTACCTCGGCAAGAACGGCTTTCCGGGTGCGATCATCGGCTTGTCAGGCGGTGTCGACTCAGCGTTGGTGCTGGCGATTGCCGTCGATGCGCTCGGCGCCGATCGTGTGCGCGCGGTGATGATGCCCTCGCGTTACACGGCCGATATCTCGTGGGTCGATGCGCGCGACATGGCCGCCCGCCTGGGCGTGCAGTACGACGAAATCGCCATCAGCCCGATGTTCGACGCATTCAAGGACGCGCTGGCGGAGGAGTTCCGCGGGCTGCCGGAAGATGCGACGGAAGAAAACATCCAGGCGCGCATTCGCGGCACGTTGCTGATGGCGCTGTCCAACAAGAGCGGCCGGATCGTGCTGACGACCGGCAACAAGAGCGAAATGGCCGTCGGCTACTGCACGCTGTACGGCGACATGGCCGGCGGTTTTGCCGTCATCAAGGATATCTTCAAGACGCTCGTCTACCGACTGTGCCGCTACCGCAATACGTTGTCGGAAGTGATTCCGGAGCGCATCCTGACGCGGGCGCCGTCGGCCGAGCTGCGTGAAAACCAGACCGACCAGGACAGCCTGCCCGAATACGATGCGCTCGACGCCATCGTGCAGCGCTACATGGAGCAGAACCAGCCGGTGGCGGACATCATCGCGGCCGGCTTTGCCGAGGCCGACGTGCAGAAGATCGTGCGCCTCATCAAGATCAATGAATACAAGCGGCGTCAGGCGCCAGTGGGCATTCGCGTGACGCAGCGGGCGTTCGGGCGCGACTGGCGGTATCCGATCACGTCGCGCTTCAAGGAATAGGTCGCCGCCATGCTCGACTACTACGCCAAACGTGCCCCCGAATACGAGCGCATCTATACGAAGCCCGAGCGGCAGGGCGATTTGGCGTGGTTGAAGGCGCGCGTGCGCGACGTGACGCGCGGCGCGCGGGTGCTGGATCTGGCGTGCGGTACCGGTTTTTGGACCGAGGCGATGACCGACGCGCGCACATCGTTGGCGCCGATTACAACGACACCGTCCTGCGCATTGCGCGCGGCAAGGGCATCGCCGGGGCGTCGTTCGTGCGCGCTGACAACGATGCGCTGCCGTTCGCGCCGGGCGCCTTTGACGTGATGACGGCGGGCTGCTGGTGGTCGCATGTGCCGCTGCAGCATTTGCGCCGGCATGTCGAAGGGCTGCACCGCGCCTTGGGGCCCGGCGTGCGCGTGCTGTGGTTCGATAACCAGTATGTGTTTGGCTCGAGCACGCCCATTGCCTACAACGACGAACATGGCAATACGTGGCAGCGTCGCCCCCTGCGTGACGGCAGCGAGCACGACGTGCTGAAGAATTTTCCCGACGATCCGACGCTGCTGCAGACGGTGTCCGGCATCGCCGAAGATGTGCGCATTAACCGGCTCCAGTATTATTGGACGCTTGAATACTTCACCAACTAGTGAGCGAGACACCCATGAAACAGATCACCGCCATCATCAAGCCCTTCAAACTGGACGAAGTGCGCGAGTCGCTCGCCGACGTGGGGGTGACCGGCCTGACCGTCACTGAGGTCAAGGGTTTCGGCCGCCAGAAGGGTCACACCGAGCTGTATCGCGGTGCGGAATACGTGGTCGACTTCCTGCCGAAGATCAAGATCGAGGTGGTGGTGGCCGAGAGCCAGGTCGAAAACGTGATCGACACGATCGTCAAAGCTGCCAAGACCGGCAAGATCGGCGACGGCAAGATCTTCGTGATGCCGGTGGAACAGGTGATCCGCATCCGCACCGGCGAGAAGGACGAAGCCGCAGTCTGAAGCCGCCGCCCGTGGCCGGCGCGCCCGCGCCGGTCAGCGTTGATCAACGCGGCAGGGTGATGTTCCAGCGCAGCGTCACCAGCCGCCCGATCACGATCGCCAGCGTGGCGATCACCACAGACACGCTCGGCAGCAAGTCCGTGTGCGTCAGCCCGACGTAGAGGAAGCACCCGAGAAACGCGCACGTTGCGTACGGGTGATTGTCCCGCAGCAGCATGGGCACTTCATTGCAGACCACATCGCGCAGCAGGCCGCCAAAGGCCGCCGTGATCACGCCCATCATCACCGACACGAAGACCGGCACACCTGCATCGAGCGCCAGCTGCGTGCCAAGCACGCCAAAGAGCCCCATGCCGATGGCGTCGGCCACGATCAGCACGCGGTCGGACACCAGCTGGCTCACCAGCCGGATGACCCAATTGGCAAACAGGCTCATCACGAAGAGTGCGAGCAGGTATTGCTCGTGCTCGATCCAGTAGAAGGGCCGCCGATCCAGCAATAGATCGCGCAGCGTGCCGCCGCCAAACGCGGTCAGGAACGCGACGATGAACGCGCCCACGGCATCGAGGCGCCGCCGTTTAGCCTCGGCCAGCCCCGAGATGGCAAACGAGAAGACCGCGAGGATCTCCACCCAGTGCATCACCAACTGCAGGCGCGTTACGTGCATGTGTGTGCTGTCCGCCTGCGCGTCAGGAGCCGTACGGCTGGCGCAGCAGCACGAGCACCGCGCCCGCGCCGCCCGCCGTGTTGCGCGGCTCGACGAAGGCGATCACTTCTTCCTTCTGCACCAGCCACGAGCGCACCTTGCCCTTGAGCACGGGCGTTTTGTCGGGTGAGCCGAGGCCCTTGCCGTGGATCACGCGCACGCAGCGGATGCCCCGCTGCACGGCCCGGCGCAGGAAGGCGGCCAGCGCCTCGCGGGCTTCTTCGCGGCGCATGCCGTGCAGGTCGATCTGATCTTGCGTGGCCCACTCGCCGCGGCGCAGCTTTTTGAGCACGTCGTCGCCGATGCCCGGGCGACGGTAGGACAGCGTGTCGTCGGTTTCGAGCAAGTCGTCCACGTCGAATTCATCCGACAGGGAATCGCGCAGGACGGTTTGCTCTTCGGCGCGCGAATGCACAGGGTCTGGCGCGGGCGGATTGCGCGGATGTTCGACGCGCTTGTTCTGGCGCAGGGCGCTCACCTCGCCGATGCTGGCGCGGAACACGTTGGCTTCTTCGGCGGCCTTGCGTGCGGCGGCTTCGGCGCGCTGGCGTTCGGCTTCGCGTGCCTCCGTTTCGTGCTTGAGCTGGTCACGCAGGCCGGCCAGGTCGGTCAGGCTGAGCTTGTTGGCGGGGGAGGAAGCGCGTTTCATGGTGAAGGGCGGGCGAGGACGTCGGGTGGAGCGTCTGTCGATTATACGAAGGCGCCGCACATGGCAAAACGGCCGATGGTTACCCATCGGCCGCGTTGTTTGCGCCCGGGAGACCCGGGGCGGTGAAGCTTACTCCAGGCTTTCCAGGTAGCGCTGGGCGTCCAGCGCGGCCATGCAGCCCGTGCCGGCGCTGGTGATGGCCTGGCGGTAGATGTGGTCCTGCACGTCGCCGGCGGCAAACACGCCCGGGATGTTCGTGGCTGTCGCCATGCCGTCCAGGCCGCTCTTCGTGCGGATATAGCCCGTGTCATTCATGTCGAGCTGGCCGCGGAAGATGTCGGTGTTCGGCTTGTGGCCGATGGCGATGAATACGCCAGCCACCTTGACCTCTTCGACCTTGCCTTCGTTCTCGTTCGTGCCCTTCAGGCGGGCGCCCGTCACGCCGGAGTCGTCGCCCAGGATCTCGTCGAGGACCATGTTGGTCTTGATCTCGATCTTGCCTTTCTTCTCCTGCTCATGCAGGCGGTCGATCAGGATCGGCTCGGCGCGGAACTTGTCGCGGCGGTGGATGAGCGTGACCTTGCTGGCGATGTTGGCCAGGTACAGCGCTTCTTCCACGGCGGTGTTGCCACCACCCACCACGGCCACTTCCTGGCCCTTGTAGAAGAAGCCGTCGCACGTTGCGCAGGCAGACACGCCGCGGCCGGCGAAGGTTTCTTCCGACGGCAGGCCCAGGTATTGGGCGACGCGCCGGTGGAGACGATCAGTGCGTCGCAGGTGTATTCGCCCGAATCGCCCACAAGGCGGATTGGCTTTTCGTTCAGATGCGCGGTGTGGATGTGGTCGAACAGCACTTCGGTCTTGAAGCGTTCGGCGTGCTCCAGGAAGCGCTGCATCAATTCGGGGCCTTGCAGGTGCTCCTTGTCAGCGGGCCAGTTCTCCACGTCGGTGGTCGTCATGAGCTGGCCGCCCTGCGCCAGGCCGGTAACCAGCACCGGGTTCAGGTTGGCCCGGGCAGCGTAAATCGCGGCCGTGTAGCCAGCGGGGCCGGAGCCAAGGATCAGCACTTTTGCGTGTTTTGCCATGATGCGTTCTGAGTGTGCGCGGCACGAGGGGTGGAGCGCCGCCGTGCAGGCTAGGTGAGGGTGATGGGCGCCATTATAAAGTGGCACCCCCTCGTCCGCCCGGTTGTAAATTCCAATGGCGGTGATAGGGCCGCGTTACAATCCTTGGCATCGTATTTGTGCTGTCCCAAGCCGCGTGGCCTTGCCCAAGCGGCACATCCGTCTCTCCGCGTCTCCCGCATGGCTCGAGCTTCCACCACTCCGACAACCCGCACTGACCCATCCGCACTGCCATCCCGCATTGGGCGGCTGCTCGGGGAGGTCCGCTGGTTCCTGTTGCTGGCGGTGACCATCGCCTTCCTGATCATTCTCCTGTCATACAACCGGGCCGACCCCGGTTTCACCCACGCCAGCCAGGTCGACGAAATTCGCAACCTCGGCGGCCGCGTGGGCGCGTGGCTGGCCGATCTGCTGCTGTTTGTCTTTGGCGCGTCCGCTTACTGGTGGGCGGTGCTGCTGGTGCGCAAGGTCTGGCGCGGCTGGCGCGAGCTGATGTCGGACGAACGTCTGCCGCGTACGGCCATGCCGCGCGTTGATGCCAGTGTCACGTGGATCGGCTTTGCGCTGATCCTCGCTTCCAGCATGGGTTTGGAAGCCATTCGCATGTATTCGCTGCACATGAAGCTGCCCCGTGCGCCTGGCGGCGTGCTGGGCGATGTGATCGGCGGGGCGATGCAGCATTCGCTGGGCTTTACTGGCGGCACGCTGGCGCTGCTGTTCACGTTCTTGGTCGGGCTGTCGCTGTTCTTCCATTTTTCGTGGCTGAACCTGGCTGAGCAGATCGGCGCCGGCGTCGAGATGCTTTTTGTCGGCTTCAAGACGCGCCGCGAGAGCAAACAGGATCGGGCCATCGGCGAGGCCGCCAAGGTTGAGCGCGAAGAAGTGGTCGAAACGCGCCGCGTGCGCATTGAAGAATCGCCGCCGGTGCAGATCGTGCGCCCGACCGCCGTGGTCAAGAGCGAGCGCGTGGAGCGCGAGAAGCAGCAGCCGCTGTTTGTCGACATTCACGATTCCGACCTGCCGCCGCTGGCGCTGCTCGATCCGATCCCGCCGGTCGTCGAAACCGTGAGCGCCGAGACGCTGGAATTCACCTCGCGCCTGATCGAGAAAAAGCTCAAGGATTTCGGCGTGGAAGTGCAGGTGGTGGCGGCCTATCCGGGGCCGGTCATCACGCGTTACGAAATCGAGCCCGCCACGGGCGTGAAGGGCAGCCAGATCGTCAACCTGGCGAAGGACTTGGCGCGTTCGCTGTCGTTGGTGTCGATCCGCGTGGTGGAGACGATTCCGGGCAAGAACTACATGGGTCTGGAACTGCCGAACCCCAAGCGCCAGGCCGTGCGCCTGTCGGAGATTCTCGGTTCGCAGGTCTACAACGAGAGCGCATCGCAGCTCACGCTGGCGCTTGGCAAGGACATCGCCGGCAAGCCGGTGGTGGCAGATCTCGCCAAGATGCCGCACTGCATGGTGGCCGGCACCACGGGTTCCGGCAAGTCGGTCGGCATCAACGCGATGATCCTGTCGCTGCTGTACAAGGCCAAGGCCGACGCGGTGCGCCTGATCCTGATCGACCCCAAGATGCTGGAGCTGAGCATCTACGAAGGCATTCCGCACCTGCTGTGCCCGGTCGTGACCGACATGCGCCAGGCCGGCCACGCGCTCAACTGGGCCGTGGGCGAAATGGAGCGCCGCTACAAGCTCATGAGCAAGATGGGCGTGCGCAACCTGGCCGGCTTCAACAAGAAGATCGAAGAAGCCGCCGCGCGCGAAGAGAAGATTCCCAACCCGTTCAGCCTCACGCCGGATGCGCCGGAGCCTCTCGACAAGCTGCCGATGATCGTCATCGTGATCGACGAGCTGGCCGACCTCATGATGGTGGTCGGCAAGAAGGTCGAAGAGCTGATCGCGCGGATTGCGCAGAAGGCGCGTGCCGCCGGCATCCACCTGGTGCTGGCGACGCAGCGTCCGTCGGTGGACGTGATCACGGGCCTGATCAAGGCCAACGTGCCGACGCGGATTGCGTTCCAGGTCAGCAGCAAGATCGACTCGCGCACGATTCTCGACCAGCAGGGCGCCGAAGCGCTGCTGGGCATGGGCGACATGCTGTACCTCGCTCCCGGCACCGGTTTGCCGGTGCGCGTGCACGGCGCGTTTGTGTCGGACGAGGAAGTTCACCGCATCGTCGATAACCTCAAGGCGCAGGGCGAGCCGAACTACATCGAAGGCATTCTCGAAGGCGGCGTGGCCGATGGCGAGGGCGGTGGCGATGGTTTTGGCGGCGGCGCCGGCCTTGTCGGTGCGGGCGGCGGCGAGGCCGATCCGCTGTATGACCAGGCGGTCGACGTGGTGCTCAAGAATCGCCGCGCGTCGATCTCGCTGGTGCAGCGTCATCTGCGCATCGGCTACAACCGCGCCGCACGCCTGCTCGAAGACATGGAAAAGGCGGGGCTCGTGTCAGCCATGTCGGGCAACGGCAACCGCGAAATCCTGGCGCCCAATCGCAACGGCAACGTCGTCGAAGAGGAATGACGCTGCCCGCATGGCGCGCGCATTTGCAGTTACATCGCGTTACCGCGCGGGCGGAATGTTCCGGCGCGGCCGGCCACTAACAACAAGATCAACTGAAACCGGGATTCCTATGTTTGTGTTGAAAGCACGTCACCTGATGGCCGCCGCGCTGGTCTCGCTGGCGACATGGTCTGCCGGCGCCTACGCAGGGGCGGTCGAACAGCTCAACGCCTTCGTGAGCAATGTCAGCACTGCGCGCGGCGAGTTCGTGCAGCGGCAAGTGAAGGGCGGCACCAACGGCAGCCCGCTGCGCGTGGCCGGCACGTCCAACGGTGATTTCGTCTTCTCGCGCCCGGGCCGCTTCGTCTGGCGCTATGTGAAGCCCTACGAACAGCAGCTCTCGGCCGACGGCCAGACGCTCTACATCTTCGACAAGGACTTGAACCAGATCACGGAGCGCAAGCTCGATGCGTCCCTGGGTTCCAGCCCGGCCGCCATCCTGTTCGGCAGCAACGATCTGGCGAAGAATTTCACGCTCAAGGAAGGTGGTACCAAGGACGGCATCGACTGGGCCGAACTCACGCCCAAAGCGAAGGACACCCAGTTCGAGCGCATCGCCATCGGCTTTCGCAGCGGCGAGCTGCAGGGGATGGAGCTGCGTGACGCCTTCGGGAACACCACCCTGCTGACGTTCTCGAACATCCAGAAGAATCCGCAACTGCCGGCCAACGTGTTCCGCTTTACGCCGCCCAAAGGGGCCGACGTCATCAAGCAATGACGCGTAGAGGCCGGTTTTCGATCAGGAGACCGACCATGCCTTTGCCGTTCACTACGTCGCTGCACCGAGCCGCCGCTGTTGCCGTTGCGGCGTCAGCGGCGGCCGTCTTTGCGGGATGCGCCTCCACCGGAGCGTCCCGTTTTGACGTCGATTCGTTCCTCACCGCGCCAGACACGGTGCTGGCCGAGGCCTTGGTCAACAAGGATTTCCTGCATGCGACCGAGCTGCCCAGCGCCGAGTGCGGCGCATTGGTGAAGGGTCACGCGGGGCAGGTCGTGCCGATCCAGGCGCCGGTTGATCCGCGTCTGCCCGAGGCTTCGGCGCGTCAGCCGTTCGTGATTCAGCCGCCAGCCAGCGAGAACGTCTGGCTGCTGCTGCGCGCGTCCAACGGGACGCAGTCGTGCCATGGGCCGTTGCAGGCCAAGGCGTTTATGGGGTTGGTGCAGCGCGCGTCGAACTGACGGCATGACCGTCGTCTAAGCGTGGGCCGCTTTCATGTCGGCAATGAAGGCGGCCAGCAGATCGTTGCGCCGGGCATCGCGGCGCACCACCATGTCGAACGGCACCTCGTAGCGCATGGCTGCGGGTGCCAGCGGCGTCAGCAGGCCCTGGGCTACGTAGGGCGCCGCAAAGTGCTCCGGCAGGTAACCCAGGTGTCGCCCGGAGAGCACCAGCATTGCCACCGCTTCCATGTTGTCTGCCACCGCAGTCACCGGCCGCTCGGCCGGCGACCCCGCCGCTTCCGGCAGCGGATAGCTGCGCCACGCCCACGCGTGCGCCAGCGCCTGCGCGGGCGTCACGTCCCCAGCCTTGCTGAACAACGGATGGCCGCGCCCCGCATACGCAAGCTGCGTCTCGTGGAAGATCGTCGTGTAGTCCAGCGCCGGCACGCGGTGCCAGAAATAGCCGATCGCCATGTGGATCTTGTTGTCGAGCAGCAGTCCTTCCAGCTCCCCGGGCGGGCGGACCGACACCGTGAAATGCACGGATTCATCGCGTTGCCGAAAGCGCTCGATGGCCTGGCTGATGCGTGCATTCGCATTGACGGGCGCATGGCCGATCAATCCGAGATTCAACGTGCCGACCAGCGTGCGGCCCACCTTGCGCGCCTCCGCGCTGAAGACGTCGAGTGCGCCCAGCAGCTTGCGTGCGGAATCGACGAAGCGTTCGCCGCGCGCGGTGAGCCGGAAGCCGCTGCGGCCGCGCTCGCATAGCCGGTAGCCCAGTCGGGTCTCCAGCGTGGACAGCTGCGTGCTGATGGTGGATTGCCCCACGTTCAGCGTTGCCTGGGCAGGGGTGATGCCGCCCGCGTCGACCACGGCGAGAAATACGCGGATCAGTCGCAGATCAAGATCGGAAGCTTGTCCCAGCACGGTGGTCGATACATCGCTCTATATCGATGTTTGATTCGGAGATTTCGCATTCTACGTGCGAAATTCATCGGCAAGAATGCAGTGTATCGACACTCCTTACATCGGCTCGGGCCGATGTGACCATGCGACTGCCATGAACGACCGCGCCGACCTCTTCCAGCCCGCCTCGGGCAACGCCATGCCGCGTTTTGGCGGCATTGCCACCATGATGCGGCTGCCTGCCGCCACGTCAGCCGCCGGGCTGGACGCCTGTTTTGTCGGTGTGCCGTTCGACCTTGGCACGTCCAACCGCAACGGCGCGCGGCTGGGGCCTCGGCAGATCCGCGCAGAATCCGTCCTCCTGCGGCCGTACAACATGGCCACGCGCGCCGCGCCGTTCGACTCGCTGCGCGTGGCCGACATCGGCGACGTGCCGACCAACCCATACAACCTGCATGACTCGATCGCGCGCATTGAGGCGGCTTACCGGGAGATCATCGCCGACGGCTGCCGCCCGATCGGCATGGGCGGCGACCACACCGTCACGCTGCCCATCCTGCGCGCGATGCATGCGAAGTACGGCTGCATCGGCCTCATCCACGTGGACGCGCATGCCGACGTCAACGACACCATGTTCGGCGAGAAGATCGCGCACGGCACGCCATTTCGCCGCGCGGTGGAAGAGGGGCTGCTCGACTGCAACCGCGTTGTGCAGATCGGCCTGCGCGGCACCGGCTACGCGGCCGAAGATTTCGACTGGTGCCGCGAACAGGGCTTTCGCGTGGTGACCGCCGAGGAATGCTGGCACCGATCGCTCACGCCGCTCATGGAAGAGGTGCGCGCCCGCGTGCAGGGCGGCCCCGTCTACATCAGCTTCGACATCGACGGAATCGACCCCGCCTATGCGCCGGGTACCGGCACGCCGGAGATCGGCGGCCTGACCGTGCCGCAGGCGCTGGAGGTCGTGCGCGGTGCGCGCGGTCTCGACATCGTCGGGGCGGATCTGGTCGAGGTGTCCCCGCCATATGACCCGTTCGGGACGACGGCGCTGCTTGGCGCCAACCTCGCGTTCGAGATGCTGTGCGTGCTGCCCGGCGTCGAATACCGCGCCTGACGCGATATCCATGAGAACAGAGAGGAGACCCCATGCAAGCAACGCAATCGACCGCCCAGCCGCGCCGTGCAGCGATGGCCTCGTTCATCGGCACCACGATCGAGTGGTACGACTTCTACAGCTACGCCACGGCGGCGGCGCTTGTCTTCGGGCCGCTGTTCTTTCCGGGAGAGAACCGCTTGCTGGGGTTGCTGGCTTCGTTCGGGTCGTTCGCCATCGGATTTCTTGCCCGTCCCATCGGCGGCGTGCTGTTCGGCCGCATTGGCGACAAGCTTGGCCGCAAGCGCGCGCTGATGGGCACGCTCACCCTCATGGCCGTGGCCACGGTGCTGATCGGTTGTCTGCCGACATATGCGCAGGCCGGGTGGATTGCGCCGGTCGCGCTGGTGGCGTTGCGTGTTTTGCAAGGCATTGCCGTGGGCGGCGAATGGGGTGGCGCGGTGCTGCTGGCCGGCGAGCATGCGCCGAAAGGCCGGCGTACGTTCTTCGCCTCGTTCGCGCAGCTGGGCAGCGCCGGAGGTCTGATCCTGTCGATGCTGGCCTTTTCCGCCGTCAGCCGGCTCGAGCCGGAGGCCTTCATGGCGTGGGGCTGGCGCTTGCCCTTCCTGGCGAGTGCGGTGCTGCTGGCCGTGGGCTTTGTGATCCGCATGTCGGTCAACGAATCGCCGGAATTCGAGGCGATGCAGGCCTCCGGCGACGTGGCGAAGCAGCCGCTGGCGGAGGCGCTCAAGGCATGGCCGCTCATTGCTCTGGCCATTGGCGCCAACGTGTACGGCATCGCGGGCGTGTACTTCAGCAACATCTTCATGATTTCGTACGCCACGCAGTACCTGCAGCTCGATCGCGCAATGATTCTCGACTGCATGTTCTGGGTGGCCGTGCTGCAGTTCTTCGTGCAGCTCGGTGCGGCCACGCTGGCCGACCGTTTCGGAACACGCCGCATGCTGGTCATCCTCGCGGCTTTCGCGGTGGTCGTGCCGTTCGTCATGCTCCCGCTGGTCCGCATGGGCGAGTCGCACACCGTGTTTGCAGGGGTGGCCATCGCAACGCTGGCCGAGTCCGGCTATTACGCGATCATCGCGGGCTTTGTCAGCGGCATGTTCGCGGCGCGCATCCGCTACACGGCGATCTCGTTGTCGTATCAGGTGTGCGGCGCATTTGCGGGTGGCCTGACACCGCTGCTTGCCACGGTGCTGGCAGATCGCTTCTTCCCGCTGTGGTGGCCGATGGCGATCTTCTATGCCGGTTTTGCGGCGCTGTCGCTGATCTGCGTGCTTTTGATCGGCCGGAGCAGGCCGGTCGCAGACGAGCCGGCGTTGGACGCACGCGCCGCCTGACGCTGCCGTGGGAAGCGGTCGGCGAGCGGATTCTGCGACAATCCTCGCATGAACGCTTCTGCCTCTCTCTTCCCGGACGCGCCCGCCCACATGCCGCTGGCCGAGCGCCTCCGCCCCCATTCCGCCGATGAAGTGATCGGTCAGCAGCATCTGCTGGGCCCGGGCAAGCCGCTGCGCGTGGCCTTCGCGTCGGGCGAGCCGCATTCGATGATCCTCTGGGGGCCGCCCGGCGTTGGGAAGACCACGCTGGCGCGGCTGATGGCCAATGCGTTTGACGCAGAATTCATCGCGCTGTCCGCGGTCCTCTCCGGCGTCAAGGACATCCGCGAGGCCGTGGAGCGTGCGGAGCAGTTTCGCGCCAATGGCCGACGCACGCTCGTCTTCGTCGACGAAGTCCATCGCTTCAATAAAAGCCAGCAGGACGCCTTCCTGCCGCACGTGGAAAGCGGGCTGTTCACCTTTATCGGCGCGACGACGGAAAACCCCTCGTTCGAAGTGAACGGCGCATTGCTGTCGCGTGCCGCGGTGTACGTGCTCAAGAGCCTGTCGGACGACGAGCTGAAGCAGCTTGCCGAACGCGCACGCCAGGAACTGGGCGGGCTGGAGTGGACGCCCGCCGCACTCGACGCCATCGTCGCGTCGGCCGACGGCGATGGCCGCAAGCTTCTCAACAACGTGGAAATCGTCACCCGCGCGGCGCGTTCGCAGGCCGAGGGCGATACCGTTCCGGTGATCGACGAGGCGCTGCTGGCCTCTGCGCTGTCCGAGAATCTGCGTCGCTTCGACAAGGGCGGCGACGCCTTTTACGACCAGATCAGCGCACTGCACAAGTCCGTGCGCGGCTCCGATCCGGACGGCGCGCTGTACTGGTTCTGCCGCATGCTCGATGGCGGCGCAGACCCGCGCTATCTCGCGCGCCGCATCGTGCGCATGGCGTGGGAAGACATCGGCTTGGCCGACCCGCGCGCCGGCCGCATCACGCTCGACGCCGCGGAAACGTACGAACGCCTGGGCTCGCCGGAAGGGGAGCTGGCGCTGGCCCAGGCGGTGATCTACCTGGCCATCGCGCCCAAGTCGAACGCCGGCTATAACGCCTACAACGCGGCGCGCGCCTTCGTCAGCCAGGACAAGTCGCGCAACGTGCCCGTGCACCTGCGCAATGCGCCCACCAAGCTGATGAAGGAACTCGGCTACGGCCATGCCTACCGCTACGCGCATGACGAGCCGGAGGCCTACGCCGCCGGCGAAACCTACTTCCCCGACGATCTGCCCCCGCAGAATTGGTACGTGCCGACGCCGCGCGGCCTGGAAGGCAAGATTGGCGAGAAGCTGCGGCACCTGCGCGAGCTGGATGCGCAGTGGCACGCCGAGCAGGACAAATCCTCCCGTAACAAATAAGCCCCACGGCCGGTACGATAAAATCGGCGTTTTCGGTCGTTCAGACCGCTCGCAATCTTCGGTTTCCTTTTCCCACCATGCTTGATATCCAACTGCTGCGCAAAGACATCGACGCCGTCGCCGCGCGCCTCAAAGATCGCGGCTACGTGCTCGACGTGGCCGGCTTTGCCGCGCTCGAAGCGGAACGCAAGGCCATCCAGACCCGCACCGAAGAGCTGCAGGCCCGCCGCAACAGCCTGTCCAAGCAGATCGGCATGCTCAAGGGCAAGGGCGAGGACGCATCAGGTGTGATGGCCGAGGTGTCGGGCATCGGCGACGAGCTGAAGGCGTCTGCCGCGCAACTCGACGTGGTGCAGGCGAAGTTGCAGGACCTGATGCTGTCGATCCCGAACCTGCCGCACGAAAGCGTGCCGGCCGGCCGCGACGAGACGCAGAACGTGGAAGTGCGCCGCGAAGGCACGCCGCGTGCGTTCGACTTCCCCGTCAAGGATCACGTGGACCTGGGCGCCGCGCTGGGGCTGGATTTCGATGCGGGCGCCAAGCTGTCGGGCGCGCGATTCACCGTCCTGAAAGGGCAGGTGGCGCGTCTGCATCGCGCACTCGCGCAGTTCATGCTCGACACGCACACGCTTGAGCACGGCTACACCGAAGCGTACGTGCCGTACATCGTCAACGCTGCGTCGATGCGTGGCACGGGCCAGTTGCCGAAGTTCGAGGAAGACCTGTTCCGCGTGCCGCGCAAGATGGGGCACAGCGCCGAAGGCGAAGACGGCGAGCGCGTCGAGAACTTCTACCTGATCCCGACTGCCGAAGTGCCGCTCACGAACCTCGTGCGCGATGAGATCGTGGCCGCCGATGCGCTGCCGATGATGTTCGCGGCGCATTCGCCGTGCTTCCGTTCCGAAGCCGGCTCGTACGGCAAGGACACGCGCGGCATGATCCGCCAGCATCAGTTTGACAAGGTCGAGATGGTGCAGATCGTGCAGCCCGACACGTCGTTCGATGCGCTGGAAGCCATGACGAACGCCGCGGAGAACATCCTGCGCAAGCTGGAACTGCCGTTCCGCACCATCGTGCTGTGCACCGGCGACATGGGTTTCGGCAGCACCAAGACGTACGACATCGAGGTGTGGATCCCGGCGCAGAACACGTACCGCGAAATCAGCTCGTGCTCGAACATGGGCGACTTCCAGGCGCGCCGCATGCAAGCGCGTTTCCGCAACGCGCAGGGCAAGCCGGAATTGGTGCACACGCTCAACGGTTCGGGCCTCGCCGTGGGCCGTACGCTGGTGGCCGTGCTGGAGAACTACCAGAACGCGGATGGCTCGGTCACGGTGCCGACGGTGCTGCGCCCGTATCTGGGCGGCCAGGAAGTGCTGAAACCGGCAGTTTGATCAGTTGTGCCGACCCTCTTGATCAGGTCGGAAAATTTTTGTTATACTCGCGGTTTCGCGATTCAGCGACCCAGTTACCGGAGAGGTGGCAGAGTGGTCGAATGTACCTGACTCGAAATCAGGCGTACCGGCGACGGTACCGTGGGTTCGAATCCCACCCTCTCCGCCAGCAGTAGCAAAAGCCCCTTGGTTTTACGACCAAGGGGCTTTTTGTTTGGCGTCTAGATTTGGTCTGGCGAAAAAACGTCGGCACCGGTGGTCACGCTGCGCCGCTGGCCGGCCCGCGCCAGCATGTTCTCAATCTGCTGATCTTTCTCCTCCCACAGTTGGGCAAGCCAGCGGTGGAAATCGCTGCGGAAGGCGGCGTCGGTGCTGTAGTCGTGCGTGCAGAAATCCGACGGAATCGGCAGTTCGCGAATATGCACCATGACACGGCCGGCTTGGCCGCAGGCCAGTTGCCAGAAGCTCGGCGTGCCGTCCGGGTAGGCAATGCTGATATCGAGCAGCGACTGGAACCGCTCTCCCATGGCGTTGAGCGTCAGGGCCAGCGCGCCGGCCTTCGGCTTGAGCAGATGGCGATAGGGGGAGGACTGCGTCCGGTGCTTTGCCGGCGTGTACCGCGTGCCTTCGGCAAAGTTCATGACGCTGGTCGGCGCGTGCGCGAACTTGGCGCAGGCGCGACGCGTGGTTTCGCGGTCTTGATTGCGCAACTCGGGGTGCTTGCGCAGCGCCGCCTTGGAGTGCCGCCGCATGAACGGAAAGTCCAGCGCCCACCAGGCCAGACCGATCACCGGCACGTAGATCAACTGTTGCTTGAGGAAGAATTTCAGCAGCGGGATACGCCGGTTCAACACCCGCTGCAACACGAAAATGTCCACCCAAGACCGATGGTTGCAATTGACCAGGTACCAGCCCGCGTAGCGGAGGTTCTCGGCGCCTTCCACGCTCCAGGGCTCGCGCTGCAGCACGCCGATCCAGGCGTTGTTACAGCCGATCCAGCACGTAGCGACCCAGTTGAGCATGGGATCGATCCGGCGGCGCACCGCGGTTGCCGGCACCAGCAGCTTGAACGCCGACAGCGCGAACAATGGCACGCTCCAGAACAGGGTGTTCAGGGCCAGCAGGATTGAGCTGAGCGTGCCCAGGACAAAGGCAGGCAGGACGCGAATCAAGGCACCTCCAATGAGCGCCGCCGCGTGGGTTCGGCAGGCAGGAATCGTGACGTTGCGAATATTTCAGCGTAGCGCGGATCGCCTGTCCAGACCATGCGCTGCGTCAGGATTCATGCTTCGTATCGCCAGGCCCAAAAAAACCCTTGGTGTTGGCCAAGGGTTTTTCTTCCTGCTGTGGTGCGGCTCAGAACGAATCTCAGAACGAATGCTTCAGCCCCACACCCGCCAACACGGTCTTCGCGCCTGACGCCGTGCCGCCCGCAACGATGGAGGTCTTGATACCTTCCAGCGGATCGGCCGTGCCTACCGCGCCTGCACTGACGTACACCAGCTGAGCATACAGCGTGGTGCGCTTCGAGAACGCGTAGTCGTTACTCAGCACGACCGACTTGGTCGAGCTGTCGTGGGCGCTGCTTTCGTACTTGCTGTAGTAGCCGGCCAGCGTGGCGGTATTGGCGGGGCTCCACTTGTAGTCGAGCCCGACGCCGATCGATTTGACGTCTGATACACGCTGTCCGGTCGGCGCGTTGTTGGTGACGCCGATGTAGTTAACACGGCCCGTGAAGGCATTGAACGGCACGGCCACGCCTGCGCTCCACAGGCGGCTGAGGGTCTCGCCCGTGCCGCTGTCTGCGGTCGATTGATAGCCGAGACCGACTGTGAGCGGGCCCGTGTACGTGGCACCCAGCGACAGCTCATTGCCGCGCTTGAAGCTGCCGGCGGTCTCGCCAAATGAATAGGCAACGCCCAGCCACACCGGACCGAAGTTGTTGGAGTACTGCAGCGCATTGCCGATGAACACGCCCACGTCGTTGCCGGGGTTGGTACCGGCGCCCATCGCGTTGCCCGGGGCTGGGAGCTGGTTGTAGGCCCAGCCGTACAGGTTCGAGAACTGCTCCTTGAAGCCGCGCGCTTCCGTGCCGATCGTGCCGATGAGGGCCGGGCTGTACTGACGCCCCAGCGTGATGGCGCCCCAGTTGCCGCTCAGGCCGACGTTCGCTTGCCGGCGGAACAGTTCCGAGCTGAATCCCGGGCCCGTGGTCAGCGTGCCGGTGTCGCTGCTGAAATGGCCTTCAAGGTTGAAGTTGGCCTTCATGCCGCTGCCCAGGTCTTCAGACCCCTTGAGGCCCCAGATGCTTGGGCTGATGCCGCCGGAATGCATTTCCGTGATGCTGCCGCCGGCTGCACTGCGGTTTTGATACTGGAGTCCGGCATCGACGGTGCCGTAAATCGTGACCGACGATTGTGCGATGGCGCCACTCGCTGCACAGCCGAGGGCGGCTGCAATGGCGGTCAGGACGCAGGGTCGAAGGCGTGAGTTCTGCATGTTGTCTCCGTATTGTCGTTGTCTGATGCGTCCACTGAATTGGCTCGGACGCATGCGGTGTTGGCGCCAAACACGCGGGGGCGCGCTCAACGCCGGCGGGACTTTGCAATATGCATACCACGACGTTTGCAGCGCATTGCACGGAGTTGCAGCCCGTTGATTAACGTTTGCGGATACCCGGGGCCGTGCGTGGGATGTAGCGTGGCGGGACAGTCGATGCAACACATGTCCGCCGTCTGTTCAGCAATGGAGCATCCGCGATCAGGCGCTTGGGGCGCTTTGCATCCAGCGATCTTCAAGCTCGCGCCATGCGCGTCCGACGTTCAGCGCATGGCGCGGGCGGAAGTTGCGCCAGTCGCGATAAGCGTCGCCCGGGACGTAGTCGAGCGCGCGGGCTGCGTCGCCGCCGGCTTCAATGGCGCGCGAGATCGTGCTGTCCAGCATGTCGAGATAGGCCAGCGTCGGCCGCAACATCTGTGCAGGCGTGCCGATGGCAGTGCCCACGACGATGTGGGCGGGCAGTTGCTCGAGCGCATGCAGCGCATGCCGCCACCCGACCAGCGAACCCTCCTGCAGGTCCGGAATGCGCTGCCGATATGCCAGACCACCCGTGCACAGTACCCCGCGCCGCGGCGCGTACAGCACCGTGTCGGATGCGCTGTGCGCAGCCGTGCAGATGCGGACTTGCCACGCTGTCTTGCCGGTGTGCAGCCAATCGCCATCGCGCAGTGCGGGTTCCGGATAGACGATCTGCGTTTCATGCATGACGCGCGCGCCCAGCATGGCGGTCAGGCGTGCCAGACACGTTTCGCAACGCTGGCGCATCAGGTCGGCAGTGGCGGCGGACGCCAGGAAGGCAGGACGCGGCTGCAGTTGTGCGAAGGCCGCGTTGGCCAGCACGTGCTCGGGGTGTGCGTGCGTGTTGATGACCCAGCGAATGGGCTCCGCCGTGATGTGCCGGATGGCCGCGATCAGATGGTGTCCCCATCGCGCATGCGGGCCAGGGTCGACCACGAGCACACCATTGCCTGTCGTGTGCACCAGCGTGGGCACGACTTCTCCGGCATTTGCGCGCGCGGCTTCTGCGTTGGCGGCGCGCGCAGCGTAGAGGCCGTCCTGCAGCCGCAACAGCGTGACGCGCGCGGGAGACGGCGACACCATCTGGGCCGGATTGATCAGGGTCGCAAGCATGATGCGCATCCAGCGTCGCCGTGCGGGGTCTGGCGCCATGTCAGGGCGCCAGCGCGGCGTTCTCGTAACGTGGGTAGAAGCGGGTCACGTTGCGCGCGTACTCCGCGGGCATGCCACCCCACTGCGCGTAGGGCGCGTCTACCGGCATCGCAATCACCTCCGCCAGGTCGCGTCCTTCCGCCGCTGCGCGGCGCATGCGTGCATCGAGCCACTGCAGGTACTGACGTGTCTGCGCGATGGCATCTGCCTTGC
This sequence comes from Ralstonia sp. TCR112, assembly GCF_007997035.1. Taxonomy (GTDB): domain Bacteria; phylum Pseudomonadota; class Gammaproteobacteria; order Burkholderiales; family Burkholderiaceae; genus Ralstonia; species Ralstonia edaphi. The sequence goes on along the minus strand of NZ_VOSS01000012.1, from coordinate 51,657 downwards.
CCAGCGCCGGCCCGTGGCTGGGAATCAACACGCGCGCGCCGCTGTCGGCAACGATCTTCTGCAACCGATCGAGACTCGCCAGCCAATGCGCAATGTTGGCGTGCGGCGTGGTGGGAATCCGGTCTCGAAAGGCAATGCCGCCGGCAAAGACCACACCGCTGGTCCGGTCCACCACCACGAGGTCGTCATCGGTATGTCCGTCGAGACGGATCAGGTCGATGCGATGGCGCCCCATGGTGCGTGTGCCGGGCGTCAATGGCGTGCCGGGCGGTGTCGATGCCGTGTTCTGCATCCACGCGCCGCAGATGCGGTAGAGATTGTCGGCATAGGCCGCGCCTTCGCGCTGCGCACCGGCGATGGTGCCGGGCAGCGCCTGGGCGCCGACATCCGCATAGGCCTGGTTGCCGAAGAAATAGTCGGGGTGCAGGTTCAGGTTGAACACCCAGCGCACCGGCGCCGATGTGACCGTGCGGATGGCCTGGCGCTGCTGCTCGCCGTACAGCATCGAAGGCCCTGTGTTGATGACGAGCACGCCCTCGCCGGTATCAATGAAGCCGGTGTTGATGATGTTGCAGCCGTTGCGCGCAGAGAAATCCGCGTTGGCGCCTTCGAGCACCCAGACGTCGGGCGCAACCGCGTGCGGTACGAGGTGGTAATCGGGATCCTGCGCGCGCGCGATGGCGGTCAACATCGCAAGACACAGCAGGAGGGTCAACCGTGGGAGGCGTCGGCTCATCGTGTCACCTGCGCGCGGATGCGGTTGCCGTTGTTGTCGACGCCAGCCACGCTGATGCCGCGCTCAACAGGACCGTCCAGATCGAACGAGAAGATCGGGTTCTCGGCCACCGGCTCGTACAGCGCGAGTTCGAGCATGGGCTGACGCCTGGCATCGAGCAGGCTGAGCTGCTCGATATGGAAGGACGGAATGCCCGCCACGAGGCCGGTGTCCATTGGGTGCATCACGCGCACGCGGATGCGGCTGCCGGCGCCGTTGAAGCCAGGAAACACACGCGACTCGACCTGGTTCAGCGTGGTGCTCCATGTGGCGTTCTGGCGCGTGGCGCCGGGCAGCGTGCAGCCACCGCCGGTGGCGTCCACCTGAAAGGTGCCGACATGCCAGACACCGTCCGGCGTGCGTGCGGCCACGCGCACCGGAGAAGCCTCCTGCAGCTTGAACCGGAACGACAGCGCCGGGCGTACGTGCGTGGGCGCGAATTCCAGCACCTTGCGGATCGGGTTGCGGTCGACCGCGACGACAATGCGCTCCACCTTGCCCAGCGCCGACGCGTCGAACGCAATCGGCACCTGCATCGCGTCTTCCGCAAATGCCGGCCCCGTGATGCGGATGCGGTTGTCGAACGTCGTCCGCGCCGTGCCAAACATCTCCTGACGAATCGTCGGCCACAGCGGCGAGCCGGCGGGGTCGATGTCTGTGTCGGCGCAGGCCTGCCAGGACAGGCACGCAACGGCCAGCGCGGCAGCGGCATGGAGGGGAGCCGTTCTCATCGTGTGTCTAGCAAGGTTTGGATGAGAGCCCCGCGTTGCGAAAGTCGTGCCATGCGCGTCGTGTGGGCACATGCGGCTCCATCGGCTGTTCAGGCGATGGGGCGTTGAGCTTTGCAACACCCAGTGTTCCATTCTGGAGCAGTCTCACAAGCGGAATGGCGTGAACAGTTGATTCGAAGGGCATGCAGCATCCGCCGCAGGGGATGGCCCGGGTTTTGCAGATGACGACCGGACACAGCGCAGACAACGACGCTGCGGTCATCACTCAAACATCAGGAGACAACCCATGCGTTACGCTCATCCCGGCACTCCCGGCGCCATCGTTTCGTTCAAGCCGCGCTATGGCAATTTCATCGGTGGCGAGTTCGTGTCGCCCGTCAAGGGCCAGTACTTCACCAACACAACCCCGGTGACGGGCGAGGTGATCGGTGAATTCCCGCGCTCGACCGCTGAAGACATCGACCGCGCGCTTGACGCCGCGCATGCTGCCGCTGACGCCTGGGGCCGCACCTCGGTGCAGGACCGCTCGCTGATCCTGCTGAAGATCGCCGACCGCATCGAGCAGAACCTCGAACTGCTGGCCGTGACTGAAACGTGGGACAACGGCAAGCCCGTGCGTGAAACGCTGAACGCCGACATCCCGCTGGCCGTGGACCACTTCCGCTACTTCGCGGGCTGCATCCGCGCGCAGGAAGGCTCCGCTGCCGAGATCAACGAGCACACCGTGGCGTATCACATCCACGAACCGCTGGGCGTGGTCGGCCAGATCATTCCGTGGAACTTCCCGCTGCTGATGGCCGCCTGGAAGCTGGCGCCGGCACTGGCTGCGGGCAACTGCGTGGTGCTCAAGCCGGCCGAGCAGACGCCGCTGGGCATCTGCGTGCTGATGGAACTGATTGGCGACCTGCTGCCGGCGGGCGTGCTCAACGTCGTGCATGGCTACGGCAAGGAAGCCGGCGAGGCACTCGCCACCAGCAAGCGCATCGCCAAGATCGCCTTTACGGGCTCGACGCCGGTCGGCTCGCACATCATGAAGTGCGCGGCCGAAAACATTATTCCGTCGACGGTGGAGCTGGGCGGCAAGTCGCCCAACATCTACTTCGAAGACATCATGCAGGCCGAGCCGAGCTTCATCGAAAAGGCCGCCGAAGGCCTGGTGCTGGGCTTCTTCAACCAGGGCGAGGTCTGCACGTGCCCGTCGCGCGCGCTGGTGCAGGAGTCCATCTACAGCCGCTTCATGGATGCGGTGATGACCAAGGTGGCCGCCATCAAGCGCGGTGACCCGCTCGACACCGAAACCATGGTCGGCGCGCAGGCTTCGGAGCAGCAGTTCTACAAGATCCGCAGCTACTTGGAGATCGCGCAGGAAGAAGGCGCCGAATGCCTGGTCGGCGGCGATGTGGAAGTGCTGCCCGGCAATCTGTCGAAGGGCTACTACATCAAGCCGACGCTGCTCAAGGGCGACAACAGCATGCGCGTGTTCCAGGAAGAAATCTTCGGCCCGGTGATTGCCGTGACGACCTTCAAGGACGAAGCGCAGGCTCTGCAGATCGCCAACGACACCGATTTCGGCCTGGGCGCCGGTCTGTGGACGCGCGACATCAACCGCGCCTATCGCGTGGGCCGTGCCATCAAGGCAGGGCGCGTGTGGACGAACTGCTATCACCTGTATCCGGCGCATGCAGCGTTCGGTGGCTACAAGAAGTCGGGCGTGGGCCGCGAGACCCACAAGATGATGCTCGACCACTACCAACAGACGAAGAACCTGCTGGTGAGCTACGACACCAAGCCGCTGGGCTTCTTCTGATGGTGTAGCAGGACGGCTGGCGCACGGTCATCGACACCCGTGCGCCAGCCGCTGATCTGCGAGGCAAAGACCCCGCAGGCGAAAAAAGAAGAGGAGACATGGCCATGCGCCCACACATGCACTGCCGCGACGCGCGCAGGTGTCTACCCCATTGCCGCTGATTCCCTGCCGGGAATCGCCATCGCCACGCCTGTTCCTGGAGACGCGCCATTGACGCACCCGGGCACGGCGAGCGTGAAACACCAGGGAGGCACTTCGTGCATTCGAATACCAGCCGTTCGGGGAAGCGCGCGTGCCGTACGCGCAATGCCGCGCCGCGCCTTGCTGGCGGGGTGGCTGCGCTTGCTGCCGTGGGGCTTTGCGCGCCGGCGTTTGCGGAAGACCAGATCGTCGCGGTGGCGTTGCCCACCGCCCAGGTCGTCGGCTCGACCCCGATCGACAGCATTGGCGTGCCGCTGTCCCAGTTCCCTGCCAATGCCCAGCGCGTGAGCGCAACCGATGCCCGCGAGCGGCGCAGCTCGAACCTGGCTGACTTGCTCAACGACAACCTCGGCCAGGTCAGCATCAGCAACGGAGCGGGCAACCCGTACCAGAACGACATCAACTACCGTGGGTTTCAGGTGTCTTCGCTGCTGGGCGTGCCCATTGGCGTGTCGGTCTACTTTGACGGCGTGCGGATGAACGAGCCCTTCGGCTCCATCGTGAATTGGGATCTGATTCCCATGAACGCGATGTCCAGCGTCAACATCCTGCCGGGCTCCAACCCGATGTTCGGCCTCAATACCCTGGGCGGTGCGCTTGTCGTCAACACGAAGAACGGAAAGGACAACGCCGGCACGTCGATCGAGGTGCTGGGCGGTTCGTTTGGCCGCCGTGCGCTGAGCTTTGAGACCGGTATCGTCGACAAAGCCCACAGCACCGATTACTTCGTCGCCGGCAACATCGACCGCCAGGACGGCTTTCGTGACCATTCGGGTTCGAACGTCAAGCAGCTTTATGGAAAGGCGCGGTGGCACGGCAACGATGGTGCTACCCAGCTGGAGCTGTCGGCTGCACTCGCAGATACCTCGCTGAGCGGTACGCAGTCGTTGCCGATGGACATGATGGCCAACCGCAGCGCCGCCTATACGTGGCCCGACACCATCTCAAACCGGATGGCGCTGCTGAACCTGAAGGGCAGCCATTGGTTGAACGACACCAACCAACTGGCCGGCAGCGTCTACTACCGCAAGGCGAGCCTTCACAACGTCAACAGCAATGCGCAACTCGACGATGGCTGCTTCAACGACGACGGATCGCTGGCAACGGCCACCGCTGGCGGCGTCACCACGTACAAATGCGCGAGCAAGGCGCCCAACGGCACAGCGGTGAATGCCGTGACCGGCGCGAATGCGCTGGCGCTCGGCTACGGCCGCTGGAGCAACGCCATCAATACGAGCGTCGTTGATTCCGCCACGCATGAGGACACGGTGGGTACGTCCCTGCAGTGGTCGAATTTCAGCCAACTGGCGGGACGCAACAATACGTTCACCGTCGGTGGTGCGTTCGACCATTCACGCATCACGTACGACCAGACCACCTACCTCGCACGGTTGATCAACTACCAGGCCGTGGTGACGCCCAATCAGGCGTACGGATTCACCGCCAATGGATTGGCGCCGTCGGCATCGAACCCGGCATTGTTCACTGGCAGCAACGTCATCGGTGCGGTCAACCTGTCGTCGAACGTCAACAACTTCAGCCTGTACTTCACCGATACGTTGAGCGTGACGGAAAAGCTGAGCGTGACCGCATCGGGCAGCTTCAACTACACCACGCTCAACCAGGGCGGCGCCAACAACCGGTACCTGAACGAAGACGGCGGCTATTCCTGGACGGACGAAGTCTCGGGCGTGTCGTACTACAACCCCGGCTACGTCAACGCCTATCGGTACTCGAATTCGGGTGCGGGCGCAGCGTCGGCTCCGAACGGTATCCCGGCAGGAGCGGTGGCCGGGCCGGAAACCAACAGCCTGGCCGGCTCGCACCGCTACCACCGGTTCAATCCGGCATTGGGCTTCAACTACGACCTGGGCGCGGGGCAGGGCATCTTCGGCAGTTACAGCGAATCGATGCGAGCACCGACATCGATCGAATTGTCTTGCGCCGATCCGAACAGCCCATGCTCGCTGCCAACCGGGTTCAACGGCGATCCGGACCTGAAGGCCGTGGTGGCCAAAACCATCGAGTTCGGCGGCCGCGGAAAGCTGGGCAAATCCACCTACTGGAGCGCGTCTGTCTACGACTCGCGGCTCAGCAATGACATCCAGTTCATCGCCACGTCAAACACGTACGGCTACTTCGCCAACGTCGGCAAGACGGAGCGGCGCGGCTTTGAGCTGGGCGCAAGCACGAAGATCGACAGGTGGTCGCTGTCGGCCAACTTTGGCTATGTCGATGCGATCTACAAGTCGGCATTCACCACGGCGAGCGGCCAGAACGTCGTCAGCGGCAACAAGATCCCCGGCATCCCCGCAAAGACGCTCAAGCTCGGCGCGTCGTACGCCTTCAGCCCGAACCTGTCGATGGGCGGGAACGTGATCCTCGTCAGCAAGCAGATCGCGCACGGCAACGAAAGCAATGCCGACCCGAACGGCGAGGTGCCTGGCTATGGCCTCGTCAATCTGAACCTGCATTACAAGCCGACGAAACATATCGAGATTTCGGCGTACATCAGCAACCTGTTCAACAAGCGCTATTCCACGTACGGCCTGTCGGGCATGCGGAGCATCTACACGCTCGCGACGCAGCAATTCATGACGCCCGCGCCGCCGCGTGCGATCTGGATTGGCCTGACGTATTCGTTTGGAGGCAAAACCGCGGGTGCCGGCGCGGATTGAGCCCCTCAGAAGAGACCATCATGAACGCACTGACCTTTTACCTCCGGATCGCCACGCTGCTCTGCGTGGGCTGGGTATCGACGCTCCAGGCGGTTGCCGTGGTGCCGGACCCCGTCGCCTATGTCACCAATCAGGGCGGTGGCGTCACGGTGCTGAACGCACACACGCTTAAACGGCTCGACGAGATTGCCGTGGGCAAGGACCCGCGCGGCCTCGCTGTCACGCCCGACGGCCGCTGGCTGCTGACGGCCAACCAGGGCAGCGCCGATGTGTCGGTGGTCGATACGGCCACGCGCAAGGAGGTCAAGCGCATCGCGGTCGGCAGGAATGTCGAGTTCATGCGCATCTCGCCCGATGGCCGCCGGGCGTTCGTCACGTACGAGCCATCCTCGGAAGGCGGGCCGCCAGGCAAGAACAATCCAGGCAAGAAAGAAGGGGACGATGAGAAGGACGAAGCCCCCGCTGAAGTCGCGATCATCGATCTCAGCCAGTGGGCAGTCGTCGGTCGCATCAAGGCCGCACGCGAGACCGAAGCCATCGAGTTTTCCCCGGCCGGCACGTTGCTGCTGGTGGCCAACGAGGGAGACAACACGGTCGGCGTTTATGAGCTGTCGACGCTCAAGCAGATCCGTCGCGTGGATGTCGCACCGTTCGGCAATCGGCCGCGCGGCATCAAGATCGCGCCGGACGGAAAGACCTATGTGGTGACGCTGGAAAACTCGAACAACCTGTATTGCTGGATGCAGGTTTCAACCCGATCAAGACCGTGCCGACGGGCCAGGGGCCATACGGTGTCGCGTTCGACCGGGAGGGTCGATATCTCTGGGTGGCCGCCAGCCGCGCAGATCAGCTGCAGGTGTTCGATGCCCGCACCTTTGCGCCGGTGGCTGCCATTCCGGTCGGCAAGCGCTGCTGGCATTTCAGCTTCACTCCGGGGGATCAGAAGCTGCTACTGGCGTGCGGCCGCTCGAACAGTGTGCAGGTGATCGACCCGCAGAAGCGCGAGGTTGTCGATGCACTGCCGGGCTACAAGCTGCCCTGGGGCGTGGTGACGTATCCGACATCGGTGGGCAGCCTCGATGCGCCGCGCTGATCGAGCCGCCCATGCGGTCGTCCCCACCTACGCGGGCCTGCCGATCGCCTTGCATTGGGTGAGTGCGTTGCTGCTTTGCAGCCTGTTCGCGCTGGGCTTCTACATGACAGGTCTGGCCAAGGGCGCGCCCGGGAAGTCCGCCTTGGTGAATCTGCACAAATCGCTCGGCCTGACGGCCGCGCTGGTGATCGCGTGGCGCGTGGTTGTGCGCGTCCGCCGTGCTGCGCCACCGTCCATTCCGGGGCTGCACTGCTGGGAGACGGAGCTTGCGCGCATCACGCACCGTTTGCTCTACATGTGCATGGTCGTCATGCCGGTGTCGGGCTATCTCGGGTCTTCGTTCAATCAATACGGAACGCGCTTCTGGGGCGTGCCGCTACCGCGTTGGGGCTGGGTCGACAGCGCGCTGCAACACATGTTCTACACGGTGCACAGCACGACGGCGGACCTGCTGCTCTGCCTGGTGGTGCTGCACGTTGCCGGGGTGATCAAGCACCAGTGGTTCGATGCGCAGCGGTGTGTGCAGCGCATGTTGCCGCCCGGCGCACGCGCGCGCTGTAAGCCGTGGACTTTGCGCGGGCCGCGTTCATGGCGTTGCTCCATTTCGCAACAGAACAAACGATGTGTTGCGGTATGGCACGCAACACCGCACTGCAAGTCGCCTGAAACCCCGGTTTTACGGCGTTTTTCGATGGCACGGGATTTGCCCTGAGTCCGACCGGTGTGACATCACACTGCCGGACCTGGACCATAAAGAGAGGTAGAGGAGACAAGAATGAGGACACTACGAGTGATTGCACTTGCGCTGCCATGGCGGCAGCAAGTGTTGCCGTGCACGCGGCAACGCCCCCCGTTACCGATGCCATGATCGAGAACGACGCGAAATCGTCGAACGACGTGCTGACCTGGGGCATGGGTACGCAAGGGCAGCGCTTCTCGTCGCTCACCAAAATCAACACGAAGAATGTCAGCCAGCTGGTACCGGCATGGTCGTTTTCGTTTGGCGGTGAGAAGCAGCGCGGGCAGGAGGCCCAGCCGCTGATCTACAACGGCAAGATGTTCGTCACGGCGTCGTATTCGCGCATCTACGCAATCGACCTGAAGACCGGCAAGAAGCTGTGGAAGTACGAGCAGCGTCTGCCGGAAGGCATCATGCCCTGCTGCGACGTCGTCAACCGCGGCGCCGCGCTGTACGACAACCTGGTCATCTTCTCCACGCTGGATGCGCAGCTGATCGCGCTCAACCAGGACACCGGCAAGATCGTCTGGAAAGACAAGATCGAGGACTACGCCGCGGGCTACTCCACGACCGCTGCACCGCTGATCGTGAAAGGCATGGTGCTGACGGGCGTGTCGGGCGGCGAGTTTGGCGTGGTGGGCCGCGTGGAGGCGCGCGATGCCAAGACCGGCCAGTTGATCTGGTCGCGTCCGACCGTCGAAGGCCACATGGGCTACAAGTACGACAAGGACGGCAACAAGACCGAGAACGGCATGACGGGCACGCTCAACGCCAGCTGGCCCGGCGAGACGTGGAAGACCGGTGGCGCATCGACGTGGCTGGGCGGCACCTATGACCCGCAGACCAACCTGGTGTACTTCGGTACCGGCAACCCGGGCCCGTGGAACAGCCATCTGCGCAAGGGCGACAACCTGTATTCGTCTTCCACGCTGGCCATCAACCCGGACACCGGCAAGATCGTCTGGCACTACCAGAACACGCCAAACGACGGCTGGGACTTCGACGGCGTGAACGAGTTCGTGACGTTCGACATGGACGGCAAGCGCGTCGGCGGCAAGGCCGACCGCAATGGCTTCTTCTACGTGAACGACGCCAAGACCGGCAAGCTGCTCAATGCGTTCCCGTTCGTGAAGGTCAACTGGGCCACCAGCATCGACCTCAAGACCGGCCGTCCGAACTACGCACCTGACCACCGTCCGGGGGATCCGGCCGAAGCGACGGGTGAAGAGAAGAAGGGCAAGGCGGTATTTGCCGAGCCGGGCTTCCTGGGCGGCAAGAACCAGATGCCGATGGCGTACAGCCCGCAGACCGGCCTGTTCTACGTGCCCGCCAACGAGTGGGGCATGGACATCTGGAACGAACCCGTCAGCTACAAGAAGGGCGCCGCTTACCTGGGTGCCGGCTTCACCATCAAGCCGCTCAATGAGGACTACATCGGCGCACTGCGCGCCATCAACCCGAAGACCGGCAAGATCGAATGGCAGATCAAGAACAACGCGCCGCTGTGGGGTGGTGTGATGACGACTGCCGGCGGTCTGGTGTTCTGGGGCACGCCCGAAGGCTATCTGAAGGCGGCCGATGCCAAGACCGGCAAGGAACTGTGGCAATTCCAGACCGGCAGCGGCATCGTCGCGCCGCCCGTCACGTGGGAAGACAACGGCGAGCAGTTCGTCGCCGTGGTGTCCGGCTGGGGCGGAGCCGTGCCTCTGTGGGGCGGTGAAGTGGCCAAGCGCGTGAACTTCCTGGAGCAGGGCGGTTCGGTTTGGGTGTTCAAGCTGCATAAAAACTAAGTCTGTCTGTGCCGGGCTGTGCGCTCCCAACCGCGCACAGCCCGCATGGCCGGTTCTGCGCCGGCCCACAGCGTTATGGAGTCCAGAAAGTCATGATGTACAAGGGAATGTTTTCGCTGTTGGCGCTTGCGTCGACGGCCGTCTATGCCGCCCCCGATATGCAATCCATCGCCGAGAAGAACGGATGCTTCTCGTGCCACAGCATGCAGACCAAGATCGTTGGGCCGGCCTTTATTGATGTAGCCGCAAAGTACAAGGGAGACGCAGAAGCGCCCGCGCGGCTTGCCCAGAAAGTGCGCGACGGCGGCAAGGGCGTGTGGGGCCGCATCCCCATGCCCGCGCATCCGAACCTCAAGGAAGATGAGGCGAAGCAACTGGTGGCCTGGGTACTGAGTTCAGGCTCGTGAGTTTCTACGGTGTTCGCAAATGAGAAAGGGCCGGCAATGACCGGCCCTCTCTCATTTGCAGGATTGCGCGCTATGGCTGCGTGAGCTGGCGCGAATTGGCATCGGTCCGGAAGACGATGGGAACCTCTCCGGTGCGCGTGTCGCGCATCTGCCCGAACCCGTTCATCGCAGCCATCCGGCCTTGCAGGACCACCTTCTGCAGCGCGCCGTGATCTGCCGATTTTCCACACACCGGATCCGTGCGCGCCGCGTCGCCGGTCAGCAGATAAGCCTGACAGCGGCAGCCGCCCGCGTCTTCCTCGCGCGACTCGCATGACTGGCACGGCTCGGGCATCCAGTGCGTGCCGCGAAAGCGCTGGAAGGCGTCGCTGCTTCGCCAGATGTCGCGCAGCGGCTGGCTGAGCACGTTGGGCAGCTCCAGCCCGGGCAGCATGCGCGCGGAGTGGCAGGGCAGCGCAACGCCATCCGGCGCAATGCCGAGAAACGTCGTACCCCAGCCGTTCATGCACTTCTTCGGGCGCTGCTCAAAGTAGTCGGGCACGACGTAGAGCAACTGGCATCGGCCGCCGATGCGCGTCCGGTAGTCGTTCACCACAGCCTCGGCCTCGCGCAGCTGCTCCAGGGTGGGCATCAGCGCCAGGCGGTTCTCCCATGCCCAGCCGTAGTACTGCGTGTTCGCAAGTTCGAGGTACTCGGCGCCGATCTCCAGTGCCATGTCGATGATGGCCCCCACGTGCGGCAGGTTGTGCCGGTGCATCACGCAGTTCATCACCATCGGATATCCATGGGCCTTGATCAGATCGGCCACGCGGCGCTTCAGGTCAAAGGTGCGCGTGCTGGAGAGAAAGTCGTTCAGCTCGCGCGTGGAGTCCTGGAACGACAGCTGGATATGGTCGAGCCCCGCAGCCCGTAACGCCCCGAGCCGCGCATCGGTCAGGCCCACCCCTGACGTCACGAGGTTCACGTAGAACCCGAGCCCATGCGCATGCGCGACCAGCGTTTCGAGATCCTTGCGCAACAGCGGTTCGCCGCCCGACAGCCCGAGCTGCACGGCGCCCAGCGCTCGGGCCTGGGTGAACACATCGCACCACTGCTCGGTGGTGAGTTCCTGATCGTGCCGCGTGTAGTCGACCGGGTTGGAGCAGAAGGCGCAATGCAGCGGGCAGCGATAGGTCAGCTCGGCCAGCAGCCAGAGCGGCGGACCGGGCACCGGCGTCGTTGCCGGCGCCAGCAGCGATTCGGCTTCAAACGAGCCAGCCGCGTTCGAATGCATGTTTGACAAAGGCGTGGACCTCCGGAGCGATGCCCTGCACGCCAAAGGCGGATTGCAGGTCGTCGATCAGCATGTCGAGGGTATGGGCGCCGTCGCAGCGCTGCAGGATCGCGGCGGCGCTGTCGTTGAGGGTGACCATGCCTTCGGGGTACAGCAGCACCCAGCTCTGCTGCATGTCTTCCCACTGCAGCCGGAAGGTCCGGTGCAGCATGGGGTGGGCCGGATCAGGCAAGGGAGGGCTCATATGCGTGGGCCTGTTGAATGGCATCGAGCATCGACCAGAGGATGTCGAGCTTGAACTGCAGGATGTCCAGTGCACGCTGTTGCTGCTCGGGCGTGCGGAAGTAGTCGAGTGTCACGCGCAGGCCGTGTTCCACGTCGCGCGAGGCCAGCGGAATGCGCGAGCGGAAGTACGCCAGCCCTTCCGGCTGCACCCATGGATAGTGCTCGGGCCAGCCCGCGAGCCGTTCCTTGTGGATGTCCGGCGCGAACATCTCCGTGAGGGAGGAGCACACCGCTTCCTGCCACGGCGCACGGCGCGCGAAGTTCACGTAGGCATCCACCGCAAAGCGCACGCCCGGCAGCAGATGCCGGTGCGACCACAGTGCGTCGCGCGTGAGGCCAACGGCTTCGCCCAGCCGCACCCAGCTCTCGATGCCGCCCGGCTGCACGTCGTCGCCGTCGTGGTCATGGATCCGGACGATCCACTCGCGGCGTGTTGCGCGGTCAGGGCAGTTGGACAGGATGGCTGCATCCTTGAGCGGGATGTTGACCTGGTAGTAGAAACGGTTGGCCACCCAGGTGCGGATTTCCTCTGGCGTGCATTCACCGGCGCGCATGCGCAGGTTGAACGGATGATGGATGTGATAGCCCGCCTGCTTCGCGCGCAGCCGCGCTTCGAAGTCTTCGGCGGTCCAGGCAACAGGATGTGTCATAGCGAGATTTCCATGCCGTCGTAAGCCACCTCGATGCCGTGCGCCTCCAGCTCCCGGCGCTGCGGCGAATCTTCATCGAGGATCGGGTTGGTGTTGTTGATGTGGATGAGCACCTTGCGCGTTGCCGGCAGCTGGTCGAGCACTTCGATCATGCCGCCGGGGCCGGATTGTGCGAGGTGGCCCATGTCGGCGGCCGTCTTGGTGGAAAAACCCAGGGCGAGCATCTCGTCGTCTTGCCAGCAGGTGCCGTCCACCAGCACCACGTCGGCCGCGCCCAGTTCGTCGAACACATGCGGCTCGACGCGCGCGAGACCCGGTGCGTAGAACGCACGCCGGCCGCTCTTGCGGTCGACGATGCGCAAGCCGATGTTGTCGCCCAGGCGGCGCGCGTTGCGGCTGGGCGAGTAGGGCGGCGCCTTGCTCTCCAGCGGGATTGCCGTCAACGCCACGTCGTCGAGTGGCGGCACCGAGAACGCCGTGCCGTCCAGGGCCAGCGCGCGCGTGTCGAGCCCGCAGTAGTGCGACAGCATGCGCGTGAGCGGGAAGGCGGTCGACAGATCGCTGATGACGGCTGCGCTGGCATAGACCGGCAGCGCTTGCCGATGCTCGCGCAGCATCAGGAGGCCGGTCACGTGGTCGATCTGCGCATCCATCAGTACGACGCCGACGATGCCCGTATCACGCGGCGCGCGCGCCGGTTGCAGCGCCGGTGAACTGCGCAGTTGCGCGAGGATGTCCGGCGAGGCGTTCACCACGATCCAGTTGTGCTGGCCGTCGCCGAGTGCGATGGAAGACTGCGTGCGCGGGGTGGCGCGCACGGTGCCGCGCCGCACACCGTCGCAGTTGCGGCAGTTGCAGTTCCACTGCGGGAAGCCGCCGCCGGCGGCCGAGCCGAGAACCCTGAGTATGGTCATGATGCAAATCCAACGTGTCGGGCGGATTGAGCAAGAAGTCGGCCAGGGCATGGCGCTAAGGCATGCGCGTGCGCGCCGAAAAAAAAGAAGCCCGCCGTGAAGAACCGGCGGGCTCGTGGAGCCTTGCGTGCTCAGCCGCGCAGCATCAGCGGTTGGCGATGTACATGGTGATTTCGAACCCGAGTCGCAGTTCGGTATAGGCGGGCGTCGTCCAGTTCATGTCTCCTCCTTGAGGGTTGGCATAGTTAGTGAGTGCACTGCGTTGTTCAGCGGTTGTGCAGGCGTTTGCCGGGCGCAGCCGCATCGTCATCAAGGCAACATCCATGCCCACTTCCGACTGGCCGACCACCTCCGCCTGCTTCAACCTGCGCACGCCGGATGGCCACTGTCTGCATGTGCGCCAATGCGGGCCCGACAGCGGCGAACCGTGGCTGGTGTTGCATGGCGGGCCGGGCAGCGGCTGCGCGCCGTCCATGGCCGCGTGGTTCGATCCGCTGCGGCATCGCGCTGTGCTGCCGGACCAGCGCGGCGCGGGGCGTTCGCGACCGGCCGGCACGCTACGGCGCAATACGGTGAGCGCGCTGCTGGCCGATCTGGAGCAGTTGCGCACGGCGCTCGGCATTGCGCGCTGGGGCGTGGTCGGCGGGTCATGGGGCGCAGCGCTGGCATTGGCCTATGCCGATCGTTTTCCCGATGCGGTATCGGCGCTGGTGCTGCGCGGCACCTTCCTGACCGGTTTCGACGATGTGCAGGCGCTGTTCAACGCGCGCGGTGCCGGTCGTGATCTCTTGCGAGGCATCGGTAGACGGGGTGAGGGTTTTCCCGCGGCCCGTGGTCGCCTTCTCGTTGCAACAGACATGTTGCAGCCTGGTACAACTGTTCAGAAATTGAACATCGCCCGTGCGTGGCAGCGTGCGGAGCACCGGTTGTTGGCGCTGCGGCCGCAGGCACGTCGCCAAACCTGGCCAGAGCAACTGGCGCTGGCGCGCAAGTATCAATTGCAGGCGCACTACCTGTATCGGCGGGCGGGGCTCGGGAAATCTGCGTTGCTGAGAGCGGCGGCGCGCATCGGCGCGAGGGGATTGCCCGTAACGCTGCTGCACGGTCAGGGCGACAACGTTTGCCGGCCCGAAAACGCGCTGCGGTTGTCTGCAGCGATACCGCAAGCGCGGTTGGTGTGGGTGCCAGGCAGGCACCTGGCGGTGGGAGAGATGGCGCGAGCGCTGCGCGCCGCCATCAGCGCGTCGGCGTGGTCAGTCGGTATCTGAAGGCAAGCCGCCGGCTTCGTCGATCCTGCGGTAGATCGTGTTGCGCGAAATGCCGAGCGCCTTCGCAGCGGCAGAGATGTTGCCGTTGTGCGCCTTCACGGCCGCCATGATCGTCATGCTTTCCACATCGGCAAGCCGCTTGGGCTGCGTGCCGCCCCCGCTTTGAGCGACAGGCGTTGCAGCCGCTGCCGATGCTGCCGCTGCCGCAGTGTCCGTAGCCGACTGGTCGCCATGGCGGGCCTGCCAGTCTTCAAGAAAGTCGTCGGGCAGATGGTCTTCGGTGATTTCCGGAGCGCCTTCGGCCATGAGCCGGGCCGTGCGCAGCAGATTGCCGAGCTGGCGGATGTTGCCCGGCCAGTGGTAGCTGCGGAACATCTGCATGACGGGCTCGCTGATGGGCGGCGCGTCGGCCTGCTCGAGTTTCAGCAGCTTGTTGGCCACCACGTCCAGGTCGGTGCGCTCGCGCAATGCCGGCAGGCGCACGACCAGCCCGTTCAGGCGGTAATACAGGTCTTCGCGGAACTGCCCGCTGGCCACCATCTCGCGCATGTTGCGGTGGGTCGCGCACACCACGGTCACATCCACCTGGATCAGCTTGTTGCTGCCCAGCGGCGAGACCGCACGCTCTTGCAGCGCGCGCAGCAGGCGGGCTTGCAGGTGCAGCGGCATGTCGCCGATCTCGTCGAGGAAGAGCGTGCCGCCGTTGGCCAGCACCATCTTGCCGATGCCGCCTTTCTTGCGCGCGCCCGTAAAGGCGCCTTCTTCGTAGCCGAACAGTTCGGATTCAATCAGCGCTTCCGGAATCGACGCGCAATTCACGGCGATGAAGGGGCCGGCATGGCGCGGGCTGTCGGCGTGGATGGCGCGCGCGAGCAGTTCCTTGCCGGTGCCGGTTTCGCCGAGAATCATGACGGGAATGTCCTTGCCGATGACCTTGCGCAGCTTGCCGATCACGGTCTGGATCTGTGCGTCGCCGGTGTCCAGCGCCTCTAGGCTGGCCGGCTGCCGAGACGGCTCGATGTAGGCCCGGCGCGGTGCCGTATCGCGCTCGGTCGACAGATCGGCCCCGATCGCGCCGCCAACCATGCGGTTGGCCGGTTGCTTCCACTCCACGCGCGCAAACACCTTCACGCCGCTGGGCAGCTGCAACTGCACGATGCCTGCCGCCGCACTGCGTTCCCGGTCGATCAACTGCGACATCGACAGGCCGAACAGCGACGAAAAGGTATGCGCATGCAGCGCGCGGATCGACAGCCCAAGCTGGAATTCGCCGCTGCGGTTGGCCGACAGGAAGCGCCCCGCCGGCGTGAAGGCCGCAATGCCCTCGACCAGCGTGCCGATGAATTCCGGTCGCGAGTGGAAGTGGATGCACACCACGTCCTGGAACGTGTTGGCAAACAACTGGTTCTCGATCATCTGCGCCGACATGCGCACCAGCGCCATGGTGTGCTTGTGGAAGCCGCGATGATCGCCCGTCACATCCAGCGCGCCCACGGTGGCGCCGTACGGATCGAAGATCGGCGCACACGAACAGGTGAGGAACTGGTTGGCTTGCAGGTAATGTTCCGAGCCGTGGACCAGCGTGGGTTTGCTCTCGGCCAGCGCCGTGCCGATGGCGTTGGTGCCCCGGCTCGCTTCCGACCACAGCGCGCCGGGCTGCAGCGCCACCTTGCTGGCCTGAGCGAGGAAATCGTCGTCCCCCATCGAATGCAGGATCAGGCCCGACGTGTCGGTCAGGATCACCATGCTCTGCGTGTTGACGATCTGGCTGTAGAGCGTCTCCATCACCGGCAGCGCGTGCGTGAACAGCGACTGGCTGCGCTCGATCTCCGTCTTCAGCTCGCTGTGCAGCACCGGGCAGAAGTCGGGCGACTCGTACGGCCGCAAGCCATAGGACTTGGATCGCTCGTGGGACTGCGCGATCAGCTCGGGCTGATCGTTCGGGGTGTCACCGAGCGTGGCCGGGGCGTTCTCGGAAGCGCGCAGGTCGGCTGCCGCGTGAGGGGTCATGGTGTATGTCTCCTTAAACCTCGCCCGCAATCTGTGTGCGGGTCGCCCGGATCGCCTCATTTAACCAGCGGACGAACCGGAAGTGTTGCGCCATGAAGCAAGACCCTTGCCAGGGTGTTGCATTCCTGAGCACCTGTGCCAACCCACCCATCGGATCTCCAGAGCGTCTGGCCGATGCAGACCGGGATTGGCGGCAGGTTCGCGCCTTGGTATGGCTCTTGCAGAAATGCCTCCAAAAATCGTTTCAACGACAACTAGGAGACACTCTTGAAAACGCCTCGCAACTTGCTCGCGCTGCTGTCTGCCTGCGCACTTCTGGCCGGGGGATTGCCCGCAGCCGCATCCGCTCACGGCGATGTCACACCGCAAGCCGTAGACACGCACACCTTACCGCAACTGGGCGCCGATTGGCGTCAGGACAATCCATACCGGACGGGCCCCGCACACGATGAAGCACTGCGGATCGGCTCCTCCGCGTTCAACCAGAACTGTGCGCGCTGCCATGGGCTGGAGGCCATCTCCGGAGGCATCGCCCCTGACCTGCGCAAGCTCGACACCGACTGCATGTCGCTGGCCAATCCCAAGAAGAAGGAGGCCTGCTACGGCGAGGTGTCGCAGTACTTCACGGCCACGGTCCGCCACGGCCGCACCCGCGACGGCCGCGTCTACATGCCGCCGTTTGAAGGCGTGCTGAGCCAGGAAGCGGTCTGGTCAATCAAGACGTATCTGGAATCGCGCCGCGTCCAAGAGTAGTAGGTCGGCCTGCCCCCGTTGGCAGCTTGGCGAGCCGATGCTGTCCCCGCCTTCGTGTGCATCGGCTCGCACATTTTTTTCCGCCAGGAGACGTCTCATGAACGCCCGTTTTCGGTTGGCCGCGGTCGGGGCTTTTCGCCGCCTTGCCGGCCTCCTGCTTGCCGCGGCAGCCATGATCAGCGCCGTGCCGGCACATGCCGACATGGCGAAGATCCGCCAGAGCGGTGCCCTGAAAGTCGCGCTGTACAAAGGCCTGCCGCCGTTCTCCGACAACGTCGGGGGGCAATTCAGCGGCATCGACGTGGCGCTTGCCAATGCGCTCGGCAAGCAGATGGGGTTGTCGACCTCATTGCTGCCATTCGATGCGGATGACGACGGCATGTCGGGTGACCTGCGCAACATGGTCTGGAAAGGGCATTACCTCGGGTATGGTCCCGCCGATGTGATGCTGCATGTGCCGGTCGACCCGAATTTCATTCGCCAGAACGGCCAGGTGCTGATCTTCGCGCCGTACCTCCGCGAAGGCTACGTGCTGGTGTACGACAGCGAGCGCGTCGGCAAGGTCAGCAGTTTCGAAGACCTCGCCGGCCAGGCGACCGGCGCGGAGCAGGGATCAGGCGGCGCAAGCGCGCTGCTCTCCAGCGCCGGCGGCGCCCTGCGCGACAAGATGAAGATCTATCCGGAAGCCCACGAAGCGCTGCGTGCGCTGTTCTCCGGCCAGATTGCGGCGGCAATGGTCACGCGGGCCCAATACGAAAGCGCGCTGAAGACGCAGAATCAATCGGCCACCCGCTTTGTCGCGACCGAACTGCAGTCGCCGCTGCTGCCAGCCCGCGGCTGGGCGGTCGGCATGGCCGTCAAGGCAGATCAGCGTGAACTGGCGCAGGCGCTCGAGAGCGCGCTCAATGCACTGCGCGCCAGCGGCGAGCTGCAGCGCATCTTTGCGCAGTACGGCGTGTCGATGGTGGCACCGTAGGCGCCACCGTCTGTACACGGAGAGCCGACGTGTCAACGTACTTGATGCACTGGCACTGGCACTGGCACTGGCACTGGCACTGGCACTGGCACTGGCACTGTGGACTGGCCGCGCCGGCCAGCTCACGTGTTACGCCTTCTCCGCCGCGGCGTGCTTGGAGGGCAGCGCACTCACGTTGTCGTCGAACGCCGAATCCACGGGGAGCTTCGAGAAGTGGTGGATCTTCGGCGCGTGCGAGTCGTCGGCCTGCGCGTCGTGCGGTTCGATGAACGACATCGCCGTGCGCCGCTTGAGCATGTGCGAGTCGCGCGATTGCGATTCGCGCCACAGCTCGGCCGTGAACTTGAGACCGGCGCGCAATGCGTGGGCGCTTTCCTGCTTGCCCTTGCGCTGGTCGGAGACGCGCTCGATGCCTTTCTTGACGACGTCTTCCAGGAACGTGATACGGGCGCGGTAATAGTCCGCGTGCATTTGTGCATCCATCACGCGCTGCTCTGCCTGGTACAGCTCCATGCGCAATTCGCTTAGCGCGCGTTCGGCCTGCTTCTCGGGAGAGGGTGCGTGGCTCAAGGCCCAGTTTGCAATCCACCGCAACATGGTCAAGCCCTCCTGTCTTGCGGTGTCCGCCGCCGATGGGAAGACACCGTTCACTGCCCGCGCATTGATCGGAAGTGATCGCCGCTTGCGAAACAGACTAGCAAAAAAAGCAGGGCGATTGCGCTAGTCCACGCGCATGCCTGTTGTGAAAAGGAAGCATGGTCCGTTTGGGTGAGAGGCGCGCCGGGCAACTTCTGGTCTCATAAGCGGATTGCCTCGTGTGCACAGGTTTGCGAGGCAACCGTCACCTCCATGCGCAAGCGATTGCGCACATCGCGGCGCCCGATGCTGGCGGAAATGTCAGCGGAACCGGTACGTGAGCGAGGCCATCGCCGTGGTCTGCTGGCGGCGCTGCGTGATCGGGCTGTCAGCCGCATCGCCACGCAGTCGCGCCACGGTAAGCGAACCATTGGCCGTCCACCGGTCATCGAGCTTGCATGTGACGATGGCGTTGAAGTGGATGTCGCGCAGCCCTGCATGCGTGGCAAATACCGGCAGGCCCGAGCGCGCGCTCTGCCCATCGTCCACGCCAAAGAAGGTACGCATGTACTGGCCGTTCGTCCATGACACGCCGGTGCCGAGGCTGAACAGCCAGCGGCCGACCGGCGCGCTTGCGTAGACATCGGCATTGGCGATCAACCCCTGGCGGTTACCAAGGATGTCCTGCTCCGCATCGGTGGACAGCGTGAGGAACGACACCGTGTACTGCGCAAACGCCTTTGCCCGCACCGTGGCGTTGACGTTGCCGAGGCCATTCAGGCGCGCGTCGTCATGCGCATGGCGCCATGTCGGGTCGAACTGGAAGTTGCCGCCCACCTGCCACGTGTCGTCGTTCGCGAGGTACACGCCGGCAAAGTCCATCCCTTTCGAAAAGAACCGGTGCTTGTATTCGATTTCCTGATCGATCCACGGAAACACGAAGCTCGATTTCGCGCCCGGATACTTGGGCGACATGTAGATCGCCGGGCCGGCAGCGATGCTCCAGTCGCTGGCTTCAGTGCGGCCTTCAGCGTTGGCGGCGCTGCTCAATGCGCCGATGGTCATCAGAAGGAAGAACGCAAAGCGGGGCAGGGCGCGCGAAGACAGCGGCATGAGAGGACGGGAATTCGAAGGAATGTGTGCGACGGAAACGGCGGGCACGCCATTCTAGTGGGAACCGTCGGAGCGCGGGATCCCGATCGAGGAGGGGAAGCTCCAGGGGTATCTGCGTGGATGCGCTGGGAAACAGGCAAAAAAAACGCCGGGAAGGTCCCGGCGTTCTTCATGACGCGACAGCCTTATTGCTTGGCGGGCGCATCGGCCTTCGGTGCCGAAGCTGCGTCGGTCTTGGCTTCCGACTTGGCTGCAGCCTTGTGGGCCTTCTTGTGAGCGTGCTTCTTCTCGTGCTTGGCTTCAGCCTTCGGTGCCGAAGCGGCATCGGTGGTCGTCGCTGCAGCGGTCGCTGCCGGTGCAGGTGCGGCGGCCGGTGCGGAGGCGGTGCCAGCTGCGAACACGGGGGCTGCGAAGGCACCAGCAACGATCAGAGCGGCCAGGGATTGAGCGACTTTCATGTGAGACTCCTTAATCAGGTTCAAGCGGGATATTGGGACTCCAGATACATGGATCTCGTCCCATTTGCGATCCATGCCTCCAAAAACGCCCGACATTGCGGGCGCGATGACTGCCGTTTGTAAGCGTTCTGCCCACGGTGTAAGCGCGCGTAACAAGGCGCGTTTCTCGGCGACTGAAAAGTCTGTTGCGATTGGGTTGAAACACATCAAGTCCGTGCCGTGCGCATGGGCGTACTGTCAGGCTTCGGGTGGACAACCGGTAGGGCCTACACCACACTGCGTGATGATGCGCGGCTCGTTTCGATGTCGGGCCGCGCATTGCACAGCAGGTGCGGGAGCGCTTTGGGTCACGCTCCACCCGATACCGGAACGCGCCACAAACCAGTCTCTTCTATAAGGACAACACGATGAACAAGCTCCTGGCTGCCCTCGTGGCTACAGTCTTCAGCGCCGGCGCATTTGCGCAGGCTTCCGCCCCGACGGCACCCGCTGCGCCCGCCGCCGCTGCGCCGGCACCTGAAGCCTCGGCTCCGGCCGCAGGCGAGAAGAAGGCACAGCATCACAAGAAGAAAAAGAAACGCGACCACCGTCCGAAGCAGCAGGACAAGAGCGCGTACGGCGTAGGCGGCTGATCTGCGGTAGCCCGCCGATTTTTCTGCACACCCGGGCGCCGGCCTCCGAAAAGGGGCCGGCGCTTTGTTTTGGGCGACCCCGAAGAATTCGCGTAAAGTCGCTTGACTTAGAGTGCGCTCTAACTTCTAAGCTCCGTTCATGACCACATTCCTGACCATCGCCCAAGTTGCAGAAGCCACCGGCCTGTCGACGCATACGCTGCGCTATTACGAGCGCATCGGCCTGCTCGACAGCGTGCAGCGGCGGGATAACGGCCATCGTGTCTTCCGTGCCGAAGACATGACGTGGCTCGAGTTCCTGCTGCGCCTGCGTGATACCGGCATGCCGATCGCGCAGATGCAGGCGTACGCCGCGCTGCGGCGCCAGGGCGACAGTCTGGAGAGTGTGTCGGCGCGCCAACGCCTGCTGGAGTTGCATGCGGCGGCGCTGGAAGCGGAGCTGCGCGCGCGGGCCGAAACGCTGGCCGTGCTGCGCGTCAAACTCGTTGTCTACGACGGCATCCGGGCGCGGATTGAAGCCGCGAAAGCCACGGAAGGCACGGAGGCTACGGAAGGCGCGAAGGGCTCTGCTTCCTCATCTCTCAAATCGAAGCACAAGCCGAAACGCCAACCGAACGAGGACGCACATGACCCAGACCACCCACACCGCACAAGCCGCAAACCACGCCAACCTGCAGGACGACCGCTACGCTCGGGGCTGGCAAAAGCTCAAGGAAGTCGATGATGTGGCCGGCGAACGCGTGGTCGAGGCCATGGCCGACATCGCGCCGGACCTCGGCCGCTACATCGTCGAATTCGGGTTTGGGGACGTCTACTGCCGCCCGGGCCTGACCCTGCGCGAGCGCGAGATCGCCACCATTGCCGCGCTCACGGCGCTGGGCAACGCGGCACCGCAGTTGAAGGTGCACATTGCGGCGGGGCTCAACGTGGGGCTCACGCGCAAGGAGATCACCGAGACGATCCTGCAGATGGCGCTATACGCGGGCTTTCCGGCGGCCCTCAACGGCATGTTTGCCGCCAAGGAAGTGTTTGCCGCTCACGACGCCGAAGGCACGGTCGCTGCCGGCGGGTCGATGCGCCGCGACACCAGCAACTGATCGATGCGGTGGTTGTCGATGTCGAGCACTTCAATATGCAGCGGCCCGATGTCGACGCTTTCGCTCTTCTTGGGAATGCGCTTGAGCGCGTAGATGACCAGCCCGGCAAGCGTTTCGACGTGGTGTTCGCCGGGCAGGTCGTCGAGGTCGAAGGCGCGCTTGACGTCGCCCAGCGGCGTGACGCCGTCGATCAGGCACGAGCCGTCATCGCGGCGCACGATCTGCTCGTCTTCGCCCAGGTACAGGATGTCGCCCATCACCGCGCCGACAATGTCGTCGAGCGTCACCACGCCCACCACCAGCCCATATTCGTTGACGACCGCGCCAAAGCGCTCGTGCATTTCGCGAAAGCGCGTGAGTGCCTGTGACAGGTTCAGCGTGTCCGGCAGTACCAGCAGGTTCTTGTCGTAGTGCTTGCTGATGTTGCGGATCACGGCGGAGGATTCCTCCGACAGGATCTGCTGCAGGATGTCCTTGGACGCGATGAAGCCGAGCACCGAGTCGATGTCTTCGCGGCAGACGAGGTATTCCGCGTGCGGCTGCGCAATGATCTTCATCTTGATCGACTCCAGCGGCTCGTCCACCGTGAAGTAGATCACCTCGTCGCGCACGGTCATCACCGAGGTGATGGTGCGCGATTCCAGTTCGAAGACGTTTTCGATCACCGCCAGCTCGTGCTTGCGCAGCACGCCGGCCTCGGCACCCGCGCCCACCATGGCGGCGATGTCTTCGGTGGTGATCTGGTCGACGCGGTGCGTCGGCACGCCAAACAGCTTGAGGAACATGTCGGCGGCGCCGTTGAACAGCCACACCACGGGCCGCAGCACGCGCAGGCACGACTGCATCGGGCCGATGATTGACATCGCGCAGCGCTCGGGATAAAGCACGGCCAGGCGCTTGGGCAGCAGGTCGGCAAAGAGAATGAACAGCCCCGTCACGATGATGAAGCCGGCGATGCTGGCGATCCGTTCGGCGCGTGCAGCGGGCAGCCAGTCGCTCAGCGCCGCGGCCAGCGGCCCCGAGATCTGGCTGTCGCCGATGACACCGGCCAGGATGGCCACGGCATTCACCCCGATCTGCACCACCGTGAAGAAGTTGCCGGGCATGTCCTTGAGCTGCAGCACGCGCAGGGCGCGGGTGTCGCCGTCGTCGGCCAGGGTTTGCAGGCGCGTGCGCCGCGATGCCGTGAGGGCGATTTCAGAAGCGGAAAAAAAGGCGCTGATCAGGATCAGCAAGGCAAGGAGGAGGGCGGACATGGTGGCGGGGCCGTCCGGGCAAGTCGCGTCGTTGCGCAGCGACAACTGCACGGTCGCGTGGAATGTGGCTTCGGCTGATCATGGTGCAGCCCTGATCGCTTTGTCAAACCACGGCGTGCGCGGCTGATCTCAAACAATTGTTTATGTCCGAGAGGGGTGGGCGGTCATCAAAAATGTGGTTTGCTGTGTACCCATGGCATCGGCGATACTTCACCTTCGGACACATTGTCTCGGGATGCCTTGCGGGGCCTGCGTTTGCGGGCGGCGACCGGGAAGAAAAAAAAGCGGTTCCGGACGGCGTGATGAGAGGCGCCGATCTTCAGTGCCGGCGCAGATCGGCCTAATTGATGCACATAGTTGCATAGCGGAGTGCCAGTTCATGTGGGTTCTCAGCCGTTTACAGCGGCGCACCGGGGGGAAACGGGGGAATACGGCGGGGACGATCGCACGGTTGGCTGGGCTTTTTGCCGCAGCTGCCGTATCGATGCCTTGTACGACGTTTGCGCAGCAAACGCCTGCCACCACCGGGTCCGGTGCGTCTGGGGTTGCATCTACCGTCTCGGCCAGCGCGCCGAACATCGCGTGGTACTACGGCGACAAACCGCCCGTGGCCCAGTTGCGCGCCTTTGATGCCGTCGTCGTCGAGCCCGGCCACGGCTTCGACCCATCGCAGTTCAAGACGCCCAGCACGCAGTGGTTCGCCTACGTGAGCCTGGGCGAGGTCACGCCCGAGCGGAGCTGGTTCAAGGCCTTGCCCAAGGCGTGGTTGCTCGGCGACAACGCTGCGTGGGCCTCCCGCGTGGTCGACCAGGCCCAACCGGACTGGCCGGCGTTCTATGTCGAACACGCCATCAAGCCGCTGTGGGACAAGGGCTACCGCGGCTTTTTCCTCGATACGCTCGACTCGTACCACCTCGTCGCCAAGGACGACGCCTCGCGCGCGGCACAGGAGGCCGGCATGGTGCGCGTGATCCGCGCGATCAAGGCGCGCTACCCGGATGCCAAGCTGATGTTCAACCGCGGCTTCGAGATACTGCCGCAGGTGCACGACCAGGCGTATGCGGTGGCGTTTGAATCGCTGTATCGCGGCTGGGACCAGGGCGCCAAGCAATACAAGACGGTGAACGACGCCGACCGCGACTGGCTGATGGGCCAGGCGCGCAAGATCCGCGACGAATACCACCTCCCGGTCATCTCGATCGACTATTGCCCGCCGGCTGACCGTGCCTGCGCGCGCGATACCGCCAAGCGCATCAAGGCGCAGGGGCTGATCCCGTATGTGACCGATCCAGCGTTGACGACCATCGGGGTCGGGCGGATCGAGGTGCTGCCGCGCAAGGTGCTGATCCTGCAGGAACGCGCCCCGCGCACCACCGTCGAGACCAGCGAGGGCGTGCGCTTTGTCGCCATGCCGCTCAATTTTCTGGGCTACGACGTCGAATACGCCGACATCAATCAACCGCTGCCCGCCGACGTGCCGCCCGACCGCTATGCCGGGGTGGTGGTGTGGGTGAATACGAGTCCGGTCAAGCAGGTCGCGGCGCTCAATGCATGGGTGCGCGCCCGCATGCGCGACGGCGTGCGCATTGCCTTCATGAACCGGTTCGGCCTGCCGGTGGACGGCAGCCTTGCCGACATGCTGCACCTGCAATACGTGCGCGGCATGGCCAATGCCGGTGCCCGCAACGGCGGGCCGGTGTCGGTGGTGTCGCAAGACAGGATCATGGGCTTCGAGATGCCGCCCCGGCCGCTGGCGAACGAGACGGTGCCCGTCCGGGCCGGCGCCTCGGCGCAATCGCTGTTGCGCTTGAAGTCTGGCAACCAGGAGTTTGACGCCGCGGCCATTACGGATTGGGGCGGCTACGTGATGTATCCGTTCGCGGTGTTCTCGATGGAGACCATCGACCAGGCGCGCTGGGTGGTGCAGCCCATCGAGTTTCTGCGCCGCGCGCTGGCGCTGCCCGACATGCCCATCCCCGACCTGACCAGCGAGAACGGCCGCCGCCTGATGCTCGTGCACGTGGACGGCGACGGCTTTGCCTCCCGTGCGGAATTCCCGGGCCCCGAATATTCGGGCGAGGTGTTGCTGCAGGAGGTGTGGGACAAGTACCGCATTCCGACCACGCTTTCCGTCATTGAAGGCGAGGTGGGCCCGACGGGCCTGTACCCGAAGATTTCGCAGCGGCTGGAAGGCGTTGCCCGCAAGATGTTTGCATTGCCGTATGTCGAGCTGGGCTCCCATACGTATTCGCACCCATTCGACTGGAGCCGCACGGTCCAAAGCCCGACGGCGGGCCCCGGCAAGGACGCGGGCGGCGGCGATACCGCCTTCACGCTGACCATTCCCGGCTACAAGTTCAGCCTCGACCGCGAGATCGCCGGCTCCATCCGCTACATCGACGAGCGCCTGGCGCCGCCGGGCAAGCGCGTGAAGGTCCTGCAGTGGTCGGGCGACTGCCGGCCGCCCGACGTGGCCGTGCGCATGGCGTGGCAGGCCGGTGTGGTCAACATCAACGGCGGCGACACCATCATCACGCGCAGCTCGCCGTCGTGGACGGACATTGCCCCCATCGGCATCGACAAGGGCCCCGGTGCTTACCAGGTGTTTGCGCCCAATCAGAACGAAAACGTCTATACCAATGACTGGACGGGGCCCTACTACGGCTTTGAACGCCTGATTGAAACGATGCAAATGACCGACGCGCCGTACCGCTTCAAGCCGATCAACATCTACTACCACATGTATTCGGGCACCAAGCTTGCGTCGCTCAAGGCCCTGAAAAAGGACTACGACTACGCGCTCTCGCAACCGGTGTTTCCCATCTACACCACGGAATACGTCTCGAAGGTCATGGACTTCCGCGACATGGCCATCGCCCGCGATGATGACAACTGGGTCGTGCGCGGCAACGGCGACTTGCGCGAACTGCGGTGGATGGCGCCCGGCACGCCGCGCCTAGCCGATGCCCAGGGCGTGGTCGGCTACGACAAGGCAGCGGGCGGTATCTACATCCACCTGGACGACGGCGCGGCACGCTTTGCCATGGCGCCCGCCGGCGAGCCGGCCAAGTCTGCGTACATTGCCGAAGCCGCAGCCTTTGTGCGTGATTTCTCGCGCAGCGGCAACGGCCTGTCGTTCGAAGCCGGCGGCTATTACAAGCCGTTTGTCCGATTGGCCAACGTTGGCGCGTGCCGCGTGAAGGTCAACGGCGCGCCGGCCCACACCACCCGTGCACAAGGCGATACGGTGCGCGTGGATTTGAACGGCACTGCCGCCCAATCCGTGACCTACCAACGCATCGATGTGGTCTGCTGACCTGACCCCGCGCGAACGGCTGCTTCCGCCCTGGCTGATCGGCACGCTTGGCGCGCTGATCGGGCTGGCGCTCGCCCTGATGTTTCCGCGTGAGCGGCTGGAAGCGCGCCTGCTGGAAGGCGGCAAGGTCGATGCCCTCTCGGTGGCGTATCTCGAAGCCTGGCTGCGCGTGCGCCCGAATGACGGCGAATTCCTGAGCGTCCTGGCCGCGCAGTACGTGCGCACCGGGCGTCTGAACGAAGCCGAAGCCATGCTCAACCGCATGCGCGCGCTGCACGACAAGACGCTCGAGCGTGAAGCGCTGCTGCTGGAGATTGCGATTCGCGAGCAGCGCGCCTATGCGCTGCAGCCAAAAGACCCGCAGCGCGCGTCGATCCTGAATGACTTGCGCGGCCTGCTCAAGCAGGCGCTGGACTACCGCTGGACCGCCGCCGAGCTGGAAATCCTGGCCGGCAAGGCGCGTGCGCTGGATCAGGGCGCGATTGCCGTGCAGTTCTACCAGCGCCTGGCCAAGCAGGACGTGGCGCGCGCCGCGCAATGGCAGGCGCGCACCGCCGAGATTGCCCTTGGCGTGGGCGAATACCGCGCCGCGGCCGCCGCCAACTTTGCCGCACAGGCCAGCGCCAAATCGCTCGACGAGCAGCGCCACTACTTCATCGCCGGGCTCAAGGCGCTGCAGGGCGGCAACCTGCTCGACGACGCCATGACCGAAGCGCAACGCCGCGCGGGCCCGCTTCTCGACGACACCGAAACGCTGCGCTTCCTTACGCGACTGGCCCTGGCGTGCAACCGGCCGGATCTGGCCGATCAGTACGCGCGCCGGCTGCTGCATCTGTCGTGGCGGCAGACGGAGGCCGGCATTGCGCTGGCGGCGGGTGCCGCGCGGCATGACTGGACCTTCGCGGGCCGGCCGGAGCCGTTGCCATCCCCCACGGATGCAGTGTTCATGGATGGGCCGGAAGGGCTGGCCCGCCGCCAGCGCCACGTTGCACGCATCCGCCGCGTGGCGGACAAGGTAAGCGATGGCACCGTCCCTGCCGCTCCCACCGCACGGCCCACTGGAGGCGAGGCCATCGCGCGCGGCATTGCGCCGTTCAATGCCGACGATTACGACCTCGCGTACCGCGTCTTCATGAGCAGCGGCAACCTGAACGACGCCATGCGCGTGGCCGAAGCCGCCGTGCGCCAGCGCCCGGACCTGAAGATCTGGACCGAGCGCGCCGCGCAGGTATCGGAGTGGAACCGCCAGCCGATGTCCGCACTGAAATATTGGTTGGCCTACGCGCAGTCAACCGGTGACGACGCGGCCTGGCAGAACGTGCTGCGCCTGGCGCCTGCCCTGAACGAAGACCACGCCTATCTGGCCGGCTTGCGCTACAAGGCCAGCCGCCAGCCCGGCGACATGAAGCTCCTTGATCAGGTCATTGCCGCATATGAGCGCCTGGGCGAGCCGTTGGAAGGGCTGGCCTATCTGAACGGCATTGCGCGCGGCCCCCATCGGCAGGCGATCCTGGAGCGCTACGCCATGCTGGCCGAGCGCGCCGGCAAGGACGACCAGGCCTACGACACCTACGTGCGCCTGCAGAAGGAGTTCGGCCCGAACGCGCGCTATGCGCTCAAGCTCGCCAACATGCTCTACGTGCGCGCGCAGTTCGAGCAGGCGCTGTCCGCCATGGAAGCCGCCAGCAAGGTGGCCTCGCCGACGGACGATCTCTACTGGCGCACGTTCGCGCAGCTCGCACGCCTGAACCAGCGCGACGACCTGTCGCGCGAGGCGTATCGGCAACTGCTGATTGGCGGCAATGCGCAGCCCGACGACCTGTCGGCCATGATCGATTTCTACGACGCCAGCCCCATCGATGCCGGCCGCCTGGCTGAACTGGCCTTCCACAAGAGCGGCACGATGGCCTCGTTGCAGCAGGCCATCTACTACTACACGCGCGCCCGTGCCTTCCGCCGCATCGACGGGCTGCTGGCCTCGCTCACGCCGGAACAACGCCGCGCCGCCGAGCAATCCCCCGGCGTGCTCGGAGCCCGCGCCGAGTACTACCGCCAGAACGGCCAGTGGGATCTCGCCATGCGCGATCTGCGCCGCGCCGTCTCGTTGCCCGATGCCGGCAGCGACGTGAAAGCCGCCTTCCTGTGGGGTCTGCTCGATTCCGGCCAGAACGATGAACTCAAGCGTGCGCTCGCCCTGTGGCGTAGCGAAGCCGAAAATGATTCCGCCTACTGGGGCGCGTATGCCGCCGCCGGGCTGCAGTTGTTCGACGCCAACCTCGCGCTGCGCTTCCTTGGCCGCCAGGGCAATTCGATGCGCAATGATCCGCTCTGGCTGTTGGCCTTTGCCGATGCGCGTGAAATGGCCGGGCAAGCCGATGCTGCCTGGCGCCTGCGCCGCGAAGCGTGGTGGTTGCTGTGGCGTGCCGAGGGTGGTGAGGGTGCCGGCGCGGACGCTGCAAACACCAAGGACAAGGCCCCCGCCAGCCGCCGCGTCGGCACGCGTGTCGTCGTAG
The DNA here is from genome assembly GCF_007997035.1 of Ralstonia sp. TCR112. Lineage (GTDB taxonomy): Bacteria > Pseudomonadota > Gammaproteobacteria > Burkholderiales > Burkholderiaceae > Ralstonia > Ralstonia edaphi. The sequence continues at coordinate 22,346 of NZ_VOSS01000012.1, read as the reverse complement.
GCAGCAACGGGGCGGGCAACGATGCCGTACCGCTTGAAGACGGCGCCCGCACCGAACTGCGTGCCCGCCGCGTTGCGCTGGCGCAGACGTTCGGCTCGGGCGATCTTGCACAGCGCTTGCTGATCGAGCTGCTGCGCGATGACCGCCGCGCGACGCGGCAGGCCCGCGAAGGCGGCAGCGCGACCGTGCAGAAATCCGAGCTTGGCGACATCGATGCGCTGCCGCCGGAGCCGCCCCAAGACCCGGCAGACAAGCGCAAGAACGCCCGCGTGAGCGACCAGCTCGTCTCTGCCGTCGCCAAGGAGGCCGCGCTCGGCTGGGCGCTGTCGCAGGAGGCGAACGATCTGGCGCGTGCGTGGCTGCTGCAGCAATACACGCGCCGCATGACGCGTCCGGCTTATGCCGAGATCTCCATCGCCCTGGCCGAGCGCGATCTGCAAACGCTCAACCGCCTGCTGGACGACACGCCCGATCGCATCCCGCTCTACAACCGCATCGATGCGAACACGCTCACGGACCGCCTGGGCGAGGCGCAGCGCCTGTCGTTCGAAGGTCTCACGACCGCACCCGACGACGAGCAGATCCACCAGCGCCTGCAGGAAACCCTGCTGACGAACGCGCAGGCGCTGGAGCCGCGCGAAACGTGGTTCAAGCAGGCGCCGCTCACGTACTTTGAAAGCAGCGCGGCTGCCGGCATCCGCCTGACCGATCACTACAGCATGCTGGTGCGCGCCACGCAGCGGAACCAGCGCTCGACCGACGAAACGCAACTGACTGGCGTGCCCGCGCAGGACCGCCGCGTCGATTGGATCTCGCAGTACCAGACGCAAGACAGCCAGTGGAAGGGCACGGTGGGCTGGCGCCAGGGGCTGGCGTCGTTCTACGCGTTCCGGCTGGATGGCCTGCTGGGGCAGACCGGTCCGTTCGGCACCGAGCTGTCGGTCGGCCGCAACCAGCCCGCCGACGAAACCACGCAGCTGCGCGTGGGCGGCATGAAGGATCTGGTGTCGATCGGGGGCAACTGGCGCCTGACGCAGCGCGAATACATCCGCGCGCGCATCGAGGGCAACCGCTTCTACGGACAGGACCGCTCGTTCCTGGGCAGCGGCATGGTGTTCGACGCCGAAGCCGGTTACCGCTTCCGCGTGGAATACCCCGATTACACGATCCGCGTGGTCGGCACGCGTGCGAACTACAGCGCCTCGGGCGCGCCGAGCGCGTTGCTCGGGCGGCTCCTGCCTGCGGCCGCCACCGGGGATACGCCGCCCGATGCCACCGCCTTCATGCCGCAGTCGTTCACGCAGTTCGGCCTGCTGTTCGGCTTTGGCACGGACTATCTTGATCGCTATACGCGTGCGTGGCGGCCGTTCATGGATGTCGGGCTGCTGCACGACAACCGCGAAGGGTGGGGCACGCAACTCCAGCTCGGGGTGGCGGGCAGCGTGTTCGGCAACGACCATCTGGCGCTGGTGTTCAGCCATGCCTCCATCACGCGCGCCGGTACCTCGCCGATGACGGAGATCGGCCTGCGCTACCGCTGGCTCTACTGACGACAAGCAAGAACAAGACAACGGGGAAGCAACGACATGAAGCACACAACGGAAGACTCCAGGGAGAACGCGATGACACCCTTGATCAACACGATGAAAGCCGGCCGCCGGCGCTGGCTGGCAATGGCTGCGGGCGTTGGGGCGGCGCTGGCGTTGTCCGCCTGTGCGGTGGTCGATAGCGGCCGCGCGCCGGCAACCAGCGCGTCGGATGCATGGGTCGTGCTGCCCATCGTCAACTACACCGAAACGCCGCAGGCCGGCCTGCGTGCCGAGACGATCGCGGCCAGCATCCTGAAGGCGCGTGGTTTCTCCAACCTCAAGCAATATCCGGCCAACCTGAACAGCGAATCGCTGTTCGAGCCTGCCGAGCGCGAGGCCGTATCGCGTGCGCTGGATTGGGCGCGCGGCGAGAAAGCCCGCTACGCGCTGACCGGCGCCGTGGATGAATGGCGCTACAAGGTCGGCGTGGACGGCGAGCCCGCCGTCGGCATCACGCTGCAGGTGATTGACGTGCAGACCGGCAACGTGATCTGGAGCGCAGCCGGCAGCCGCACCGGCTGGAGCCGCGATGCCGTGTCGGCGGTGGCGCAGAAGCTGCTGCGCGAACTGCTTTCGCCGCTGGGCCGGGGCTGATGAAGACCGAGTCCGCAGGTTCCGCCCAATCGGCCGGCCGCGCCACCGCCGATGCACGGGGCCAGACCGGGCGAACTGACCGCCGGCGCAACGCGCAAGGCATTGGCGCGTCGACCTGGTATGGGCGGCTGATTGCGCCTGCCGTGTCCAGCCCGAGCGCTGTGCTCGAAACGCTGGGTGCGGTGGTGGTGGCCATCGGCATCGTCTGGGTGTTCTCGCCGGACAACCCGCTGCTGCTCGGCTACGGCTTTCCGTGGATCTGGCTGGTGCCGCTCATCCTGGCGCTGCGCTACGGCACGCTGCTCGGCGCGCTGGCCGCGCTGGTGGTGCTGGGTGCCTGGGCCGTGTTCTACGGGCAGACGGCTGCCGCCGGCAGCTTCCCGCGCATGTACTTCCTGGGCGGCCTGATGCTGGTGCTGGTTGGCGGGCAGTACGGCGATATCTGGGGCGCGCGGCTGTCACGCGCGCGCACCGTCAACGGCTACCTGAACGACCGGCTGGCGGCGCTCACCAAGAACCACTTCCTGCTGCGCCTCTCGCACGAGCGCCTGGAAAACGACCTGCTGGCCAAGCCGACCACGCTGCGCGACACGCTCACGCAGCTGCGCAATATCGCGCTGGCCGCGCGCGAGCACGGCTCGGCTGACAACGCCCCGGACGTAGCGCAACTGCCCGGCGCCGAGCCCTTCCTGCAATGGACGGCACAGGCCTGCCAACTGGAAGTGGCGGCCATGGTGCGCGTGACGGGCAACCGCATCGATACCGAACCGGTGGCCCGCGTGGGGGCGCCCTTCGACATCGTTGCCGATGACCCGCTGATCCGCCATTGCATCGACACCCACACGCTGGGCCACCCGCAGGCCCCTGAGCTGCGGAACGTGAACAACCCGGAAGACAGCTCGCGCTACGTGGCATGCGCGCCGGTGCTCTCGGGCGCGGATGAGCTGATCGGCCTGGTGGTCGTGCACCAGATGCCGTTCCTCTCGCTGTCGTACGAGAACCTGCAGTTCCTGCTCGTGCTGCTCGGCTACTACGCCGACGGCGTGCGCCACCTCACCGTCAGCTCCGAGATCCTGGATCTCGTGCCCGACGCGCCGTACGAGTTCGCGCTCGACCTTGGGCGGCTGGCGCGCCTGCATCGCGACACCGGCATCGATTCGTCGGTGGTGGCGCTCATCTTCGACCAGGACGAGGCCAGCGATGCGCTGTTCGAGAGCGTGGTGCGCAGCCGCCGTGCGCTGGACGTTGTCTGGCAGGCGAGCGGCAAGGGCCGCCGCGCGCTCATCACGCTGATGCCGCTGTCGGGCGCGGGCGCCGTGTCTGCGTATCTGGTGCGCATCGAAGACAGCCTGCGCGCGCAGTTCGGTGTCGATTTCGAGGGCGGGCACATCAGCGTGCAGACGTTGCATGTGACCGGCGAGCATCCGGGCGAAGCGCTGCAGCGCTTCCTCTCGCGCTGCCATCTCGATGCATAGGGGCGCATAGGCATGCGGGGTGACCATGTTTAAGCTCACGCTCGGTGGCATCGCAGCCCAGATCGCGGCAGTGGCGATGGCACTGCATGCCGGCAACAGCCTCGGGCTGCTGCTGTCGTGCCTGATGCTGCAGGGCACCGCCGCGGCGCTGATCGGCCTGGCTGCATGGCGCCTGCTGCCGCGCCGTTATCGCGTGCCGTTCGTGTGGACGTATGGCTACCTGACGGCGCTGTGCTTTTTCGTGCCGGTGGCGGGCGGGCTGCTGGTGCTCGGCAGCCTGCTGCTCGCCAAGCTGTTTCCCAAGCCCGAAGACGACAAGGACATCGCCGATGTCGGCCTGCCGGTGTTCGTGGCGCATTTGATTTCGCGTGTGACGCACGGCGGCGGGGCGCGGCTGCGTGCGCAGCTCAACAATGAGCGCGCGCCGGTGCAAAGCCGCATGACCGCGCTGGTGGCCATGCAGTCGATGCCCACGCGCACCGCCAGCCCGGTGCTGCGCGACCTGCTGGCCGACCCGGTGGACGATATCCGCCTGCTGGCCTACGGCATGCTCGACAACGCCGAAAAGGTCCTCACGCAGAAGATCCTCGCCGAGCTGCCGCGCCTGCAGGAAGCCACCACGCCCGAAGCACGCTACGACATCAACAAGCGCCTGGCCGATCTGTACTGGGAACTGATCTACCAGAACCTCGTGCAGGGCGACGTGTACCGCTACACCGCCGAGCAGGTCGAGCGCTATGCCAGCGCCGCGCTCGATATCCAGCCCGACAACGCCGCCCTGTGGTACATGCGCGGCCGGCTTGCTCTGTCGCGCCGCGAGCCCGATGTGGCCGAGTCGCACCTGCGCCGCGCCGAATCCCTCGGCTTCCCGCGTGACCGCCTGCTGCCGCCGCTGGCCGAAGCCTGCTACCTGCGCCGCGACTATGCCGGTGCACGCGCGGCGCTGGCGCAGTTCTCCAGCCGGTCTCCGCTGCCGTTGCTGCGCCCGCTGCTGCGCTACTGGACATCATGAGCAACGACCACTTTCCTCGCGCCGAGTCCGCCGACGTTGCGCTGCTGCTCGAAGGGACGTTTCCCTACGTGAGCGGCGGGGTGTCGAGCTGGGTCAACCAGATGATCCGGGCGTTTCCGGACATCCGCTTCGCCGTCGTCTTCATCGGCAGCCGCCGTGAGGATTACGGCAAGCCGGTCTACGCCATTCCCGACAACGTGGTGCACCTGGAGTGCCACTACCTGTACGACTTTCCGCCGCCGCCGCTGGTGCAGGCCAGTGGTGGCGATGCCGCCGCGTTCGAGCGCTCGCGCAAGCTGCACGACGCGCTGCGCAATCCGGCCAACAAGGAAGAGACCGCCGAGCTGATCCGCGCCTCGATTGCCGACCTGCGCGACGACGGCCCGCTGGCCGAAGAGCAGTTCCTCCACAGCCACCGCGCGTGGGACATGATGACGGACTACTACCGGCGCTATTGCACCGACCCGTCGTTCACCGACTACTTCTGGACCGTGCGCATCATGCACAAGCCGCTGTGGCAGCTCGTGCGCATTGCCGAAAACCTCATCCCGGTGAAGGTGTTCCACACCATCTCGACCGGCTATGCGGGCTTCCTGGGTGCGCTGCTGCGCTACAAGCGCGGGCGGCCGCTGCTGGTGTCGGAGCACGGCATCTACACCAAGGAACGCAAGATCGACCTGTTCCAGAGCCAGTGGATTCGGGACAACCGCAGCATCTTCGAAAAGGACATCGCGCAGATCAGCTACTTCCGCGACCTGTGGGTGCGCTTTTTCGAGACCATGGGCCGGGTCTGCTATGACGCGGCCGAAGACATCGTTGCGCTGTACGAAGGCAACCGGCAGCGGCAGGTCATTGACGGCGCGCCGGCCGAGAAGACGCGCAGCATCCCGAACGGCATCAACCTGCCGCGCCTAGCCGCGCTGCGCGAGAAGCGGCAGGCCAGCGTGCCGCACGTGATGTGCCTGATCGGCCGGGTGGTGCCCATCAAGGACGTGAAGACGTTCATCCGCGCCATGCTGACCGTCACGCGCGAGATGCCCGACGCGGAAGGCTGGATTGCCGGCCCGGAAGACGAAGACCCGGAATACGCCCAGGAATGCCACAGCCTGGCCGAAAGCCTCGGCCTGGGCGAGCGCATCAAGTTCCTGGGCTTCCAGAAGATCGACGACATCCTGCCGAAGGTGGGCGTGCTGGTGCTGAGTTCCATCAGCGAGGCGCTGCCGCTGGTGGTGCTGGAAGGGTTTGCCGCAGGCGTGCCGTCCGTCACCACGGATGTGGGTTCGTGCCGGCAACTGCTGTTCGGCCTGGAGGGCGAAGACGCGGCACTGGGCGCGGCCGGCGCCGTGGTGCGCATTGCCGACCCGGCCGCCCTGGCGGCGGAAGTGTTGACGCTGCTGCGCGATGAAACGCGCTGGTATGCGGCGCAGGCCGCCGGCATCGCCCGCGTCGAGCGCTACTACACGCAAGAGATGATGGTGGGCAGTTACCGCGAGCTGTACACGCGCCTGCAGACCTTGCCCGACCTGACTACCGAGCACGGCGCCAAGGCTGCCTCCGCCGCTGCGGCGGCCTGCCCGCACCACGCCCAGCAGAGCAAGCCACAGAGCAAGCCACATGAGGGAGCCCGCTGATGGCCGGCATTGGTTTTGAGCTGCGCAAGATGCTCAAGCGCGACAGCCTGGTCGGGCTGCTGCGTGCCTACACCTACGCCGGCATCATCAGCTCCGGGCCGTGGATTCTTTCCATCGTCGGCATTCTGCTGATCGGTATCCTCAGCCTGCCGTTCGTGGTTCCCGGCTCGCTCATCACGCAGTTCCAGGTGTCGGTCACCTACCTGATTGCGGTGAGCCTGATCCTGACCGGGCCGCTGCAGCTTGCCTTCACGCGCTTCACCTCCGACCGCCTGTTCGAGAAGCGCGACGACCTGATCCTGCCCAACTACCACGCCGTGTCGCTTGTGATGACGCTGGTCGCGGGCGGGCTGGGGCTGCTCGTCATCCTGTTTGCGTTTCCGCAGCAGTCCGCCATCTACCGGCTGCTGATGCTGGCCGGCTTCGTGGTCATGGCCAACATCTGGATCGCGGTGATCTTCCTGTCGGGCATGAAGCAGTACAAGTCGATCGTGTGGATCTTCCTGATCGGCTACACGCTGACCGTGCTGCTGGCGCTGCTGTTCAACCGGCTTGGGCTGGAAGGGCTGCTGCTCGGCTTTGTCACGGGGCAGCTGTGCCTGCTGATCGGCATGGCCGCGCTCATCTACCGCAACTTCAGCGGCCGGCGCTTCCTGTCGTTCGAGGTGTTCGACCGGCGGTTCGCGTATCCGTCGCTCATGCTGATCGGGCTGCTGTACAACCTCGGCATCTGGCTCGACAAGTTCATGTTCTGGTATGCGCCGGGCACGGGGCAGCAGGTGATCGGCCCGCTGAATGCATCGGTCATCTATGACATTCCGGTGTTCCTGGCCTATCTCGGCATCATCCCCGGCATGGCCGTGTTCCTCGTGCGCATCGAGACGGATTTTGTCGAGTACTACGACGCCTTCTACAACGCCGTGCGGGGCGGCGCATCGCTCGAGCACATCGAGGACATGCGCAACACGATGGTCCAGACCATCCGCGCGGGCCTGTACGAGATCGTGAAGATCCAGGCGATGGCCGCCCTGGTGCTGTTTGCCGTGGGCGCGGCGGTGCTGCGCGTGCTGCAGATTTCCGAGCTGTACCTGCCGCTGCTGTATGTCGACACCATCGCCGCGAGCTTGCAGGTGGTGTTCCTGGGCGTGGTGAACATCTTCTTCTACCTGGACCGGCGCCGCGTGGTGCTGGCACTGACGGCGGCGTTCGTGGCGCTCAACGGCCTGCTGACGTGGATTACGTTGCAGCTCGGCCCGGCCTGGTACGGATACGGATTTGCCGTATCGCTGCTGCTGGTGGTGATGGCCAGCCTGGTGATCCTCGACCGGAAGCTGGATCGGCTCGAGTACGAGACATTCATGTTGCAGTAAGGCTGGCCGACAGCCTCCGCTGCCGGCCGGAACCCCTCCCGCAGCACTTCAACCCCCGTTCACGACCCTTCAAGCCTCGCGCACCGCGCTCCAAGCGCCACCCGCGAGGCTTTTTGCTCCGTCATCGGGCTCCGAGCTCGACGCCCCGAGCTTTTTGCTTGGCGAATGGAGCTCTGAGCTCGACGGTCGGAGCTTTTTACTCGGCGGATGGAGCTCCGAGCTCGGCGTTCCGAGCTTTTTGCTCTGCGAATGGAGCTCTGAGCTCGGCAGTCGGAGCTTTTTGCTCGGCGGATGGAGCTCTGAGCTCGACGGTCGGAGCTTTTTGCTCGGCGAATGGAGCTCTGAGCTCGACGGTTGGAGCTTTTTACTCGGCGGATGGAGCTCTGAGCTCGACGGTCGGAGCTTTTTGCTCGGCGGATGGGGCTCTGAGCTCGACGGTTGGAGCTTTTTGCTCGGCGGATGGAGCTCTGAGCCCGGCACACGCCCCTTTTTTCCTCAGCCGTTGAGGACAACTAAGAAGGATGGGTTGCTACCCCGAGACGAGCGGGGAGGGTACCAGCTGATGGCGCGGTGCTTGGCCGTGCCTGTTCCAAATCAAGACGTGCACGCCGGGTGGGCCGGGCTACTTGAAACGATGGCGCGTTTAAAGCAGTTCCTTTGCTACAGAACCTTGATATGAAAACCGAATCGGCGGATTCTATTGAATCGATTTATCGGCGGGCGCTGTGCATTTGCGCAACCTCGCGCGATGCGGTCGGTTTTAAATTGGCGGCATCAATCGTCGATAATTCCGCACCAGTTCTCTATCTGCCGTGGCAATGGGATGGGAACCGAGGCGATGTCCCGGGCCGAGATGCCGGCGTGCTGCAAGGCGGATGAAAGGCGTCCCGAGAGACACTTCCCTTTGAGCAGGCTTCAATGAATGCCAAGACACGCAGGCGTTCAAATCGTATGCGGCTTGGCCTTACGGTCCACATCTCTCAAGGCATCCATGCTCAGCTTCGCTCATATTGCTTCCCGCTTGTTCACGGCCGAGAATTGGTTGGATAGTTCCGTTGATTCTGTTGTGCCGTCGTCACCATTCTGATGAAGCGTCCGTCGTTCTCCGCCCAGCTTGCCATTCTGTGGGGGCTCGTTGCGACTATCTGTGCCACGCTTCTTGTGGTCGTCTGGGTGATGGTTCGCTCTGCGGCAGACCAGCACGTGGCCAATGCAAAGCTGCAGGCCACGGCAACCTGTGAAGCCGTTGCGTCGCGTTATCGTCAATCGATACTGCCGTCGGATGCGGTTGCCAGTGCCGACCTGATGCGCGGCATCCTCGACGTTGTTCTTGCCTCGGTGCCGGACGTGGAGGGCGGGTTCTGGTCACCGCGCGCGGCGCACAGCCAGAACGGCTTTCTCGCTTATTCATTCCCGACCTATCAGGGCAGCGGCATCAAGCGGGACATCCCGGAGGCTGAAATTCCGCTGATCCTCCGCACGCTGCAGGCCAGCCGCCAGGGGCAGCAGCCTGCAACGGACGCTGTGATGAGCGGGCACGACGCGGTGGTTGTTGCAGCCTGTCCGATACAGGGCCACCCAGATGTACTCGTCTGGACGATGACGCGAGCCCATCCCGCGCTTGGGCAATATGGCAAAGATCTGGTGACGGGCCTTGCCATCGTGCTGACTGGAATCCTCGTGACCGCGGTGGCCTTCGGGATTGTCCTGCGTCGCTGGAAGCGCCGACTGGGGCAACTCGAAATGGCCTTGCCGCCCCGCGGTGATGGCACACGCCTGCCACTCGTCGGTGAACCGGATCTGGATCGCATTGTCGAGGCGTTCAATGGCTACGTGGCGCGTGCAGAAGCGCTGCAGCAAGAGACGGCCAGACTGGGGCAGCGGCTGGCGCAGGCTGAGCGCTTCAGCGTGCTGGGCAAGCTGGCGGCGCAAGTCGCCCACGAGATACGTAACCCGACCGGGGCCATGCGGCTCAAGGCAGAGAACGCACTGGCAGGGGACAGCACACGTCAGCAGGAGGCGCTGCGCGTCATCCTTGAGCAGATTGGCCGGATCGAAACACAATTGACCAGCCTGCTGGCGCTGACGCAGCCGGTTCGCCTTCATGTGCAGGAGGCCGATGTGGCGCAATGGATGGACGACGTGGTCGGTGCGCACCGGGAGCTTGCCCAGCAGCGGCGCGTGAACCTGGTGTCAACGTGCGACGTTCGAGGCGCCGATGGCGACGCACCGCCCGGTCCGCCCCGGTTCGATCAGGAACAATTGCGGCGGGCGCTCGACAACCTGCTGATCAATGCCATCCGCCATGCGGGACAAGGGGGCGCGGTGACGGCCCACGCTACCCGCATCGAGACCGGCGCACGGCCGAGCCTCAGGATCACCGTATCGGACAGTGGCCCCGGCGTGCCGCCCGAGCAGCGCCAGCACATCTTCGAGCCGTTCGTAACCGGCCGTCCGGATGGCTCGGGGCTCGGCCTCGCGGTGGTCAGCGAGGTCGCGGCTGCCCATGGGGGGCGGGCATGGCTGGACGAGACCTCCGACCTCACCTCATTTGTAATGGAAGTGCCATGGCAACCATCCTCGTAGTCGACGACGACGACGCATTTCGGGAGGGCTTGACCGAAACCCTGACCGATCTCGGGCATCGCGTGGTGGAGGCCGTGTCCGGAAAGGCCGCACTGCAGATGCTTGGCGACGGGCTGACCGCCGAATGCGTGTTTCTCGATTTCCGCCTGCCCGATCTGAATGGCCTCGATGTGCTCGAGGAACTGCGCGAAGATCCGGCGCTGAAGGCCATTCCAGTCGTCATGCTCACCGCATACGCCAGTTGCGACAACACCATCGGCGCGATGCGCCTGGGCGCCTTCGAGCACCTGACGAAACCGGTGGGGCGTCGTGACATCGCGGTGCTGCTGGAGCAGATCTTCTCGGCCAACCAGCCGTGCGCGGTGTCTCCGGATGCCGGCACGCCATTCCTTGACGAGAGCGAGACCGACCGGCCCCAGTTGCTGGGTATCAGTGCGGCCATGCGGACAGTGCAGAAGCAGCTCGGCCGGGCTGCCATGACCGATGCGACCGTCCTCATCACCGGAGAGACAGGAACAGGCAAGGAAGTGGCGGCGCGCGTGCTTCACGCGTCTTCCAATCGGCGGGGCGGTCCGTTCGTTGCCGTCAATTGCGCCGCCATCCCACATGAGCTGCTCGAAAGCGAGCTGTTCGGGCATAGCAAGGGGGCATTCACCAATGCCACCTCGGACCGTATCGGCAGGCTGGTTGCGGCCAACGGCGGTACGTTGCTGCTCGACGAAATCGGCGACATGCCCACCGCAATGCAGGCGAAGCTGCTGCGCACGCTGCAGGAGCGCCAGGTGACGCCGCTGGGCACGAACCGGACCGTGCCGATCGACTTGCGGGTGGTGGCGGCGACGCATCGTGATCTGGGCGCGATGGTGGCAGCCGGCCAGTTCCGCGAGGATCTGCTTTACCGGCTTAACGTTGTCGCGCTCCATCTGCCGCCTCTGCGCGAGCGCGTGGCCGATATCGTTCCCTTGGCCGAGTATTTCCTCGCTTCGGCAGTGCGCGCGACGGGACGCCAAATGCGTCTTTCCGCCGAGGCGCAGCGCCTGCTTGTCGAGCAGGCATGGCACGGCAACGTGCGCGAGCTGAAGAACGCCATGGAGCGCGTCTGCTCGCTGGCGCCGGGCCCCACCATCACCGCTGACGATCTCCTGTTTCTGCGCAAGACGCCTGCGGTGGCGGCGCGGACAGTGCCCTCGGAGCTGGTTGAACTGCCGCTTGCCGAGGCTGTTGAACGCGTTGAGCGGGCCATCATCACCCACGCGCTCGCACTGGCCAACGGCAACCGGGCCGATGCCGCGCGCCGTCTTGGCATCAGCCGGCAGTCCCTCTACACAAAGATGGCCGCCCTCGGGTTGAGTTAAGCCGTCAAGAAACCAGACACCCGGGTGTCAAGCAAACGAACAGCCTGGGCAACCAATTGGCTCTGAGGGCGCTGTCCTTTTAGGGCGCCGGATGGCATGGCACTTGCAATTCACTCTCCGCCCGCTACGGGAGTGAACCATGCAACAAGTACAGCCTCTTTCTCCGGCGCGGCATACCGCGCCTTCGTCCAAGCTCGTCCCGCAACGCGCACGCCGTGATTGGCGCGCCAGTACCAACCACGCCGACCGGCCCATAGCGCGGGCCTTCGGGCGTCAGACGTATCTGACAAGACAACACAAGACATCTTGCGGCACAGGAGCACTTCGACTGCCCTGCCGCATGACGCATCTCTACGGCGTTCCGCCGGATCCCGCCTGATGGAAGTACCGCCGATGTGCTGATCGACTCTGCGCGCCTGCAGAACGCAGGCGGCAGTGCGGCGCAATGCCCGATCCGCAAAAGTGAGCGGCGAACGATTTAACGTGGTTCAGTGCCCGGAATAACATGAAGTTGATTTTTAAGGTAAGGCTGTATCTGGAGGGTCGGCATTATTTTGCTGTCTTGGTTACACCCGACATGATGTGTTCCAGTTCGGGGCTGTCCATGGGCGAGGCCCTGATCAACCTCGGGCATGCCATTGCAGAGGAACCGCTTCCTCAATTAGCTGATTTGCATTTATTTCCCCAACAAAGAGAAAGCGTTCTGCGTGCCGTGGTGCCAACGCCCGCCCCCCGCGCGTTCCCAAAGCACATACCGCTCGCAAAACGGCTTCTCAACGATCGCTTCGGTGCGATTACGTTGCGACAACTCGTCCTCGAACTGGGTTTGGAAAACGTCAGCCCGCAATTGCTGTCCTCTTCCATCTCGGGCAAGGGAGCAAAGCGTGTTCGCCGGGCGATCGCCACGGCTCTTGGAGAAGAACCTTCGGTTCTCTGGCCGCTGGCCCGCGCGTAACTGCGCTGCGGCCGCCCCTTGCGATGCCGGCGCGGCCCCGGCCTCTGCCCGGATCCGGGGCCCGCTGGGCCAGATAAGCCGTCAAGAAACCAGACACCCTGGTGTCAAGCAAACGGACAATCCCTCGTCACTGGTTGCTCCGGGCCCTTGTCCTATCTGGGTTTCCAGGATGGCACGGCGCTTGCAATTGACTCACTGCCCCGAGACGGGAGTGAACCATGCAACGAATCCAGTCCACCCCTTCAGCTCGACATACCGCGCGTCCCCCGGCGCGCGTTTCGCAACGCGTATGCCGTGCTGTGCCCGTCGGTCTCGCCCCCTCCCATAGCGCCTGTCCTGCACGGGCAGGCGCACCCCATACGGCGTCGTACTGCACCCAGCCGCTTCCTGTCTGGTCTGCCGCATGGCGCAACTTCACGGCTGTTTTTTCGCATCCCACTTGATTGACGCGCAGCAGATGCAACCGATCGACCGAGCTTGCCCGGCAGAAGCACAAGGCACTGTCACCCGATTCCTGATGAACGAACACGGCGATCTGGACGGGTTCATTCTGGACGGCATCTGGCAGGTGTATTTCCCGCCGCACCTGTCGGCGAGCGTCGCGGCGCATGTCATGCACGGCGACACCGTGCGTGTACGAGGCGCCGCGCCACGCAGGACCGACGTCATGTCTGTGTTTGCGATTGAAGCCGAAGACGGCGAGACCATCGTCGATGCGGGGCCCGAGCGCAATCGGAACCACGATCACGAGTGGGGCGTTCAAAGGGTGCCCGTTGATTTGATCGGCACGGTGATGCTGCCGCTCTATAGCCCGAAGGGCGAACCGTGCGGTGCACTGCTCGGTGGCGGCACTTCGCTACGCATGGCAGTGCGCGCCGCAGAGGAACTGGCGAGGTATCTCGCGCCTGGCACCCGCGTGCACGCGTGGGGAGAACTCGTCTCGAGCGAGTTGGCCAGTACGCTCGACGTGGACAAGATTGCATTGGTCCGTGATGGCGGTGATGGCATTGCGTTGAAAGGCACCGATGCGAGCGGGGACGTCCGGATAAGGCCTGCAGGAGAGCGCGGCTAGATGGCAATACGTTCCCTCGGGGCCAAAGCCCAAGCCAAACCAGCGTTGCACGGCAGCCGCACACCTTCGGCACGCAGCCTGCGGGGCCTGGATGCACTCAGCTTCCTGATGGCTGATGTCCGGGACGGCGTGGGGCCCTTTCTTGCGGTGTTCCTGAAAGGGACGCAGCAATGGTCTTCGGCGGACATCGGTCTTGTCGTGGGGGCAAGCGGGCTTGCCGGCGCGATCGCTCAGATACCGGCTGGCATGCTGGTGGACGCCGTGCGCGCCAAGCGCGCCATGATCGCCATCTCAGCCGGTGTGATCGGCCTAGGTTGCATGCTGATCGCATGGTCGCCCACCTGGTCCGTCATCCTTTGCGCGCAGATTGCGCTGGCGCTTGTCTCGGCGGTCATCGGGCCCTGTCTCGCCTCATTGACTCTCGGGATCGTCGGACACCGCCGGCTGCCCGCGCGCGTGAGCCGCAACGAGGTCTTCAACCACGCGGGCAATTTCAGCGGCGCAATACTGGCTGCGACGATCACGCACTACGCTGGCACGCTTTGGCTCTTCTACATCGTCTGTGCTTTCTCTGTGGTGAGCGCCTTTGCGGTGGCGCTCATACGGCCGGCGACATCGACTACGAGCTCGCGCGCGGCGGCGAAACGCTGCACTCGGAAAGCGCGGCAGGGCAGCCACAGCCCATCCGGGACGTGTTCAAACGTCGCGATCTGCTGGCATTGCTCGCCACAGTCGTGCTGTTCCACTTCGGCAATGCAGCCATGCTGCCGCTGGCAGGGCAGATGATTGCCGCAGAAGCGCCACACAAGGGTGTGCTGTGGCTCGGCGCATGCGTGATCGCGGCCCAGCTCGTGATGGTCTTGGTTGCTGCCGGTGTCGGACGCGCAATCAAGGCCGGGGTCGGCCGCAAGAAGCTGTTCCTGATCGCGCTGGTGGTGCTGCCGGTCCGCGGGGTTCTGTTTGCATTCGCGAGCAGTCCTTACGCGGTCATTGCAATCCAACTCCTCGATGGTGTGAGCGCCGGAATCTTCGGCGTCGTGATCACAGTCATCCTTTCCGACGTGATGCGGGGCACCGGGCGCTTCAACTTTGCGCAAGGCACTGTTTCGCTGGCCGTCGGCCTTGGCGCGGCGCTCAGCAATCTCACCGGCGGTCTGGTGGTGGACCACTACGGCTTTGCCGCAGGGTTCCTCGCACTTTCCACCGTGGCAGTCGCGGCAGTGCTCGTCTTTGCGGTCTTCATGCCCGAGAGCGAATCTCGGGATGGGGCCATGCAAGCCGCGCATTCAGGCGCGTGATTCAACAGTGAACCAGGAGCGCAAAGACACGACAACTCAACGCAGTCAGGCAACGCAGTTTGAACGGTACGGGCCGTACGGCAGTTTTGATTAACGTCTTCAGAGAAAGACTTATTTTTGGAAATGGGGAGCAGCATGAAGGTCAAGACACAACTATTTTCCGCGTTCGCGGCGCTCGCCGTTCTGGTGGCGATCGTGGCTGGCATGACGTGCTATCAGTTGAACGCCCTCAGTACGAGGTTTGCGAATTTCGAGCGCGGGCTGTACCTCAGGTCGAAACTGGTGGCCGCGGTGCAGTTGGATGTCGAGAAACGTGCCGTGGCTGCGCGCAATTTGGTGCTTGCGGATACGGATGCTGACCGGCGCACCGCAGCGGACGCTGTTTCCAAAGCCCATGCGGGTGTGCAGGCGCAACTGACGCGCCTGGAAGAAGAGGCCAAGAACGGCCCCGACGCAACCGACCAGACCCGCATCCTGGTCGGTGCCATTCGCGCGGTTGAGATCAAATATGGACCTGTTGCGCTGGCCATCGCGCAGCTGGCCGAGACGGGGCATCGCGACGCCGCGATCGACAAGATCAACCGGGAATGCGTGCCGTTGCTTGCCGGGCTGGACAAGGCCGTTGAAGCGTATGACACGTTTGTATCCAGGCGATCGGGCGACGCGGTCGAGGCGGCACGGGCGTATGCAACCACCGCGACGTGGATTGCCGTGGGGGTGGGTCTGTTTGCCTTTGCGGCCGCCGGCGTGCTGGGTGTAGCCATTGCGCGAAGCGTGCTCGGTGCCCTGGGCGCGGAGCCTTCGCGGCTGGCGGCAATTGCCACCAGCATTGCCGGCGGAGATTTCCGTGCGCAGGAAGACTTCAACGTTGCGCACAGTGGAAGTGTGCTGTCGTCAATGAAGCAGATCTGCGACGGGCTGGGAACGCTTATCGGCCGGGTGAGCGATTCGGCGCAGTCGGTTTCTGCCGGCTCCAGCCAGATCGCCAGTGGCAACGTGGATTTGTCTAGCCGCACGGAGGAGCAAGCCTCGGCACTGGAGGAGGTGGCCTCCAGCGTGGAAGAGTTGACGACAACCGTGCAGCAGAACGCCGCCAATGCGCGGGAAGCGGCCACGCTGGCTGTCAACGCTTCGGACGTAGCCAAGCAAGGCAGCAATGAGGTGGACAACATGGTCGAGACCATGGGCAAGATCAGCGCAGGCTCGGTGCGGATCAACGAGATCACCGCGCTTATCGAAGGGATTGCGTTCCAGACCAACATCCTCGCGCTGAATGCCGCGGTTGAGGCGGCGCGTGCCGGTGAGCAGGGCCGTGGCTTTGCTGTCGTGGCCAGCGAGGTGCGCACGCTTGCGCAGCGGTCGTCTGCAGCGGCCAAGGAAATCAAGGGGCTGATCGAGTCATCGCTCGAGCATGTGCGCGAAGGTGACGTTGCCGTGGGGCGAGCCGGGCAAACCATGCGATCCGTTACCACCGCCGTGGCCAACGTGACGCGGTTGATCGAGGACATTGCGTCTGCCAGTGCGGAGCAGAGCCAGGGCATTGCCCAGATCCATACGGCGGTTTCCGAAATGGATGAGATGACGCAGCGCAACGCAGCACTGGTGGAAGAGGCGGCTGCGGCATCGCAGGCACTGGAAGAGCAAGGCAATCTGCTTGCGGAATCCGTGAAGCACTTCCAGGTTGCTTAGCACAAACAGCCCAAGGCGCGCTCGTGTTGCTCTGTGCTTGAGGGCCGTCCTGAATGGTTGCCTTATGAAATGGAGCCAACGGCATGGTGGCACGCGACGCGCGCAAGATCGACGAGCAAAGCCGAACGGAGTTACGGGAGGGTGGTCGCACCCAATCGACTTCTTCGGTGCAGGTCGTGATGGGCGTATTTGCAGTCGCCGTCTTTGCCGCCGTGATGTTCGACGTGATGAATGCGGACGGTTATCTGGGGGCCTGGTACACGGCAGTCACGGGCTACGAATGGCCTTGGCCGGGACGCTGCCTGCTTCTGCCGTGCTCCCGCAGCTAGGCTATTCGACACCTTACGCGGGGCGAGGTACGGCCTGGAGGTTCGGACAGCGATATCGCGGCAACAACGAGAAAGAAAGAGGGGAATGGGATGCGTGGCTGGCGGATCCAGCATTTTTACGGCTGTGCGATACATGTGCTGGTCTTGCCGGGCACTAGAGGACGGCTCGGCTATTCGTACACAGGCTTTGTCTGCACTCGAGAGAACGAGGTGATGATGTATGCGCGCTTGGAGCGTTTTCACAACCCTTCGGCCGATTTCGATTCGACGGACGCTGCCGTGGCTGCGGCGCTGGGGCAAGGCAAGGCCATTGCCGCGCGCTTGCTTGCATTGGGCAGCGAGGAAAACGCGCCGTGTTTCACGGCCAGCATGCTGCTGGCCCGTCCGTTCCGCATAGGGAGCGAGGCCGACGAATGAGCGTGGGGCATTCAAACAAGAATCCAATCCATAGCCCCACAACATCCCCCCCAACAACTCCGCATTTGCCCAACCACCGCCAGGCTCCTTAAGCTGCACCCGACATTCCCAATCTCGCAGCTTCTTCATGCAAATTGCAGTAGTCGGCGCCGGCATTATCGGCATCAGCACGGCCTATGCGCTGGCTCAGGAAGGCCATCAGGTCACCTTGGTCGAGCGACATCCGGGCCCGGGCGAGGGCACCAGCTACGCCAACGGCGGCCAGTTGAGCTACAGCTATGTGGCGCCGCTGGCCGGCCCCGGCGTGCTTTCACATGTGCCGGGCTGGCTGCTGCGCCGCGATTCGCCGCTGCGGCTGAAGCCGTCGCTGGACCCGGCGTTGCTGCGCTGGGGCCTGCGCTTTATCGCGGCCTGCAATCGTGACCGTGCCGATCGCACGACGCGTGAGCTGCTGGCGCTGTCGTTCTACAGCCGCGCACGCATGGAAGCGTTGCGGGAAGCGGCGCCGGATCTGGCGTTCAGCTTTGCGCGTCGCGGCAAGCTCGTGGTGCACCGCGATGCTGCGGCGTTTGAATCGGCCCGCGCGCAGGTCGGCTATCAGGCCACGCTCGGTTGCGAACAGCATGCGTTGTCCGCTGAGGAAACGGTCGCCCACGAGCCCGCGCTTGCCGGCGTGCGCGACCAGATCGTCGGCGCGATCTACACGCCCGACGAAGATGTGGCCGATTGCCATCAACTCTGCGTCGGCTTGTTCAACCGGCTGCGCGCGATGCCGAACGTGACGCTGCGCTTCAATACCGGTGTGGATGCGCTGTGGACCGAAGGCCGCCGTGTGCGGGGTCTCAACCTGGCCGGTGGCGAGCAGGTTGCCGCAGATGCCGTGGTGATGGCCGCGGGCGTGACGAGCGCCAGGCTGCTCAGCCCATTGCGCATCGACGCCGGGCTGTATCCGCTGAAGGGTTACAGCATCAGCCTGCCGCTGGGGGAGGGCGATGTTGCCCCGGTCATCAGCGTGACGGATGCCGCGCGGAAGATCGTCTACGCCCGCATCGGGCAGACGTTGCGTGTGGCGGGCATGGCCGATCTCGTGGGCTGGTCGGCGGCGCTGGACACGCGCCGCGCCCAGACGCTGTATGACGAAACCCGTGCGCTGTTTCCGGGCGCCATGCGGGCCAACGACGCAGGTGCCGATGCGGCGCCGTGGGCGGGCATGCGGCCTGCAACGCCAACCGGCGTGCCGGTGGTCGGGGCATCACCGGTGGAAGGGTTGTGGTTGAACGTTGGTCACGGAGCGCTGGGCTTTACGCTGGCGCTGGGCAGTGCAGGCTTGTTGGCGGATCTGATTGCCGGCCGCAAGCCCGCGATTTCCCCAGTGCCGTATGCGCTGGCCGCGTGACACAAGAACGAGATTCAGAACGAGATTCAAAGACCGAGCGCGCAGGCTCGATGATGTGTATCTGGCCCGCGCCAATTGGTAACCAAAGCAGTCTGGAGCGAACACACCCATAGGAGGGGAAGCATGAAGACCTTGCATTCGACCAAACGTATTCTGTCGGGCCTGACGCTGGCCGCAGCCGGCGCGCTGGCCGTGCTGTCGACCGGTGCGCAGGCGCAGTCGACCGACACGCTGGCAAAGATCAAGCAATCGGGCGTGATCTCGGTGGGCTATCGCGAGTCGTCGATTCCGTTCTCGTACCAGGCCGACGCGAACACGATTACCGGCTACTCCCAAGAGATCTCCAACATGATCGTGGCGGGCGTGGAAAAGGCGGTGGGTAAGAAGCTGCAGGTCAAGCTCACGCCCATCACGTCGCAGAACCGCATCTCGCTGCTGCAGAACGGCACGATCGACTTCGAGTGCGGCTCGACCACCAACAACCTCGAGCGCCAGAAGCAGGTCGCGTTCTCGAACAACATCTTCATCTACGGCATGTTGATGCTGGTGAAGAAGGATTCGGGCATCAAGGACTTCCCCGACCTGAAGGGCAAGACCGTGGTGACCACCGCCGGCACGACGGAAGACCGCATCCTGCAGAAGATGAATGGCGAGGCCAAGGACGCCGACAAGATGAACCTGATCCTCGCGAAGGATCACGGCCAGGCATTCCTGACGCTGGAATCGGGCCGCGCTGTGGCATTCGTGATGGATGAGCCGCTGTTGTACGGCGAGCGCACCAAGGCCAAGAACCAGGCCGACTGGGTGGTCACGGGCACCCCGCTGCAGACCGAAACCTACGCCTGCATGATGCGCAAGGACGATCCGGCGTTCAAGAAAGTGGCCGACGACGTGATTGCCGACCTGATGAAGTCGGGCAAGGCGAATGACCTGTACAAGAAGTGGTTCCTGTCGCCGATTCCGCCGAAGGGCCTGAACCTGAACTACCCGATGACGGCCGGCATGAAGGAGTTGTACGCGCGTCCGAACGACAAGGCGATCCAATAAGCCGCGTTGCCGTGCATCCAAAGAAAACGGGGAACAGTGTTCCCCGTTTTTTATTTGGCCGCCCGCTGCGTGAAGGTTCAGGCCGGTTCGCTCCACGGCGAACGGATGTCGGCCAGGAAGCGCTGCGCACGTGGATGTTGCGGGCGTTGGAAGAAATCTTCCGGCGTGGCGCGTTCCAGCACCTGACCCTGGTCCATGAACAGGACGCGGTCGGCCACCTCGCGCGCGAATCCCATTTCGTGTGTGACGCAGACCATGGTCATGCCGTCGCGGGCGAGGTCCTTCATGACCAGCAGCACCTCGTTCACCATCTCCGGGTCGAGCGCGGAGGTCGGCTCGTCGAACAGCATCACGGGCGGCTTCATGGCCAGGGCGCGCGCGATGGCCACGCGCTGCTGCTGGCCGCCCGACAGCTCGCCGGGGTAGGCGCCGGCCTTGTGGGGCAGGCCCACGCGTTCGAGCAGACGCATCGCAAAGTCCTTCGCTTCCTGTGGTGCCATGCGCTTGAGCTGCACCGGCGCCAGCGTGCAGTTCTGCATGACGGTCAGGTGCGGAAACAGGTTGAACTGCTGGAACACGAAGCCGATGCCGCTGCGCAGCACGTTGACGTCCACGCCCGGCGCATGCACTTCATGCCCGTTCACGACGATGCGGCCTTTCTGAATGGCTTCGAGCCGGTTCAGTGTGCGGATGAGCGTCGACTTGCCCGAGCCCGACGGTCCGCACACGACCACCACTTCGCCCTTGGCAACGGTTTCGTTGATGTCGACCAGCGCATGGTAATCGCCGTACCACTTGTCGACGTGTTCGATCGTGATCATGTTCATGGTTTGGACGGGGCGCTAGCTGCAAGGCGGCGCTCCAGATAAAACGCCACGCGCGTCAGGCTGAAGCACATGATGAAGTAGCTGATGCCGAGCAGGCCGTACACCTCGGCGGACTTGACCATCACGGCGGTGCTGATCTGCCCGGCCACGAACGACACCTCGGGCAGGCTGATGATGTAACCGAGCGAGGTCTCCTTGATGGTCGACACGAGCTGATTGACCAGCGACGGCAGCATGTTGCGCAGCGCCTGCGGCAGGATCACGCGGCGCATCGCCTGCATATACGACAGGCCGAGCGAGCGGGCGCTTTCCATCTGCCCGCGCGGCAACGCCTGGATGCCTGCACGCACGATCTCCGCCAGATATGCGCCGTCGAAGATCACCAGCGCGGTCAGCATGGTGCTGAACTGGTCCGTGCGCTGGCCGGTAACGGACGGGAGCAGGAAATACGCCCAGAAGATCACCATCAGCAGCGGCGTGCCGCGCACGACATAGACGAGCGCGGTGGCCGGCCAGCGCAGCGCGGCAATCGGGCTGACGCGGCACAGGCCCAGCAGGATGCCCACCGGCAGCGCGAGCACGAGGCCCGCGGATGCCAGCAGGAACGTCAGCGCCAACCCGCCCAGCGGCCCATTCGGGTACTGACCGATCAGGTAGTAGATACCGTAGGTTTGAATGAGATCGAGCATGGCTACAGCGTCCGGACGGGGTAGCGATGCTGATACCAGGCGGAGAACACCGTGATCGCGATCGAGATGGTCAGATAGGCCGCGGTGGCAAACGCAAACGCCTCAAAGCCGCGGAACGTGGCGGACTCCACCTGCTGCGCCTGGTACATCAATTCGGCCACGCCGATCACCATGGCAATGCTGGAGTTCTTCCACAGGTTCAACGTCTGGCTGACCAGCGGCGGAACCGTCACGCGCAGCGATTGCGGCAGCACCACCAGCCGCATGGCCTGCAGGAACGAGAGCCCGAGCGCGCGGCTGGCCTCAAGCTGTTCCTTCGGGATCGAGCGGATGCCGCTGCGGATGTCTTCCGCCATGTAGGCAGCCGTGTAGAGCACGAGCGCAATGACGGCGCTCGCGGCCTCGTAGTTCATGCTGTAGAGCCAGTCCCGGATGAACTCCGGCAGGATCTGCGGCGCACCGAAATACCAGAACAGCATGTGGGCGAGCAGCGGCACGTTGCGGATGGCTTCGACATAGGTCTGGCCGATGCCGCGCAATGGTGCAGCCGGCGACAGACGCAGCAGCGCCACCACGATGGCAAGCGGCAGCGCCAGCACGAAAGCCAGCACGGAAAGCTTGATCGACAGGAAGAAACCGCTGACGAGCCACTGGTGATACTGCCCCGAGAGCAGCATCGACAAATCAAAATGGGGCATGGAGATTCACCGCCCGGACGCAGTTCAGATACCGGTCCGGGCGGCCCGACCTTTAGCGATTAATCGATCTTGTCGGTAGAAATCTTGAAGGTGCGCTGCGGGAAGGCCATCTTCGTATTCGGGCCGAACCACTTGTCGAACAGCTTCTGCGCCTCGCCGCTCTTTTCCATGCCGAGCAGCACGTCGTCGACCTGCTTCTTGAAGGCGGGCTCGCCCTTGCGGATGCCCAGTGCCAGGTGTTCGGTCGACAGGTTTTGCGGCAGCAGCGCGTAATCCTTGGCCGCCGGGCCCATCTTGGCCATGTTGCCGATCAGCGT
>NZ_VOSS01000119.1 GCF_007997035.1 Ralstonia sp. TCR112 | reverse complement strand
TTGCTTACTTTTCTTTGGCAAGACAAAGAAAAGTAAGTCGGTCCCGGCAGGGAACGAAAGGGAGGTGGACCACCAACGCTCAAATCCTCAAAGGATCAATCTCCAACTGCCACCGCACCCCCTTCACAGTCTTGCCAATCCCCGCAAACCCCTCAGTCCAGGCAGTCAACAGCTTCTGCAAAGCCGCGCGAGAACCCGATTCCACCAGCAACTGCGCCCGCTCGCGGTTGGCCAGGCGCACCATCGTCATCGGCACCGGATCATGCAAAAACACCGGCGCGCCCAATTCAGCGGCCAAGGCTTCACCAGCCGAACGCGCGGCGCCCAAAAACTCCAGCGCGCGTGCGACTTCCTTGTGCTCTGCGGTCAACAACGCCTGATAGGCAAACGGCGGCAGCCCGGCCTGTTTGCGCTCCCGCAGCAGCTGGCGCGCAAAACCGTCGTAGTCGTGCCGAACCAGCGCCTGCAGCGCCGGTGCGTCGGGATACCGCGTCTGAATCAGCACCTCGCCGGCCAAGCCGGCCCGGCCCGCGCGGCCCGCCACCTGCATCAGCGAGGCAAAGAGATGCTCTCCCGCGCGGAAGTCGTGCGAGAACAGCGAGGAATCGGGCGCGACCACGCCCACCAGCGTCACGCGCTGGAAGTCGTGCCCCTTGGCGACCATCTGCGTGCCGATCAGGATGTCGACGCCGCCTTCGTGCACGGTGTCGAACAGCGCTTCGGCGCTGCCCTTGCGGCGGGTGGAATCGGCGTCGATGCGGGCGACGCGGGCCTGCGGAAACAGCTCGCCGAGCGTTTCTTCAATGCGCTGGGTGCCGCGCCCGAGCGGGGCGATGTCGACGTTGCCGCAGTCGGGGCAGTGATGCGGAATGCGCGATTCGTACCCGCAGTGGTGACAGCGCAGGCGCCGCTCCGGCTTGTGCAGCACCAGGTACGCCGAGCAGCGCGGACAGCCCGACAGCCAGCCGCAGGCGTCGCAGGACAGCACAGGCGCGTAGCCGCGGCGGTTGAGGAACAGCAGGCTTTGTTCGCCGCGCGCCAGGCGATCGGCAATCGCATCGACGAGCGGTTTGGACAGCCCATCACGAATCGCACGCCCGGCGCGGCGCTCCAGGTTCAGGTCGATGAGCGACACGCGCGGCAGCACCGCTTCTGCCTGCGCGCGTTGCGAGAGCGTCAGGCGCGTCGTAGCCGTCTGCTCGGCGCGCCACCAGGTTTCCAGCGACGGCGTGGCAGAGCCCAGTACCACGGGGATGTTGCGCTGCTTGGCACGCCATAGCGCCAGGTCGCGTGCGGAATAACGCAGACCCTCCTGCTGCTTGTACGACGTGTCGTGCTCCTCATCGACAAGGATGAGCGCGAGGTTGGGCAGCGACGCCAGCATCGCCAGCCGCGTGCCGAGCACGATGCGCGCTTCACCGCGATGCGCGGCCAGCCAGTTCAGCGCGCGCGGCTGTTCGGCCAGACCGCTGTGCAGCGCGGCCATGGGCACGCCGGGAAAACGCGCCGCAATGCGCGCCTCCAGCTGCGGCGTCAGGTTGATCTCGGGCACCAGCATCAGGACCTGCGCGGCGGGGTCGCGCGCCAAGGCGTCGGCGATGGCGTGCAGGTAGACCTCGGTCTTGCCGCTTCCGGTCACGCCAAACAATAGGAAGGGGCTGAAGGTACCCGCCGCCCCGGCCTGGGCGATGGCCGCCACGGCGGCGGCCTGTTCGTCGTTCAGGGCGGGCGCGACGGAAGGCGCCGGCAGCTCGAGCGGTTGCGGCAGCAGCGCCTTCGGCCGCAGTTCTGCGCGCAGCCAGCCGACGGTCGTCCAGTCCCGCAGCTTGGCGACGGCTTGCCCGTGCAATTCAACGGCGGCGCTGGTGGACAGCTCGCCATCGCCGGTCAGTGCTTCGGCCAGGCGCATGGCGCCGGACGCACGTTTCGGAACGCTGTCGAGCAACGCGGCCCGCGCCGGTTCAAACATCACGTAGACGGTTTCGTTGGCCTGCCGGGCGAGGTTGTCCCAGCTGCCCGGCGTGCGCCACAACGGCGGCAACGCGGGCAACGTCACCTCGCCGAGCGCACGGTGGTAGTAACCGGCAGCAAATTCGGCGAGCGCCCGCCATTCGGCGTCGAGCGGCGGCACCCAGGCCAGCACCCGCTCCACATCGCGCAGCTTTTCTTGCGGAACATCGGTGGTTGCGGCAGTTTCGACCACCAACGCCACCACCCGCCTGTTGCCGAACGGCACCACCACGAGCTGCCCAACCAGCACAGGTTGCCCGCACCGGTAATCGAACACGGCATCGAGCGGTGTATCGATCACCACACGCGCAATGGCAGCCGACACCTGGGCATCAGAAAACGCGGCGTCGACGTGGGCGGTGGTCATGCTTGGCGCAAACGGTTGAATTGCAAAGAGTTTGTTGCGATGCAGCGGCGCATCCTGCACCTGGGAAATGCGTCTTGCCCATCTCACCTTGCCTTCACAGCCATTGCCATGGTCGGTTCAATGTTCAAGTACTACTTGAGGTTTATGCCTTGGCGCCCTGATCGGCGACCGTTTTCCGGCCTATCCACACGGCCTGTGGATAACTTTGTTGAAAAGTCGGCCGCTGCGCCCGCGAAGGCCGGTAGACGCGCTGTTTTTCTAGCTTGCACGATTTACGCGCACGCGGCTTTCTTTCAGAAAAATCAAACACTTATGCGGTGCGTGCACAGAGCCGCCCCTGTTGCGCCGCGGAAAGAACCAGCCGCGACAGCTTTGTGCATAAGTCAAGTCTTGACAGCCGGCTTACGCACCAGAAAGCGCGAAATAAATCGCTTGACACCCCGTTGGGGCCAGATGGGGCCACCGGCACGCGAGTAGTCACTCACCCCTACTGCACCAAAGCGGCGAAGATTCCACCCGTGCCCCCGACTTCACGCACTATTGCGGCACGATTCAAACGCTATCGCACTGCAGCATTGATCTTGATCGTGTTACTTCGCTTTCGACCGCAGCGCGCGGCTGAAGCTGTGCACCTCCTCCACCAGCACCGATACGGCTTCGGGCGGGGTGAACTGCGAGATGCCGTGGCCGAGGTTGAAGATGTGGCCATCGCTGCCACCGCCGGCTGCGTAGTCTTCCAGCACGCGGCGCGCTTGCGCGCGAATCGCCTCCGGCTCGGCAAACAGCACGGTGGGGTCCAGGTTGCCTTGCAAGGCGACGCGGCCCGCCGTTCGCTGGCGAGCGCGCTGCAGGTTGACGGTCCAGTCCACGCCCAGCGCGTCAGCACCGGTCTCGGCCATGCCTTCGAGCCACAGGCCGCCGCCCTTGGTGAACAGGATGACCGGCACGCGCTGGCCGTCGGCCCCGGGGCGAATACCCTTCACCACGCGGGCCATGTAGGCCAGCGAAAACTCCTGGTAGATGCCATCGGCCAGCGCTCCGCCCCAGGTATCGAACACCTGCACAGCCTGTGCGCCTGCATCGATCTGTGCATTCAGATAGTCGATCACGGCCTGCGCGTTGATCTCCAGGATGCGGTGCATCAGGTCCGGGCGCGCGTAGAGCATCGACTTGACGGTGCGGAAGTCGTCCGAACCGCCGCCTTCGACCATGTAGCAGGCGAGCGTCCACGGGCTGCCCGAGAAGCCGATGAGCGGCACCCGCTGGCGGCCGTCCTGGACGAGCGCACGGCGGATTTCCGCCACGGCGTCAAACACGTATTGCAGCGACGACATGTCCGGCACGGACAGCGCCGCCACATCGGCTTCCGTGCGCACCGGCTTGGCAAAGCGCGGCCCCTCGCCTTGCGCGAACGACAGCCCCAGGCCCATGGCGTCGGGCACGGTCAGGATGTCGGAGAACAGGATTGCCGCGTCCAAGGGGTAGCGGTCCAGCGGCTGCAGCGTCACTTCCGTCGCGTACGCAGGCGACTTGGCCAAGCCGAGGAAGCTGCCGGCCCGCGCACGCGTGGCGTTGTACTCAGGCAGATAGCGGCCCGCCTGGCGCATCAGCCACAGCGGGGTGTAGTCGGTCGGCTGGCGGCGCAGGGCGCGCAGGAAGGTGTCGTTGGCGAGCGGGGCGGACATGGCGATGGACTCTTGAGGAGGGCGCCATTGTAAGGGATGGTGTTTTTATCCTTCCCTGACCCAGGCCAACCCGTCGCCAATCACGACGCAGATATCACGGCACCTTGTGCGTATCGCCCGCACGCTGCGGCGGCAGCTTGATCGCCATCGACTTGAAATCCGGGCTGGTGGTCAGTGTTCCGTGCACCACGCCGCGCGGAATCACGACCAGATCGCCCGCCCGGACTTCCCGCGGCGCGCTGTCGAGCCAGACGGTGGCCGTGCCCGACATCACGTACTGGATTTCGTCGGCGTACGTATGCGTGTGCTTGGCGACGGTACCGACCTGGACGCCCACCGTGCCGTTGGCCGCCGTGACCAGCGTCTTGGTGCGCAGCGTACCCATCTCGGCGATGACGGGGCCGATTTCGTCCGGCGTCATGCCGCCCATGTTGACGATCTGCGCCGCAAGCGGCGGTGCCGAGGCCGGAGCCGATGCCGCCGCCGGTTCTGGCACTTGCGCAAACGCGCCGACACCGGCGGCAAAGATAGCGGCAGCGGAAATCGCTCGAATCACAGCAACAGGACGATGGCGATGCATGATGGCTCCTCATGACGCGGCCGCCGTCAAGGCGCGGCAGTCCGTGTGGCGCGGTCGCTTGACCGACTCGCGGCGATTGTCGCATCGGCATGCGGCCGCGTAGACCTAGGGCGATTCCCGAGAAACCGGGGCGCCGCTCCCAAACCGGCTCGCCTATAGTGGACCGCGCCAAGCCCGCCACAAAACGACATCACAGGAGACCGGCATGACACACAAGGGAAGCTGCCACTGCGGCAAGGTCGCATTCGAAGTCGAAGGCCATCCGGAAAGCGCGATGGCGTGCAACTGCTCCATCTGTCAGCGCAAGGGCTCGCTGCTGTGGTTCGTGGCGCGCGACAAGGTGCGGCTGCTGACGCCGGAAGACAACGCAAGCACCTACCTCTTCCGCAAGCACGTCATCAAGCACCGCTTCTGCCCCACCTGCGGCATCCATCCGTATGCCGAGGGCGTCATGCCCGACGGCACGCCCATGATTGCCGTCAACGTGCGCTGTCTGGAAGACATCGATTTGGCCAGTGTGCCGGTCACCCACTTCGACGGGCGGTCGATGTAGCAGCGCGGCGCTACAGCCACATCTGCATCACGCGCTCGCCGGCCTCCACCGGCTTGCCGTTCGGCATCCACACCGCATCCAGCATCGGCCGCACGAGATCGAGTTCGGTCGACATGCCGTCCTGCCGGCCAAAGCGTGCGCTGTTGGCGGCCTGCGCTTCCACGATGCGGCGGTCCTGCTCCGCCACGCGATACAGGAACGGCCAGACGAGCCAGCGCACGGCCCAGGCCGGCGCCCAGCGGTTTTCCACATGCAGCGTGGCGAACAGGCGCGTGCGCATCTCGTCTTCGGGCGTGAAGTGCAGCGTGAAATACAGCGCACTGCCGTTGGCGTAGCGGTATTCGAGCTGGGCGGTGGAAGGCGCGGCGATACCGAAATGCGCACGCTCCATCGTGCGCGGCGATTCGAACAGGCGGTACAGCAGACCGCTTTGCTGCGGCTGGCCGGCGTAGTCGACCTGCAGGCCATCTGCCGACTGGGCGACGGTCACCGTCATCGGCTGGCGCGCGCCATGGCTGCGCACGAGACCCGGATGCACGAGATGCGTGTGCAGCGGGTCAAGAAAATTCTCCAGCGCGTCGGCGGGGCGTGCCTGCCACAGCGTGCTCCACAGAAAGCGGCGGCTGCCGGGCGGCAAGCGCTGCAGGAACGCCGGCAAGGCCGCAGGCGCAGCTTCGCCCGGCGGCCGTGCACTCATCCAGATCAGCCCGTCGTGCTCGAACACCTGCCACGCATTCACTTGCACGGCGGGCACGGCGGCGCCTGGGCACAGGCCCGGCATGGTGGTGCAGCGGCCGTCGGCGCCGAACGTCCAACCGTGGTATTTGCACTGCAGTGTCTCGCCAACGAGCTGGCCGTCGGACAACGGCACATGCCGATGCGGGCAGCGATCGTCCAGCGCAAGCAAGCCGCTGGAGGGCAAGCGCGCGAGCACCACCGCGCGGCCAAACACGGTCACGTGCATCGGTTTGTCGCGCAGGCGGTTCGCCTCGGCGACGGGATACCAGCCGCGCAGCAGCGTGGCGTTCCAGGCAGTCATAACTGAAAGCGTTGCATGATCGGCACGCCGATCCGGGTGGTGAGGGTGCGCAGCACGGCGACGGCGCGGCGCGTGGCGGGTGGCAGATGCCTGCAGTAGACGGCGCTCATCTCGATGGCCGGCACGCCTCCGCGCAGGCGCTTGAAGTGCGCGGCGCCAGCGCTCAGGTTCAACTCGGCATCGCGCGTGATGGTCAGGCGCAGCACGTGCGCCATCAGCAGGCGATACAGCCCTGCTTGCTGGGGCCACGTCGTGTCGTAGCCGACGATGGGCGCGGTCAGCAACGGCCCTTGCCCAAACACGCCGACCACCGCGCGCAGCACGCCCTGCGCATCCCGAAAACCCGCGCATTCGAGCAGCCCTGCCGCGTGCCACGCGCGAAGAAACGCTGCGGTGTAACGCGGGTTCAGCGCGGAATACTTGTCGAGATAGAGCTGCGCATAGAGCCGCTCGGCCTGCGCGAAGTCGGTGTCGGTCAAGGCGTCGTGCGGCACGAAGGTCAGCGGCGTCGCGTCGAGCAGCTTGAGGTCCCGCCGCAGATCGCGACGCAGTTCCGACACGCGCGACGCACGCTGCAACTGCAGGAACAGATAGACCTGCCGCGTGGGGATCAAATCGAAGCCGGCAGCCGTGGCGGCGCGCAGCCAGTCGGCGTGCTGGATCGTGTTGAGCGAACGCAGCCAGATCGCGCGGTCCGGCCAGCGCTCGCGGCATGTTCGCGCGAGCGCTTCCAGATCGAAGGCCGCCGCCGATGGATACAGGTTCGTACTGACCAGCCAGTTGTTGACGGCCACCGCACGGTCGAGCTGCGCATGCCGCATCCACGCATCGGCCAGGCCAATGGCGCCGCGCAGCACCGGCCGCAGCATGCGCGGCATCAATCGCTCGGATTCTTCCGCCGCATAGCGGCCGTACGTGGTGATGGGCGAGCAGACCCAGGCGTTTTCGGCATGGTCGGCGCGATCCTCACTGCCGTTGATGGTCACGGGCAGCGGCAGACCGCCAGCCTCCACCACGTCGACCTGCGTCACCAAGTTGGCGACGAACGGCTGCGACGCCTGCCCGCGATGCACGTGCAGGAACGCGCCGGCCTTGTCGGCAAAGCACGCATGCGGCACCGCAGCGGGCGCGTTCATACCTCGGGCAGCGCCTGGCCGTCCCACTCGATGTCTTGCGTGGCGGCTTCGCGCATGTTGCAACGTTGGGCGATGGCCATGCGCGCATAGGCGCCAAGATCGCGCACGCCGCCCCACAGCGGGCCGCGGTCGCCCGGCGTGGCGATGACGTCGGTGGCGGCGCGCCAGTCGTGGCGCCATTGGCGCAGCGTGCCGTGGCGCCACGCATCGAACAGCC
>NZ_VOSS01000118.1 GCF_007997035.1 Ralstonia sp. TCR112 | reverse complement strand
CCATCGGCACGCGCGACATGCTCTCCACGCCGCCGCCGATGGCGAAGTTGCTCTGCCCGGCCATCACCTGTGCAGCGGCCATGTTGCAGGCCTCCAGGCCCGAGGCGCAGAAGCGGTTGATCTGCACGCCGGCCGTCGTCTCGGCATAGCCGGCGGACAGGACTGCCACGCGGCCGATGCACGCGCCTTGTTCGCCCACCGGTTCCACACAGCCGAGCACGACGTCGTCCACCAATGCCGTGTCGAGCTGATTGCGATCGCGGATGGCGCGCAGTGCGGTTGCGGCCAGGCGCAGCGGCGTGACACCGTGCAGGCTGCCGTCCTTCTTGCCCTTGCCGCGCGGGGTGCGAACGGCGTCGTAGATATAGGCTTCCATAGCGTTGCGTCCTGAAGGTCGTGCTCGTTAAAGGGTGCGGGCGATCAGCTCTTTCATGATCTCGTTGGTGCCGCCGTAGATCTGCTGCACGCGAGAATCGGCCCACGCGCGGGCGATGGGGTATTCCCACATGTAGCCGTAGCCGCCGTGCAGCTGCACGCAGCGGTCCATCACCTTGAATTGCAGGTCGGTGGTCCAGTACTTGGCCATCGATGCGGTGGCGGCATCGAGCTTGCCGGCCAGCTTGAGCGCGATGCACTGGTCGACGAACACACGGCCGATCTGCACTTCGGTTTTCAGTTCTGCCAGCGCGTGGCGCGCGGTCTGAAAATCGAGGATGGATTTGCCGAAGGCCTGGCGCTCGCGCACGTAGCGCAGCGTCCATTCGAGCGCGCCCTCGGCCGAAGCGATGGCGCCGATGGCGATCTGCAGGCGCTCCCACGGCAGTTCCTGCATCAGGTACGCAAAACCGCGATGCTCTTCGCCGAGCAGGTTGGCGGCCGGCACGCGCACGTTGTCGAAGAACAGCTCGGCGGTGTCCTGCGCCTTCATGCCGACCTTCTTCAGCCGCTTGCCCTTGCTGAAGCCGTCCATGCTGGTGTCGACGACAAAGAGGCTCGTGCCCTTGGCGCCGCCTTCGGGCGTGCTGCGCGCCACGACGATCACCACGTCCGCGTGCCAGCCGTTGGTGATGAAGATCTTTGATCCGTTGAGCACGTAATGGCTGCCGTCGCTGCTGCGCGTGGCGGTGGTGCGCACGCCTTGCAGGTCGGAGCCCGCGCCGGGTTCGGTCATGGCAATCGCGCCGATCATCTCGGCGCTCGCCAGCTTGGGCAGGTAGTGCTGTTTCAGCGCCTCGCTGCCGTAGTGCAGCAGATACGGCGCGACGATTTCAGAATGCAGGCCGAAGCCCAGGCCCGTGGCGCCCGTGCGGGCAATCTCCTCGATCAGCACCGTGCTGTAGCGGATGTCGGCCCCCGCGCCGCCATAGGCCTCGGGCATGCTGGCGCAGTGGTAACCGGCGGCGGCCGCTTTTTCCCAGATGGCGCGGTCGACGTAGCCCTGGTCTTCCCAGCGCTCGTGGTGGGGCAGGACTTCGGCGTCGATGAAGCGGCGGACGGATTCACGGAAGGTGTCGTGTTCAGCGTCGAACAGCGTACGGGCAATCATGGCGGCTCCGGAATGGGCGGCGGATGGGTTGCCGTATTTCAACAAGGCCGCGACAATTCCGGTTGATCCGGATCGCCACTTTCTTGATATGAAGCGCCAGCCGAAAGCTGCCTCCAAACGCGCCGGTTTGCACACGCGAGCGCGCATTGCCATCCTGCTGCCGCCGCGCCTGTTTGCGGGTTACGTGTTTCTGACCCAGGAGATGCTGCTGGTGGCGGGCACCATGCAGGCGCGCAGCGTGGATGTGATGGGCAGCCGGCTCTTCGACATCGATGTGTTGTCCGCCGATGGGGCGGCCGTCCGAAGCTTTGGCGATATGCCTGTGCCCGCCACCGCCGCGCTGACCGATGCGCCCTACGACGTCGTGATCGTGCCCGCACAGTTCGCCCCGGAGGCGACATTGGATGCGGAAGAAGCGTGCCTCGCCGAGTGGCTGCGCAGGCGCTATGAGGCTGGCGCCCTGGTGGTTGGCATGAACGCGGCGCCGCTGTTCGCCAAGGCTGGATTGCTGGATGGTTGTAGAGCGACCGGGCTGGCAAGCGAGCGCGCCTGGTTTGCACGGCATTTTCCCGACGTGCATTACACGCCCGACCGGCCGCTTGCGGTGGATGGCCGCATCATCACCGTCAGCGGCATCAACCCCGCCGTGGACGCCTGCGCGTACGTCATCGATCACTGCCGCGGGGCCGGCGCATCGCGGCGGATGTTGCGCACGGCGCTCACGCAATCCCTGCCGTCATACGAACACATGGCCGTGTGGACGGCTCAGTTCAAGCGCCACGGCGATGCGGCCGTGCTCGCCATCCAGGACATCGTCGAACGGGAACTGGCAGCGCCCCCAACGCTGGCGGAGCTGGCCGCCCAGGCAGCGATGAGCGAGCGCAGCTTGACGCGCCGCTTTGCCGTCGCCACCGGCAGCAATCTGCGGCGCTACGTGGCGACGCTGCGGCTGGAACTGGCCGCGTTTCTGCTGCGAACCGGCCGGCAGCCGCTCGATCACATTGCCGATGAATGCGGCTACGGCAGCGTCAGCGCACTGAGCCGCGCGTTTTCTGCCGGCCGCGGTTGCAGTCCGCTGCAATACCGGGCGCAGCACCGCACCCGCTGAAGCTTCACGGACGCAGCAGATCGAAGCCGGCCAGCAACACCACGCCCGAGAGCGCGGTCAGCGGCAACGAATGTTGGCCAAAGTACAGCAACGCGGCGGCCAGCCAACTGGCCGCGAAGAAAGCGCTCATGCGGTTCATGATGTCACCTGATCGTTGTTGGGTGGGGAGCGGTGCGGCCGGCACATTTACGCGTGCTGGTAGCGGTATTCCTGCGTCTTGCCGCCGTAGCCGTAAGCTGCGGCGCGAACGTCCTGCACATAGATATAGCTCTCTTCGTGCAGATTGCCGAGCAGCTCGGCAAAGGCCGTGAACGCCGCGGCGATGTACTGCGCCTTCTCGGCCTTGGTATTCGTTTCGTCCGTCACCTTGATGTCGAAATAGACGCTGTTCTTGCCTTGTGCGGCCAGCGTCTGCCCGCCGACGATCCAGTCTTCCGGGTCGACATAGTCGATGGCAATGGCCGTGACCTTCGGGTCCTTGCCGAGGATGCGGGAGGTGAGTTCGAGCAAGGTGCCGGCGATCTTCTGCGTCATTTCTGCAGAACGTTTGGCGCTGACTTTGACGTTGAGGATGGGCATGATGGTTTCTCCTGTTAGTTAGCAATGCAACTACATGGCCAAAAAAAATGGACGCTCATGTCAGGGTAGAGCGCACACCTCGGATCTTCGTCACCGTATCGGTGAATTCGGTACTGCCCAGCACGCGCTTCAACCTTGCGGTGACGGCGCCGCTGGCCTCGTTCAACGCCGCACCGATCTTGACGGCTTCCGGCGTCGGGAAAATGGCGGTCTCGCGGCCGTCGGCTTCCGTCTTGCGACGTTCGATCAGGCCCTTGCTTTCCAGCCCATCCAGCGCGCGCGTTGCCGTGGGGCGCGTGACCGACATGGCTTCCGACAACTCGCTTTGCAGCATGCCCGGGCGATCGACGATCGCACGGAGCATGAAGCCTTGCGGCGGCGTGAGATCGAACGGCGCAAAGGCGTCTGCCCAGACGCGGTCGAGCTTGCGGGCCAGGGCAGTGGTGTTGAAGTAGAGGCAGTGGTCGAACATGGTGAGGTGGATGGTAGGGGATGATGGTTAGATATGCAACTTGTTTTTTTGTGTTGGTGGTCCACCCCCCTTTCGTTCCCTGCCGGGACCGACCCACTTTTCTTTTGTCTTGCCAAAGAAAGGTAAGCAAAAGAAAGGCGCGCCCGAGATGGCGACCCATCCCTTGAATTTGCGTAACCGGGCGGAGGTGGGGAAAACTCGCTTCGCTCAGACAGTTCCCCACCTTTTTTCCGCCCGCTTACGAAAATTCAAGGCGCCATCAAGGGCTCAACGTCAAAAGAAAAAGGCCAACCCGTCGCGAGGTTGGCCTTTTCGTTTGGGCTTGCGCCCCGAGGGTGTGGCTTTGTCCTTTGACTTTCCTGCCCTAGATGGCGCCTTGAATTTCTGTTGCAGGGAGGAAAAAGGAAGGGAAACTGTCTGAGCGAAGCGAGTTTTTCCCTTCCCCTCCCTGCGACATAAATTCAAGGAATCTTTTCGCCATCTCGGGCGCGCCTTTCTTTTGCCTACTTTTCTTTGGCAAGACAAAGAAAAGTAGGTCGGTCCCGGCAGGGAACGAAACGAGGATGGACCACCAGCACAAAAAAAGCCAACCCTCCTCCCCCCAACCCGAAACCGCCAAGTCCCCCCCAATTGACAATCCCATCCCCCTTCCGTAAATTCCGCCCATCCATCCGGGAGAGCGTGCCCGCCGTACATGGCAAGGCGCCGCCGAAGGGGTAGCACCCGAAAACTCTCAGGCATCCAGGACCGGGCGGATCGGCGGACATGCGTCCGACCGCACTCTGGAGAGCTGGCGCCGCACGACCACTGCGGGCGCCCACCGAAGGGGCTCACGAACGGCGCGCACCGCTATGCGCACCGCTTCGCAATCTCTCAGGTACCAAGGACAGAGGGGCCATCTGCGCAGCTTGTTGATCTTCATGGCGTCACCATGAGGGATCAGGCTGCGCGGGTGGCCTTTTTGCTTTTCTGGTTCCCGATCCATGCGCCGCGCCCAAGCCACGGCGGCGCACTCAGCCGAGAGATTCCATGACGCTCCAACACACGCCGCTCAATGCCATCCACCGCTCGCTGGGCGCCCGCATGGTCGACTTTGGCGGCTGGGACATGCCCGTCAACTACGGCTCCCAGATCGAAGAGCACCACGCCGTGCGCCAAGATGCCGGCATCTTCGACGTCTCGCACATGTGCGTGGTCGACCTCACGGGCGCGCGCGTGCGCGATTTCCTGCGTGGGCTGCTCGCCAACAACGTCGACAAGCTGCAGACGCCCGGCAAGGCGCTCTACAGCTGCATGCTGAACCCCAAGGGCGGCGTGATCGACGACCTGATCGTCTACTTCTTCCGGGAAGACTGGTTCCGCCTGGTGGTCAACGCCGGCACGGCACCGACCGACCTGGAGTGGATCGTCGCGCAGAACGCCGCCGCCGGCACCGACGTGACCATCACGCCGCGCCGCTCCGACAACAATGCGGGCGCTGAGCCGCTGGGCATCCTGGCCGTGCAGGGCCCGAACGCGCGCGCCAAGACCTACGCCGCGCTGCCCGGCACGCAGGCCGTGGGCGATGCGCTCAAGCCGTTCAATGCGGGCTTCGTCACCGTGGAAAACGTAGGCGAGGTCATGGTGGCCCGCACCGGCTACACCGGTGAAGACGGTTTCGAACTGGTGGTGCCCGCCTCGCAGATCGCGGGCGTCTGGGAGCGCCTGCTGCAGGCCGGCGTGCGCCCGGCAGGCCTGGGCGCGCGCGACACGCTGCGCCTGGAAGCCGGCATGAATCTCTACGGCCAGGACATGGACGAGCATGTTTCGCCGCTCGACGCCGGCCTCGCCTGGACGGTCGACCTGCAAAGCGAACGCGACTTCACCGGCAAGGCCGCGCTGCTAGCGGGCGGCCAGCGCGAACAGTTCGTGGGCCTGATCCTGCGCGACAAGGGCGGCGTGCTGCGCGCCCACCAGAAAGTCATCACCGCCGCCGGTGACGGCGAGATCACCAGCGGCACGTTCAGCCCGAGCCTGTCGCTGTCCATTGCACTGGCGCGCCTGCCCAAGGACGTGGCCATCGGCACCGACGTACAGGTCGAAATTCGCGACCGCAAGTTGACCGCGACTGTGGTTAAACTGCCGTTCGTGCGCAATGGCAAGGCGCTGGTCAGCTGAACACCGCATCTGCATTCCCCAATATCCATCTTCCGGAGAAACCTTTCATGAGCAACGTCCCCGCCGATCTGAAGTACACCGAACACGACGAGTGGATCCGCGTTGAAGCCGACGGCACGCTGACCATCGGCATCACCGACTTCGCGCAGGACGCGCTGGGCGACATCGTCTTCCTGGAGCTGCCGGAAGCCGGTCGCGCCGTCGCCAAGGACGAAGCGATTGCCGTGGTCGAATCGGTCAAGGCTGCCTCCGACATCTACGCCCCCGTCTCGGGCGAGATCATCGCCAACAACGCCGACGCAGCCGGCGCACCGGAATCCGTGAACGCAGGCGCCTACGACGCCTGGCTGTTCAAGATCAAGCCGACCAACGCCGACGACGTGAACGCCCTGATGTCGGCTGCTGATTACGAAGCCAAGATCGGCTAAGCCGGTCACCCAAGCCGATGTGCCTGACCCGCACGTCGGCGCTTTGCCTGAATTTCGAGCCCTTGCCATGAACGCTCCGCACCCCGCTTCCTCGGCGCTTGCCGCCGAACGCCCGACGTTGGCTGACCTGGAGGCGCGCGACGCCTTCGCGCACCGCCACATCGGCCCGTCTGCCGACGAGCAGACCGCCATGCTCGGCACGCTCGGCTACACCAGCCGCGCCGCGCTGATCGACGCCGTGATCCCGCCGGCCATCCGCCGCCAGGACGGCATGCCGCTGGGTGAATTCACGCAGCCGCTGACCGAAGAAGCAGCGCTCGCCAAGCTGCGCGGCATCGCGGGGCAGAACCGCGTGGTCAAGAGCCTGATCGGCCAGGGCTATTACGGCACGCACACGCCGGGCGTCATCCTGCGCAACATCCTCGAGAACCCCGCCTGGTACACGGCCTACACGCCGTATCAGCCGGAAATCTCGCAGGGCCGCCTGGAAGCGATGCTGAATTTCCAGCAGATGGTGATCGACCTGACGGCGATGGACATCGCCAATGCGTCGATGCTGGACGAAGCGACCGCCGCGGCTGAAGCCATGACGCTGCTGCAGCGCATCGGCAAGTCGAAGTCGACCGTGTTCTTCGTGGCCGACGACGTGCTGCCGCAAACGCTGGAAGTCGTGCGCACCCGCGCCGAGCCGATCGGCGTGCAAGTGGTGACCGGGCCGGCGGCCGACGCTGCCAAGCACGACGCGTTCGGTGTGCTGCTGCAATACCCGGGCGCCAACGGTGCGCTGCTGGGCGATCTGGCGACGTATCAAGCGCTGACGGATGCCGTGCACGCCGCCGGCGGTCTGGTCGTGGCCGCGGCTGACCTGCTGGCGCTCACGCTGCTGGCTGCGCCGGGCGAATGGGGCGCCGACGTGGTGATCGGCAACACGCAACGCTTTGGCGTGCCGTTCGGTTTCGGCGGCCCGCACGCCGGCTACATGGCCGTGCGCGATGCGTTCAAGCGCTCGATGCCCGGCCGACTGGTCGGCGTGACGATCGATGCGCAAGGCAACCCGGCCTACCGCCTCGCGCTGCAAACGCGCGAGCAGCACATCCGCCGCGAGAAGGCCACCTCGAACATCTGTACCGCGCAGGTGCTGCTGGGCGTGATGGCGTCGATGTACGCCGTCTACCACGGCCCGCAAGGCCTGAAGCGCATCGCCCAGCGCGTGCACCGCCTGACCGCCACGCTGGCCGCCGGCCTGCGCGCGATCGGCTACACGCTGGAAGCCGATGCCTTCTTCGACACGCTGACCGTCGCCACCGGCCCGCGCACCGCCAACCTGCACATCGCTGCGCAGGCGCGCGGCATCAACCTGCGCCAGATCGACGACGCGCGACTGGGCATCTCGCTGGACGAGACCGTCACGCGCGCCGATGTCGTGGCGCTGTGGGAAGTCTTCGCGCATGCCGCCCACGCGAGCGCGCCGGACTTCGACCAGACCGAAGCGGGCGTCGCCGATGCGTATCCGGCCTCGCTCATCCGCCAGAGCGCGTACCTGACGCACCCGGTGTTCAACGCGCACCACTCCGAGCACGAAATGCTGCGCTACCTGCGCAGTCTCGCCGACAAGGATCTCGCGCTCGACCGCACGATGATCCCGCTGGGCTCGTGCACGATGAAGCTCAACGCCACCGCAGAAATGCTGCCGGTGACGTGGCCCGAGTTTTCGAACATCCACCCGTTCGCGCCCGCCGACCAGACTGTCGGCTACCGCGAGATGATCGACCAGCTCGAGCAGATGCTGTGCGCCGCCACCGGCTACGCCGCCGTGAGCCTGCAGCCGAATGCCGGCTCGCAGGGCGAATACGCCGGTCTGCTGATCATCCACGCCTACCACGCCAGCCGTGGCGAAGCGCACCGCAACGTGTGCCTGATCCCGTCGTCGGCGCACGGTACGAACCCCGCATCGGCGCAGATGGCCGGCATGCAGGTGGTCGTCGTGGCCTGCGATGAGCGCGGCAACGTCGATCTGGCCGACCTGGAGAAGAAGGCGGCCGAACACAGCAAGAACCTCGCGGCGATCATGATCACCTACCCGTCCACGCACGGCGTGTTCGAGGAAGGCGTGAAGCGCGTCTGCGAAATCGTGCACAGCCACGGCGGCCAGGTGTACGTGGACGGCGCCAACATGAACGCCATGGTCGGCACCGCCGCGCCGGGCCACTTCGGCGGCGACGTCTCGCACCTGAACCTGCACAAGACGTTCTGCATTCCGCACGGCGGCGGCGGCCCGGGCGTTGGTCCGGTGGCCGTGGGTGCGCACCTCGCGCCGTTCCTCCCGGGGCGCGCGGCTTCCGGTGAAGACGCGAGCAAAAACATCGGTAACGTGTCGGCGTCGGCGTTCGGCTCGGCGTCGATCCTGCCGATCTCGTGGATGTACATCGCGATGATGGGCGCCGCGGGCCTGACCGCCGCCACCGAGACGGCCATCCTGTCGGCCAACTACGTGGCCAAGCGTCTCGCGCCGTACTACCCGGTGCTGTACACGGGCGCGCACGGCCTGGTGGCCCACGAGTGCATTCTCGACATCCGTCCGCTGCAGAAGGAATCGGGCATCAGCAACGAAGACATCGCCAAGCGGCTGATGGACTTCGGCTTCCACGCACCGACGATGAGCTTCCCGGTGCCGGGCACGCTGATGATCGAGCCGACCGAAAGCGAGCCGAAGGTGGAACTCGACCGTTTCATCGACGCGATGATCGCCATCCGCGGCGAAGTCGACAAGGTGATCTCGGGCGAATTCGACCGCGAAGACAACCCGCTCAAGCATGCGCCGCACACCGCAGCCGTGGTGATGGCCGATGACTGGTCGCACAAGTACACGCGTGAGCAGGCCGCCTATCCGGTGGCATCGCTGCGCGCACGCAAGTACTGGCCGCCGGTTGGCCGCGCCGACAACGTCTACGGCGACCGCAACCTGTTCTGCGCCTGCGTGCCGATGAGCGAGTACGCGCAAGACTGAAGCCGGCGACCCAGCGCGATTGCCATCGCGCCGCCCCTCAGGCGGCCGCCTCGCACCACGGGGCGGCCGTTTGCATCTGAACAACCCGAGTGCGGGCGGCCACAAGCCGACTCGCCCCTTTTGCAAAACGCCGCCCCCGGAGCCTTACCCCATGGCTGTTTCTGTTTTCGACCTCTTCAAGATCGGCATCGGCCCGTCCAGCTCGCACACCGTCGGGCCGATGCGCGCCGCGCTGATGTTCGCCTCCGGCCTCGAAACCGACGGCCTGATGCCGCAAGTTGCCAGCGTGCGCGTCGAGCTGTATGGCTCGCTCGGCGCCACCGGCAAGGGCCACGGCACCGATCGCGGCGTCATCCTCGGGCTGATGGGCGAGGCGCCGGACACCATCGACCCCGACACCATCGAAGACAAGCTGGCGGCGCTGCGCGCCTCGCAGTCGCTGTCGCTGCTGGGCCGCCACCCGGTGCGCTTCACCGAGAAGGAGCACATCGCCTTCTATCGCCGCGAGGCGATGGCCGAGCACCCGAACGGCATGAAGTTCCATGCCTTCGATGCGGCCGGCGAGCGGCTGCGCGAGGCGCGCTACCTGTCGGTGGGCGGCGGCTTTGTCGTCACGGCCGGTGCGCCGAATACGCAAGTGCTGGCCGCGCACGACCAGTTGCCGCATCCGTTCCGCAGCGGCAAGGAATTGCTGGCGATGTGCGAATCGACGGGCAAGTCCATCGCCCGCCTGATGCTCGAAAACGAATTGACGTGGCGCACCGAAGCCGAAGTGCGCGCCGGCTTGCTCAACATCTGGCACGTGATGCAGGCGTGCGTGGCGCGCGGCTGCCGCACCGAGGGCGAACTGCCGGGCCCGTTCCACGTGCGTCGCCGTGCTGCCGAGTTGTATTCACGACTCACGGTGCAGGCCGAACGTACGCTGTCCGACCCGCTGTCGGTCATCGACTGGGTGAACCTGTATGCGATTGCCGTGAACGAAGAGAACGCCGCGGGCGGGCGCGTCGTCACGGCGCCGACCAATGGCGCAGCCGGCATCATCCCGGCCGTGATGCATTACTACGACCGCTTCGTGCCCGGCGCGAACGACGACGGCATTGTGGATTTCCTGCTCACCGCCGGCGCAATCGGCATGCTTTACAAGATGAACGCGTCGATCTCAGGCGCGGAAGTCGGCTGCCAGGGGGAAGTCGGCGTGGCGTGCTCGATGGCCGCGGGTGCGCTGGCAGCGGTGCTTGGCGGCACGCCTGCGCAGGTCGAAAACGCGGCGGAGATCGGCATGGAGCACAACCTGGGGCTCACGTGCGACCCCGTCGGCGGGCTGGTGCAGATTCCGTGTATCGAGCGCAATGCGATGGCGTCGGTGAAGGCGGTGAATGCGGCGCGCATGGCGTTGCGGGGGGATGGCACGCATTATGTTTCCCTCGACTCCGTGATCAAGACGATGCGCGAGACGGGGGCGGATATGAAGACGAAGTACAAGGAGACGGCGCGGGGGGGGTTGGCGGTGAATATTGTGGAGTGTTGATATTTGGTTTGGGTTTTGGTTTTTGCGTTGGTGGTCCACCCTCCTTTCGTTCCCTGCCGGGA